>JAFYYX010000001.1 GCA_017548925.1 Bacilli bacterium
CGTTCATCCTGAGCCAGGATCAAACTCTCAATAAAAAAGATTTTATATTCTAAAATCTATTATTTCTAGTTTAATCTAAGCTACTCAAAATTGACTTTTCTTACTTAGTTTTCAAAGATCATTTCCACACCTTTTCGCGGTGTGCACAAGTAATATACCATTATAAAAAATCAATGTCAACACTTTTTTTTAATTTTTTTTCAAAAATTCGACATTTTATGTAAATATATCGTTTTTTGCTTTATTTTCAAGCAAATTTAAGGATTTTTGCATCCTTTATATATAATATGTAAAGAAAAATAAAAAATGACTAAATCTTATTAGTCATTTTTATTTTGTAAGGTTAAATATTTATCATAGTATTTTGCAACGACTTCTTTTGAGAAAGGAAATTCGTTTCTTTTCTTTATTTCTATAAGTCTTGATAATTCATTTTTAACTATGTAGTCAATATCTGGGGGATAATTCATTACCTTTTTATGATAATTATATTCATTGCGATCTAGAACTTTAAATCCTCCATCGGGAAAGACTCTTAAATCTAAATCATAATCAATATATTTAATAGCTCCATTTTCTATAATAAATGGAGATGCTAAGTTGCAGTAAAAGAATAATCCATGTTTTTTTAATTGACCAATTATATTAAACCAACTATGGCGGTAGAAAAATAATATAGCCGTTTCTTTAGTACGATGACTTCTGCCATCACTTTCAGTTAATCTTGTGTGATCATTTGCACAAACAAGCATTTCATCTGTTACATCAAGAACAACCGCTTCGTCACTAATACGGTCTATCTTACCATTATGTTTATAACAATGGATCGTTAATCTATCGCCGACTTTTACGTCTTCCATAACAATCCTGCTTCCCACTAACATTATAACAAGAAAGTTAATATTGTCAAACAAATAAAAAAGTTAGCTTTATGCTAACTTAACAGTTCAACTGCTTTATTAAGCTGTGAATCAATAATATCTATAATATTACCTTTTTTGTCTTTTTCATATTGAAGTTCAACTTCATAATCAGGAGTTATTCCAACACCATCAATACATTCTCCATTAGGTCTAAGCCATTTTGCAGATGTATATTTAGCCATAGAACCATTACTTAATCTAAAAGTTTGTTGAACCTTTCCTTTACCAAAAGATTTTTTACCAACAATTGTTGCACCATAACTGTCTTTTAAAGCTGCAGTAAGTATCTCAGCAGCTGATGCTGTATTTTCATCAATTAATACAACAATTTTATAATCTGTTTTACTTGATGTAACATCTTTTATTTCTTTTGTTTCATTTTTAGATTTTAAAAAGTAAACTACTTTACCTTTTTCTAAAAAAATATTTGATACATCTTCAGCAGCTGATAAAAATCCACCACCATTACTTCTTAAATCAATAATTAATGAGGTTATATTTTGTTCACCAAACTTTTCTAAAGCATTTTCAACTTGCTTTGAAACTGTTGATGAAAATGTTGCAAGTCTTAAATATCCAATAGATGTATTTTCAATTACTTCAGTTGAAATAGCAGGAACATATAATTTTGACAACTGTACAGTTAAATCAATAACTTCGTTATTTCTTTTAACAGATATTAAAACTTCTTCTTCATTTGATCCTTTTATTGATGATGCTATTTCAGATGAAGTTTTGTTAGTAACATCTTCATTATTAACTTTTACTATTTCATCATTTACTAAAATGCCTGCTGCTTTAGCAGGTGAATCATCAAAAACCTCAGCAATTTTATGATCTTCTTGAATATAAACTCCAATTCCTTTATATTCACCTTTTAAAGATTCATTAAGTAAGTTAGTTTGATTAGAATCCATTAATGTTGTATAGTTGTCATCTAAATAATCAAGCATAGATGATATAGCAGCTTCTATAAGTTCACTTTTATTAACATTTTCATAGTATTCAGTTGTTATTTGGTTATATACTTCTAAAAATTCTTTTAAGGAATTATCATTATTAATTGTTTTATAACTTATACCTGTATTTTTACCATATGATGAATAAACAATAATTCCTGAAGTAATACCGGATACAATTGCAGTAATTATCATTATAAATATAATAGTGCTTAATTTAACATGGTTTAAAACTAGCTTATTTTTCATTTGTATCCCACTTTTCTACCATTAAAATATAACATAATATTTAAAAAAAAGAAAGGTGTTTTCCTTTCTAATTTAATTCATTTAATATATCATTTTTTTCTTCTATAAATTTAGTGATTTTTTTATCTTTTACTTTAATTAGTGTAGTTCCTTTAACTTTTAAATCTGCTATATCCACTTTATAATTACTTTCATCAGCAATAAAAGACTTATTAAATTCATTTGATAAATCTGCAATATATATAGGTAAATGTTTAACACCTGATTTATAATTTGATGCAGCATTTAAATATGTATTATTAAGTGTATTTGATTTATCAACTGCAAGTACATAATATTCACTATCTGGTTTATTTAAAAGTGTACCAAGTGATATAGTTTCATAATTTATTTTTCCAGAGTTATTAGTTCTTTTATATGTTTCTCCTTTATTTACTACATAATTAGTAAATAAATAAAGTAGAAAAATAACAATAACTAAACCTGTAAGTATTTTTACAAATTTAAAAACTTCTCTTTGTTCTTCAGTATATATTTTATTCTTTGACATAATATTACCCACCTAAAAGGTATTATACAAAAAATAAAAAGGAAGCGCAACTACTTGCTTCCTAAAACACTTTTAGCCTCATTCATAGATGATGCAATTGTAGCCATTTCAAAAGATGATAAATTATTACTTGTTAAATAGTAACTTATGTTTCCTTTGGTCCATCTAATAGAATTATCCTCAATTACTCCTATAGTATCATTTAATAAAATAGGATCACCAAATACAGGGCTAACTTCAAACTCATCAGATATAGTTGCAAGTTCTTCTATAATAGTAAAATCTTTTTTACCAGCAAATGTAAGAATAACTCTTTTTCCTAAATCGGTATTAATAGTTTCACTACTTGTTAAAAATGTATCACTCGGTAAATAAAGAGGATATATAATGTCTTCTAAAATATTTGAAGTTGTTTTATCACAGTTACTTCCTTCACACTTTTTATCAATATCATTAGCGCTAGGATTATTAATATAATCATCGAGTTTAAAATCGTTTTCTGTTAAATTTGCTTTTAAATCAACTTTATCAAACTCAACAATTATTTTTTCATTGTTTTCTTTGTCATAAACTATAACTTTAGTTATATTCATTTTATTATTAAAATAAATATCTTCTTTTACTAGTTCTTCATTATTAGGATAATTTACTTTACTAGTAATAATATATATTCCTTTTTCTTCTTTTAAAGATACTTTTTTATCATTATTGATGTCATTTAATAATGAACCGAGTAAATATGCTTGTGAGCTATTATTTGGCCACGAACTATCAAATTTAAAACTTTTATTAAGTGATGGTGTTATAACATATACACCGTCATTATTTCTTAAAATTACTTGTTCATGGTTATTACTAATGTTAGTTAAAATTACTTTATAATAGTTATCTTTCAAATGCATTATATCTAGATTATAATTAAATTCTTCCTCATCACTAATTATTTTCATTTTAGCTAAAATTTTATAACTATTAGAATTGTTAACATCATCGCTAAATCTTTTAGAAATACTTTCAACATCATTCTTACCACACGCAGTTAATAGTAGTAAAACCAAAATTAAACAAAGTATTTTCTTCAAACTCTATCACTTTCCTTTTCTAATTAAATATAGTTTTAAAAAGAAAAAATATGATTGTATATTTTATAACTTTCAGTAAATAACTAATATTGGAAAGGAAATGTTATGATTACAATACAAAAAATAGCGCTATTTTTCACTATTGTTGGTGCACTTAACTGGGGATGCATAGGATTTTTAGATTTTAATTTTGTTTCTACGATATTTTCTGAAAACGGTGCAATTACAAACGTAATATATTCTCTTGTTGGTATTTGTGGTTTAATAAACATTGGTCTACTAATTACAAATCTAGAACACGATGATGAAGAAATAGTTAAAAAAAGAACAACTAGATAGTTGTTCTTTTTTAAATATTAATCATTTGTTATTTTAATCTTGATTGTATTATTTACAACATATGATAATCTTGAATCATTGTTTTCAATTTTAACTTCAACATCATACTCACCTGTTGTATATTTACTTAAATCAATATAAGCATTAATATCTTCTGCTTTAACTGAATCAATTACGGATTGAACACCTTTAACTTGTACGGAAATAGTATCCTTACTTGTTGCGTTAACAGCAAGGTTATTACCTAGGTTTTTAGGAGTTACATTTTCTGGACTAATTTCAATAGTTTTTTGTTTTTCTTCACCAAAAGATAAGTTAATAACTGCTGTATCAGCACTCATATATTTAACTCCTTGTGGTTTAGATAAAGAAACTGTATATGACTTAGAATCATTAGATCCTTGACCAGCTACATTAACTGTAACGGGAACACTTTTTATTTGACTAATACTTTCCTTATCACCGTAAATCTCAATTGAATAAGATTCACTATTATTAATTAATATTTTAGAAATTGCTTTACCAGTAACAAGTTTACCAGTTGTTTTAACACTTATTGGAACTGAAACACTATATGTATCAAGTTTAACAGTAGCGTTAATTGAATTTGGAACAATTTCAACTTCTTCAATTATTTTACCTTTAGAGTCATAAGCAACTAGTGGAACATTTTCAATTTCATAAGTTCCGGCATCTT
Source organism: Bacilli bacterium (assembly GCA_017548925.1). Taxonomy (GTDB): domain Bacteria; phylum Bacillota_I; class Bacilli_A; order RF39; family UBA660; genus RUG13160. Next base: position 4,800 of record JAFYYX010000001.1, read on the forward strand.
TAAAATCATTATTATTTAAATCAACTAATGCTTTAACAGATGCAATTTCATTAAGTACATCTTTGCTTCCCTTAACAACAACTTCAGATTTACTTAATTGAACATCTTCAACAGATAATTTTGAGTTAAGTTTATTTAAATTAAGTAGCTCATAACTAACTGTTTCAAGTGAACTAATTTTATCTTTTATTGTTACAGTTACATAACTTGGATTAAGTTTATAAGAAAGTGATGAAACTGATTTTGTATAAGTAAGTTTTACTTTATGACTCATTGAACTTGATTCATAATCAGTTAAATCTAAAATTACTTCATGTTCACCTAATTGTTTAGCTAGATAAATATCGCTTTTTCTACCAGTTAGAACCATATCAACAGTTTTAGGAACACCTTCAACAACATATGCCTCTTCATTATATTTAACAGTAACAGGTATATTTGTTATAACTTCGGCATCATTTTCTACTAAAGTTATTACTTTACTATCAATAAGCAAGAACATAATAACTGCAAGTACAAGTGATGCATAAACTAAAAATTTAGGTCTATTAATTAATTTACTTATATAACTTTTACCTTTAAGTTTTTCATTTATTGAATAAATAAGTCTACTAATTGGAGTAATAATAACTTTATCGAGAAAGTTATAAATTATTTTGAAGAAAGCACTAACAATTTTTAATACCTTATTCATGAGTATCTTCACCGCTTTCTTTATCATCAGCTTCATAGAAGATTTCAGCTTTAGGACTTAACTCTTCTATTAAAGCCATTCTAAATTCATCTAATGTTAAGTTGTAATTAAGTTCGCCATCACAAGCAATAGAAAGTCTACCATTTTCCTCAGATACAACTAATGCAAGAGCATCAGATTCTTCTGCTATACCAAGAGCAGCTCTATGTCTTGTACCAAGTCTTTTATTTAAAGTAGAATCCATACTAGTTCTAAATACAACACCAGCACATGTAATTCTATCACCTTGAATAATTACTCCACCATCATGTAATGGTGCATTTGGAAAGAAAATAGTTTCAAGTAAATCATCTGATAAATCAGCATATACTTTTGTAGCTGGATCAATATATTCTTGTAGAGAAACTTCTCTTTCAATAACAATTAAAGCACCAATTTTATTTTTCTTTAAGTATTCAACAGCTTTCATAATTTCAAAAACAACATGTTCTCTTTCATCAACTGTTAAAACTTTATGTCTACCTAAAAGTTGTGTACGACCAATAGTTTCAAGTACACCTCTTATTTCAGGTTGGAATATAACAATAATTGCAAGTGGTCCCCACTGAACAATATACTCAAGTATTATTCCAACTGTATATAAATTGAATATATTACTTAATAATTTGAAAAGTAATATTAAAATAACTCCTTTAAAGATTAAAATCATCTTTGTATTGTTTTTAATATTTTTTAAAATGTAGTAGAAAACAAGCCAAACAATACATATGTCAACAACTTTTGTAAAAATTGTCCATATCATTGATAATGTCATTTATAAACACTTCCTTATTCTTGCTTTTTCATTATATCAAAAATAATTTATTTTATCTACTCATTTTAACAAATAAAAAATAAGATATTTAAAATATCTTATTTCTTATTTTTCTTATTTTTTTCAACTTGTTCTTTAATCGTTTTAGATTCATTAGATACATCTTTAGCTTTATTTAACTCTTGTTTTTTATTATCTACTATAAAGCCAACTGCCGAAATTATAAGTGCAACTGCAGCAATTACAAATATAAGATAATGATTTGTAATATACATTAGAACTTTTTCCATAAAATCACCCTTTTTATTCAGTAATTTCTAGTTTATTTCCTGTTGGTTGAATTTGAATAAATGTGTTGCCATCATTTACTTTTAATTCGCTTCCATCTTCTAGAGTATATATTGTTTTTGATTTTCTAGAATCTTTCTTCCATTTAATAGGAATAGCATAACCTTCAGAAATATAATATCCAGTTCCAGAACCAACGTTATTTAACCCTTGTCTTCCTTTTCCAGAACCATCATTTAAGTTATAGTTTTTAACTTGATATGTGATGATATTTTTAAATGTAAATTGTTTTCCTGTAACTCTATCTTTATGAACTTTACCATTTACAAATCTTTTATAAACTTTAGCTTCAGCGTCATATTCATAACTAGATGTATTAGAATTAGAATATCTAATACTTACTTTATTAGCAACTTGAGAATTAGCTATAGATGCTAAATCAAGAGTTTTAACACTATAATGAAGAAGTAATCCATAATTATCTTTATATCTTTCTTCAGAATATTCAGTTCTTTTCTTACCAATACCTTTTTTAAGTTTTTCAGTACTAGAGAAAAGTGTGTGTTCAGTTGAAACTCCTAATCCTTTTTCTCTCCAACCAGTATTAGGTTCAGATGAAGAAATATGATCTACATTTAGATTAGAAAAATCTTCACCAGCTTGAGGACTATATCCATGATGTACATATATAGCATCATTTTCAAGTGCATAGTCTAAATAATAATGTCTTGCACTTCTAATAGATCCAATGCAACTTACATCCTTATCTCCCTCAAATAATGCCATAAATCTTGTTATTCCACCTTCAACAATGATTTCATAAACTAAATAAGCATCTTGAAGTCCGCATTGTACAGGTCTTGCAACTCCAATATTATTAATCATTACAGCAAATGGTCTAGTTTTAGAATCAGTATTAACAACTTGTAATTTTGGTTCCTCTACTTTTTTCTTACCCTTATTTTTTGAGTTATCAGTAGTTTTTTTCTTACCATCAGCTACTTTACTTAGCATTTCTTTACCAAATGTAAAATAACTAGCTGTACCAGCTGCAATAACTAAAATAAGAATTATTGCTATTAATTTAATTTTTTTATTTTTTTTATGTCTTGTACTCATTTTTATTTTGCTCCCAACTATAGATAGTATAGCATAAAAAAAGAACTATTAAAACATATTATTAGTTCTTTTTAAATCTCTTTCTTTAATAGTTTCACGCTTATCATAAAGTTTTTTACCCTTACATACGCCTATTAAAACTTTTACATGATTTTTTACAAAATACATTTTTAAAGGGACTAAAGTGTATCCTTCAATTTTTACTTTATCTTGTAACTTTTTAATTTCTTTTTTATGAAGAAGAAGTTTTCTACTTCTTCGTTCATCATGATTAAATTGATTAGCTTCAGTATACTGAGCAATATAAGTATTAATTAAATATACTTCATTATTTTTAATATGAACAAAACTATCTTTTAAATCAACAGAACCTTTTCTAACAGATTTTATTTCAGTACCAACTAAAGCAATACCAGCTTCAATTTCATCTTCAATAAAATAGTCAAATCTAGCTTTCTTATTAACTATTTCCATTTTCATCACCTACTAGTTCAAAGTCTATCATTGCTGTTTCTTTTGATGCATTAATAACTTTTACTTTTACAATATCTCCAACCTTATATATCTTTTTAGTATTTTTACCAACAAGTGAAAGAAGTTCAGGAATATAGTTATACATATCACCTTTTAAAGTTTTAACATGAACTAATCCTTCAATTAAGTTATCAAGTTGAACAAAAAAACCAAATGAACTTGCACTAACTATCATGCCTTCATATTCATCACCAATATGGCTTTCCATATATTCAGCCATCTTCATGTCATCTACATCTCTTTCAGCTTTAATTGATGCTTGCTCTCTTTCACTAGAATGTTCGGCAATTTGTACTAAAGCTGAATTATAATAATTAATCGTAGATACACTTAAATCATGATTAAATAAATATGTTCTTAATAATCTATGAACAGTTAAATCTGGAAAACGTCTAATAGGGCTTGTAAAATGTGTATAGTTTTGTAGTGCTAAGCCAAAATGTCCTATATTATCTTTAGAATATATTGCTTTTTTCATACTTCTTAAAAGTAGACTTGAAAGTATTTTAAATTCAGGCTTATCAGATAACTCATCTAAGACCTTCTGCATAGTAAGAGGAGTAAATGATGTAATTTTTGTAGTTAATTTATAACCAAGTTGTTTAACAAGATTTAAGAAATCCTCAACTTTTTCTTCACTTGGAATATCATGGATACGATAAATAAATGGCAAATCCATATTAGATATATATTCAGCAACAGTTTCATTTGCCATAATCATAAAGCTTTCGATTAATCTTTCACCGTCACCGCGATCGCGTTTTATAACATCAATTGCTTTTCCATCTTCATCTTGAATTATCTTTGGTTCATCAATTTGAAAATCAATATAACCTTTTTTCTTTTGATTTTTTTGTAGAATCTTTGCAAGCTCATTCATTTTAAGTAATGTATCTGAAAAATTTTCATATCCATCTGGAATGATATTTTCCATTAAAATTTTATTAACATTTTTGTAAGTCATCTTTTTATTACTTTTAATATAACTTTCAAAAATATCTGATTTAATTAAATTACCTGATGGACTAATAGTCATTTCACATGAAATAGTAAGTCTTATAACATTTTCATTTAATGAACAAATACCATTTGATAGTTTATGTGGAAGCATTGGAATAACAGTGTCAGCTAAATAAGAAGAAGTGCCTCTTTCAAAAGCTTCATCTCCTATAGCTGTATTTTCTTTAACATAATTACTTACATCAGCTATATGAACACCTAATACATAATTATTATCTTCATCAATTTCTAAACTAATGGCATCATCGATATCTTTAGTATCATCACCATCAATAGTAAAGATAGTTTTATTAGTTAAATCCCTGCGATTAGATAACTCTTTTTCTGATACTTCATTAGGTATTTTCTCTAGTTCATTAATAACTTCATTATTAAACTCATCAAATATACCATATTTATATGCTATTGATTTTATATCCATTCCTGGATCATTTTTATGACCTAATATTTTAATAATTGAGCCATCATAAAAATTATTACCAAGATTATTTCCAATAGAAACTAATACTTTAGTTCCTTCAACACAATTTTTTAAAGTATATCTATCAAGTTTTATATGTATTCCCAAGTTTTTATCATCAGGAGAAAAAACATACCTGTTACTTTTATCAAGAATTATCTCACCAACAATATTATGTAAATCTCTTTTAAGAATTTTTATAATTCTACCTTCAGGTTTAAAATCTTTCTTAGTTATTTCACAAACAACTAAATCACCATTTACTGCGCCATTTAAATTATCACTTGGAATATATAAGTCATTTTCTTTAGGAATAACAACAAATCCAAATCCTTTTTGATTTACTTGTAAGTAACCACAAAAAACTCCAGGACAATTTTGAAACAAAATATACTTACCCTTATTTGTTTTAAAAATTAATCCTTGAGATTCCATTTCTTCAAGTTCTTTTTTTATATCATTTAATTCATCAATAGTTTTTAAACCTAACAAGTTATAAATATCTATAACTTCTAATGCTCTTTTTTCATTTTGTAAATAGTCAATAATTTTGTCTTTCATATATATCACCTAGTAAATGTACATGTTTTAGTTCCATCACTATCCCAAGTTATACTAACAGTAAGATTTTTATCAATATTTTGATTTGTTGATGGATCTTTCATATCAGATGAAAGAATACCATTTGTAATAAGTTGATCAACTGTTACAGTGCATGTACCTAATGAATAACATGTATTTTTAAAAATAGCATTATCTTTCAAATCAATATAAACACAAGCAGCCTTTTCTAAATCTGTTACAAATGCTTCTTCTTTTTTATTATTATTTTTATTAAGTGAATTATCAAAATTTAAAATTACTATTGTAGTTACTAGTGCAATAATAACTATTACAGCAATAATTTCAATTAATGTAAAACCTTTTTTATTCACCTTAATCACCTACTATATTTATTATAACATTTATTTTATAAATTAAAAAAGATAAAGTCTTTTTCTTAACTTTATCTTTTACATTAAAAATAGTGCAAGTGATATTCCAAAGAAAGCAAGTCCTAGAAGCATTGTTAATCTGCTAATAAAAAGTTCTACTCCTCTTTCTTTCATATTTTGAAATAAAGTTTCATTTCCACCTGTAATAATTTGACCTGCATCACTAGCTTTATTACTTTGAAGAAGTACTATAGCTATAATAAGTACAGATACTATTAATAATAATGTTTCTAACATTTTATTTCACATCCTCGTCAGTTAATAATTTAACATAATTACGTTGTTTATGCAACTAAAAAACTAGAGTTTCTCTAGTTTTTCTTCAATTCTAAGTAACTGATTATACTTACTAATTCTTTCTCCTCTAGATAATGAACCAGTTTTAATATATGGAATACAAAGTCCAACAGCAAAATCTGAAATAAATGTATCTTCTGTTTCTCCACTTCTATGTGAAATAATAGGTATATAATTATTCTTTTTAGCAAGAATAAGGGTTTCTATTGTTTCACTAACAGTTCCAATTTGATTAGCTTTAATAATTATTGCATTACCTGCATTCATATCAATTCCTTTTTGTAAACATTTAGAATTAGTTACAAAAAAGTCATCACCAACAAGCATTATTTTATTTCCAAGTACACTTGTCATAATTTTAAAACTATCAAAATCATTTTCATAAAAAGGATCTTCAATACTAATAATAGGATATTTATCAACTAACTCACTATAGTATTTTAAAAGTTCTCTAGGTGTCATTAGTCTACTATCAATTCTATATGTATTAGTATCTTTATTATATACTTCTGAAGCAGCAACATCTAAGGCTATAAATACATCTTTTCCAGGAACATATCCTGATTGTTCAATAGCTTTAACAATATATCTTAATGCTTCATCAGATGATTTGAGTGATGGAGCAAATCCACCCTCATCACCAACAGCAACATGGTATCCATCTTTTTTAAGTAAAGTTTTAAGGGTATGGAATATTTCAGATCCAGCTCTTAATCTTTCTTTAAACTTTGATACAACTGGAACGATCATAAACTCTTGAATAGCAAGTCCAGAATCAGCGTGCGCTCCTCCATTAATAACATTCATCATTGGAATAGGTAGTGTAGCTTTGCTTGTTGATAAGTATTTCCAAAGTTCTTTATTATCATAATCTGCTGCAGCCTTTAAAACAGCTAAAGAAACTGCAAGGGTTGCATTAGCGCCTAGTTTAGATTTATTTTCTGTTCCATCAAGTTTAATCATGATGTTGTCTATATCAAGAACGTTAACTTTTTTATTTATAATTGCCGGTTTTATTATCTCATTAACATTTTTTACCGCTTTTAAAACACCTTTTCCATGATATCTTTCATCACCATCTCTTAGTTCAAGTGCTTCCCTAGAACCAGTAGATGCTCCACTTGGAACAGATGCTATATATGATTTATTATTATCACAAAAAAGTTCTACTTCAACAGTAGGATTTCCACGACAGTCTAAAATTTCTCTTGCTATTAAATCTATTATCACATTTAACAACTCCCTTATATAATTTAAGTATAGATACATTAAAAAATTAAAGCAATAAAAAAGTAACGATTTCGTTACTCCTTTACTCTAATTTTTCTTAATTATATCTTTTTCTTTACTATTAAGTAAAATTGTATTTGCAAGTTGAATTATTCCATAAAACATAATAAACATACCAGCAAGTTCAGTTAAGGATGTATTTTTAAATATATTTAATATTAATAAACCACCCATTAACATAGTAAATATAGATGTTGCAAGTGTTATAATTCCTGCATCATCTTTTTTATTTATTAATTTAATTGCGACAACTAGTTTTTGTAAAGCTCCTATTACAATAAATAATCCAAGATAAAAAGTTAAATTATTTATTACATTTCCAGGATTAAGAATCATTAATAAACCATCAATAGAAGCTAAAACCCCAAATATAACATCTAGGTTAGATAATGATAATTTTTTTTCTCTACTACTGATATATACAAAAACGCCACCAGTAATAATAAATAGTACCCCAAGAAAATTTATAATAGCCTCATATTTAATATAAGATTTAGCACACAAAATTAAGCCAACAATAATAAAAACTAAGTATACACATAAACGAACAATATTATTAATTTTATAATCAATAATCTCATTTTTAGTAAGTTTTCCCATGATTTTATCCTCCTATTTTAATTATACTAAAAGTTAGTAATATGTCAATTAAGATGTTTAAAAATTATAAAAAGTATGTTATAATAATCTACCATTTAGGGAGGGATGGTATGATTTGCGAGTTAACACCACAAGAATTTGATAGATTTGCAATTAATCACGAACTTGCAAATTACTATCAATCCTCATATTATGGTAACCTTATGATTAAATCTGGTTATACCATAAAATATCTTGGATATAAAAATAAACATAGTGAAATTAAAGCCGCTACACTTATATTAATTAAAAAAATTAAAAAAATATTTAAATATGCTTATGCACCAAAAGGATTTCTAATTGATTATAAAAATGATAAATTATTAGAAGATTTTACAAAAGCTATTATTAAATATGCAAAAACTGAAAAAATTTTATTTATCAAATTAAATCCTGAAATACCTACATATAGATATAATACAAGTTATAAAAAGAAACAACTTTCTAATATTTCAATAATTGATAAACTTGATAATCTTGGTTACATTCATTTAAAAAATAACTTATATTTTGAATCAATGCAACCTAGATTTAATGCAATTTTAGATCTTAAAAATTATTCAGTAGATAATTTTGCTAAAAATAATCGTAATAAAATAAATAATGCTAACAGAAAAGGTCTTGAAATAGAAGTTGTTAATAGTGAAAGTAATATTAAAGATTTATATAAATTTATAGAGTTTAAAAAGAAAAGAAGAGACTTACTTTATTATAAGAATTATTTCTCTATATTTAATAAAGATAATTATGCTGATATTTTTCTAGTAAAAATAAACTATAATACTTATCTAGAAAATAGTAAAAAAGTATTTGAAGAAGAAGAAGAAATAAATCAAAAACTAACAGAAAAATTATTTAAAAACAATTCACTAGAAAATATTAAAAAGAAAATGGATTCTGATAGAAAACTTCAATCATATAAAAATGATGTAATAAATGCAACTTATAATATAAACAAAGATCCAAATAAATATATTGCTGGTGCTTTTGTTATTAAGTATTTAAATAGAGTTCATATTGTTATTAGTGGTTATAGTGAAATATATGGATCTCTTAATCCAAATTATTTTCTTCATAATGAAATATTTAAATATTATAAAGATAAATATGATTATGTTGATTTAAATGGAGTAACTGGAGATTTTTCAAATACTAATCCATATTATGGATTAAACAAATTTAAATTTGGTTTCAATCCTTATATATATGAATTTATTGGTGAATATGATTTAGTTATTAATAAAAGAATTTATGACTTTTTAATAACTACTAATCAATTACAAAAAGAATTTAAAAAAGACTAACAAATTTGTTAGTCTTTTATTATGAAATAAAAAAAGTGCTATAAGCACTTTTTTAAATTCTCTTAATTATTATTCAATAATTTCAGATACAACTCCAGCACCAACAGTACGTCCACCTTCACGAATTGAGAATTTAGTACCATTTTCAAGTGCTACTGGAGCAATTAATTCAACAGTCATGTCTACGTTATCGCCAGGCATTACCATTTCAGTTCCAGCAGGAAGTTCAATAACTCCTGTAACGTCTGTAGTTCTGAAATAGAATTGTGGACGATAATTTGAGAAGAATGGAGTATGACGTCCACCTTCTTCTTTGCTTAGTACATAAACTGAAGCTTTGAATTTTTTGTGTGGAGTAACAGATCCAGGTTTAGCTAGAACTTGTCCTCTTTCAACATCTTCACGGTTAATACCACGAAGTAGAGCACCAGCATTATCACCAGCTTGAGCAAAGTCTAGAGATTTTCTAAACATTTCAATACCAGTAACAACTGTTTTCTTAGTATCTCTTAAACCAACGATTTCAACTTCGTCATTTAATTTTAATACACCACGTTCAACACGTCCTGTAACAACAGTACCACGTCCAGAAATAGTAAATACGTCTTCAATACTCATTAAGAATGGTTTGTCAGTATCACGAACTGGAGATGGGATGTATTCATCAACTGCTTTCATTAAATCTCTAATAGATTGAGCAGCAGCTTCGTCTCCTTCTAATGCTTTTAAAGCAGATCCACGAATGATAGGACAATCAGCATCAAAACCATATTCTCCTAATAATTCACGAATTTCCATTTCTACTAAATCAAGTAGTTCTGGGTCATCAACTTGGTCACATTTGTTCATATAAACAACAATTTTAGGTACACCAACTTGACGAGAAAGTAGGATATGCTCTCTAGTTTGAGGCATAGGTCCGTCTGAAGCAGAAACAACTAAGATAGCTCCGTCCATTTGAGCAGCACCTGTGATCATGTTTTTAACATAGTCAGCATGTCCTGGACAGTCAACGTGAGCATAGTGACGTTTTTCTGTTTCGTATTCGATATGTGCAGTATTAATTGTAATACCACGTTCTCTTTCTTCTGGAGCGCTATCGATTGAAGCGTAATCCATGAATTCTTTTCCGAAATATTTAGAAATAGCAGCAGTTAAAGTAGTTTTACCATGGTCAACGTGTCCAATAGTACCAATATTAACATGCTCTTTAGATCTATCAAATTTTTCTCTTGCCATAATATTATTTTTCCTTTCCTTTTTCTACATATAATATTTTATCAAATATTGTACTTTTTTCAAGTACTTTTATTAAAGAGAAGCAGGGCTAATGTTAAGCATTAGCGCTGTTCTTCTTAATAATTTCATCAGCAATTGATTTAGGTACTTCATCATAGTGGTCTTTTTCCATTTGGAAGTTACCTCTACCTTGAGTATTACTTCTTAAATCAGTTGCGTAACCAAACATTTCTGAAAGTGGTACAAGTGCAGTAATTCTTAGAGTATTACCAATAGATTCTTGTCCAAGTGGACGTCCACGTCTACTAGTTAAGTCTCCCATTACATTACCCATGTATTCTTCAGGAACATCTACAACAACCTTCATGATTGGTTCAAGTAGAACTGGTTTACATTTATTCTTAGCTTCTTTAAGTGCTAAACTTGCAGCAACTTTGAAAGCCATTTCTGATGAGTCAACATCATGATATGATCCATCGAATAATGTTGCTTTAACATCTACCATTGGATAACCAGCAAGGATACCACCAGCCATAGCTTCTTGTAATCCTTTATCAGTTACTGGAATATATTCACGAGGAACTACACCACCAACGATAGCATCAACGAATTCATAACCTTTATCTTTATTTGGTTCGAATTTAACCCAAACATGTCCATATTGTCCACGTCCACCTGATTGTTTAATATATTTACCTTCACAATCAGCAGGAACTGTAATAGTTTCACGGTAAGCAACTTGTGGTCTACCTTTATTACATTCAACGTTAAATTCTCTTCTCATACGATCTACGATTACATCTAAGTGAAGTTCTCCCATTCCTGATAGAACTGTTTGACCAGTTTCAGCATCAGTTTTAACTCTTAGTGTTGGGTCTTCTTCAACTAGTTTTTGAATAGCGATAGCCATCTTATCTTGATCATTTTTACTCTTTGGTTCAATAGCGATATCAATAACTGGTTCTGGGAATTCCATACCTTTCATGATAACTGGTGACTTTTCATCACAAAGAGTATCAGCTGTTGTAGTATTTTTTAATCCTACTGCAGCAGCAATTTCTCCTGCATAAACCTCAGTTATTTCTTTTCTTTGGTTAGCATGCATTTGAAGTATACGTCCAATTCTTTCTTTTTCACCCTTAGTTGAGTTTAAAACATAAGAACCAGATTTTAAAACTCCTGAATAAACACGGAAGAATGATAAACGTCCAACAAATGGGTCTGTCATAATCTTGAATGCTAGTGCAGTGAAAGGTTCACTATCACTTGGATGACGTTTTACATCGTTTCCATTTTTATCAGTACAGTCAATTGCTTCAACATCAGTTGGTGCAGGTAGATAATCTACGATTGCATCAAGTAGAGGTTTAATACCTTGGTTAGATAAAGCATCAGCACAAAGTACTGGGAAGAATTCAACAGATAATGTAGCTTTACGAATAGCAGCTTTTAACATATCAACTGAGATTTCTCCACCATCAAGGTAAGTCATCATTAAGTCTTCGTCAAAATCAGCTACAGCTTCAATTAACTTAGTTCTATATTCATTTGCTAAATCTACCATGTCTTCAGGTATAGCAATTTCTTCTGCATTTTCTTGTTCAGTTCCATCAAATTTGTAAGCTTTCATTGTTACTAAGTTTACAACTCCATGGAATTCATTTTCAGCACCAATTGGAAGTTCAATTGGAGCAGCATTAGCACCTAATCTATCTTTAATTGTTTTTAAACTATAATAGAAGTCAGCACCAATTTTACCCATCTTGTTAGCACAAATCATTCTTGGAACCTTATATTCGTTAGCTTGTCTCCAAACTGTTTCAGTTTGAGGTTCAACTCCTGCTTGTGCATCAATTAGAGCAACAGCACCATCTAAAACTCTTAAAGATCTTTGAACTTCGATAGTGAAGTCTACGTGACCTGGAGTATCGATGATATTTAAACGGTATCCTTTCCAGTGAGCAGTTGTTGCAGCACTAGTAATTGTAATACCTCTTTCTTTTTCTTGTTCCATCCAGTCCATTTGTGATTCACCATCATGTGTTTCACCAATTTTATGTGTTATACCTGTATGGAATAAAATTCTTTCTGTAGTAGTAGTTTTACCAGCATCGATGTGAGCCATGATACCAATATTTCTAATTTTATCAATTGTAACGTCTCTTGCCATAACTTACTCCTACCATTTATAATGAGCAAATGCTTTATTTGCTTCTGCCATTTTATGAGTATCTTCTTTCTTCTTAACAGCACCACCAACACCGTTAGCAGCATCCATTATTTCGTTTGCTAAATTAATGGCCATACCCTTTCCATTTCTTGTTTTAGCATATGTAACTAACCATCTTAAAGCTAAAGCTTGGCCTCTCTCTTCAGTTACTTCGATAGGTACTTGATAGTTTGAACCACCAACACGACGAGATTTAACTTCAAGAGCAGGTTTAATATTTTCCATTGCTGCTTCAAAAACTTCAAGAGCAGGTTTTTTAGTTGTTTGTTCAACAGTTTCAAATGCTGAATAAACTATTTTTTGAGCAGTTCCTTTTTTACCATCTAACATAATTTGGTTAACTAACTTAGTAACTACTTTAGAGTTATAAAGTGGATCTGCAAGTACATCTCTTTTATCAGCTCTTCTTTTACGCATATATTATATTTCCTCCTTCTTTCTATTATTTCTTAGGCTTTTTAGCACCATATTTACTACGTCCTTGTTGACGATTTGCAACTCCTTGAGTATCAAGAGTACCACGAATAATGTGATATCTAACACCGATTAAGTCTTTAACACGTCCTCCACGGATTAGTACAACGCTGTGTTCTTGAAGATTATGTCCTTCTCCAGGAATATAAGCATCGATTTCTTTACCATTAGATAATCTAACACGAGCATATTTTCTTAAAGCTGAGTTTGGTTTTTTAGGTGTTCTAGTTCCTACACGAGTACAAACTCCTCTTTTTTGTGGACTAGTTTGATCAGTAGTCTTTCTTTCAAGTGTATTATATCCTACATTTAAAACTGGACTTTTACTTTTTCTAGTCTTTTTGCTACGTTTCTTTTTAACTAATTGATTAATTGTTGGCATTAATAATTATCCTCCTTCCATGTACACACTTCCAGGTGTATCATACAAATCATTAAATTTGGTCCTACGCAAGGTAGAACCTAATTAAAAACGCATAAATAATATACTATTATTATATGCGTTTGTCAATTATTTTTTATTATTTTCTAGTACTTTGTTCGATTTCAATACCTAACTTAGATGATACTAATTCAGCAAAGTAATTATCAAGGTTAACTATTTCTTCTCCTTCACTACTTCCAAGATTAACACGATTAGCAAATCGTTGTTCAGCAACAGCTAGAATAATATCACAGATAATAGCTTTTGTATCCTCTAAACTAAGGTTATTAATATCATCTGAATCAAGTTCAGCATAACTTACTAAATCTTCAGCTTTTTTTGCATATTCTAAAGCTAAGTTTAAATCTTCAGTATATGTTGCTTCAGAAAAGCCTTCATAAGCTGTAGCAAATTTTTTCTTAAATTCTTCAGAATAATCTATTTTTTTAATTTCATTATTCATATATATACACTTCCTTATATAACCATTATAACAAAAAATTGTTAATTATTTCTTAATAGATTTATAATATTTACACTTTAAATTAGGTAAATAATCAATAAACTTATCATATTTTACAATAATAGTACCACTACAACCCTTAACTACATCTTTTTTATCAATAAATTCTTCACTAATTAATTCTTTAATATTAATTGAAATAGATGAACCCTTATTAGGATAAGATCTATGTACATTTAAATATGCTTTTGTTGCATCAATCAGTTTATCTTCATATTCTTTATAATTCTTAACATTATTTTTATGTTTAAATCCTATAATAGAAAGCATTGTGAATATTCCTACTAATAAAATAACCCAAATAATAAATAATACTTTATTCTTCATATTAATCTACCCATAAATCGTAATTAGTTGTTTTATAATTACTACACTTAATAAATGGTTGAACACTATAATCATTTTTTATAAATACATATCCATCACAATTACCATTGCCACTAGGATCAGCAAGTGATTCAATATATCCACTAGATTTTAATTCTTCATAATCAACTGTAATATGATCATCAATATTATCAATAAGTGATGAATTATTAATAGTATATGACTCTCCAGCTCTTTTTAATACTTGTTCCAAAGTTTCATATAAACTGCTATCTATAGTAGTATTTTCATTAGTCTTATTTTTATCGGATTTATCGTCACTTTTAGTTTGATGTGTTAAAGCTCTTATTCTTAAGCTTACAAATATTAAAATAAGTAGGAAAAGAGCACCAATTACTATTAAAAATCCTAAACCCCAGCCTCTATTATCAAGTTTCATATTTTCACCTCATCGAATTAAAATATATTCTAACAAAAAAGCATTAAAAAAACAATGCTTTAGCATTGTTAATTTAATTAAGCAAGTTCTACTTCAGCACCAGCTTCAGTTAATTGAGTTTTAATAGCTTCAGCTTCATCAGCAGCAACGTTTTCTTTAACGTTTCCACCATTATCAGCTAGAGCTTTAGCTTCAACTAAACCTAAACCAGTAATTTCTTTAAGGATTTTAATAACAGCGATTTTGTTTCCACCTGCAGATTTTAATACTACAGTCTTAGTTGAAGAACCAGCGTCTTCAACAGCACCAGCAGCAGGAGCAGCAACTGCAACAGCAGTAGCGTCGATTCCTAACTCATCTTTCATAGCGTCAACTAATTCTTTAAGTTCAAGAATAGTCATTTCGCTTATACCTTTAATAAATTCATCTTTTGTAAATTTTGCCATATTTTCTTTCCTCCTAATTAATTATTTTTTTCCTTTTCTTCAGCATACATATTGATTGCAATAGCAAGATCACGAGCATATTTCATCATACCTGCAGCAATCATAGTTAATAATCCATCTCTTGATGGGATTGATGCATATTCTTTGATAGTATCTAGTTCAGCTCTATCGCCACTTATGATACCAACACGAATATTAAGTTTGTCATTTTCCTTTGCAAAGTCAGATATTACTTTAATTGGTTCAAGTAAATTCTTACCAAATAAAATAGCATTTGGACCTTCAAGGAATTCGTCTAAGTTTACCTTAACTTCATCTAATGCTCTTTTTAAAAGTGTATTTTTATATACTTTTACTTCAGCATCAGTAGGTTTAAGTTTGTTTCTAAGTTCACTAAGTTCACCAACTGTTAATCCTTGATATTGGAAAACAATTACAGATTCACTGTTTTTGATTTTATCAACAATCTCAGATACAATTGACTTTTTAGCGCTTATATTTTTTTCGCTTGCCATATTGTCCTCCTTATATATATAGAAAAAGCTTCCCAAAAAGGAAGCCTAAAAATATTGCTTAAAGATATTTTCAGAATTCCCTCGGCTGGATTATTAAACTACTAAGTAGTCCCAGCTGTCTTTGGTAATTGCTTTAACTAACGATTATTATAATAATCTACTTATTAAATGTCAAATAAATTTTTATCAACTTTGATTCCAGGACCCATAGTACTAGAAACAGTAATGTTTTGGATAAATTGACCTTTAACTGTAGATGGTTTTTGCTTAGCTATAGATTTAATTGCAAAATCTAAGTTTTCAGCAATTTTCTTAGCATCAAATGATACTTTACCAATGATCATATGAACATTTCCATATGCATCATTTTTGTATGCAACCATACCAGATTTAATATCCTCAATTGCTTTTGCAACATTTGGAGTAACTGTACCAGTTTTAGGGTTTGGCATTAAACCTTTAGGACCTAAAAGTTTACCAACTTTACCTAATAAAGGCATCATTTCTGGAGTAGCTACGATAACATCATAATCAAACCAGTTTTCTTTTTCGATTTTTTCGATCATATCTACATCACCAACAAAGTCAGCACCAGCATTTTTTGCCTCAGTAGCTTGAGATCCTTTGGCTAAAACTAAAATAGTTTTAGATTTACCAGTTCCATTTGGAAGTTTTAAAGATCCTCTTAATTGTTGATCAGATTTTTTAGCATCAATATTAAGTTTAATAGCAACTTCAACAGTTGAATCAAATTTAGTAATAGATGTTTCTTTAACTAGTTTTGCTGCTTCTTCACAAGTATAAAGTTTAGCTTTATCTAATTTTTTAGAAGCTTCCACATATTTTTTTCCATAACGTTTCATAATTTTTTACCTCCTAACTGTGGTTTATTAGCGGATAAACATTTATAAATAAATTGTTTAGATTATTCTTCAGTTTTTTCTTCAGATTCTTCTTTATTTTCTCCAATAACTTCAACATTAACATCAACTTCAGCTTTAGCTTCGGCTTCCATTTCTGCAAGTTCTGCATCTCTTTTAGCTTGTTCTGCTTCTTCTTTAGCAGCTTCAGCAGCTTGTTCAGCCATTTCAGCGTCGTTAACACCTTTAATAGCTACTCCCATGTTACGAGCAGTACCTTCAATAGTATTCATTGCAGCTTCTACATCATAAGCATTTAAATCTGGAAGTTTAGTTTCAGCAATTTTCTTAAGATCTTCTTTAGAAATTGTTGCAACTAATTCATTAGCTCCTTTATGAGAACCTTTTTGAATTTTAGCAGCTTTCTTAATTAAGAATGCAGCTGGTGGAGTTTTTAAAACGAAGTCAAAACTTCTATCTTCATAAATAGAAATTTCTGTAGGTATTACATCGCCCATCTTATCACGAGTTTCTTCATTAAATTTTGAACAGAACTCTTGAAGATTAATACCAGCAGGACCTAATACAGTACCAACTGGAGGAGCAGGTGTAGCTTTACCAGCTTCGATTTGTAATTTAATCTTTTTTACGATTTCCTTTGCCACGAAAAACACCTCCTATAAAATGTTTAAAATTCGCGTAAGTGGTACAGGCGTAATCCGCAAATATTCCTTTCCACTTAACATTTAGTTATATATAAATATATAACTGCAATATAGATATTAACATAAAAGTTTTAATAAAACAACAAAATTTATTCAAATATTCGGCATAATTACGCCATTTACATAAAAAAAATATAAAAATATATAAAAATACTTAAAATTTATGTTATATTTATATTGATATTAAGTAAGGAAGATAAATATGATTAGATATAATAAAAAGTTTTTCTTTGATGAAAATAACAAATCTAATGGTAAAAACAAGTACAAAGATCCAAAACCTAAAAAGATAAAAAGTGTAAAAGAAAAACCTGTTAAAGAAGCTAAACCTAAGAAAGCAAAAGAAACTAAAACTACTAAAAAGACTTTTGCAAATGTTTTTAGTGCACAAAAGATATCATCTTATACTGAAAAAATTAATAATTTCTTTAAAAAGTGGTATAAAATCATAATTTTAATAATATTTATCGTTATATTAATATTAGTTGTTAAAAGTTGTGGTAGTAATAATGCTAGCAAAAAAACAACTAAAAAACCAAAAGAAACAATTAATACAACAAATCCTGTAATTGTTGATTCAATTACAATCAATTTAAATCAAGAAGTTCCAAGTATTGATGCTTTTGTAAAAAATTATTCAAAAATTAAATCTAGTAACGATCAAATTTCTTATGATGAAAACAATTTTGTAAATAACAAATACAACTCCGTTGGAGAATATAAAGTAAGTATTACTTTAAATGATAAAGAGTATTCATCAAGAATAGTTGTTATTGATAAAGATGCCCCTACATTTGCTGTAAAAGAGTTAACAATCACTCAAGGTGATAGTTATACAATAAATGATTTAGTATCAAGTTGTTCAGATAATAGTGGTAAGGAATGTATCTTAAGTTATCAATCACAAGATTATGCAAAATTAACTATTCCAGGTACTTATTCTGTACCAATAATTGCATCTGACTTAAGTGGTAATACTGCTCCTGTTCAAAATGCTAAACTTACTATTAATGCTAAAAAAGTTGAACCTACTAAACCAACATGTTCATATGGAAGCACTAAATATTCAAGTAGCCACATACTAACATATTCACTTATTAAAAATAATTGTCCTGTAGATGCAAAATATGCAAAAACAGATACATATATTTCAACACCTGAAAACATGGCTAAAAATGATCTAGAAAAACTCAGAACTGAAATTAATAATAAAAATATAAGCATGAAAATATATTTCCAACTTAATGTAGTTCCTATTTTAAATAATGAAAAGACTGGACTTGTTGGATATGCTGCATATATTAATGGTTATGAAGTAACATATAATAATTCAACTGGTAAAGAAGAAACTGGTAAAACTGTTATAAGTTATGATTTAAGATCTAATGGAACTAGAAAATATACAGTTAATGAACTAGGTTTATAAAAAAATAAAAACAAGCTTTTAAAGCTTGTTTTTTTATTCCATATTATTTCTATTATTTCTAAATCTATCTTTAGGATCTAGGAATTTCTTTCTAAGTCTAATAGCATCTGGTGTTACTTCAACGTATTCATCATCTTCGATAAATTCAAGTGCTTCTTCTAAAGTAAATTCTTTTGCTTTAGTTAAAACGATAGCTTCATCAGCTCCACTAGATCGCGTATTAGTTAAGTTTTTATTCTTACAAGGGTTAACATCAAGATCATTATCTCTATTATGAATACCAACAATCATACCGCAGTATACATCAGTAGATGGTTCAATAATAAGTGTTCCTCTATCTTGTAAATTAAATAATGAGTAGCCTAGTGCTTTACCATTTTCCATAGATACTAAAACGCCATTTTTACGTCTTGTAATAGGTCCAACATAAGGTCTATAGTCATCAAAACTTCTTACCATAACACCTTCACCTTTAGTGTTAGTAATAAATGCAGATCTATAACCTATTAATCCTCTGGTTGGTGCACTAAACTCTAAGTGAGAAAAATTATCTGAATCAGAAGAAACAACTTCAAGTATTCCTTTTCTTTCTTGAATATCATTAATAACTGTTCCTGAATAATCTGTTGGACAGTTAATAATAACTTTTTCAAATGGTTCACATTTAACTCCATCTATTTCTTTAATTAAAACTTCTGGTTTAGAAACAGATAGTTCATAACCTTCTCTTCTCATATTTTCAATTAAAATTGATAAATGTAGTTCTCCTCTACCACTTACTTTATATCCATCAGCATTTTCAAGTGTTTCAACTTCAAGACCAACATTAGTTTCAAGTTCTTTATCAAGTCTTTCTTTAATATGTCTATTAGTTAAGAATTTACCACTTTTACCAGCAAATGGGCTACTATTAACTAAGAAATTCATAGATAGTGTTGGTTTTTCAATATTAATTGGAGGAAGAGCATTTGGTTTATCTTTTTCGCAAATAGTATCTCCAATTGATATTGTTGAACAACCAGCAACAGATACGATATCACCATAATAAGCAATATCTTTTTCTTTTCTTTTAATTCCTTCATTAACAAATAACTTTGAAATCTTAAATGATTGAACATTTCCTTCATTAGTAACAAGCGTTACTGTCTCACCATTTTTGATTTTTCCTTTATTAATTCTACCAATACCAATACGACCAATGTAATCATCATAGTCAAGTGCAGATATTTGTAGTTGTAAATCATCATTTTCTGATCCTTCAAAGGGTTTAACATGATTAACTATTGTTTCAAGAAGTGGAGCTATAGAATCAGATTCATCATCCATATTAAGTTTAGCTATACCATCTCTTGCAACTCCATATATAATAGGAAAATCAAGTTGTTCATCTGAAGCATTAAGTTCTAAGAATAAATCAAAAGTCATATCAACAACTTCTTGAACTCTAGCATCTTTTTTATCTATCTTATTAATAAATAAAATAGGTCTTAAGTTTTGTTCTAAAGCTTTCTTTAAAACAAATCTAGTTTGAGGCATAGGTCCTTCAGCAGAATCAACTAATAATACAACTGTATCAACAGTTCTAATAACTCTTTCAACTTCACTAGAAAAATCAGCGTGTCCCGGAGTATCTACAATATTAATTTTATAATCTTTATATCTAATTGAGCAGTTTTTAGAATAAATAGTAATTCCTCTTTCTCTTTCTATATCATTACTATCCATTACACAGTCTACAACTTCTTCTCTTTCGCTAAAAACGCCATTTTGCTCAAGTAAAGCATCTACTAAAGTACTTTTACCAGCATCAACGTGTGCAACTACTGCTATATTAATGATTTTTTCCATAAGCATGTCAACTCCCATCAAATCACCAAATGATAATACAACAATAATTACTATTTTGCAAGAAAAAAAGACTATTTTTTAGTCTTTTACTTTCCAAATTTCTTTGTAAACATCTTTATAAATACTAATATAGCAACCAAGACATATAATATTTCAAACGTTAAATCATATACTCTTGAGAATGTTTTGTTAGAAAACATATCTCCAAATACAGTATTTCCAAGATCTCTAACAAAAATAAATACTATCTTTAATAAAACAACTAACAAGATTATATAAAGTAAAGATAATATTGCACTTTTCATTTTACTTTTATCTGATCCACTAATTATAGTATAAAAATTCTTAAATGAAGTTTTAATGCTTTTACCAGTAAGTTTACCATCTGATAATTTTTTATAATCAAGACCATGTGATAAATATATAGCTTTTACTAAATCATCTGGTTCACCAAAACTACTAATAGCATCCTCTTCTGTTTGTCCCATATTAGTATAATTATCAATTACTGCTTCATATTTTTTTATTTCATCACTTTTAACATTATCAACAAGATAATAAAGTTTATCATTTAAAAAATCCAAAAAATCCTTTTTATTCATTTCTATCACCTATTATATATTTTAGATTATAACATAAATAAAATAAAAACACTACTTGATTATTACACTCTTTAAAAGGTATAATATTTTCTAGAAAGAGGTAAACAAATGAGAAATGATTTAATAATTAATCCTGAAAAAAAGAAAAAATCTCCACTACTTATTAGTATACTTACTTTAGTTCTTGGTTGTATGCTTTTAACAAATAATAATAAAGTTGTTGTTTGGTCTTGTTATATAATTGGAGCTATCGCATTAATAATAGGATTATTTAATGTATTTAGTAAGTACATAACTAAAAAAGAAGGAAACGTTAGTTTTGGAATATACGCAATTGTTGTTGCAGTTCTACTTTTCATTCTTGCAGGAACAATTGAAGTAACACTTAGAATGATTATTGGTATATGGTTAATCTTAAATGGTTTAAGTAAACTTGCACTTGCGTTTAAGGTAAAAGAAAAATTCGTACCATTCTTAGTTTTAAGTATTATCTTAATTCTAGCTGGTATGTACTGTATATTAGTATCAAATATATTCTTAGTTGTTGTTGGAGCTTTCTTAATAGCTAGTGCAACAATTGATTTATATAATTATTTCTTTAATTAATAAATAAAAAAATCTGAAGTTAAACACTTCAGATTATTTTTTTCTTGAATAATAAACTAATGCTCCAATACCAACAATTATTGAACTAAATACAATAATAGGTAATATATTATTTTGTTTAGATTTTTTTGATGTAATTTTTAATCCTTCAGCTTCCATAGCTTCAAATAAATCAGTTTTTTTAAGATTAGAATAAACATTTTCATCAAGTAAACCTTCAACAATATCATCAGGTTGAGCATCATACTGAGTATCAATTAATTGCTTTAATTGAGATTCAGATACTCCTTCTCCAAAACCAACCATATATTGATCACCAATTAATGTAAACGGATAACCATCAATATCGTATTCTACTGCAGCACCAACATCTAAAACAAGTTGAGCATTATTACCAGATTGTACTTCATATGTAACAATATTTATTTTATCTTTATAATCATTGTATATCTTATCAAGATATGTCATTTCTGCAGCACAGTGTCCGCAACCTTCAAGTCTAAATAAATATACATTTATTTTAGATTTTGCAGAAACAGATCCAATAAATAAAAACATTGATACAACTAACAATAAACTTTTTAAAACTCTCTTCATTACTTCCTCCTACATCAATTATAACACTTATTTATTCATCGTGTAATTTTTTATGTGAATTCTTTCCACCAGGAATTCCAATACCATATGAATAAATATCTTTAACTTCACTACTTGAATAACTATTATTATAAGAACTATTTATATCTATATCTTGTAATAATTTACTCTTTTCTAATCTTTTTTCATCATTTTCATTATTAGCATTAAGTGGTTGACCACCGCCATTAATACATCCACCAGGACAAGCCATAACTTCTATTAAGTGATACTTGTGAATATCAATTTTTTGTAGTTCTGCCATGGTAGATACTTTAGCAACATTAATTTTAAATTTTTTAAAATCATATGTATTTTCCATGAACAAACTATTATTATCTAAATTTTTATTTAATAAGTTTTTTGGCATATCCTCATTATTTATAAAATAATATGCAGATCTTAATACTGCTTCAAGTACACCACCACTAGTTCCAAAAATAATACCAGATGATGATGCATTACCTGCTAGTTTATCAAAATCTGATGGTATCACAGTTTCTAAATCTATATTTGATTCATTAACTAAATATATTAACTCTCTAGTTGTAATTACAAAGTCAATATCGTCCGTATCAAGGATTTCCTCTTTTTTACTTATACATGGCATTAGCATTACATTGATTACTTTATTAGAATAATTAATAAATTTAGATGTATATTCTTTAACTATATAACCTTGCATCTTAATTGGAGATTTAGTAGAACTTACATATTTATCTAAATCATGTTTAATAGCATATTTTTTCCAAGATGGACAACAAGATGTTATTAAAGGAAAATTATTTTCTTTTATTCTTTCAATAAATTCTAAACTTTCTTCTATAGTTGTTAAATCCGCTCCAACAGCAACATCATATACATAGTCAAAACCAACTTTTCTAAGTATTCCAACTAATTCTTTAGTTGCATTATTTGGATTAAGTTTAAGTTCATTAATAAGTGATACCCTTGCAGCAGGAGCCATAGATATAATTACAGTATAATTAGTATCATTTAAATAATTAAGAATTTGTTGATAATCATATTTAGGAACTAAAGCTCCCATTGGACAAGTTAATATACATTGTCCACATTTTATACAATCGTTACCAATATTATTTACCTTTTCACAAGTTTTCTTGCAAAGACCACATCTAGTACATTTTTCCTCTATTCTTTGAATACAAGGATTTTTATCAAATTCTACTCTTTCATTCATTATTTAACTAAATCCTTGTAGACAGTAACAATTCTTTTAATAATATCATCACTATCTAAGTGCATTTCATTTGTGGCAAGTAAAGTAGCAAGACCGTTAGAATAAAGCCATATATGCATGAATAATACTTTTGCACCATCAAAAGTAAATCCGTGTTTATTTACTAAATTAATAATTGCAGATTGATTCCATTTTTCATCTAAAACTGAATCAATACTTTTCCAACTTAAATTATTTGATAAAAATAATGTTTTAAATAGATTTTTATGTTCTTGTGCAAATTCCACATAAGCAACGCAAAGTGTAATTAAAGCCTTTTCTTTATCAATTCTACTAGTTACAAACTCATCATAGAATTTATAAATATCTTTATAAACAAGATCTTTAATTTCATCCATACCTTTAAACATTCTATAAAGTGGTTTAGTAGATATGTTTAACTCCTTAGCTAAACCCCTTGCATTAAGTGATTCCCATCCATCCCTTGCAACAATATCTTTTGCTTTAATTACTATTTCTTCTCTAGATAAAAGTACACTACTTGCCATATAAACCCTCCTTATGGTAACTTATGTTTCCATTATAGCACAATTTTAAAAAAAATCAAAAAAACTATCAGATTTTATCTGATAGCTAGTAAGTAATAAATAACTAATATAATACCTAGTACAATTCTATACCAACCAAATACCTTAAAGTCATGTTTTTTAATATAACCAAGTAAGAATTTTATAGCTATAATTGATACTATATATGCAATAAGCATTCCAACAAGAAGTAATATCATTTCATTGGAACTAAATGCAAATCCATGTTTAACTATTTTAAGTAAACTAGCTCCTGCCATAACAGGAATAGCTAAATAAAAAGTAAATTCGGCAGCAACATTTCTTGAAGTTCCTAAAAGAAGTGCTCCAAGTATTGTTGCTCCACTTCTTGATGTTCCAGGTATTAATGCTAAAACTTGAAATAAACCAATTAAAAGTGCTGTTTTATAAGTCATATGATTTATATCTATGCATGTACTATTTCTTTTTGAAAAGTAATTCTCAACAATAATAAATAAAATACCATAAATAATAAGCATTAATGCAACAGTTGGAAAGTTATAAAAATGTTTATCTAAAAAATCATCAAGTAAGAAACCTAGTATAGCAGCAGGAATACAACCAACAATAATTTTTTTCCATAGATTAATAGATCTAGTAAATTTTAATTTATCTTTTCTATATAAGAAAAAATTAAGTTTTTTAAAGTATATTGTACATACAGCTAAAATTGCACCTAGCTGTATAACTACTAAATATACTTCCCAGAATTTTTTTGATACATCTAATTTTATAAAGTTATTTAGAAGTATCATATGTCCAGTACTACTAATTGGAAGCCACTCTGTGATCCCTTCAACTACACCAAATAAAATACTTTTAAAAATTTCAAGTAACATAAAATCACCCTTATATATTAAATTTTATTAAATAAAAAAGAGATTATTTTCTCTTTTTTAATAAATCTCTAATTTCTTCAAGTAAAAGAACTTCTTCACTCTTTTTAGGAGGTTGTGGTTTTTCTTCTTCTTTAACTTTCTTTCTATTAAGTTTATTAATAAATTTAATAACCATAAAGATGCAGAAAGCAATAATTAGAAAATCTACAACAGTTTGAATAAATGCACCATAATAAATTACAGCATCTTTTACTTTAACATGAAGAGAAGCAAAGTTAATACCACCACAAATTAATCCAACTAGTGGCATAATGATATTATCAACAAGTGATGCAACGATTTTACCAAAAGCAGAACCAATTACAACACCAACTGCCATATCAATAACATTACCTTTACTGATAAATTCTTTAAATTCTTTAGCCATCTTTTTCATAATTAAAATTTAAATAAAGTTTCTCCTTTCTTTAAACTATTATTAAGTTTTTCAAGATCTTTTATAGCATCATCTTTTGTTTTATATAAGCATAAAATATCTTTACAACTCCCCCAAAAACCATGTGCATACTCTCCAGTTATAGCATATTTATATCCTTTTTTAGCATAATATCTAGCTATATTAAATGAATAGCAATTAAGCACCTTTTCTTTGTTTTGAGATACTACCCACATACTAACAATCCCTTCTTAATAAATTATATCACAATAACTATTTAAGAAAAGAAAAAAGATTTCATTTTTAATGAAATCTTATTTAGTTTTCTTTTTTGGGTCTTTTTGAATAAATTTTACTTTAACACCTTTAACTTTACCAAATTGTTTTTTAACACCTTCTGGTAAATTCTTCTTAATAACTTTCATACTTTCACTCCTTGCTTTGAAATTATAGCATTATAAATATAAATTGTAAATTATTTTTATTAATGGAAAATGCTAGCAAACATCATTACAAATAGCATTGCATAATTAGCAGCTCTTTTTGCAACAGGTACTACTGTCTCACTAGTAGATGTATATTTATCAACAAATGATATTAAAAATGATTCTTTATATTTAGGAAACTTTCTTAAAGTAAGTGGCCACATATGTTTTTCTATAATATCTTTTTCCATATCATTAAGTGAAAAATATTTATTAGCATTTTCTAAAGCTTTTTGAGGATGAGTAAATCCATGTTTTTGAAATAATGGATCACCTTTTGGTAGTAAATGCCAATCATATAAAAATAAATCATGCAAAAGTCCTGCTCTTGCAGCAGACTTACAATCTAGATGAAGTAATTTTGCTAATTTATATGAATGATATGAAACATTAATGCAATGTTCTAAAGTTGTAGTTGAACCATGCTGTATATATTCATCCATCTTTTTAACAGCATCAGAATAAAATACGTCTTCAACGCATTTCATATATTCTTTATTATTAATGATTTTATTGTATTTATTTTGAAATCCAATGCTCATTAAAACTACTTCTTTCCAAAAATAATTATACTATAAGTTTATAATATTAAAAATAAAATATTATTAATTATCTATGATTTACACTTGATTTTTCATCAAGCTTACTTTCTACTTTAGCAATAACTTCAGCATTAGGATGTAAATATTCATACTCAGTTATGCCATAGTTTTCATAAATATTATCAAATTCTTCATCCTCAAGTATACCAATTAGATTCATCAAACTCATGGCATATGTATTTTCTTCATTACTATATCCATTAAGAGATTCTTCTTTAAAACTAGAAGTAATATCATAATCTTTTGATTCTGGATTTGAAAACTCTCTAAACTCCATTAATATCAACTCCTATAACAATTATAACAAAAACATATAAAAATAATAATATTAAAAAACTTTACAATATTAATTTTACAAATATAAAATATATAAATTATTAATGTTATAATTAATTAAGGAGGTAATTTAATTGAAAATATCAAACATTAAAGAATTTTTAAATGAAATAAAGACTCCTAATCAATTACTAAATTATATGGAAAACAATATTACATATGGTTTTGTTGGAAATAATGGTAAATACTATGATAATCCAGATAGTGATGAATGGAATGATTGGTATAGTGTTTGTTACGTACAAAATGCAAAGCAATTACTTAAAAGTCATATAGGAATATGCTGGGATCAAGTTGAACTTGAAAGAGAATGGTTTTCTCATAATCAATTTAACTATATAACTATATTTATATGGTTTAGTGTGGAACATAAAAATGATTACCCTACACATTCGTTTTTAATATACGAAGATAATAATAAATGGTATTGGTTTGAAAATGCATTCTTTGATTGTACAGGAATCCATGAATATAATTCAAAAACAGATGCAATTAATGATATAAAAGAAAAGTTTTTTTCTTACGCCATAGAAAATGGATGGGCTAAGCCAGAAGATAAGGGTTTAATCATGACTAACGAATATTCAAAACCAAAAGATAACTCAACTGTTCAAGAATATTTAAATCATGTTACAAATAATTAAAAAACACTAACAAATTGTTAGTGTTTTAATAATCTTAATGGCACGTATATCATAAGGGTTTTTAACTACTTATAATATTTTTTAATGACAAGATTCTTTCTAGCAAACATTTCTATTGCCACCTGATGGAGGATTATCATCATATCCAGTTGGGCAGGAACCATCCTTATTTGGGTATTTATATATATACCTGCAACACATACCATCAATTTCAACTTCCCCCATATTACATTCTTTAGAATTAACATTTGTATTACTCGAATTACTTCCATTTGTATTATCTGAACATCGAGATAATATAAATACTATTAATACTAAAAATATAATTAGAATCTTTCTTTTCATATTATCTACTTAATTAAATTATTCCATTATCTTAAAACTAATTTTATTATCATCTTGATATACATTTAATAATTCTACTTTATATATAGTTTCTTTTTCAAGATGATTACTATCATGTGAAAAAAACAAATTAATACCACTAGAATGAGATAAATCCACATCTTTAAACTTTATTTTTTTTAATAAGCCATTAGCTCCCAAAACTGCAAATTCAAAACTAAAATTATTTCTTGGAACATTAAATTTTGCAAATTCAATATATATTCTTTTATTAGATTGAGGTGCAAATAATTCATTACCATCAAGTCTGATTCTAGTTATTGCAACATCAACTTTATCATATTCAGGTGTATTTTCTAAGTCAGAAAAAAACTTTTCTTTCTTTTCTTTGAATTCTTTTTCTTTTTTAGTAGGTGTCGTCATAATAAAAGCAAATATAACAAATAACCATACAAACCAGGTTTCTGATAATGGCATAGTGAATAATGCAATTACTAGTATCACTAATAACAGCAGATAATGAATTGCAACTCTACCTATAGCTATCTTATTCCATATCTTTTTCATAATTACTCCAATCCTTCATCTATCTCACAACCTTATATATCTATTATAACATAAAAAAAATAGCCTAAGCTACTTTATAAACTAAATGGCAGGGGATGCAAGAATCGAACTCGCAACAGTGGTTTTGGAGACCATTATTATACCATTTAACTAATCCCCTGTAAGGCAAATAAATTATAACATAGTAAATATCGATAATTCAAGCAATTTCATATAATATACTGGTGATAAAATGATAATAAGTTATACAGAAAATGATGTTGATATGCTTGCTAGAATCATGAGAGCTGAGGCTTTAAATGAAGGAGAACTTGGAATGCTCATGGTTGGTAATGTTGTAGTAAATAGAGTTTTAGCTAATTGCTTAACATTTAAAAATATAAGAAGTATATATGATGCAATATACCAAAAGAATCAGTTTACTGGTATTAATTCTCCCTTATACCAAGCATCTGCAACTACTTATGAAAAAGATTTAGCTAAAAGAATATTAAATGGTGAATATTATTATCCAGCAACAAATGCTTTATGGTTTTATTCCCCAAGTAAAGGAGCAAGTTGTAAATCATCATGGTATAATCAAAAATTATCAGGAAGATACAAAAACCATTGTTTTTATATTCCTGAGGCAGGACTTTGCAATTCAATATACTAAAAAATAATCAGTTCATATTTTTGAACTGATTATTTTATGGTATTAATAATTTTTGACCAACATATATAGTTGTTGATTTAAGATTATTCTTATTAATAATATCTGTTACTGTTGTATTAAACTTTCTCGATATTGAGTAAAGTGTATCTCCTTTTTGTACAATATATTCAATAGTATTACTTGGAATAATTAGCTTTTGACCTATAACTATTAAATTTGAAGATAAATTATTAATACTTTTAAGTTTATTAACAGTTGTTTTATACTTATTAGCAATACTCCATAATGTGTCTCCTTTTTGAACAATGTAATAATCACCATTTATAGAAGATAATGGTTCTTTATAGGAAACCCCCATATATTCTGCAATTGATTTAACCATAGCTTCAGCTAATTTTTCATAATCATTTTTAATTTGATTAACATCATCTTTAGTTGAATCAACAAAACCATATTCCATAAGTATAGATTCATTATTTGCTGTATCCCTAATAATAAAATAGTAGTCTTTTGAAGGATTACTAGGAAGTCGTCTTTGATAGTATTTTCTTACGTTTTGACCTTCATTTTCTATATTTTTAGCAATTAATTTAGAAAATGTATCAGTATTTCTAAGTCCATATATTATTTCTGCTCCATCTCCACCACCAGAATTAAGATGATTTGATATTAATAAAACATCATTACCAGTACCATAAATACTCTTGATTTTTTTAACTCTATCACTTGGAGATAGTGTCTCATCAGTAGTTCTTGTTAAAGTATTAGGTATACCAAGTTCATCTAGTCTTTTGGATATATATTTACTTATTTTTAAGTTATAATCTTTTTCAACTATTCCATTTGCACTTGTTCCAGGATCAGCTCCACCATGTCCAGGATCTAATATTACCTTTTTAATAATTCTATCACTCATGATTATCACCTAAAGTATTATATGAGTAAACTGATTTTAATGTGTGTTATATGAATATATAACTTTATAAATGGATAAATTTATGATATATTTTATACATAATTGTGGTGAATTAATATGACAAAGAAAAGAAAAAAGAAAAAGCTTAAACTTAAAAAAAGCATTAAACTTATGCTTCTTTTATTAATATTAGTTTTATTTGCTTACTCACAAAATTTCTTTGGAATATTTGAATATAAAAGAAAAAACATTTCCGCTGAAACAACTGAAGAACATAAAGGTGTTATAAGAAAAATGCGTTATGATAATTGCATCAAAGATGGAATTACAGAAGAAAATTTTAATGATAACACCATAAATGCAAAAAACGAACTAACAAAATACTTAAATAATAATGACATATATTATTATTATCAAGATAAAGACTATGGATATGAAATAAAAAGAAAAGAAACAACATCAATATATGGCGCTAGTTTAGTTAAGCTATCAACTGCATTATATTTAATAGATAATGATGTTGATTTATCTACAGAGCTAGTATATCTTGCTAAATTTAAAACTGCATATAGTACTGGAATGCAAAAACATAAAATTGGGGATAAAGTATCAATTGGAGAATTAATGAAATACTCTATTACTTATAGTGATAACACAGCTCATCATATGATACTAAACTATATTGGTAAAACTAAACTTCAAGAGTACTCTAAATCATTAGGAGCTAAAGTATTATTAACAGGTTGGGATGATTTTGGAAATCAAACGGCTGAAGATATGAATATTTATTTAAATAGAGCATATGAACTATTTACTGAAAAAGAAAATGGAAAACTCCTAAAAGAATATATGAATAATACTGATACTAATGCTCTTAACTTTGATGATGTAACATTTATGCATAAATATGGATCATATTCACTATACTTTCATGATGTAGGTATATATAATGGAAATCATCCATATAATGTATCTATTTTAACAACTAAAACTGAAGCAAAAGGTCCATCATACGTAAATAAAGTATCAAAACTAACATATGATTTTCATAAAGCATACTATGAAAACTTAGATAGTTATTGTAAGAAATTAGTATATGGAGAAGACTAATTATAAATTAGTCTTCTTTTTATGTTATAATTACTATTAGGTGATAATATGTGTGGAATAGTAGGCATCATTGATGATAGTAGTAAAAAAGAAAAAAAGAAAAATATTAAATTAATGGCTGATAGAATAATTCATAGAGGTCCTGATGCAGAAGGATACTATGTAGATGATAAAGTAGCTTTAGGTCATAGAAGACTTTCTATTATAGATTTAAAAGGTGGAGATCAACCACTTTATAATGAAAAAGAAGACATAGCACTTATATTTAATGGTGAAATATATAACTATAAAACTATTAGAGAAGATTTAATAAAAAAAGGTCATAAATTTAAAACTAATACCGATAGTGAAGTAATTGTTCATGGTTATGAAGAATATGGAACAGTTATTTTTAGTAAATTAAGAGGTATGTTTGCCATTTTGATATATGATATTAAAAATAATATTGTAGTTGGAGCAAGAGACCATTTTGGTATAAAACCTTTTTATTACTATAAAAATGATGGAATATATTTATTTGGTTCAGAAATTAAATCATTTTTAGAATATCCTAATTTTCAAAAAGAAGTTAATAAACAAGCACTAAAAATGTATTTAGTATTTCAATATTCTATCTATGAAGAAACATTTTTTAAAAATGTGTATAAATTAAAACCTGGTCACTATTTTGTTATAAAGAATAATGAAATGACAATAACAAGATACTTTGAACCAACATTTGATAAAACAAATAATTCTTATAAATCATACAGAGAAGATATTAAAGAAGCTTTAGAAGAAAGCATTCATGCTTATCAAATATCAAGCGATGTCGAGGTAGGATCTTATTTATCTGGTGGTGTTGATTCATCGTATGTTGCAGCCGTTGCAAAACCAGATAAAACATTTAGTGTAGGTTTTAAAACTGAAGGTTTTGATGAAACTGAAAAAGCTCAAGAATTATCAAAAGAACTAGGTATTAAAAATAAAAGAAGATATGTTACACCTGATGAATTTTTTGATATTCTTCCAACAATTCAGTACCATACTGATGAACCACATGCAAACCTATCTACAGTACCACTATTTTTCTTAAGTGATTTAGCTAGTAAAGATGTTAAAGTTGTATTATCAGGCGAAGGTGCAGATGAATTCTTTGGTGGTTATCCAGAATATAATGATCCTCTTGCTGTTAGAATGTATTCAAAAATACCATCAATACTTAAAAAACCACTAGCTGCTATAATTAAACCATTACCTCATTTCCCAGGTAAAAATACATTAGTTAAATATAGTAAACCTTTCTATGAAAGATATATAGGTCATGCATTTGTAATGGATGAAAAAGAAGCTAATGAAATTTTATGTGATGAATTAAAAGATAATGTTACTTTAAAAGATATCTTATATCCTTATTACGAAAAGGTAAAAGATAAAGATGAACTAATTAAAAAAATGTACTTTGATTTTCATTTTTGGCTTCCACAAGATATTTTATTAAAAGCTGATAAAATGTCTATGTCTCATTCACTTGAACTTAGAGTACCACTACTTGATCAAGACTTATTTAAACATAGTAAAGTTGTACCAAGTAAATACATGGTAAAAGATAAACAAACTAAATATATGTTTAGAGACATTGCTCTTGAAAAATTACCTGAAGATTGGGCTAAAAGAAGAAAACTTGGATTCCCTGTTCCTTTTTCAAAATGGATTAGAGAAGATAAGTTTTATAATAAAGTTAAAGATATGTTTAACGAAGAGTTTGTTAGTGAATTCTTTGATAAAAACTTTATTAATAAGTTATTAACTGATCACTATAATAATAAAGTAAATAACGGAAGAAAAATTTATAATATTTATATTTTCCTAATTTGGTATAAAGTATATTTTTGTAATTAATAAAAAACCTCTATTCAGAGGTTTTTTTATCATCAACAAAATACCATTCAATAAATCTTTTTTTCATATATTTATCATTATATTTTTTATCAATATACCTAGTAAATTTATTAGTTGGTTTACTATTATAATTATGTCTATTTGCCCATCTTACTATAGCAACAGTTGTTATTGATAAATTAATAATCATAAATACTGTAAAAAATGGAACAATAAAATTAAATACTTTTTTTCTTGTTAATTTAATGAATTTATCAGTATATTTATTAGTTTTTTCAAAGACAAAGCCTAATATACCCCAAATAATAAACATTCTAAAACATATAAGTCCCATAAAATTTAGAAAACAATTTTCATAACTCCAAGACATCATTTTTAATCCATATAAAAGTAAAAGTCCACATATAAGTTCAATTAAAGTTCCAAGTGCAGCATATATCAAGAATCTAATAATGACATTAAATTTTTTTATATAATGAGATAATGTGTAGTAAAAAACTATACCCACACCATATATAATGCAAAAATGTCCATATACCGAAACTACATGACTCTCCCATTTTCCAAATTTAAGTAAGCAATAAAGGCCTTCAAATATAAGGCCAACATAACTAGCTATAATAAATAGCCAAAACAAATCAGAATATTTAATATCTACTTCTTTTTTCATAACAAAATTATATAATAAATAATAAAAAAAATATATGATTAAATCATATATTTATTTTACTTTAACAAAGCCATCACTTATGTATATATCTGATATTTCATCTTCACTCATAGCTTTATAATCAATTATATCTTTATCCAAATAATAAAGAACTAAAGCATTTTTCACAACTTTGCAATCTTTATACTCTTTACTTTCTTTATAAATTTTAGAAGCATTTTTTGCTGTTTCTTTAGAATCAAAATAAAGTGATAAAGTTACGTTTTTTAATCTCTTATTTGAATAAATAAAGGACACCCTTTGAGTTAATCTGGATTCTTCATAATAATCAAATTTAATTGTATAATTATTTTTATTGTCTTTAGCTTTCTTATTTTTATTAATTTTTGATGCAAAAATTACAGCAAGAAAAACAGCTAATACTAATAAAACAATTCCAAAAATTACGAACTTTTTCTTATTTTTCATATCTAACACCTACCATTAAAAGAATACCATATAGATAGTTAAAAAACAATTATGAGTTATTTTTACCTAAAGTAACATTAACTGTTGATTCTTTGCCATCTCTTAAATAAGTAACTTTAATTTTATCTCCAACTTCATGTTTATATAAAATATATCTTAAGTATGCTATATTCTTTGTTTTAACATTATCAATTTTTAAAATTATATCACCTTGTTTAAGTCCAGATTTAGATGCAGGGGAACTACTTTCAACAGTAGCTACAACAACTCCGCTTTCGACTTTTGAAGACTCAACAATACTTCTAAATTCACGATAATAATATGCTTCGTTGATATTAAGCATTGATACGCCAATATATGGTGTAATAATTTCTTCTTTATTTATTATTTTTTCTGCATATTTTAAAGCTGTTTCAATTGGAATAGCAAAACCCATTCCTTCAACACCACTACTAACTAATTTAAGTGATGTAATTGCAATAACCTCACCATTTCCATTAGCAAGAGGTCCTCCAGAGTTACCAGAATTAATGGCAGCATCTGTTTGAAGTACATTCATTAAATATGAATCACTATAAATAGATCTAGAATTTGTATCACTTTGTGATACTTCAACTAATCTATCTTTACCTGAAAGTATTCCTCTTGTAACAGTCCATGAATAAGCACTATCAAGAGGAGCTCCTACAGCAAATACAGTATCACCTATTTTAGATTTATCACTACTACCAATTTCAGCATAAGCAATTACTTTAGAGCTATCAACTGATAAAACAGCAATATCAGCCATTGTATTACTTCCAACAATCTCTACTTTTTCAGTATTACCATTTGTTAAAGTAATATATACTTCATCAGCATTTTTTATAACATGTGCATTAGTTAAAATGTAAGAAGTATTTCCATCTTTTTTATATACAAAACCTGTACCACTTGCATAGGCTGATGCATTTTTATAAGTTGAAACTGTAACTACAGAATCATACACTTTTTCTACTGCTTCACTAATTCCAGTATCATCAATTTTTACTTTTCTTTCAGATTTAGTAATTATTTTTTGAAATGTTGCAGGATGTTTACTAATGTAAAAATACATTGCAAAACTTCCAACAAGTAAACAAATAATACATAATCCTGAAAATATTAAGTTTTTTTTCATTATAATCTAATTATCTCCTTATAGTTTGGAGGAAATCCCATTCTATCAAGTACTTTTGATATATTGATAGTATGAAGTTTTCCACCTAAAACATCGAGTTCATAAGATATTTCATTCATACATGCACTAAAATCTTCTTTTCTTAAAACAGACTTTAAAATAATTATAAGAGAAAATAAGTCATTTAATCCATAGATATACTCTTCATCTATTTTAGGTATTTCTAATAAACTATGATATAGCGTAGGATAAATACTTGTTAAACTCTTATGTTCATAACAAATATCTTCATGAGCACATAAATTTCTATAATTACTTAAAACTGGTAAATATATAAGTAAGTTTTCTACTTTTGTATTAAAGTATGAGGCTATCTCTTCTTGATCATCTTTAGTTAAAATGCTATATACTTCACTAATAATACCAAAGGATAATACTTTAACTACGATCCATAAAGGTAAATATCCATAATTTTGAATATAGTGTTTTGTTGCATTATGTTGTTTTCCATTAACCTTAATCTGTCTTTTCATCTTTCTTATTAAATCGTTAATTTGTCTAACCTTATGTTGATCTTTAGTAAAAATAGATGAATCCAAATATGAAGATTCTTTATAACCATGATTTTTAGAAATAACATATGAATATATACTTTTTACGTTATTTTCAACAATTAAAATATTTTTAAATAAAATATTTCTTAATTGTCTATCAAACGAAAATAAAGCATATAATTCTGAAAAATTCGTTCCTTCAATAAATGCACTATCATTTTTTGATTTTAAAAATAGATGTCTATAACCATTTAAGAAGAAATAATTTTCACGAACTAAAACATCATCTGGATTCTCGAAATTATCGAATGATAATCCCTTATTTTTAAGAATTTCAATTTGTTCATCGATAGTTTTGAATATTTTCTTACCCATATAATTATCACCTATTCTAAGTGAAATTATACCATATTATTTATCAAAATAATATTAAATAAAGATTAAATTATGATATAATACCAAAAGGTGATAGAAATGCCATCTATATATACACACAACTATTTTGCAAGAGATTCTTATAAAAAATTAGAAAAAGAAAATATCCATAAATTAAACAATAAATTATATTATGAGATATTTGCTCAAAGCTTTGATAATCTTTTTTATTATAATTTTTATAAATTAGGTAAAGGAAAAGAATACCGTAATCTTGGTTATTATGCACAAAAACATAATGTTTGGCTTTATTTTAAAAATATGCTTGAATATATCAAAAAACATAAATTATATAATGACGAAATTTTAGGTTATCTTTATGGATCTTTGTCACATTATGCACTTGATTCTACATGCCATCCTTATATTCATTATATAAGTGGAAAACTAAACAAAAAAAATATTAAAGAAACAAAAAAATATATAGGTAATCATGCAAAAAATGAAATAATGATAGATTCAATATATTATTATAAAGATAACAAAGATAAATACTCTAAATATAAATTATACAAAGATTTAATTCCAAAAACTACATTTCCAAAAGATTTAGTTGATACTATTTCATATACCTTTAAAACTACATTTGATAAAGACAATATTGGTGAAATATTTAATAAATCTTATAATCATATGAGACTTTCATATAAATATTTAATGTATGATAAAACTGGTTTAAAAAAAGTGATATATAAAATTGTTGATATGATAACACCATTTAAACACTATAAAGCATATAATTATTCACATTATATAAATACACCAGATTATAGTGTAATGAATAGCAAAAGAAACACATGGATACATCCAATAACAGGAGAAAAACATAACGAATCATTTGAAGATTTATATAGTATTGCTCAAGACAAATTTATAAGTTATGTAAAAATATGTAATAAATTTTTAAATGGTAAATGCAAAATTAATGATGTTGAAAAAGTACTAGGTAATATTTCATATTCGTCAGGATTAGATCTTAAAATTAAACCTATTTTCAAATATTTTAAATATTAAAAACACGAACTAACTTCTAGTTCGTGTTTTTCTTTCACCATTTTCTAATCTTACAGTATTAAGCATACTTTCAATAATATGTTGATTCCATAATTGATATATTTGGGCCATACTATCAATAGATGAATCTAGCTTACTAAGGAAATCTTTAAAGTAATATTCTTTATAACTAACTAATATATACTCATCTGTTACTGAATACTTTTCATTGTGAAAATACTTTTTATTTCCGTCATTTAAAATATTACAAAATAAATACTTTTCTTTTGTAGCAACATCTCTAGCATATGCTTTACTTAGTGTTCTAGTAGTAAAAACATATTTTTCTACTTCATAATTATCAGTTAAATCTCCACAATGATTGTTTTTTCGTTTAAGTAAAACTGAATAATCTACCTGAACATTATTTATATAACTTATAAATTCATAGTCATCAGTTAAAAAACCATTAAATTTTAGTTCGCCATTAGAATTTATCATAAATTTAAACCTCCTGAATTATCTAAATAGTTCCTTCCATGAAATTATAATACACTCTGGAGCATATTTTTGCAAACCGTTTTGAGTTCCTTTAGATAATATCTTTTTTAAATCATCATCTTTTAAATATTTTATAATGCTATTAGCCATCGCTTCTTTATCCCTGTTAGATATTAAAATACCATTATCATTATTTATAAGTTGGCAAGCACCATTTGCAGAATCAAATGCAATAGCAGGTACCCCAAAAGAAAACGCCTCAAGTAAAACTATACCAAAAGATTCAGTAAAACTAGTCATAACATAAAGCGCTGAATTAGATAAATATTCATAAACATCATTAGAAGGTCTATAACCAAGTAAATGTATATTTTCTCCTAATCCTTTTTCATTAACATAATTAAGAACATCATTAAATAAAGGTCCATCACCAATTAAGTTAAGATGAATATCATCTATTTTTTCTTTTACTAAACCTATTACATCTATTAAATCAAAAATTCCTTTTTCTTTACTAAGTCTAGATACAGTAATTAAGTTGTTATTATTTAATTTAGAAAGTTTTGGATTATTAATGGAAATCATATTTGGTATATAAACGCATTTACAACTAGTATTAGATAAAACTTTATTATAATCATTATATAAATCATTAGAAACTAATACAAAATAATTAAGATTCTTTACTGAATTACATATTTTATTAAAATATTTTTTATTATTATTGTGATGATTATGTTCCCAACCAATTCCAATTTGAGAATCCTTTTTAGAGCTACCTACAACTTTATTAATAAAATCTCTTGTTGATATAAAAATATCATCATTTGAATTTTTAATATAATTTCTAACGAGTTTTCTTTTATTAATTACATTTATTACACTTAATACAGTATCTTTTGCCAAACGAAAAATATTAAAGTGATAATCTTTAAATAATTGTTTAAATAACGTTATAAATTTTAAACTTTTAATACTTCTTTTATATTTATCAGTTTTTAACGCAATATTTCCACTCATTAGATATTTAATATTAACGTTAGAATTTACTTCAAAAGGTACTTCATCATAAAGTTTATAGATTGAAAGTATTTTAACATCATAGCTAGAAGATAGTTCATTAGCAAGATTTATAACTGCTTTTTCTATTCCCCCATAACCTAAATGAAGTGCAATTATTGTAATTTTTTTCATATAAATCTATCCTATAAATTTTTCGAATTTTTTTAATATATGTTGATTTTCTTCCCAAAAATTATTTACGCCATTATAAACAACTTTTTTAAGTAAAATATTGTTTATATCATTTGCAATTTTATTAGGATCTGGAGAAATAATATAAACATTATTACCTTGATCATCTGGATTTGTACTAAATATTGGTTTTTCAAGAACACGTGCTTCAATTAAAGCAGTTGATGTATCATAATTATCTGAAGTATTTAGATAATAATCAGCTAATTTCATATAAGGATATGGGTTATTCTTAAAACCAAATAATTTAATATAATTATCAAGATTTGATTGCTTAACAAGCATTTTAATATTAACCAAATCAGGCCCATCACCTAAAATCCATAGTTCAACATGGTTATTAATCTTGATTAAGTTTTGCATCATTTTAATCATTAAAGTAAAGTTTTTAGATCTATCATTTAATGTACCTACAGAAACAAATAATGTTTTATGATTTGGTTTTTCAACACTAATTCCTGTTTTTGACATATCAATTATGTGTTTATCATCAATTAGATACTCTAAAACTTCGCATTGATCTGCGTATAGCTCATGTAATTTAATAAATTCACTTTTAATTCTTTCGTTAGGAAATAAAAACATATTAAATTTTAAAATATTATGAGCTCTAACAAAACCATAATAAGTTGAATCTACAACGTATATACCTCTATAGTTTTTATGTAGATATATTGCATTTCTCTTGGATGATGAAATAACAAATTCTGATAATTTAACATCACCAACATCATACATCAAACTAAAATCATATCTTTTATGATATTTAAATTTGAATAGAAAATTTATTTTGGATGTATCAAATGGAGAATCGATTATATTAACACTAGATGGAATTTGATTAAGCATATTTGTTTGTGATTTAATAAAGATTAAATCTACACTAATATTTGTATAATCAATTCTATTTAGTAAATTAACTAAACTTATACCTATACTATTTGCAAAAAACTCATTAATACATATTAATATTTTCTTTTTCATTTTATTCAACCTTCTTTTTAATTCTACAATATTTATCTGACATATTTAATACTTTATCCCTAAATGTATCAGTATCTATGTCAAAAATGTTTTTGATTTCTAAATATTCTTTTCTTAAATGAATACCAACTAATACTAAACCAAGTGATGCAACTAATACTGCTTTCAAAGCATTATCATCAAACTGTGCATGAGCAATTGAATATCCAAGTCCAATAGAACCAACAATACCTACAAAAGACATTATATTTTTAAACATATATTCTTTATGATATTCTAGCATTTTATCAAGATCTTTATCAAGTTTTTGATATAAATCCTTATCATTTATTTCTACCAGTTTTAACACAGTCGCATACTTTAATTTATTTAATTCTTTTCGTTCAGAACTAACATCATCATATACTTCATGATATTCTTCTTGAAACTTTCCTTGATCTAACTTGAAATAAGTAGCTTCAATTCTACTACCTGGATAATATTTTATTTTTGATAAAAATACTCCTGTAGCAGACTTATCGTTAAAAAGAGAAAGATCGAAATCAAAATCATCCATAACAAAACCTCCTAGCCAATAAAATCCGTAATAATATCAAGTATTTTTTTATTATCAAATTTTGGAAATTTTGGCTTAAACTTATGTAATTCTGTATATTCTCTTACAAAATCATCATAATCAACAATTTTTTTAATATAACCCAATTTATAAAATTTATCTACAATTTGTAGTTGATGATCATTTATATGTTCTTTATATTCAGCTAATCTAGCAATTGCAAAAACTTTTTTCTTATTAAGAAGAGCAGTTGTTAAAATACCTACCCCACCATGAGTTACAATTAAATCCGCATTTGAGATGCACTCATTCATTTTTTTATCTGACATAAATTTATAAGTTTTAATAAAATTACTTTTAAATTTAGTATGACCTATTTGAGCAATTACTTCTTCTTTTACTATGCCTCTTCTAATAGCATTATCAACAATTTTCAATAATCTTAAAAATTGTTTATCTTGTGTACCAACAGTTAAAAAAATCATATTATCCATCCTCCATAAGTGGCTTTTGGATAAACTTTAAGCATATCTTCCCACTGAACAATAAATAAATCTGCAAACTTATATACTTTACTTCCCGTAACTGTAGGTGTATTTATATTTGCCATGGTTTCTATAAAAACTATTTTACTTTTAAATATCTTACCAATACAGCACATTGGCCCAGCAGTATGAGCACCTGTAGTAACAATATATTTTGGGCGATAAATAATAAAATAAAACAAACTAATAAAACAATTTATCAATAATTTTATATAATTAAATATTTTAAATTTTGAATGACTTAATAAAAAATGAATATTGTATTTTTTATAATCATTTTTTAACTTTTTCTTGTTAGGTGATGTTTCGGTAACAATAGTTACTTTATAATTAGTAAATATTGGTTCTAATCTCATAAGTTCGTTAAAGTGACCACCTGTACTTGAAATAAACATAACTTTTTTCATATTATCACCTTTAATCGCTTATGGAACATAAGCTTGACTTAACATCAGCACTTTCTTCACCGCAATATAAAGATGCTGTTTCTTTTGATTCAATTAGATTATTAGCTGCTGGATTATCATATCCATCAAGTAAATAATAACCATTACTAAGCCACATGTTCGAAATAAATAAATCATCGTTAGTATAAACTAATATGCTTCCTGATAAAGAAGTATTTTTATCTAAATCCTGAACACTATAACACTTACAAGGATCATTACTATTTGCATTTTCTGCTAATGTTTGTAACTTAATTGCTTCCGATATAAATGCATCCCTACTTGGAACTATTTCCGTATTATCATCTTTTTCAATTTTATTATTTGTATTGTTACTTTTTTTATTAGTACCTTTATTAGTATTATTAGTTTGTTTATTATCTTTATTATTATATTTAGTTAATCCATAATAAACTCCAGCAGATCCAATTGCAATAATTAATAAATATATTAATACTTTTTTCATAATACATACCTCTTAAATATTATAACAAATAAATACCTTTTTTAAAATTACAAGTAATAAAAAAACTCAAATTAAATTTGAGTTCTTCGTTCTTCAATATCAGTTATATTGTTATTAAGTGCATAATTAGAAATAGCCATAAAATTTTCATCGTAGTTATAGTGTTTTTGCCAGAATTTAAGCCAAGCTTCAGACCATGAATTATTTTTAACTAAATCTCTAACTTCTTCATTTTTGATAGAAACATTATTTTCTTGATCATTTAAATCAACGCAGTGCTCTTCATCATAAAGCTTACATTGTAAATCACATTCTAATCTATCACATTGATTAGCAAATCTTGATTCTTTAGTTTCTTTTGCATCAAACTCTAAAAATAGTTCTTCTATATCTTTAGATTTTAGTAAATTACCAAGAATCTTATGAACAGCATCATGTTCAATCTTTATTTTTTCAGCCTTTGTTATTTCAAATGGAGTTAAATCACCAATTAATATTTCTCCTAGCTCATGAATAGCTATCATATAAATTACTTTAAATATATCTATATCATAATCATATTCAGAATAAATACCAATTGCTAACATTTGTACACCATAAATATGTTCAGCTATACTTTCTACACGTTCTCTTTTAACATTCCAATCTTTCCAACCTGATCTAATTACGTTTTTAAGTTTATTACATAGTACATAAAATTCTATTACGTTTTTTTCTTTAGACATATTAATCACCTGCCTACTATTATAACATAAAAAAAGCCCCAAAGGGCTTTCTTGAAACATTTGAAATAAATATTAACGTTTTGAGAATTGTGGAGCACGACGTGCTTTTTTAAGACCATATTTTTTACGTTCTTTAACACGTGGATCACGAGTAACAAAACCATTTACTTTTAATATTTTTCTGTAAGCAGTATCACTAGATTGATCAGTATTAGCGTCAAAAGCAAGAAGTGCTCTTGTAATACCTAAACGGATAGCTCCAGTTTGACCAGAGAATCCTCCGCCTTTAACTGTAACTTCGATATCAAATCTATTTTCATTATTAGTAACAACTAATGGTTGTTTAAGATCCATAACTAATGTTGCATAAGGCATATAATCATTAACATCTTGTCCGTTAACAGTGATTTTACCAGTTCCGCCAACCATTCTAACTTGAGCGATTGATCTTTTACGACGACCTGTAGCAGTCCAAACTTGTTTATTAGCCATTGTTAACCTCCTTATTTAACTTCCATAACTTCTGGTTTTTGTGCTTCATGTTTGTGATCAGCACCAGCATAAACGAATAACTTCTTACCCATTGCTCTTCCAAGAGGATTATGAGGAAGCATTCCTTTAATAGCTCTTTCAACCATTTCTTCTGGATATTTTTCAATCATAGTTTTAGCGTTACGTTCTCTTAGTCCTCCAGGAAATCCACTATGGTTATAATACATTTTGTCATCTAACTTATTACCAGTTAATACAACTTTTTCTGCATTAATAACAATTACATAATCTCCGCAGTCAATATGAGGAGTATATGTTGGTTTGTTTTTTCCTCTAAGAACTGTTGCAACTTGAGTAGCAAGACGACCTAAAGTTTTACCCTCAGCATCTACTACATACCATTTACGTTCAACTGTTTCTTTCTTTTGCATAAATGTTTTCATAATTTTTTCCTTTCATCACCTTTATCACTTTGCTTTCCCACGGCATTGCAACTTAGGTAAATAAAATGTACCGATTAAAATTATATGAAATTAAGTATAAAAAGTCAATTGAAAATAGCATAAAATCGTGCTTTTTTCATACTTTTTACATTTAATAATATATTTTTTCTAATGTAAGACCTTTAGCAGGGGCTGTTGATAGCATTTTATCAGTCTTTTTTGAATTTAATAATTCGGTAATTCTCTCAGGTTTTGCCTTGTGTTTTCCAACATCTATTAAAGCACCAACCATATTTCTAACCATATATCTATAGAAACTTTTTCCATAAAAATGAATAGTTAACTTATTGAAAATCTTTCTAAATTTAATATTATAAACAATACAATCATAATTATCTCTTGTTCCACTTACAAAATTTTGAAAATTATGAACACCAATAAATAATTTTGAAGCCTGCTTCATTTCTTTTATGTCTAGTTTTTTCTGATAATAAAAATATTCACTATCAAAATCTTTTTTATCAAAACTTATTTTATAAGAATAATGTTTCTTTTTAACAGAAAA
This sequence comes from Bacilli bacterium, assembly GCA_017548925.1. Lineage (GTDB taxonomy): Bacteria > Bacillota_I > Bacilli_A > RF39 > UBA660 > RUG13160. The sequence goes on from JAFYYX010000001.1 coordinate 49,455, forward strand.
TCTTGAATGAATATCATCTGAAACCATATGAATCTTTCTGATTTTGAAATCAGTAGCTTGTTTATTTATAAATTTTTTAAGTTTAGATATCGATACTGATTTATCAATATTAAAGTGTGCCATCTGGCCTTTTGCATGAACTCCTCTATCTGTTCTGCCGGCACCTTTAATCTTAATATCATAACCAAAATAAGATGACAATATATCTTCTATATCTTTTTGCACAGAACGCAAATTATTTTGTCTTTGAAAACCATAAAATTTGCTTCCATCATAAGATATTTTTATTAAATATCTCATTTTAACTCCCTATAAATGGCTTTTAAAACATCATTTATTTCAGTATAATCATCCGTTAAATGGTTATAATTTCTAGATTTTAAGACAAAATCTATTAGCTGGTGTTTATCATAATACTCATATACTTTTTCCTTATAAATATCTTTTTTTGAAATATTTTTAACTATTCTATTTTTATCAAATATTAAGTATTCATCAACTAAATTAATACAAAATGAAAAATCATTTGTTTTTATATAAAAACTTATTCCATAATTTTTTGATAATTTTCTAAATAGTCTTTTAAAATATTCTTTTTCTTTGTAACATAAACCTCTATCAAAATAATCTAAAATTATCACTTTTTCATTATTAACAAGATCATTTACTAATCTTAATTTATTATATTCAGTATTTGAAATATCATTAGATTTTTTTAATAGATAATCTTCTGTTAAATTAACCATTTTTAAAGCTTCTAGAATCTTTTTTGTATCTGAATATTTTTTAATATTATCAAGAACGTATACTTCTTTTTTTAAATTTAAAGTTGAGTAAATATTATCACCAATATATGAGTAAATCTTTCCCTTTACTTCCATAATTCATTCACCAACTTTTCTAAACTATAATATTCTTTGTCTAAAATCCCATAATCTTTTAAATGAGTTGAAAGTTCAACAACAAAAGGTAAAGAAAAACCATTATGTTTAAGTATTTTTTCTTCTTTTAATACAGACTTAGTACTACCTTCAACAATAACGCCAGAAGCTGATAGTGCAATTAAATATTTAGTAAACAATACTTCTTCGATATCAGATGTAAAATTATAAAAAATTATATTATTGTCTTTAATATACTTTAAAATTAGATATTTTTGTTTATCGTTTAAAAATGTTAAAACGTCATCAAATACAATTCTTGATTTAGTATCACATATTAATGAGATAACTTTAATAAATAATTGTTCTTCAAAAGAAATGTTTATATATCTTTCATTAAGTAAATCTTTTAAATTATAGTAAGGTATTAACTTCATATCAAATTTTAATGATTTTAATACATCTTTAACACTTAAGTTACCATCAAAAACTTTAGAATCAATAACAAGAAAGTCTTTTTTAATTAATTCATGAATAATTTTATTTTTAATAATTTCCTCATTATATATTACTGATGTAGAAATATCTGAAATATAAAATTTATACTTATCTATACCAAATATCTTTTGCATACTATCACCACGTCAAATTATTATACTAAATCTTTTAAAAAATAAAAAGAATTAATACATATGTAATAATTCTTTAAAAACTAATCTAACTAATTGCTGCGAATTATAATTTCATCAGGCATTGAATACAAATACTTTTCTCTTGCATACCTTGCTACATATTCAGGATTTTCTAGTTTTGTTACTTCTGACTTTAAAGATGCTTCTTCATCAAGCAATTGTTTCTTTTGCATAGTTAATGAATGAATTTGTTTATTATTATTCATTATTTGTACCCAATCAGAAAAGACGCTTTTAATCAAAAAAGCGGATAAAGAAATTATTAAAAATGTTATAAGAAACATTCTTCTTTTTTCCTTTTTACTCTTTCCTTGTTTCATAGACACCACCTATTGTGTCTAAATTATATCACTTATAAAATGAAAATAATCAATTTTTATGTCGCTTTACATATGACTTTACTAAATAAAATAAATATCCTCCACATATCCAAAATACAATAAAACTATAATGTATATACCCGTGATTAATCTTGTAATAAAAATAAATTAAAACTAAAGATATCATTATAATAAATACAAAAGAACTAAATATTTTAATAAGCATATTTTTATTAAGTATTAACTTCCTATAAATAGTTAAAATAATTAAGTAAATAAAACCCGCAAAAATAGATGATAACCAACTAAATAATTGTAAATTACTACTAATCATTTAAATAGTTTTGTAAGAATAGATTCTTTGTTATTCTTTTTTGAATCAGTATAAATAATACTATTAATTTTTCCTTTAATCCTTACATCTCCTTTATCTATATCAAGCAAAGTTATTTCTAAATTACTTCCTTTAACATAAATATTTCCCATAACTGAATCTAAATAAAATTCTGTATCATCAAAATTATCAATCTTTTTTATTCCTGTTAAAGATAATATTTCTCTATTAAGCATTTTTACCTCATGCGTTTTATAAGTATTATTATCCATTATTATTCACCTATAAAAATATATGAAATAAATAAATTAAAAATACTCTACAAGTAGAGTATTTTAATTATTTTATTCTCCTGAAGGAATATCTTCAGCTTTCTCATATTCTGCAAGAATTGCGTCTTGGAATTCTTTTCTAACGTCAGAATTTAAAGGATGACAAATATCGCTAAATCCACCAGTAGCTTTTTTCTTGCTTGGCATAGCGATGAATAAACCATTTTCTCCTTCTATAATTCTTATGTCATGAATAGCAAATGCATCGTCTAGTACAACAGAAGCAAATCCTTTGACATTTGATCCTTCACGATCAAATTTTCTTACAGTAACTGATGTAATTTTCATTATATCCTCCTTTACCATATAAATATTATACCATATTTTTACAAACACAATAAAAATTATTGATATTTTATAATAATTGTTTTTGTAGCGATATCTGAGTAAGCAAATGTTTTTTCACCAGATTTTGTCATGATACTAAAAATGTTTGGATAAAGTTTATAAATATACCCTTCAAAAATACTTTTTCTATTTCTCATGCCTTTTTCAGTAATAATAACATTTTTATTTAGTTTCTTTTCAAGTTCGTCTTTAATTACATTTAAATTCATTATCTAGGAAACCCCACATACATTAAGCCATTTCCTATAAGTCCGCCCATTCCATCAGCGCCATACTTAGTTTTATTTAATAACTTAATTAAATCAATCTCTTTATTTTTTTCTGTAATTGCAACACACGATGCTATTATCGCAGGATCAAGAGCATGAATATTTATCCTTTTGGGACTTGATGCATAATTAGCACCAGCCTTAATTAAATCCTCATAATCACTCTGACAAGCACCAGCTATAATAACAAGTTTCTCGTGGCTTTTTTCATAACTTCTTGCAATTTTTACTGAATCAACATAATATTTTGAATTCTTATAATTATTAATATCTTCTTTATTACCCTTTTTCTTATAATATGCGTCATGCCCTGTAATAACTAAAATATCAGGTTTATATTTATTTAATAATATTTTAATTTGATTAGACATATTTTCTTCTTTAACTTTTTTTCCTATTGCATATACCTTTTTAGATTTATAAAACTTTAAACAACTATCTAAATATTCACCATCTCCATCAAGATGAAGAATCTTTCCTGGTAGATAAAAATATTCTTTATTTCTATCTTCATTATTAGTTATTTCAACATCAAAAGAATTTATATTTGCGTCATTACAAATTTTTAAGTCGTTAGTTGGCGCATCAGCAAGAAGTCGAACTTCTACACCTTTTAAATATGTTTTATCATTTTCTATCTTAATGATTTTAAAAATCACATCATTATTATAACTGTTGCGAGAAACAATATCCCCAACATTAAAAATCATAGAATCACCTAATGAATTCTATGATTAATTATAAAGTTTATTACTTATTTCAATATATACATTTAATGGTATTTGTTCAGCTCTAACATTATTATCAAAACCATGATCTAATAAAATACTTTGTATTATAGCAAAATTGTCGTTACCTAAATTGTTTTTTAATGTTTTTCTCTTATGACTAAATGCTAAAGAAGTTACTTTCTTTAAATTATCAACATTAACATTTATATATTGATTCCTATCTTTAATTTTAAAATTTACAACTGCACTTTCAACTTTAGGCACGGGATCAAAACAGTATTTACTTACAACAAATAATTTAGATAAATCATATTTATAATTTAATAAAACCGTCATCATTCCATAACTACTTGTTCCAGGTTTAGCACAAAATCTATCAGCAACTTCATTTTGAACCATTACTGTCATCTGATCTATATTAATATCAAGAAAAATTAATTTTTCGATTATAGGAGTTGTTATATAGTACGGAAGATTAGCTATAACATATAATTTATCATATTTATATTTTGATAATACATTTGTTAAATTAATCTTTAAAATATCTTCATATACTACATTAATTTTATCATCTTCTAATTTATCTAAATATTCATGCATTCTTTCATCTATTTCAAACGCTAAAACTCTAGCATTATTTTCTTTTAATACCTTAGTTAAAGCTCCTTTGCCAGGGCCAATTTCAATTACTAAATCTTTTTCAGTAAAACCTATAGATGAAACAATTTTATTTATAATATTTTTATCTTTTAAAAAGTTTTGTCCAAAACTTTTTTTCGCTTTTACCATTTTATATCACTCCTTATTAAAAAATAGAATGTTACCATCCTATTCTTAAAACATCATAAGTTATAGTAGATCTACCAATATATTTGCTAGCATATTCTTCAGTAGAGGTTAATAAATCAAGATTATTCCCCGGAACCCCTCTATCTAATACTATAGCAATTACGGGATCTGGAGAAATACTCTTTTTATTAAACCTAATAATTGTTCCACATGGAAGATTTTTAGATGATGCAACAATTTTTACGATTCCATATTCTTTATCAGGATAATAATCTCTTCTATCTCTAACATTATACTTGTATGCACAAGCTAAAGTACCTCCACATAAAGGACAATCATGTGCATATCCAGTTAACTGACCAGTATAAGTATCTTTAACAGAATATAAATCATTTTCAATCATTTCATTAACTTTTAAAGCCATTGTTGTTAAATCAACATTACGATTAACATTTTCATTTTCAACCTTATTAAGTTTTACAGTTGTACTTGATCCAGCAATAAAAACGACAAAAAATATTAAGGAAATCTTAATAGATGTAAAGATATATTTCGATAATCTTTTTATCATATTATCACCTCTCAAATTTGCATATATTCTAACATAATAGCACTTATATGTCAAAAATGTTACTTACATTTTTCCTAGTAATTTCTGCCAATTCTTCCATAGAAATATTAAATAAATTTGTTAAGAATTTTGCTATTATAACGATATTTTTACTCTCGTTTTTTTCACCCCTGTAAGGATGAGGTGTCATATATGGAGAATCAGTTTCTAAAACTATATCAGTTGGAGATAATTTTATTAAAGTATCTTTTAAATTACAATTTTTGAATGTAACTACACCATTAATTCCTAATTTAAACCCCATATCAAGATATATTTTAGCAACTTCATATGAACCGCTAAAAGAGTGAATAACTCCTTTGACATGATATTTTTTTAATATATCAATAGTATCTTGAACAGCATCACGGCTATGAATAACAACAGGAAGATTATATTTTTCAGCTAATTGTAATTGTTTTTCAAATAATTCAAACTGCTTACTTTTATCAAAACCATCATAATGATAATCAAGACCTATTTCCCCAATTCCTACTACTTTCTTATTAGATAATTGTTTTTCAAGTTTAATTAATTCTTCATCGGTTACAATAAATGCTTGATCAGGATGATAACCAATTGTTGCAAATATGTTTTCATGTGTATTTGCAACATCTATTGCTTCAGTATTTGCAGATTTAGAACATCCACAAGCAATTAATAAATTAACGCCTGACTCTTTAGCATTATTAATAACGTTTTCAAAATCATCATAATATTGTTTTTCAAAATGACAATGTGTATCAACAAACATTACAATCACCACATAAATTATAACAAAAAAATATTTCCTAAGATATATTTCTTAGGAAATACTTAATAAATTATTTAAATAAATACATAAAAATTTTATTAGTTTTGTATATTTATTAATATCACTTACATCAAATAAAACTATAAATCCAGCAGCATTATTATCAAAAGAATATATAAATAAATATAAGTCTTTATTCTGAACAATATTATTACTGATTTTAATACATTCTTCTTTACTATTTAAAAAACTAATTAACTTATTATTCATGAAAGTATCAATTAAACTTTTATTACTTGAATATAAAACTTTTTCTCTATCCGTTATTATATATTCTCCATCTATTACTGAACTTAGTGTTCTATCAATATCTTCAAGAACTTTAATATTTTGTTTTGAGGTTGATTTTTTTTGCAATAAAATAACATCATTATTAATTGTAAATTCTATATTTTCTCCTTCATTAATATTTAGATATTTTCTTATTTCAACAGGTATTACAACCCTACCTAATTCATCAATTCTTCTTATTATACCTTTAGTATTCAAAATACCACTCCCAATAATATTTTGATTTGATGTAAAGGATTTTATACTATTAATTGACTTTTTAACAAATAAAAAAGATAATAATTTAAAGAGGTAATAATATGATAGTTGAAGCAACAATTGAAATACCAATGGGTACACAAAATAAATATGAAGTTGATCCAATTACTAGAAGAATTAAATTAGATAGAGTATTATATTCTAGCGTAAGTTATCCTAGTGAATATGGATTTATTGAAAATACTTTATCGGGAGATGGAGATCCTTTAGATATACTAGTTCTAACAAGTCATCCAACATTTCCTGGATGTATCGTAAAAGGAAGAGTCTTAGGTTATTTGGAACTAATTGATAATGGTTTTACTGACGAAAAAGTTCTTACAGTTAATGCAACGGATCCAAGATATGATCATATAAAAAACATTGCAGACTTACCTGAGCATACAATAGAAGAGATTAAAGAATTTTTTAAAACATATAAACACCTTCAAGGAATAAAAGTTGAAGTTGGTAAAATATATGGTGAAGCTGAAACATTAAAATTAATTGATGAATGTAAAAAAAGATTTATTGATAATCAATAAATCTTTTTTTATATTATCTTTTCAAGAAGTGGTACTAAGTAATATAAGAAATGTTTATCATCTTTTTTAATAAAAAACATAATTGTTATACAATCATTAGCATACTTAAACTTAAAGTTTGGACTAATTTGCATAGCTTCAATGAATAATAAATCTCCTTTTATTTCCTGGGAAATATTTTTTGGAAGTGTAATTTCTACCATTCTTTCATTTTGAACTACTCTTGTTATACCGCAAGATTTAGCCATACTATCGAACCATTCTTCATACATATAAATTTCAAGAGACTCTGGTAATTTACCAAATCTATTTTCAAGTTCTGATTTAACATCATTAAAGGTTTCACTTGAAACAACTTGATTAATAAGTTGATGAATTTCAATTTTAATATCTTCATCACTAACATAATCATCACTAATATGAGTCTCAACTTCAACTAAACTATTTGTATCATTAGTTTCTTCTAAAATATCTTCATCATTGCCAGACAAACTCTCAGAAATTAGTTTAGTATATAAACTAATACCTATAGAATCTATAAATCCAGCTTGCTCACTACCTATAATATCTCCAGCACCCCTAATAGATAAATCTTTCATAGCTACTTTATATCCACTACCAAGTTCAGTATATTCTTTAATTGCCTCTAATCTTTTAGATGCAGTTTCAGTTAATATTTTACCTGGCCTATATAGTAAATAGGTATATGCTATTTTATTACTTCTACCAACTCTACCTCTAAGTTGATATAACTGACTTAATCCAAATTTATCAGAATCATAAACAATTAATGTGTTTGCATTTGATATATCAATACCCGTTTCGATAATAGTAGTACATATTAAAATATCGTATTTATAGTCATAAAAATCATTCATTATATCTTCTAGATCAGTCTTACTCATTTGTCCATGTGCTACACATATTCTTGCATCTGGCGCTAACTTCTTAATTTGATTAGCTTTATTTAATATATGTTCTACTGAATTATATAAAATAAATACCTGACCATCTCTGGATAACTCTTTATAAATAGCATCTTTAACTAATAAGTCATTTTCTTCAATTACATATGTTTGAATAGGATATCTATCAACAGGTGGTGTATCAATAATAGACATATCTCTTACGCCAGATAAAGCCATTTTCATAGTTCTTGGTATTGGAGTTGCAGATAAAGTTAAAACATTAACATTAGTTTTTACCTCTTTTATCTTTTCTTTGTGTGCAACACCAAAACGTTGTTCCTCATCTATAATTAATAAACCTAATTTTTTAAACTCTATTTCATCATTTAATAATCTATGAGTACCAAAAACCATATCTATTTTTCCTGATTTTAGTCCCTCAACAATATTTTTATATTCTTTTTGTGTAGTAAATCTATTAACTAATGCTATTTCTACTGGGTAGTTTTTGAATCTTTCAACAGCACATAAATATTGTTGGTGAGATAAAATTGTTGTTGGACATAAGTACATTACTTGATGATTATTAAACACAGTTTTAAACATAGCTCTAAATGCAACTTCAGTTTTACCAAAACCAACATCACCACATAAAAGTCTATCCATTGGTTTTCTACTTCTTAAATCATCATTAATATCCGATATTGCTCTTACTTGATCTTTTGTAAGTTCATAAATAAATTCAGATGCAAATACATCTTCTTCAGGAACATCTACAAAAGCATCACTTAATACATTAGATCTTTCTTTATATAATTTTATTAATTTTTCAGAAATATCATTAATTTTCTTTTTAATTGCAGCTTTAGTTTTAGCCCAAGTAGTAGAATTTAATTTATTAAGTTTAGGCGGAGTTCCATCTGCATCACCATATTTATATAAGTTATTAATTTTTTCAACTGGTACATATATTTTATCGTTACCAGCAAAATCAAGTTGTATATAATCTTTGGAAATACCATTTTTAGTAAGATTAATCATACCAACATACTGACAAATACCATAGGTAACATGAACTACATAATCTCCTTTTTCTAATTGATCAGAAGATTTTATTTTTTTACCAAAATGATAACTATTTTTAAATTTTATTTTATTATCAACAGTTCCTTCTAAATCATTAGAAGTAAATACTGCAAGATTATTAACTATAAAACCTTTATTAACTTCAATAGGAAGTACTTTAATTCTATTACTAAGTTCAGAAGCTATTTTTTCTTTTAATTCTTTATTTTTAGTACAAAAATATACTTTTTTGTTAGAAAGCAATAACTTATCAACATCATCTTTAAATAAATCAAAATTTCCTTTATAATTACTAGCTTCTTTTGAATTTAGATCAATATCATCGGTTGAATAATTAAGTTTATTTAAATAATTAAATTTTTTTATTTGAATATCATCAAAGTTGAACATTATTTTTTGATATTCTTCATCTTTTCTTTCAAAGTACTCAACTATATCACTTACTAATTTTTTGTAAGCAGCATCAATTTGGGGTTTATCAATGTAATAAACCCAATCAGGGTTTATATAATCAACTAAAGAACTATGTTCTTTATCATTAATCTCAGTAAATGGTGTGATTTTTAATGTTGATAACTTATTAGTAGTCATCTGTGTATCATAATCAAATTCTTTAATACTTTCTACTTCATCATCAAAGAACTCAATTCTAACTGGATAATTACTTCCCATTACGAAAATATCAACAACAAAACCTCTTACAGCAAACTCACCAGTTGAAGTAACAAGTGAATCTCGTTTATAACCTAAATCATTAAGTTTTTTAACAAGTTCATCTCTAGATATTTTAGAACCTATCTTAATATCAATTATACTTTCTGAGTAAGTATGTTGCTGCGGTAAATATCTTAAATAACCCATCAAATTAGTAATAATAATATGATGTTTATAATTACTATTTAAAACATCTAATCTTGATGCCTTAAACTCAGGAGAAACAGCAATAGCAACAGATGTAATAAAATCATCCATTGGAAACATAGCTACATTATTTGTATAATTCAATATTGATTTATATATATTGTTTGCTTCGTATAAAGTATTTGTTACAACTAGTATGTTTCCATCAGTATTTTTATATTTGTTTAAAACGCAAAAAACGCTTAACTCAGTTGTTAAGCCGGATATAGATTTACCAGATTCATAATTTAAAAAATTAAAAATCTCTTCCATATTACATTTTTTGAACCTTTTCTATTCCACCATCAATAAAAGTGTTAATAACTTTAAAATAGTGTTCCATATCTTTATCTACTTGTAATAATTCCTTCTTAGTTAATTTACCAAGAACGTAATCTATAGTATTTATTTCATGTTCTTTTGCTAATCCTATTTTTAATCTTAAAAACTTATTAGTACCTAATCGATTAATAATAGATTTGATTCCGTTATGACCGCCATCAGAACTTTCATATTTAATTCTACTTTTTCCAAGTTCAATTGCAATATCATCTTGGATAACTAATAGATCATCAATATAAGCTTTATAATACTTAATAATATCTCTAATAGCATCACCAGAATTATTCATATAAGTAAGTGGTTTTACAAAAACTACTTTTTCATCATTAATAACATCTTCATATATTAATGCATTTTGTTTAGTCTTTTTCCACTTAACATCTCCAAGATATTTATCTAATACATAAAAACCGATATTATGTCTTGTTAATTCATATTTTTTTTCAGGATTACCAAGACCAACAATAATTTTCATAAAATCACTCCTTTCGAAATATATTTTTGAATGTTTTTCTATCCTGTATTGAAATAATAGGTCTTATTTTTATTCCAGGATTAGAACCTTTTACACATTTTACTAATACTAAAGTTGGTTCCTTACCATCTTTAGTAGATACTAACTGAATATTTTTTACATTAATATTATATTTAAAACAACAGTTAATAATCTCATCTAATCTTTCAGGTCTATGAACTAAATATAATTCACCATCTTTTTGTAAAATATTTGAAGATATTTGAATTATTTCATCTAAACTAATCAATAACTCATGTCTTGCAATAGCTTTTACTTTATCATCATTAATATATGATGTACTATCCTTCTTAAAATATGGTGGATTACATACTATTACATCAATATTATTTCCTGGGAAATAATTTTTCACATCTTTAACATCAGAAAGAACGAGATTTATTTTATCACTTAATTTATTATATTCAATAGATTCTTTGCCTAATTCATATATTTCTTTTTGCACCTCAACGGCAGTGATCTTTGCATTTGTTTTGGTTGATAAGATCATTGACACAGCACAATTACCAGAACATAATTCTATAATGTTTTTAGTTCTATTTGTAAGATTAACATATTCGGCTAATAGTACCGAATCTAATGAAAATTTAAAATATTTATCATCTTGATATATTTTTAAAGGTACATAATCATATAGATCATTTAACATTTTAGTCATTAATCAACGAATACCTCTATTAATTCATCATCTACATTAATTACATACTTTTTACTTAATATATCAATGGAAACAACTGTTCCCTCTTTACCTTTATACTTCTTCTTTTGACCCACTTTTGGCATATTCTTAGAATATTCAGTATAAACATCATCTTCATATGATAAGCAACATAAAAGTCTTCCACATGCTCCATTTATTTTAGATGGATTAAGAGCTAAGTTTTGATTCTTAGCCATATTCATTGTAACTGAATTTAGTTGTGTTAAGAATCTAGAACAGCAAAGAGTTTGTCCGCACTTTCCAATGCCACATACTTCTTTAGCTTTATCTCTTGCACCAACTTGATGGAGTTCAATTCTGGTTTTATAAATACTTGCGAGTTTTTTTGCTAAATCTCTAAAATCTACTCTATCATCAGAAACAAAGTTGATCATTAATGTATCTTTATCTAAAGTAAAATTTGCTGATAGCAATCTCATATCTAATTCTAATTTAGTTACTAAGTCTTTTGCTTTTTCAAATGCTTCCTTAGCATCTTTTAAATTAGACATGTATTTATCATAATCTTCATCAGTTGACTTTCTATATATTGATTTAATTTCGTTTATATTTATATCTTTTGTTACTTCCTTAGAATAAACAACTTTTGCAATTTGATAACCTTTATCTGTTTCTACTACAGCTAAATCACCTTTAACAAATTCTTCATTACTTTTAAAATTATATACTTTTCCATTATCATGAAAAACTAATCCATATATTTTCATTATAATCTACCTACTTCTATAATCAGTTTATCTAATAATAAATTAACGTTACAATTTCTATTTATATTAGATTTCATATCAATAATTAACTTTAAAATTTCATATTCTTTTTTAATTATATCAAAATTATTAAGCGTACTAATATAATTTTTAATTTTATCTATAACGCAATCAACAAAATTATTAAAATCCAATATATTCTTATAAGTATCTGCAAAATACTTATTATCTATGATATTTAGATTATTATTTAAACTGTTTATAAATTTTAAAGCATCGTTTTTAATGTCTTCATCATAATCATGGTCTACATCATAAACTAATGATATGTATTGTGATCTACTTTGAATAGTTTGCATTACATTATTTACATTGTTACAGATAAAAAAACCTAATATATCACATTCAGGTTCTTCTATAATTTTTAACATAGAATTTCCTGACTTTTGATTTAGTCTTTCTGCTTCACAAATAACAAAATAATTTTCTTTTGTAATAACAGGTATTGCTTGTAATTTAGTAATTAATTCTTCGATAACATCTGTTTTTATCTCAGCTGTTTCGGGTCTAATTACTGATAATGTAGGCAAAGAATCACTTTGAATAAGTTTTTCTATATCATTATCAGTTGACCCTTGATTGATTTTAATTATAAGGTTTTTAATATCATTAAGTGCTAATTCAATATCATTTGTTTCAACCAAATAAACGTGAGAATTTTTATTCTCACGGTATTTATTATATATATTATTTAACTTTTCTTCATTTTTCATATAAAACCTCAAATTAAAAAATATATTAAATTAATTGATATTATACCAGGTATTCCAAAAACAACAATTAGAAAAATTGAAATTATATTTATTGGTATAAATATTAAAAAACTTCCACATATAAAATTAAAACAATTTATTATTAAAAACGCACATATAATTCTTTTTAATACTTTATATATTAATTTTTGAATAACCATCATATCTAATTTTATTATTTAAGATATTTTTTATGCTTCGTCTTCAATCTCTCTTCTGTCATCTAAAGCTTTGTTTAAAGATATCATATCAATATAATCAAGACTCATTCCAAGAGGAACACCATATGATAATCTAGTTACTTTTACATTATATTTAGATAATACTCTTTTTAAATAAAGCATTGTCATTTCTCCCTCTATTGAAGAAGTTAAAGCTATTATTACTTCTGGATTATCCATATTCTTAATTCTTTCTACTAAAGAATCAATGTTTAAATCTTCAGGATTAATATTATCCATCGGATTAATTAATCCCCCAAGCACATGATATGTGCCATCAAAAATGTTATTCTTTTCAAATGAAAAAACACTTTTAAAATCTTCTAAAACGCAGATAATATTATGGTTTCTATCAGGATTAGAACATATTTCACATATTTCGTTATCAGAAATATTACCACACACAGAACATTTTTTAATAGATTCTTTTAAATGTAATAAATTATCAGATAGTTTAGATAATGTTTTATCATCCATCTCATATGTTGAAAGAGCTAATCTAACAGCATTTTTTTCACCTATTCCAGGAAGAGATTTATAAAAATCTATTAAATCATTAAGTTTTTCAGGATATTTCATTAAAATAATCCGCCTAAGCCGCCTGCATTATATGATCCTAATTGTTTTTCAGTTTCTTTGTTGATCTTATTAATTACATCATTTACTGCAATTTTAATCATATCTTCTAATGCTTCTACATCATCAGAATCAAGGCTACCTTCACATTTAATATTAACTGATAATATTTCTTTCTTACCTGACATCTTAACATCTACAAGTTCAGAATTACCATCAAACTCCATATTATCAATTTCTTCTTTTTTCTTTGTTATATCTCTTTGCATTTTTTGTGCTTGAGCCATTAAAGCTTGCATATTCATTTTATTATTCCTCCACTACTATATTATTTTCACCAAATATGTTATTTGCTAAATCTTCGATTTCACTCTTTTTTTCTTCAAGTTTTGGTTCTTCAATATATTCATACTTAATTTTTTTATTAGTTTTGTCTTTATAATCACTTACTAATTCGTTCCATTTATTCTTGTCAACGAATACTATTTTTTTATCTAGTGATAAATCAGCTATAATTTTTGATTCTTTTTCATTTAATAATTTAGCTGAAGCATCAGAATCACAAACAAATAAAATATTTGTTGCAGATACTACACCTACTTCAGTATCAATAAATAAAGAATATATATCAGAATCATTCTTTAATTTTTCAATTAGTTCAGAAAGATTTTTTTCTAAATCACTTTTCATTTTCTTATTTGCATTAGCAAATGAGTTATTAATTCTAATATTAATAATATCTAAGTTGTTGTTTACACTAGGTAAATTATTTGTTTCTTTTACTTCATTATTTATTTCCTGGGAAATATTTTTTTCTTCTTTTTCAACAATAATTTCAGTTTTATCATTATTATCAAGTTTCTTTTCATCCAAAATATTATTACTATCAGAAACATCGTTAATGACATTATCACAGGCCAAATTAGATACTATTATCATCTTTATTACATCATAATAATTAAAATTAACTTTAAAGTTATCAATTTTTATTGTTTCAAATACTATATTTTTAAGATTAGGTACTTTAGAACTGTCATTAATAGAACATATTTTGTTTGTTAAGACACTAATGAATTTACTTACAAAAGATTTTTCATTAAATCCAAATTCTTTCAATGAATCAAAAATTTTTTTAATATTAGCAACATCATTATTGATAATTGATTCAACTAAGTTAACAATTACTGATTCTGAAACAATTCCAAATTGTTCATTTAATAAATCAGCATTAATAGGTTTATTTAGTGTAATTAATTGATCAAGGATACTTAAAGCATCTCTTAACCCACCATCAGATAAATCAGCTATTTCTTTAACAACATCATCATCTAATTCCATTTTTTCTTGCTGAAGAACATAATTTATTCTATCTACTAAAGCTTTTTTAGAAATTTTGCTAAAAGCAAATTGTTGGCATCTTGATAAAATTGTTTGTGGAAGACTCTCTGGATTAGTTGTAGCTAAAATGAATATTGCATGACTAGGAGGTTCTTCCAATGTTAATAAAAATGCATTTGCAGCACTTGGAGTAAGCATATGAACTTCATCAATAATGTATATTTTATATTTAGAACCAGCTGGTGCTAATTTTACATTATTTACTATTTCTCTAATATCCTCCACTTTATTATTAGAAGCTGCGTCTAATTCAATAATATCTGGATTTTTATCAAAATTTAAACAAGAATCACATTTTCCACATGGTTCTCCATCTTTTGGATTTACACAATTAATTGCTTTGGCAAATACTTTTGCTGTAGATGTTTTACCAGTTCCTTTTGGACCAGAAAAGATATATGCATGTGAAATTTTATTGTTAATAATTGATTCCTTTAATGTATCAGTTATAAATTTTTGATCTACAATGTCATTAAAGTTGGATGGTCGATATTTTCTGTATAAAACCTTATAACTCATACATTCTCACCTCGCATTAATTATACCATAAAATGCCCATTTTATCGCAATTTATTAAAGAAACTTTGCAACATTTTTTGACACTTTTCAGTATATAAATTTTGTTGATAAATATACTTGGTTTTATTGTATTCTTTTTTTGATTCAAGTCGTTCAGTAAGATAATATACATTACTAATTCTTGCATTGTTAATAACTTTAGTGCACATTTCGCACGGTTTTAAAGTAACATATAAGTCGCAATCATATAAAAAATATGATTTAAGTTTCTTGTTAGCTTTAAGTATTGCATCTATCTCAGCATGATTGATAATTTTATTTTCCTTTTCACGTTTATTATAACTTTTAGAAACAATCTTATTATTTTTAACAATAATAGCACCTACTGGTACATCTCCGTATTTCAATGATTTTTCGGATAATTTAACTAATTTATCATAAATATTCATTTTCATAATTCACCTACATAAAAAAAGTGCACACAAACAGGGATTGACGTGGCTGCTTTCTTCCGAATCTGACCAGATTACAATATATTTGTTGCACGTTATTAAAATAACATATCAATTAATAAATATCAAATAATTAATTATGTTCCACGTGGAACTATAAATATAATTATTTAAAATTATTAATGTTCCACGTGGAACATAAAAAAAGATGAGTTACTACTCATCTTTTACTTCAGTTGGTTCAGCAACTTCTAGATCATTAGTATCTAAACTATCATCAGATTCTTTATCTACTAAACTTACTGTAGCTACTTTTTGTTCATCTTTAAGATTAATTAATCTTACACCTTGAGTTGCTCTACCTAAAACGGATACTTGATCCAAACTCATTCTCATAGTCATACCAGAATCAGTCATAATAATAGCATCTGGTTCACCATAAATAAGTTTAACTGCAACTATATGTCCATTTTTGTCAGTAATGTTGATAGCTTTAACACCTTTACTACCTCTGTTAGTTTCTCTGTAGTCATTTACTCTAGATTTCTTACCATATCCATTTTCTGTAACTATTAAAATTATGTCATCATCTCTAACTACTTCAAGACTAATACATTTGCTATCAGCTAAATTAATACCTCTTACACCAGCAGCTGTTCTACCCATTACACGAACGTTATCTTCTTTAAACTTAACCATTCTTCCTGCATCTGATGCCATCATAATCATTTCTTCTCCTGATGTTGGTTTAACAGCAAGTAATTCATCGTTATCTTTTAGTGTAATTGCAATTTTTCCTGAGTTTCTAATATTTTCAAACTCTCCTATTGGAGTACGTTTAATAATACCATTCTTAGTAGCAAATGCTAAATAGTTGATATTATCGTTTGTTGATATCTTTAACATACTGCAAATAAATTCGTCTTTATCAATTTGAAGTAAGTTGACAATAGGTAAACCTTTACCTTGTCTAGAATATTCAGGTACTTCATAACCTTTAAGTCTATAAACTCTACCTTTATTACTAAAGAATAGTACATAATCATGTGTTGATAAGTTAATTAAGTGATCAACTTTATCATCTTCATTAGTTGTCATACCTTTAACTCCTACACCACCACGGTTTTGTGTCTTGTATGTAGAAGATGGAACACGTTTAATATATCCCTTTTCAGTAAGTGAGATAATAATATTTTCTTCAGGTATTAATGATTCATCCTCAATATAATCAACTGCTGTCATATCAATTGTTGTTCTTCGATCATCGGAATATTTACGCTTAATTTCAGACATTTCGTCTTTAATTATACCCATTACTTTTTCTTCACTTGCTAGAATTGAACGTAATTCTTCAATTGTTTTATGTAATTCTTCTAAATGATTTTCAATATCTTCTCTAGCTAATCCAGTTAATCTTCTTAACTTCATTTCTAGAATGGCTTGTGATTGAATTTCATCTAAACCAAATTTTTCCATTAAGCCAGATTTAGCTTCATCATCAGTTTTAGATGCTTTAATTAATTTAATAATTTCATCAATATTATCTAAAGCAATCTTTAATCCTTCATAAATATGAGCTTCTTCTTCAGCTTTCTTTAAATCAAATTTAGTTCTTCTAATAATAACTTCTTTTTGATGATCAATATATTTTGAAATAATATCTTTTAGACCTAGTGTTTTAGGCGTTTTATCATCAATCATTAATAAAATTATTCCATAACTAACTTGGAAGTTAGTAAGTTTAAATAATTTGTTTAAAACTACTTGTGCATTTGCATCTCTTTTAAGAGTAATTGTAATTTTTAAACCATTTTTAAGATCTGTGTGATAATCAGATATACCATCAATTATCTTATTGTGGACAAGTTCAGCAACTCTATTCTTAAGATCTTGTGTATTAACTCCATATGGAACTTCAGTTATTACTATATTTTGATGTGTTCCTTTATCTTCGATTTCTGCCTTACTTCTAATAGTAATTGTTCCTCTACCAGTTTCATATGCTTTTTTAATACCACTATTTCCTAAAATAATACCACCTGTTGGAAAATCAGGTCCTTTAATGTATTGCATTAAACCTAAAGTATCAATTTCAGGATTATCAATATATGCTATACATCCATCAATAACTTCTCCTAAATTATGTGGAGGAATGTTGGTAGCCATACCAACAGCAATACCCATAGTACCATTAACTAAGATATTAGGAAATTTAGATGGAAGAACTACTGGTTCTTCGTAAACTTCATCAAAGTTAGGTATCATATCTACAGTATCTTTTCTAATATCTCTTAAAAGTTCAAGAGAAATCTTAGATAATCTTGACTCTGTATAACGGTAAGCAGCAGCACCATCACCTTCGATGTTACCAAAGTTACCATGACCATCAATTAACATATATCTTTCATTGAAATCTTGAGCAAGTCTTACCATAGCTTCATAAATTGATGAGTCACCATGTGGATGGTAACGACCCATAACATTACCTACAGTAGTAGCACATTTTCTATGAGGTTTATCTGGAGTATAACCATTTTCATACATTGACCATAAAATACGTCTATGTACTGGTTTTAAACCATCTCTTAAATCCGGAATTGCACGAGATGTAATTACAGATACAGAATAGTCAATAAATGATTTTTTTATTTCTTTTACAATGTTATTTTCGATGAAACTATCTCTTTCATGAAATTCTCCACCATAATTAGTTTCTTCTTCAATAGTGTTCTCTTCTACTTCTTCAGTTACTTCAGTATTTTCAACTGGAGTTTCTTCAACTTTTATTTCTTCATTATCCATATATTACACCCCCATCCTAAATATCTACATCCGCATATCGTGCGTTTTCTTCAATAAATTGTCTTCTCGGTTCAACTTCTTCACCCATTAATTGAGAGAAGATAGCATCTGCTTCAACTAAATCATCAACATTTATTCTTCTTAATACTCTAGTGTTGATATCCATAGTTGTTTCATATAGTTCATCATCGTCCATTTCACCAAGTCCTTTCATACGAGTAACTTCGGCTTTTGCACGATCTGATTCTTTAAGTGTATTTAAATATGCTTCTTTTTCTGCATCATCTAATACATATTTTCTTGTTTTACCATGCATTATTCTAAATAATGGTGGTTGAGCAGCATAAACATGTCCTGCTTCAACTATTGGTCTAAAATATCTAAAGAACAATGTTAATAATAATACTCTAATATGAGATCCATCGACATCGGCATCGGTCATAATAATAATTTTGTCATATCTTAATTTAGATAAATCAAAATCAGCACCAATTCCTGTACCAAATGCAGTAATAATAGATCTAATTTCTTCATTAGATAAGGCTTTATCTAATCTTGCTTTTTCTACATTTAAAATTTTACCTCTTAAAGGAAGAATTGCTTGTGTCATTGAATCTCTACCTAATTTCGCAGATCCTCCGGCAGAATCTCCCTCGACTATGAATATTTCAGATTCACTTGGATCTTTACTTTTACAATCAGTTAATTTACCAAAGAAACTTCCAATTGATAAATCTGATTTTCTTGAAGCTTCTCTAGCTCTTTTAGCGGCATTTCTTGCTCTACAAGCTGAAATAGCTTTTTCTATAATTAATTTAGCTTCAGTTGGATTTTCCATTAGGAATCTTTCAAAACCTTGTGAAAATACGCTATCAGCTAATTTTCTTACTTCTGAGTTACCTAATCTACCTTTTGTTTGACCTTCAAACTGTGGATTTGGATGCTTACAAGAAACGATCATTGTTAATCCTTCTTTAACATCATCACCAGTTAAAGATTCATCTTTTTCTTTTAAGATATTATTTTTTCTTGCATAACTATTAATTACTCTTGTTAAGGCACGTCTAACACCCTCTTCATGAGTACCACCATCATGTGTATTAATATTATTAACAAATGATAGTATATTATCTTGGTAAGTAGTGTTATATTGCATTGCAACTTCAAACATAACACCATCTTCTTCACCTTCTAGATGAATAATATTTTCATGAATTGGAGTTTTTCCTTTATTTATAAATCTAACGTATTCAGAAATACCACCTTCATACATAAATGTTTCTCCAGTAGTATCTTCTTCATCTCTATCATCTCTTAAATTAAGTGATAAACCTCTATTTAAGAAAGCAAGTTCCCTAGTTCTTACTTTTAAAGTATCATAATCATATATTTCTGAATCAAATATTTCAGGATCTGGTTTAAAAGTTACTGTAGTACCAGTTCTATTAGGCTCACATGTACCAATTTCTGTAAGTGGTTGAACAGTTTTTCCACCATTTTCAAACTTACATTCGTAAATTTTTCCATCTTTATAAACTGTTACATTAACCCATTTGGATAGTGCGTTAACAACAGATGCACCTACACCATGTAGACCACCAGATACTTTATATCCGCCTCCACCAAATTTACCACCGGCATGAAGTACAGTATATACTGTTTCTACTGTAGAAATACCAGTTTTTTTATGAATTTCAACAGGTATACCACGTCCATCATCTTTAACTGTAATTGAATTATCTTTGTTAATAATTATTTGAATATTTTTACAATATCCAGCTAATGCCTCATCTATTGAGTTATCAACAATTTCCCATACTAGATGATGTAGTCCCTTAACATCAGTAGTACCAATATACATACCTGGTCTTTTACGAACAGCTTCAAGACCCTCTAAAACTTGAATATCATTAGCATCATAATGTGTTTCTTCGTTTTTCATTTCAATTTACCTCCACGTTGCTATTTTCTACCTTTATTACTTTTGCATTATTTAATATATTTTCACTAAAATAATCAATACTTGTAGTAGTAATAAATGTTTGTACCTTCTCATCAAACATACCAATAATGTTATTTATTTTATTTTTATCTAGTTCACTAGATAAATCATCAAATATTAATATAGGATAATAACCTTTTTCTTTATTAACAATGTCTATTTCTGATAGTTTAAAAGCAATTATTGCGTTTTTTTGTTGTCCTTCAGAACCACAATCTTTTAAGGAATAACCATCAAGTTCAAATTCTAGATCATCTCTATGAATTCCAAATGTAGTTTTACCAAGTAACATATCTTTCTTTAAATATTGTTGATATTTTTTAAGTATGTTTTCTTTCTCATCTGCATAATCAGATACATATTTAATAGTTAAATCACCATATTCAAATATTTTTAAATAATTTTTTGATATAGTTTCTGATACACTATTTATAAATTTTTTTCTTATCTCATATATTTTTATACCAAAATCAACCATTTTTTCTGTCATGATGTCTAAATAATTTTTAGATAAAGTACCATTTATATACATTTCTTTTAAGTAGATATTACGTTGTTTTAAAATTTTATTATATCCATTTAAATAAAGTATATAGTTTCTATCTAACTGAGATAATTCTATATTTATAAATTTTCTTCTTAGCGCAGGTGATTCTTTTATAATTTTTAAATCATCAGGATTAAATAAAATCATAAATATATCAGCTACATAATCACTTAGTTTATCTATTTTATTATTATTAATTTTGACTTTTTTTTCGTGATTTTGAAGAATTAACTGATAATTTTTAGTACCATTATTTATAATATTTGCTTCTACCTTTGAAACATTTTTATCTTTCATAATCATTAAATTATCATTGTTAGTTCTAAATGATTTAGTCAGTGAAAGCGCATAAATAGCCTCGACTATGTTGGTTTTACCAGCACCATTCATACCATAAATAATATTAAGTTTTGGATTAAATTTTAAATTTAATGTTGAATAAGATCTAAAATTTAATAGTTTTAAATCATCAATTATCATAAAAACCTCTTTTTTAAGTCCATTTAAAAGATTTTGTGATTATGTGTACTCCTGTACATAAAATAATTATATCATAAAATTAAGGTATTTAAAACAATATTTTATATTTTACGGTACCTAATAATGCTTTCTAATCTTGATGATCTTAGTATTTGATTATTAATTGTTTCATATGAACAATTTAAATATATTTTATTATTATCTATAAACTCAATTTCTACCTTATTTTCAGGCATTTTTCTATAACTTTTAATATATTTATTTCTAATCCATGAACATTCATTTAATCTACTAGATGTTGTAGGAAAAAAGATAATTTCATTACTTTCTTCTATAATTATTGGAACTTTGTGAGTAATTCCAGTTAATTTGTTAGTACCTTTTACTCTTCCATCATAACTAGAACCAAAATATTCACAACTATACTTAATAATTTTATTAGGTAATACATTATCTAATATAAACTTGTTATTTTTTTCATATACAATAGTTTTGTTACTATCATATATTAATGCAATTGTATTATTATTAATTTCATAATTTAACATAATATTTCCCCCTAGAAATAATTATGTTATATCACATAAAAAGACTATATTTTGTCGAATATAGTCTAATATGTCTTAATTGGTAAAATTAATTGAATTAATGATTCATCATCAACTGATTTAATAATAATTGGTTTAATATCACTGTTAAGTAAAATTAATATATCTTCATCTTTAAATGTTTTTAAAGCTTCTAACATATATTTAGAACTAAATGAAATTTCTAATTTTTCTTTATTATTACATTCAATGTTAATAGTTTCTTCTACTTTACCTATTTCAGATGCAAAAGAATTAATATTCATAATATTATCATTAACAATCATTTTAATAATATTTTTATCTTTTGCTTGTGTTAAAAGTGCGGCTCTATCTACAGCAGCAGCAAATGTTGATAAGTTAGTTTTAATAATATATTTGAATTCAGTTGGTATTAAATTATTTGTATTAGGATAATTTCCAGCTAATAAATTAGTTTGAAAGAATATATTAGAATATTTAAATAATACTTTATTACTAAATATATGAACTTCTACATCTTCATCATTTGGAAGTGTTTTTTCAAGTTCTATTACATTTTTACCAGGCAAAATAATATTTACTTCACCATTAAATTTCACTGAATCTGTTTTTTTGGCAAGTCTATATGAATCTGTTGCAACACATTCTAAATTATCTGCCATAATTTTTAAATTTAAACCTGTTAGAAGTGGTCTTAATTCTTGAGTAGATATTGCAAATATAGTTTGATGAATAATTTCTTTTAATTTGTTACTATTAATAACTAATGGATCTTTACTTTCTTCTATTTTAATTGTTGGATATTCACTTGGATCCATACAATTTAAATTATAATTGTTAGTATCAGTAAATATCTTTATTTTAAATCCATCTAATACTTCAAAATCAATTATATCATTAGGCATTTTTCTAATTATATCTAATAAATATTTACTTTGAACAATAATAGTTCCTTCTTTATCTATATTTTTAATATCTTCTTTTTTTATTAATTGTTTAATATTTAGTTCACTATCACTTGCTGTTAAATATAATCCATCTTTATTAAGTTCAAATTTAATACCATTTAATATAGGTATTATGTTTCTCATTGATATTGCTTTACTTACATTATTTAAAGCTTCTAATATAACATTCTTTTCAATTGTAAATTTCATTCTATATCCTTCTTTCTTTTAATAGTTTTATTAATAAGGTTAATAATGTTTATAACTTAAATTTTTCTTTATTTTAAAAGAAATATTCATGTTTATAAGTTTAAAATTATTAACTAAATTATAAACTAGATTTAATTTTATTAATTGTATCAACTAATTCAATATCACTTTTTATTTCTTTATCAATCTTATCACAAGCAAATATAACTGTTGAATGATCTCTACCACCAAATTCTAAACCTATTCTTTCAAGGGTTTCATCTGTTTCCATCTTACATAGATACATAGCAATTTGACGTGGATAAGCAATATTATTTGTTCTTTTCTTACCTTTCATATCATCAACTGTTATTTTAAAGTAATCAGCTACTATTTTTTGTATTTTAGATATACTACTTTCAACATATACATTTTTATTAACAAAATCTTTTAATGATTCTATTGCAAATTCAAGAGTTATTTTTTCAGGTACATATATAGCAGTACATGCTGTTAATCTATTTATTGTTCCTTCAATATGTCTTACATCTGATGGACATGCATTTGCAATATATTCAATAACATCTTCATCAATTTTATTTTCAATTGATGTATTTTTAATTTTTTCTTTAATAATTCTACATCTAAGTTCAAAATCAGGTGGATATATATCAACAGGTAATCCCCACATAAATCTTGATCTTAATCTTTCTTCTAATTTTTTCAAATCATCTGGTGATCTATCAGAAGAAATAATAATTTGTTTGTTAGTTTTATGTAGATAATTAAATGTATTAAAAAATTCTTGTTGAGTTTTTTCAGCACCTACTAAAAATTGAATATCATCTATAATAAGTACATCTACATTTCTATATTTACTTTTAAACTGATTAGCATAATCAATTGTATTACTATTTTTACTAACATCTGCAATACCAGTAAAATCATTCATAAACTCATCACTTGTTACATATAAAACTTTTTTATTACTGTTTTTCATAATAAAGTTTCCTATAGCATGCATCAAATGAGTTTTACCAAGTCCACTTTTTCCATATATAAATAATGGATTATGAATAGTTCCTGGAGCTTCGGCAACAGCACTTGCTGCTATAAAAGCTAGTTTATTTGAAGCACCAACAACAAAATTTTCAAATGTTAAATTAGGATTTAAATTAGATTTCCATTCAAGTTCATTATCTATATCATTATTAACACTATCTATAAAGTTATTTTCACCAGCAAGAATAAAGTTGATGTCATATTCTATTCCTGTTAATGAAAGAAATATGTTTTGAATAATATTATAATATGTAGTTCCAAGTATTGTTTTATGAGTTGGCATCGGTACTTGAATAGTAATATTTTTGTTATCCATATGAACCAGTTTTAAGTCTTTAAACCAAACTTGATAAGAAGTAATATTAACTTGTTTTTGTACTTCTTCAAGAAAGCTTGACCATACGGTTTCAATTTTCAACCTTATCACCCCACCAACTATATAACGATTAAAATTATTTTAAACCAATTGTTAGTAAAATAAAAGAAAAAAATAAGTAAGAAAAATTACTAACATCAGTTATTAACAAACAATTTTCGGTAGAATTTATTATAAAACAAGTTATCCACATTATCCACAATTTTTAATTTTTTTAATAAACAATTAACAATTGATAAAAAATAGTTATCAACAATAATGTTAATAACTAAGTTTTCTTAGGTTTTTCCTTGACTTTATAATGTTTATAATATTATAATATACACGCTTAGTTAGTTTTGGAGGTGTGAATTATGAAGGCAATGGGATGTACTTATCAACCAAATAATAGAAAAATGAAAAAGAAACAAGGATTTTTTGCTAGAACTGAATCTAAAATTTTAAAAACTCGTCGTGCAAAAGGTCGTAAGAGACTTACAAAATAACCACTAGTATGTGGTTTTTTTAAAATTAAAATATAGAAAGGGTGATATTGTGAAAAATAATTATATTATAAAGAAACATGAAGAGTTTAATAATATTATTCAAAATGGTAAAAGATTAAAAGGTAATATAGTTACTATTTACTATCATCCATCTGAAGATAATAAAAAATATTTTGGTTTTGCTGTTGGAAAGAAAAATGGAAACGCAGTAACTCGAAATTTTATAAAAAGAAGACTTAGAATGCTAGTTTCTACAAACCAAAATTTATTTTCAAACAAATATAAATATATTATAATGGTAGGGAAGGGCGCATTAAACTATCCTTATAATATATGGAATCAAGATTTAGTGCAGTTAATAGGAAAGGTTGAATAAAATGAAAAAATTTAGAGCAATATTAGTAGTACTTGTAGTTTTATTAACAACTGGTTGTGGATCTGCAATCAAGGATGAAAATAAAAAATTAGTTGTATATAAGGAAACAGGTCAATCAATACAAAATAATATTTTATGTAGACCAACAAATAAGAAATTACTAGAATTATATAGTAAATATGATAAACAATTAAAAGTATCTCTTAAAAAATTACCTGAATGTAAGAACTTTAAAGTTACTTCAAATAAAAGTTCAGGAATATGGGAATTTATATTTGTTAAACCTCTTGCTTATTTAATCTTAAAATTAGGTTACGCTATTAAAAACTTCGGTTTATCTGTAATGATTATTGGTATTTTAATTAGAGTAATATTATTACCATTCTCAAAGAAAAGCCAATTACAAGCTGAAAATATGAAAAAGGCTACACCAGAGATTCAAAGACTTGAAGTTAAATATAAAGATAAAACAGATCGTGAATCTATGATGCAAAAGAGTCAAGAAACAATGTTAATTTACAAAAAATATGGAATTAATCCTATTTCAGGATGTTTACTTGCATTTATACAATTACCTTTATTCTTTGGATTCTTACAAGCAATTAATAGAGTTCCAGCAATTTTTGAAGGAAAATTCTTAAATTTATCTTTAGGTATGACTCCTTCAACTGGTATATCAAAAGGAAACTATGTTTATATAATATTAATCGTATTAGTTATCTTAACAACATATTATTCATTTAAAAAATCACTTGCACAAACAGCATCTGCTCAACCTAATCAAGGAAAATCAATGTTAATTATGATGCTTGTAATGATTTTTGTTGCATCATTTAGTTTACCAACTGCAATTGCGTTATATTGGATTTCAACAAATGCATTTATAGTTGCTCAAACATATATAATGGAAAAAAGTATAGCTAATAAAGATAATAAAAAGGGTAAAACTAAAACTAAAATTTCTATTAAAGAAAAATCAGAAAAAAGAAGAGGTAATTAATAATGAAATGTAGTTCATTTACAGCAAAGACATTAGAAGAAGCTTTAGAAGAAGCAAATACAAGTTTAAATTTAACTGATGAAGATTTTGTTTATAGTTATGAAGAAACAAAAGGTAAATTATTTAAAGCTGGAAGCTTTAATGTTAGTGTTTATACATTAACTGATATTTGTTCTTATCTTAAAGATTATTTAAAAAAATTAACTTCTGATATGGGAATAGAAGTTAACTTTGAATCTAAGATAAGAGAAAAAACAATAGAAATTAAAATGATTTCAGATAATAACCCCATACTTATTGGTAGAAATGGACAAACATTAAAAGCACTAGAGTGCATTTTAATGCAAGTTGTAAGTAAAGAAACATCTAAACATGTTAGAGTAGCACTAGATGTTGAAGGTTATAAAGAAAAACAAATTAAACGTCTTGAAAGATTAGCTATTAATCTTGCAAAAGATTGTGTTAGAACTAAAACTGATGTTCATATGGAAGCAATGAATGCATATGAAAGAAGAATAGTTCATAACAAACTTACTGATTTTAAAGGTGTTAAAACTGAAAGTATTGGCGAAGAACCAAATCGTCATTTAGTAATAAAATACGTTAAATAAGATATTTCCCAGGAAATATCTTTTTATGTTAGAAAGGTGATTTTATGGAAGATACAATATGTGCAATATCTACTTCTAAGGGAGTAGGGGCTATATCTATTATTAGAGTTAGTGGTAGTGATGCTATAGAAATAGTAAATAAAATATTTAGTGGTAAAGATCTAACTAAAGTTGATTCTCATACTATAAATTATGGTCATATTGAATATAAAGGTGAAGTAATAGATGAAGTATTAGTATCTATTATGAAAGGACCTAAAACATTTACTACTGAAGATACTGTAGAAATAAATACTCACGGTGGTATTGCTCCAACTAATAAAGTATTAGAAATACTTCTTGAAATAGGTTGTAGACTTGCTGAACCAGGAGAATTTACTAAAAGAGCATTCTTAAATGGAAGAATAGATCTTTTAGAAGCTGAAGCTGTTATGGATATGATTGATTCAAAAACAGAAATTCAAAGAAAAATGGCTACTAATCAAATTAGTGGTAAAACATCAAGTTTGATTAATGAACTTAGAGATGATATGGTTCAAATTATATCTAATATTAATGTTAATATTGATTATCCTGAATATGATGATGTTGATATCATCACAAATGATGTACTTTTACCTAAAATTACTAAATTAAAAGAAAAAATTACCAAGATATTAGAAGAATCTAAAAATGGTAAGTTAATTAAAGAAGGTATTAAAACTTCAATAATTGGTAGACCTAATGTTGGTAAGAGTAGCTTACTTAATGCTTTACTTGAAGAAGATAAAGCAATAGTTACCGATATTGCCGGTACCACAAGAGATATAGTTGAAGGACAAATATCAATAAATGGTATTTTACTAAACATTATTGATACAGCAGGAATAAGAAATACTGAAGATATGATTGAAGCTATAGGTGTAGAAAAAAGTTTAAAAACTATGGAAGAATCAGATTTAGTATTATTCATGCTTAATAATAATGAAGTAATTACTGATGATATAAAAGAATTAATATCTAAGATTAAAGATAAAGAATATTTAGTACTTATTAACAAAACAGATCTTGAATCTAAACTTGATTTAAATAGTATTAATATTGATAAAAATAGGGTAGTATACCTAAGTATTATTAATAATGAAGGTATTGATGAACTTAAAAATAAAATATCTGAAATATTTAATATAAGTAATATTACTTCAACTGATCCAACTTATTTAAATAATGCAAGAAGCATTAGTATTTTAAATAAATGTTTAGATAAAGTAGGGGAAGTAGAAGAAGCAGTAAAAAACAATATGCCTATAGATATGATAGAACTTGATATTAAATCTATTTGGGAAGAACTAGGAACTATTAACGGTAGTACCTATGAAGAAGAATTATTAGACGAAATGTTTAAAAGATTTTGTCTTGGAAAATAAAAAAGAAGGTGAAATGTATGGGTTATGAGATTATTGTCGTAGGTGGTGGTCACGCTGGTTGTGAAGCTGCTTATGCTTGCGCAAAAAAAGGACATAAGACATTATTAGTAACTGGAAACATAAAGAACATCGCAGATATGCCTTGTAACCCACATATTGGTGGTAGTGCAAAGGGTATCGTAGTAAGAGAAATAGATGCTCTTGGTGGTATCATGGGTAAAATTGCTGATAAAACACATCTTCAAATAAAGATGCTTAATAGTGCAAAGGGTCCAGCAGTTCAATCTTTAAGAGCACAAGGAGATAAGATAACTTATCCAAAAGAAATGCTTAATACTCTTAATTCTTTAGAAAATTTAGAGATTAGAGAAGCAATGGTAGAAGATTTAATTGTTGAAGATGGTGTTGTTAAAGGAATTATATTAGAAGATGGAGAAAAAATAGATTCTAACATAGTTATTTTAACAACTGGTACTTATTTAAAAGCTGATATATTAGTAGGATCTACTAGAACAAGACAAGGTCCTCATGGAGAAAAACCATCCCTTCATTTAAGTGATAAATTAAGAGAATATGGTTTTACTATTAAAAGACTTAAAACAGGAACTCCTCAAAGAATTGATAGAAGTTCTATAGATTTTTCAAAAACTAAACCAGAACTAGGTGATGATAAGTTATTAACATTTAGTTTTGATTTAGAACCACAATATAAAATAGAAGATCAAGAGCCATGCTATTTAACATATACAACTCCAGAAACACACAAGATAATTATGGATAACTTAAATAAATCTTCAATGTATGGTGCCCTTGATGATATTGAAGGAATAGGTCCAAGATACTGTCCTTCAATTGAAGATAAAGTTGTAAGATTTTCTGATAAAGAAAGACATCAACTATTTATTGAACCTGAAAGTAGATACTATGATGACATGTACTTACAAGGATTCTCAACATCAATGCCACCAGAAGTACAAGAACAAATGGTACATAGCTTACCTGGTTTTGAGCATGCAAAAATATTAAAGTATGGATATGCAATCGAATATGATGCAATTTATCCAACACAACTACATGCATCACTTGAAACTAAAGTCCTTGAAAATCTATTTACTGCTGGTCAAATAAATGGAACAAGTGGTTATGAAGAAGCTGCTTGTCAAGGATTAATGGCTGGTATTAATGCATCGCTTAAACTAGAAGGTAAAGAGCCACTAGTTCTTAAAAGAAACGAAGCATATATTGGTGTACTTATTGATGACTTAATAACAAAAGGTATTAGAGATCCATATAGATTATTAACATCTAGAGCAGAATTTAGATTACTTTTAAGAAGTGATAATGCAGACCAAAGATTAAGAAAACATGGATATGAAGTTGGATTAATTGATGATGAGCAAATGTCTAGATTAAATAAGAAACTAGATGATATTGATAAATGTATGGAGTTCTTAAAGGAAAATAAACTTAAGATAACAAGTGATGTCGAAGCAGTATTTAATGAAAACATTATTCCTGTTCCACAAACGACTTTATCTTTCGAACAATTATTAAGAAGACCAGAAGTAACAATCGAATTTATTGAAAACTTTGTCGAAATTCCATTTACTGAAGATATAAAAGAACAAGTTTATATTAACTTAAAATATGAAGGATATATTAAAAAAGCATATAAAGAAGCAGAAAAAATGTTAAAACTTGAAGAAAAACAAATCCCTGAAGATATCGATTATGATAAAGTAAAAAATATTGCTAGTGAAGCAAGACAAAAGTTAAAAGAGGTAAGACCTACAACAATTGCTCAAGCAATAAGAATAAGTGGAGTAAATCCAGCTGATATTTCGATATTATCAGTATATTTAAAGAAGGAATATGCTAATGACAATAGATAAGTTTATTGAAGAATTAAAAAAAATAAATATTGTATTAACAGATGATCAGTTAGAAAAATTTAAAAAATATGCTGATTTTCTTCTTGAGTATAATAAAACTACTAATCTTACTGCAATTAGAGATATAGAAGGAGTATATTTAAAACATTTCTATGATTCTTTATTGGTTTTTGATAATGATATTGTTGATTATTCTAAAGTAAATAGTTTAATTGATATTGGAACAGGAGCTGGATTTCCAGGAGTTGTAATAAAATTAATGCAGCCTCATATTAATGTTACATTACTTGATTCAAATAACAAAAAAACAACATTTTTAAAAGAACTTGTTAAAGTTCTTGAATTAGAAAATGTAACAATTGTTAATGATAGAGCAGAAAATTTTGTTAAAGAAAATAGACAAAAATTTGATATATCAATAGCTCGTGCTGTTTCAGAATTAAGAGTAATTTCTGAATTATGCTTACCACTTACTAAAGTAGATGGATATTTTATAGCATTGAAAGGAAATTATGTTGATGAAATTAAACTTGCATCCCTTGCAATAAATAAACTTAATTCAGAGATTGTATCAATACAAGAAAGACAATTACCTGTTGAAAAATCATATAGATCAATAATATATATAAAAAATAATAGAAAAATTGATGATATGTATCCTAGAAGATACGAACAAATTGTTAAAAAAGCATTGAAATAACTTTATAAATAAGATAAAATTAAATAAGAATAAAATAGTAAAAAGGGGTCGAGAACGATGGATGAAACTAAAGAAGTACGTCAAATTCCGATTGAGGATATAATTCCCAATCGTTTTCAACCACGCATAAATTTTGATGAAAAAGCATTAAATGAACTTGCTGAATCAATAAAACAACATGGAATAATTCAACCACTTGTTTTAAGACCTTTGGGTGATAAATTTGAAATTATAGCTGGCGAAAGAAGATTTAAAGCAGCTACATTAGCTGGATTATCAACTGTACCAGGTATTGTAACTGAAATGGATGATAATACTAGTGCAGAAGTTGCACTAATTGAAAATGTTCAAAGAAAAGATCTAAGTGCTATTGAAGAAGCTAAATCATATAAAAATATGCTTGAAAGAAGTAATATAACTCAAGAAGAACTAGCTAAAAAAATGGGGTTATCTCAATCAACTATAGCTAATAAGTTAAGACTTTTGAATTTATGTGATGAAGTTCAAAATGCGCTTTCACAAGAAAAGATTTCAGAAAGACATGCAAGAGCACTTCTTGCAATATCTGATAAAGATGAACAAATTAAATGGTTAAATAGAATTATCAATGAAAGACTAACTGTTAGACAATTAGATTTAGCTATTAAAGATGAACAAAAAGAAGAAACAGAATTCGAAGAAGATATTCCAAAAGTAAATATTAATCCTGATATTGATAGTATTATAAATAATGCTAGTGATATTAATGCTAACGTTAAACCTGTTGAAAACAATGCAACTAATGATGTTTTAACTGATAATGTTGCACCAACTGAAATAAAACCGGGCAAATTCTTTAATTATTTAGAAGATGAAGAAGTTAATATGAATGTTTCTACTGAACCTGAAGAAGAAAAACAACCTGTTAATGATGGAATGTTTAATTTTACTCCAGAATTTGCTGAAGCATCAGATAATCAACCTGAACAACCAACTGAAGAAATTGATTCTCTTGATTTTGAACCAACTCAATCAGTTCAACCTGATGAACCAATATATAATGAAGAAACTATTACAAATGATATAAATAATCAAGTTGTTAATGAACAAGTTACTCCTGATATACCTCAAGATGATCAAGTTGATGTGGTTAATAATTCTCAAGAAACTTCTGTTTCAAATGAAGAACCAGAGTTTATATTTGATGATGAAGATGATGATGAAGGAACTACTTCAGCTAAACCTGTAACTGATGATGTAAAAGTTGAACCTATTCCAGTAATGGAAGGTGAAGGAATAACTGATCCAGTTTCATATTATGATACACTTGATCCAAATTTTATGGACAAAGTAAAAGAATTTATTGGTCTAGATTTAAAAAATGCTATTAGTTCTTATCGTAACGTAACAAATGACTTAATAGCTTCTGGATTTAATGTAACAATTGATGAAACAGATTTAGAAGATAAATATAAAATAGAAATTAATATTAATAAAGATTAATACTAAAAAAGTATTAATCTTTTTTTACATTTTCTGAACCTTTAAGATAATAATAAAGAGCTGTAGTATTTTTATTTTTAGTATTTTTACCCGTTGTTGCATCTAAAGGTATAGCAATAATATTTTCTGGAGTTTCGTACCATGAGTTCTCTTTATCACTTACATTAACATTTTCTATAGTATCAGCAAAAATATTTTTTGTAATGTAACTTTTAGAAGGTGAGACATCAGAAGAATCATCATTTCCAACCCAAATAAGCATTAATTTATTTTTATTATACCCAATAGTCCAAAAATCAGTATTTGTAGTCCCCGTTTTAATTGCATATTTTTCTTTTAGTTTATCACTAATTATAAGAGCAGTAGGATTAGTATAATCTATAAATGCTTTGTTGTATGTATTAGATAACATTTCACTTAAAATATAGGTATAATTAGGATTTAGTACTTGGTTAGAACTTTTCTTATATTCATACAATACATTTCCATCAGAATCTTCTACTTTATTTATAAAGTGTAATTTATTATACATACCTTCATTTGCTAGTGTTGCATAACCTTGGGCATAATCTATCATGGACATTTCAATTGTTCCAAGAGGTAGTGAAGGAATATTTTTAAGTTTTTGTTTTATACCTGACTTATTAACTACTTCAATTAATTTTTCGCCACCTAAAAATATATTTGTTTTAATTGCATATATATTATCAGATAGTGCAATTGCTGATGCCATAGTTATATCTTTATTAGCATATTTATTTCCATAATTTTGTGGAGAGTATGTTTTTCCGTTTTCACTTTTAAATGTACTTTGTTCACTTGAAAATGTTGAAGAAGACGTAAGATTGTTTTCAAGAGCTGCATAATATAAAAAAGATTTCATTGTTGAACCTACCTGTCTTTTTGCATTTGTTGCTCTATTAAACTGGGATTTAGTATAATCTAATCCACCAGATAAAGCTAAAACTCCACCATCTCTGGGATCAATAATTATACTTGCAACTTGCATTGTTTCACCCTTCATATAATTATTTATATTTTCTTCGAGATTTTTTTGTACATTTATATCTAGATTTGTATAGATTTTAATACCTTTCTTCTTAATTATATCTTCAGGAATTCTAACAGTTTCCTTAAGTTCATCTAAAACAGCATCTTGATAATACATTAACGTATTTAAATTTTCTTTATTGTTTTTTCCATATATATCAATTTTGTTTTTGAATAATTTATTTGCATCTTTTTTTGATATTTTTTTGTTTCTTACCATACAATTAAGTACAATTTTTGCTCTTTCAATTGATTTTTCATAGTTTGAAACAGGATTATAATTATTAGGACTTTTAGGAATTCCAGCTAATATGATTGATTCTTCAAGTGTAAGTTTGCTTGGATCTTTATTAAAGTAGTAAATTGATGCATCGGCTATTCCAATATTTCCTTGACCAAAATTAATGGTGTTAATGTATCCTTCTAATATTTCATCTTTACTATAGTTTACTTCAAGGTTTAAAGTTAAAATTGTTTCTTTCCATTTTCTTTCCCAAGATTTATTGAAATTTTGGTACAAATTTTTAATATATTGCTGAGAAATGGTTGATGCACCTTCAACAATTTTCTTATTTGAAACATTTTTTATCATCGCTTTAATGATTCTTGGATAGTCAAACCCATTATGTTTATAGAAGTTCTTATCTTCAATTGATATAACTGCATCAATATAATATTTACTAACATCATCTAGTTTTACCCACTTACTTGAACTTGAACCTTGGTAAATAATTTGATCATTTCTATCGTATATATAATATTTATTGGCATTTTTAATTATTGTTTTTGGCACTAAATATGCATAAACGTACATTCCCACAATACATATTGAAAATAAAAGAATAGAAAGAAAAAAGACTTTAATAATAGTAGAAATTATTTTCAATATTTATCACCACATATATTATGTAAAAATTTTGATTAAATATAAGTGCAAAGTGGTAATCATTATGGTATAATTTGAAACGAAAAAAAGGTGATATTATTGAAATTACTACACTATATTAATGGTAATTTATCCGATACAACTTCTAAAATAGATATTGAAGAAGAAAAAAATTTAAAAAAATATAAATTTTTTCTTGATAATATTATAAATTACATATATATTACTGATAGACTAGTTTTTATAAGAGAAAGCGACGATTATATTTTCGAGTTAAATATCTCTGATAATGTTAGTTGTAAATTATATTTAAAATCAGAAAATAAGGAATTTAAAATAGATGTAAAAAAGTCTATTTATTCACAAAATGATAAATATATAGATTTTAGTTACATTTTAGAAACAAATGATGAAGAAGAACATCATATTATTTTAAAGATTGGTGATTAATCATGAAAAATAAAATTATTTCAGATATAGCTTCGTTACTAAATGTTGATAAAGATTTAGTTAAAATTGAGTATCCTAAAGATAGAACATTTGGTGACTATGCTATTCCATGCTTTCAATTTTCAAAAGAATTACATAAAAGTCCTATTGAAATAGCTAATTATTTAAAAGAAAATCTTAATTATGAATCTAATGTTGTTAATGGATATTTAAATATATTTATGAACAAGGTAGAAACAACAAAAAGTGTTATTTCAACTATATTAGCTGAAAAAGATGATTACGGTAACAACAGTTATGGTGCTGGTAAAAATATCGTTATTGAGTATTCTTCACCTAATGTTGCAAAACCTTTTGGTATGGGACATTTAAGAAGTACAGTAATTGGACAAGCATTAAATAATATTTCAAAAAAATGTGGTTATAATGTTACTTCAATTAATTACTTAGGTGATT
Organism: Bacilli bacterium; assembly: GCA_017548925.1. GTDB lineage: Bacteria > Bacillota_I > Bacilli_A > RF39 > UBA660 > RUG13160. The sequence continues at coordinate 85,593 of JAFYYX010000001.1, forward strand.
ATGGAACGCAATTTGGTAAGTTAATTTATGCATATAAAAAATGGGGAAATGAAGATGCACTAAATGAATCACCCCTTGATGAATTAAAAAGAGTATATGTTAAGTTTCATGAAGAAGCTGAAAAAGACCCTTCTCTTGATGATGAAGGCAGAATGTGGTTTAAAAAATTAGAAGAAAATGATGAGGAAGCTTTAAAATATTGGAAATACTTTAAAGAAGTTTCTATTAAAGAATTCCAAAAAACATATGATCTTTTAAATATTAATAAATTTGATTCTTATGAAGGTGAGTCATATTATAAGGATAAAATGGATCCTGTTATTGATGAACTAGAATCAAAAAATTTACTTAAAATTAGTGAAGGAGCAACAATTGTAGAATTAGATGGTATAGTTCCTGCACTAATTAAAAGATCAGATGGAGCATCACTTTATATAACAAGAGATATTGCTGCACTACTTGATAGAAAGAAAAGATATAATTTTGATGAAATATTATATGTTGTAGGAAATGAACAATCATTACATTTTGAACAAGTAAAACAAATTATTAATAAATTGGGTTATGATTTTTCTGAAAATGTTAAACATATTGGATTTGGCATGTTACTTTTAAATGGTAAGAAAATGTCTACAAGACATGGTAAGAGCGTTATTTTAAAAGATGTATTAGACGAATCAATTGATCTTGCTAAAAAATATATACTTGAAAAAAATCCAAATATTGATAATATTAATGAGGTAAGTAAAAAAATTGGTGTTGGAGCAGTTATATTTAATGATTTAAAGAATTATCGTATTAATGACATTGAATTTAACTTAGAAGACACATTAAGATTCGAAGGTAATACAGGACCTTATTTACAATATACTTACGCAAGAATTAATTCTCTATTATCTAATAAACAAAATATAGATTTTACATATGATAATATTGATATTGATGAAAATAAATGGAATTTAATATGGAGTCTTGCTAAATATGAAGAAACAATTATTACAGCAAAAGAGAATAATGATCCTTCAATTATAGCTAAGTATTTACTTGATTTAGCAGCAGATTTTAATAAATTCTATGCTCATGAAAGAATAGTTGATGATAATGTTAACTATGCTGAATTTAAACTAAGTTTGTGTGAAGCAGTTGCTATTGTAATTAAAAATGGACTTGGTTTACTTAATATTGATGTAATTAAACAAATGTAGGAGGAACAAAAAATGAAATTAAAAGATATATCAAAAGAAGACCTTGAAATGATGGGTTATGCAGAACTTGCAGAAATCGTACTTAATGAATCAAAAAAGAAAATGAAAATAGCTGATATTTTCAAAAAAATATGCAAAGCATTAGGTTTAACTGATGCAGAATACGAAGATAGAATATCAGAATTTTTTGAAATAGTATCAACTAATAAATTATTTACAATTTTACCACAAGGTTATTGTGATTTAAAAACAAGACATAATACTAAAGTTATTATTGATGATGATGAAGAAGAAATTGTTGTTGATGAAGAAATAGAAGATGAAGAACCAGAAGAAGATGAAGAAAATGAAGACATCTTCTATGATGATACTGAAGACGATGATCTTCCTGATGATGATCTACAAGATTTTGTTGTAGTTGATGAAGACGAGGAAGTAAACTCTTAGCTTAGTTGTTTTTTTAAAAACAATTTAGAAAAGAGGATGAAAATAATGTTTAAAAGATTAGATGCAATCGTTGAAAAGTACTTAGAGTTAGAAAAAGAATTATCTACTCCTGAAGTACTTAACGATTACAATAAATTGAGAGAGTTATCTAAAGAAAAAAGTGATTTAGAAGAAACTTATCTAAAATATGAAGAATATAAGAAAACTAAAAATGATTTAGAAGAAGCAGAATCAATGAAGAATGATCCAGAACTTGGAGAAATGGCACAACTTGAAATATCTGAGTTAAAACCAAGATTAGATGAAATTCATTCTGAACTTGAAATCTTACTTGTTGCTAAAGATGAAAATGATGGTAAAAACGTTATCATGGAAATTAGAGGAGCAGCTGGTGGAGATGAAGCCAATATTTTTGCTGGTGACTTATTTAGAATGTATACTTACTATGCTGAAAGACAAGGTTGGAAAATTGAAATTATCAACGAAGTTGAAGGTGCTAGTGGTGGTTATTCTCAAGTAGAGTGTATGATAAAAGGTGAAGATGTATATTCAAAATTAAAATATGAAAGTGGATCTCATAGAGTTCAAAGAGTTCCTGCTACAGAAACTCAAGGTAGAGTTCATACATCAACAGCAACTGTACTTGTAATGCCAGAAGTTGAAAACGTTAACATTGATATTAAAGAATCAGATTTAAAAATTGATGTATTCCATTCAAGTGGAGCTGGTGGACAATCAGTAAATACATCTAATAGTGCTGTTAGAATTACACACGTTCCAACAGGTGTTGCAGTTGCATGTCAAACAGAAAGAAGTCAACTTCTTAATAAAGAAAAAGCAATGCAACTACTAAAAATTAAATTAAATGATGAAATTCAACATAAACAAGAACAAGAACTAGGTGCTGAAAGAAAATCAAAAATTGGTACTGGTGACAGATCTGAAAAGATTAGAACATATAATTATCCACAAAACAGAGTTACAGATCATAGAATTAATTTTTCTGTAATGGAACTTGATAGAGTAATGGATGGACATTTGGATTCAATTATTGAAGCTCTTCAAAATGAAGATCTAAAACTTAAATTAGCTGGAGAATCATTTGAATAATATTTCAAAGATTGATTTAGAATTATTAAAACAAAAATATCAAGGCGAAAGCCTTGATATTGCTTTAAATAAAGTAAACGAAGGCTATCCAGTACAATATTTGATAGGTAATGTAAATTTTTGTGGAAACATTATAAATGTTAATGAAAATGTACTAATTCCTAGATATGAAACAGAATTCTTAGTTCAATTGGTATTAAAAAATATTTCAAAAGATTTTAATGGAAACATTTTAGATATTGGCACAGGTAGTGGTTGCATTAGTATTTCAATTGCCAAAGAACTTACAAAAGCTAATATAACTGGTATTGACGTATCAAAAAAGGCAATTGAGTTAGCAGTAGAAAATAAAAATATTAATAAAACAAATAACGTTAAATTCGAAATCAAAGATTTATTTGAAATTAATAATTTGAGTGGATATGAAATTATTGTTAGTAATCCACCATATGTTTCATATAATGAAGAAGTAGGATTTGAAACAAAATATGAACCACAAAATGCAATATTTGCAGATAATAACGGTTTAGTATTTTATGAAGAAATAATAAAAAAAGTATCTAAATCAAAAAATATAAAACATATATTTTTTGAAATAGGTATGACTCAAGCAAAAGATATTATGAATTTTAAAAAAGAATATTTACCTGAATATAAAATGGATGTTTATAAAGATCTAGCTGGTAAAGATAGATATATACATATATATGAATAATTTATAACTATTTTTCTCAATATTATCTTAGGTGATAAAAAATGAGAAAAATAGTTATTTTTATTTTTATGATAACATTACTAATATGTATTTTAAATAAGAAAAATAGTGTTTTAATACCTAATTTAGCTGTTAGAATAAGGGTAATAGCTAACAGTAATGATATAAAGGATCAAGAAATAAAAAACATAATTAAAAACGAAGTAAGTTCACTTTTATATTCAAAATTACAAAATATTGATAATTATAAAGCAGCTAGTAAGATTATCGAAAGTACGATACCGGAAGTAAAAAATATAATAAATAAATACACAAATAATTATGAAATAAATTATGGAGAAAACTACTTTCCAGAGAAAGAATATAAAGGTGTAAGATACGAAAAAGGTGATTATAAATCATTACTAATAAAACTAGGTGAAGGAAAAGGAAATAATTTTTGGTGTGTGTTATTTCCTCCGCTATGCATGATTGATGAATCAAAACTAAATAATGTGGCGTATAGCCTTTATGTTACTGAATTACTAAAAAAGATTAAATAACATATATTTAAAAAGGGGGGATATATGTTATGTTTAGAGTTATTCTTTATTGGAATTAGCCTAAGTATAGATGCATTTTCTCTAGCAGTAAGTATAGGCATTAATAGCAAAATATATAAAAAACATAAGTTATATGCATTTATAGTAGGTTTATTTCATTTTTTTATGCCTATATTTGGTTTTTTATTAAGAACAGTAATAAATTATATCGTTATACTTCCAAATAAAATGATATTTTCAATTGTTTTAGTTTTGATAATGTTTGAAATCATAACTGAAAAAGAAAATACTAAATCATATATAAATCCAGTGATATTTGCATTTTCCGTAAGTTTAGATAGTTTTACTATTGGTATTTCGTTAGATAAATCAAAAATATTAATAGCATCATTGATTTTTTCTATTACAAGTTTCTTGTTTTCTTATTTTGGTTTTATTATTGCAAATAAGATAAGAAAGAAATTTAGTAAAAATCTAAAATTCATTTCAATTGGTATTTTACTTATTATTCTTGTATATAATATCCTTATTTAATGTAAAGAAATAGGTGTGTTTTATTGACAAAATATTATATAAAACATATATTAAAAGTGGAGGATGTTATTTATGAATATTAAAGAGACTTTATTAAAGGCAAAAAATGAAAAATATGCAATACCTCAATTTAATATAAATAACCTTGAATGGGCTAAATATATACTTGAAGTATGTGAAGAAGAAAAATCACCTGTTTTTTTAGGTGTATCTTCTGGTGCAGCAAAGTATATGGGTGGATTTGATGTTATAGTTGGTATGGTTAATGGACTTAAAAAAGACTTAAATATAACTGTTCCAGTTATGCTACATTTAGATCATGCAACTACATTTGAATTATGTAAGGATGCTGTTGATGCAGGATTTGATTCAATCATGTTTGATGGTTCAAAAGGCTCATATGAAGATAATATAAAAACAACTAACGAAGTTAAAAACTATTTAAAAGGTCAACTTTTAGAAGCTGAAATAGGTAAAATAGGTGGAGAAGAAGATGGTATAGCTAATGAACTATACTTTACTTCAGTTGAAGAAGCAGAGGATTTTATTAGTAAAACTAATATTGATATGCTTGCACCTGCTTTAGGTTCAGTACATGGAATTTACAAGGGAGAACCTGATATAAAATTAGATATTATGAAAGAAATATCTGATAAAACTAATATGCCATTAGTTTTACATGGTGGTAGTGGAATACCTGAAGAAATATTAAAACAAGCAGTACAAAATGGAATTTGTAAAGCTAATTTTAATACAGAATTACAACTAGGATGGCACAAAGCAGTTTTAGAATTTGTTGAAAATAATAAAGATGTATATGATCCAAGAAAAGTAATATCTTCTGGAGAAGAAGGACTTAAAAATGTTGCAAGAGAATACATCCGTATTCTAGGTTCTAAAGGAAAAGCATAGTATGAAGAAGATTATTATTAATGGTGGAAATAAATTATCAGGCACAATACCTATATCTGGTGCCAAAAATAGTGCTGTTGCAATAATACCTGCAGCAATTTTATGTGATGAACAATCAAGTATTTATAATGTTCCAAATATAAGTGATAGGGATGCTTTAATAGATATTCTTCATTTACTTAATTGTGAAACAAGTTTAAATGGTGATCTATTAAAAATTGATTCATCAAAATTAGAAAACAAAAAAATACCTCTAGAGTTAAGTAAAAAAATGAGAGCATCATATTATTTCATGGGTGCACTTTTATCAAAATTTAAACACGTAGAAATGTACTTCCCTGGAGGATGTAATATAGGTAAAAGACCTATAGATATTCATATTAAAGGTTTTGAAGCTTTAGGCGCTAAAGTAAAAATTAAAGGTGATTTATATACAATTGATGCAAAAGAATTAAATGGAACAAATATTACTTTAGATTTTGCATCTGTTGGCGCAACAATTAATATTATGTTTGCTGCTGTTAAAGCAAAAGGAAAGACTATTATTAGAAATGCTGCTAGAGAAGCAGAAATTGTTAATATTGCTACATTCTTAAATAACATGGGAGCTAAAATAACTGGTGCTGGTACGAGCATTATTCGTATTGAAGGTGTAGAACACTTACATAGAACAATGATTGAGGTAATACCAGATCGTATTGAAGCAGCAACATATATTATTTTAGGTGCTATGATTGGTGATAATTTAAAAATTGAAAATATTATTCCTGAACATATTGATGCATTATTATCAAAATTAAAAGATATGAATGTTAAGTATGAAGTTGACGAAACAAGCGTTACAATATCAAAATGTGATAACGTTAAATCAACCAATATAAGAACAGAAGTATATCCAGGTTTTGTTACTGATATGGGTCAACCAATGTCTGTACTACTTACTCAAGCTCATGGTGTTTCTCTATTTGAAGAAACTATTTGGGAAAATAGAATGGGACATGTTAAATATTTAAATAAAATGGGTGCCAATATTAAAAATGGTAATACAAATTCTGTAACTATAGGACCGACACCTCTTTATGGTTGTGAAGTTGAAGCAACAGATTTAAGAGGTGGAGCAGCAATGGTACTTGCTGGTTTAATTGCTGAAGGTACAACAACTATAACTTCTATTGAACATATATTAAGAGGGTATGATAGTATCATTACAAAACTTAAAAATGTTGGAGCAGACATAAAAATAGAAGATGACGAAAAAGATTTAGTCAATATGTAATTGTTACAAAAGTCCTGAAATTTGACAAATTTGTGTAAATATGGTAATATTTAATACATACATGTGGAGCACTATTCTAGTCGCATATGTTGTTTGAAGGTAGGGCTAAAAATCTACCAATCGCGAAAAGACACTTTGTATATTAGCTTCATCCGCCCAGGTTGGGGTGATATATAATTTTAAGCCTAAGGAAAGTTATAATGGCATATAACCTATAGTCCTTTTGCTACGTCCGTTAATTAAAAATCGTGTGTCGTGAGTGATTATGTGGGATAAACATATAAGAGTACTGCTATTGATCAAGCTTTCATCTGTTTTGAAAACATAGTTGCAAAAGCGAATAAGAACAGCCTCTATAGCGTCAGGGAAAACCTCTAGAGTGTATATATTGTAGGTATTAAAGTATGGACTAAGTGGCAATCGAGTATTGTGGACGGTATTAATAGTTGCAATAGATTCATTAAGGAGAAATCGCCTAAGGGTAACCTATGGTTGAATCTAGAGAAATTCAACTCGACCTAAGCCATAAAATTGATTTACAATATACCATTTATGTATATTTTTAATTAAAGAACTTTAAAGGAGAGGGTTTTATTTGAAAAATCTTAACTGGCCTATTAAAGTTTTTTTTATTACTTTTTTCTTAGCAGCAATATTTAGTGGAGCAACTTCTTTAGTAGCTAATCTAAATGTTATTGCATTAAGTATCATATTAATATTTGTAATATTTATAGGTATTATTTTTGATATGGTTGGTGTTGCTGCTTTAACAAGTAAAAAAGAAAACTTTCATGCAATGGCATCTAAAAAAATTAAAGGATCAAAAGAAGCCATTAATCTACTTAAAAATCCGAATATGGTAGCTACTGTATGTAATGATGTAGTAGGAGATATATGTGGTATTGTAAGTGGTGGATTTGGTGCTTTACTTGCAATTGCTATTGCTGAAGGTATAGATATATCAGTTGTTGTTTCAACAATTATAGTTACAGCAATTATTTCATCTCTTACTGTAGGCGGAAAAGCAATAGGAAAAACTATTGCTATAAAAAAAGCTGACAGTATTATTTATACTGCCGCAAAATTAAAGAAAATGTTAAGTATTAAATAATTTATGCTTGAAAGAGCATAAAAGTATGATATAATACCTATGCGAATGAAAAAAACTATGTTATGGATTTAACATGGCGAAAGGAGAATATAGATGAAAAAGAATATCCATCCTGAATTAAAAGATTGTACAGTTACTTGTGCATGTGGAGCTTCATTTAAAACTAAATCAACAAAAGAAAATATCTCTGTTGAAGTTTGTAGTGAATGTCATCCATTCTATACTGGTAAACAAGGTAGAAATAAAAAAACAGGAAACATTGAAAAATTTAACCGTAAATATGGATTAGATAAAGATAATAAAGCAGCATAATTAGTTGCTTTTTATTTTTATTTATAAGATAATTATTTATAGAAAGAATGTGTGATTAATTCATGAAAATATTTATAGCAGCAGACCATAAAGGCGTAGAACTTAAGGAAGAAGTAATTAATTATTTAACTAATAATAGTATTGAAGTAGAAGATATTGGACTTAAAAACTATGAATTAGATGATTATCCTGATTTTGCATTTGCAGTTTGTGAGAAAGTCGTTAAAACTGAAGATAGTTTAGGAATTTTAATTTGTGGTAATGGTATCGGAATGAGTATTGCTGCAAATAAAGTTAAAGGTATTAGAGCTGCAAGGGCTGTTACTGTAGATGATGCTTTTAAAGCAAAAAATCATAACGGAGCAAATGTTATAGCTTTAAGTAGTGAAGTAGATATTGCAACAACTAAAGAAATTATTGATACGTTCTTAATTACTAAAGCAGCTGATGATGAAAGATTCATAAGACGTATTGATAAAATAGCCAAATACGAAAGTAGTAATTAATATGAATTATAAAACATATATTTATATTGTAAGTGTGTTACTTTCAACATTTGCAATATCAGGCATAAATTTTAGTAATGTTTTTAGGAAGAATAAAGTAGTTGAAGCAAAGATATTAGTTGTACTTTTATCAATAGCTCTAGGATATCTTGTTGGAACATTTGCAATAACTTTTATCGAATGTAGTAAAATTATATAAGGAGACATGATTATGCTTAATAAATTACTTGCATTCATAGTTATAATTGAATTACTGTTTTTATTTATTGTTAATCCAAGCGATAATAAAAAAGTAAATTATAAGTATTCAGTAAATATCTATAAACCAAGTGATTTGGATAAAGCAAAACTAGAAAATTATGTTATTGGAGTAGTAGCAGCAGAAATGCCTGCTACTTTTTCTGTTGAATCATTAAAAGCGCAAGCTGTTGCTGCACGTACGTTTGCATATAAAAAAATTATTAATAACAAGCTAGATTATAATAATTTATCAACAGACAAAGGCCAAGCATATATTACAGTAGATGAAATGAAGAAAAAATGGGGTTTAAAGTTTGATGAATATTATAAAAAAATAGTAAATGCTGTAATATCAACAAAAAACGAAATAATTTTATACAATGATGAAGTAATTAATGCCTATTATTTTTCTATAAGTAACGGGAAAACAGAAGATTCATCTTATGTTTTTGGTGATCTTAATTATTTAGTTTCAGTTGAATCTCCATGGGATAAAAACTATTCATCTTATAGTGATTCTGTAAATATGTCTTTTAACGAATTTAAAAATAAATTAGGCTTAATTGGAAATATAAAAATAAATAACATAAAAAGAACAAATACTAATCATGTTGAAGAAATTGTTATTAATAACAAAAAGTATACAGGAGTTGAATTTAGAAAATTACTAAATTTAAAATCAACAGATTTTGAAATAGAAATAAATGATATTAACATAAAAATTACAACTAAAGGACATGGCCATGGTGTTGGTATGAGCCAATATGGTGCTAATAGTATGGCTATTGAAGGTAAAAATTATGAGGATATTATTAAGTATTATTATAAAGATGTAGAAATAACAAAAATATAGTATATTTTATAAATTTTTACCCATAATTAACCTAGAAAGGTGAAAATTATGGCTAAAAAATTAAAAAAATATGTTATTCCATCAATTTTAGGATCTTTAGGTATAGGTTTGTTAGTTGGAACTCCGTTATATATTGAAGCAACAAAACCTGTGAAAAGTACATATGATAAATATACGGTTTCGGAGAAAAAGGATAATAATATCGTAGTTCCAGTTTTAAGTGAGGTAGAAGAAAATAAACCACTACATCCATTTTTGGAAGAAACAGTAAGTAAATCAAAAGATTATTATAATAAGATTGATAATGAAAATGATCAAGTTAATTCATTAGTTTATTACGAAAATACTTATATGCCAAACACAGGTATTTTGTATTCATGCGATGATACATTTGATGTTATTGCATCACTTGATGGAACTGTAACAAAAGTTGGTGATGATAACATACTAGGTAAATATGTTGAAATACAACACAAAAATGATTACAAAACGACATATTATTCTTTATCAGAAACAACTGTTACCATGGGAGCAACTGTAACAAAAGGTGATGTTATAGGAATTAGTGGTTCTAATAAATTAGAAGGAACACTAAAAAATAATTTACTTTTTGAAACATATCATGGTGGATTATTACAAGACCCAGAAGATTTTTATAATATCGATTTTAATAGTGTAGATTAAATACTTTATCTTATAATTAATTATGTTATAATTAATTTATAAGAAGGGTAAGATATAAATGAATAAAGAAAAAATGTTTATTGCTCGAGACGAAAATGGCGTTGAAGTAGCATATGAAATGCTTTTAGTAAAAAATGTTGATAATGTTCCTGTAATTTGGTATACAGATGGAACTAAAGATGGTGAAGGAAATACAAATATTTATATTTCTACATATGAAAGAGAGAATAATTTATTTGTTTTAAATAAAGTTGAAAATGATGAATTATTTAACAAATATTCTGAAATATTTTTAAATGAAAATAAAGAAAATTAAAATATCACGAAAGTGATATTTTTATTATTGAATAAATTATCAAATCTTTGTATAATTGCTAATAGCAAAAATAGAAATGGGCATGTTAAATGATAAAAATTGTAATTATAGAAGATGAAGAAATTTATGTTAAATCAATCAAAAATATTATTGATAAGATTAAATATAAAACAGATAGAGATATAAAAACTATAGAATTTAACAAATATAATAAAGAACTTGAAAATCTAATAAAGAATAATGATTCAAAAACTATTTATATAATTGATATAGAATTAAAAAACAGTAAATCAGGAATAGAAATAGCATCAATCATTCGTGATCATGATTGGGAAAGTGAAATAATATTTATTACTAACCACGATAAAATGTTTGAAACTGTTCATAGAAATGTTTATGAAGTATTTGATTTTATTGAAAAATATCATGAACTAGAGAAAAGATTAACCAAAGATTTAAAAGTAATTATAAATAAGAATATTGATAAAAAGATATTTTCTTATAAGGGTAGAAATATTGATTTGCAAATATATATGCATGCAATAAATTATATTTATAGGGATAAAGAGGATAGAAAAGTGGTTATTGTTACAGATAATTCTTCTTTTTCTGTTAATTTAGGTGTTAAAGAAATACTAGAATTGCTTGATGGAAGATTTAAAAAAGTTCACAGATCATGTATTGTTAATACTGATAATGTTTTAACATATGATTGGTCAAAACTAAAAATAATTATGAAGAATGGTGAAGAAGTAAATTACTTATCAAAGAAATTTAGAAAAGGAATAACTAATGAATAATATCTTATTCTATTTCTTTGCAATTGTTTCGTATTATTTATTAGTATTAGTTTTTAAAAAGATTAGTAGATCTAATTTTAAATTAAACTTTATAAACATAGCCTTAATTATTATTTTTAGTATTATAAATTCATTATCATTTATGGATAATCTATTAATAATTAAAACTATTATATCAATAGGAATTTTTATACTTATTAACAAAATCATTTTAAAACTATCTATTAAAGAGTCTTTAGTAGTATCGATAATATATCTAATTATTACATTATTTGGTGAACTTATAGTATTATTAATGCTTAGTCCATTTAATATTATAAACGATGATTATATTAATAGTATTAGCACATTAAAAGCAGTTATAACAGTTGTAGTTATGCTATTTACTTACCTAATTATATCAATTAAAGTGGTTAATAATGCTATTTACAAGATGTATAGATTTTTTGTTGAAAATAATAAATATATAAAATATATTGTATTTGCAATTATTCAAATAACATTTATTTGTTTACTTTATATCATAAATTACTCAAAGAAAAATCTATTCTTTATGAACTTACTTTTTTATATTGCTTTTATAGCAGTAATATTATTAATAGGAAAAACAATTTATAAAAATAAGAAGTTAAACTTAATAAACGAATTATTACTTAATAATGAAGAATCTTATGTGAAAGTTATAGAATCATATCAGATGTTTAAACATAATGTAATACATGAATTTAATTGTATTAAATCAATTGGAAATAGTAAGGTTAATAAAATAATTGACGGATATATAAAAGAACATAAAACACCAGTAATTGATCAAAAGATAATGTTTTCAATACCAAAAAGCATAAGGACTATACTTTATAATAATATTGTAAAAAATGCTTTATATAGTTTAAATATAAGCGTAGATAATTTTGCTTCAAATGATATTATCTATATAATATCAACTACTCGTTACATAAAACTATGTCAGATTCTTGGAATCATACTTGATAATGCAGTTGAAGCTTGTAAGGAATGTAAAAAACCATATTTATACTTATATTTGAACGAAGATAAGAGTAAATATTATATTAAAGTAGTAAATGAGTTTTCTAATAACATACACTTATTAGATGAAAATAAAATAAATAAATCTAGTAAAAAAGGACATATGGGTGTAGGTCTAAAATATGTATATAATTCAAGTTTTGATGTTAAATCAACAATTAGAAATAACAAATTTATCACATCCATAGTAATTAAAAAATAAAAAAAGATTGTTAAAAAACAATCATTTTTTTAATTATTTGATTAATTCTTTAGGGCATTTAATATCATCAAGCCATAGAATTAATGTATATTTGTTATCGGTGCCTGAGAATATATTAGCGATAGATGCAAATACGTTAGAGAACATTATATCACTCCTTTCATTAGATATTTTTAGCAATTATAGTACTTATAATTGTTAAATTTATTTTTGGTTATAAAATATATAAAAGGATTAATAAGTATACTTTGTAACACTAATGAAAAACATATAACGTTTCTTATTAAATTATTTTTAGTATAAATAAATATAATTAAATAAATAATTGAAACCATTATTGATTTAATCTTTAACTTAATTCTTTTTTGTTTATTAACTAGTGGTAAGTTTTGATTATCAGCTGGAGCATATAATAATAAAGAAATAATTGAAATAATAATTAAGGAATATTGAATTGGAATATTCATATTTGCATATTTAATATATAAACCAATAAATACATAAATAAATATTGAAAATAACCAACATTCAATATTTGATTTTGCATGAAGACCATAAGCAAATGTCCTAATTGGAGCAAAAAATATAAATAGTAATATAGTTTGCTTAAAAATATTTAATAAGTATGATAAAAGTAAAATAACAATAGTTTTTGAAAGGAAATGGTACATTACTTCAAGACCGTACTTTATCTTTATTTTTTCTATTTTATTTAATTTTTTGTGTTTATTTATATAGGTATAGCATTTATCAATAAAAAACTTCTTCATAGCTTCACCATAATAAAATTATCACTCAAAAATATATAAAACCTATTTGTTGATTTAATTGTTAAATAGCTATGTTTAAACATGCATTTGGAATATGAATAATAAATTTATATATCATTTAAACACAATATAGATACTTTAAGACAAGAAAGAAATTTTTGATATCTATGTTTGATATATTAATCTAGTCCGCCGCAAAAATTGTAATAATTTGTCGACGATTATTTATTGTTTGCAATTGGACTAGTGTGGTAGTCTAGTTTTTAAGAGGAAGAGGTGATGGTTATGCGAGGTAAGGTTAAGTGGTTTAATAATGAAAAAGGTTATGGATTTATTGAAAATGGAGACCTTGAAGATATATTTGTGCATTATTCAGCCATAATTAAAGATGGATATAAAACTTTAAAAGAAAATTCCATCGTAACTTTTAAACTGATCGAAACATCTAAAGGATTACAAGCTGTAGATGTTGTCGAAGAACAATTAACTACAAATATGTAGTTTTTTTCTTATATTTTTGATATACTTTTATTGGAAGGTGAATTTATGCAAATAAATATACGTGGAGATAAAGTTACTGTTACTCCAGCAATAAAAGAATATATTGAGGAAAAATTATCAAAGTTAGATAAATACTTTGAAAACCCTGAAGAAATTAAATCATCTGTTGTTATTAAAGTAAAAAATAAAGAACAATCTATTGAAGTTACTGTTCCTACATCAAAGTTTACTTTAAGAGCTGAAGAAATTCATGCTGACTTATATGCTGCAATAGATTTAGTAGTTGATAAACTTGAAAGACAAGTAAGAAAAAACAAAACAAGAATTACTGAAAGATATCAAAATTCTGCATTATTTGAAATGGTTTTAGACAATATTGAAGATGAAGAACAAGATGATCTACAAATTGTTAAAAGAAAAGATATTGAAATGAAACCTATGGTAGAAGAAGAAGCAATTCTTCAAATGGACTTAATAAATCATGACTTCTTTGTATTCAAAAATATTGATGAAGAATGCGTATCTGTTCTTTATAAAAGAAAAGATGGCAAATACGGAATCATAAACGTTAAATAATTCAATGAAAATGAGTAAATAAGGAGTGAAAACTCCTTATTTTTTTGTTATAATAAACAAATGGAGGGTATTTTATGGGACTTTTAAGAAAACTTATAGATACAGAATATAAAGAATTAAAAAGATTTGGAGCAATTGCTGATAAAGTAATGGCTTTAGATGAAGATATGCAAAAACTATCTGATGAAGAATTAAGAGCAAAAACAGATGAGTTTAAAGAAAGACTTGAAAAAGGTGAAACTCTTGATGATTTAATTGTTGAAGCATTCGCTGTAGTAAGAGAAGCTGCAGATCGTGTAATTCATGAAAAACCATTTAGAGTTCAAATTATTGGTGGTTTAACACTACACTTTGGTAATATCGCTGAGATGAAAACTGGAGAAGGTAAAACTTTAACAGCTACAATGCCAACATACTTAAATGCTTTAACAGGAAAAGGTGTTCACATTGTTACAGTTAACGAATTCTTAGCACAACGTGACTCAGAATGGATGGGCGCAATTTATAAATTCTTAGGTTTAACAGTAGGTCTTAATACTAGAGAACTATCTGAAAAAGAAAAACAAGAAATGTATAATTGCGATATTTTATACTCAACAAATAATGAAATCGGTTTCGATTACTTAAGAGATAACATGGTAGTTAGAGCTGAAGATAGAGTTCAAAGACCTCTTAACTACTGTATTGTCGATGAAGTTGACTCAATTTTAATTGATGAAGCTAGAACACCACTTATTATTTCTGGTGGACAGGCAAACTCAAGTAATTTATATATTGAAGCCGATAGAGTTGCTAAAAAGTTACAAAATGAAGTTGATTATACAATTGATGAAAAAACAAAATCAGTTTCACTTACTGCAGAAGGTTCTGAACATGTAGAAAAAATTGCTAGAATTAAAAACCTATATGATCTAGAAAATACTGCGTTTGTACATCATTTAAATCAAGCTTTAAAAGCAAATTATGCTTTTAAAATTGATGTAGATTATGTAATTGAAAACGGTGAAGTTATTATCGTTGACCAATTTACTGGTCGTTTAATGCATGGTAGACAATTTAGTGAAGGTCTTCACCAAGCTCTTGAAGCAAAAGAAGGCGTACAAATTAATGTTGAAACTAAGACAATGGCTACTATTACATTCCAAAACCTATTTAGAATGTATAATAAACTATCTGGTATGACAGGTACTGCTAAAACTGAAGAAGAAGAATTTAGAGCAATATATAATATGTATGTTATTCAAATTCCAACAAACTTACCTATAGCAAGAATTGATGAACCAGATTTAGTTTATTCAAATATTGCTGGTAAATATAAATCAATTGTTAACGCAGTTAAACATATTCATGAAACTGGTCAACCAATTCTAATTGGTACTATTTCAGTAGAAGTTAACGAATATTTAAGTACACTTTTAACTAAAGCTGGATTAAAACATGAAATATTAAATGCTAAGAACCATGCTCGTGAAGCAGAAATTATTGCTAAAGCTGGTCAAAAAGGTGCTATAACACTTGCAACTAACATGGCTGGTCGTGGTACCGATATTAAACTTGGCGAAGGTGTTAAAGAACTTGGTGGTTTATATGTAATTGGTACAGAAAGGCATGAATCACGTCGTATTGATAACCAATTACGTGGACGTGCTGGTCGTCAAGGAGATCCAGGACATTCACAATTCTTCGTTTCTTTTGAAGATGATTTAATGAGAAGATTCGGAACTGATAGTGTTAAAAGAATGCTTGAAGCTATCGGTGTTAAAGGAGATCAATCAATTAAATCTAGAGCTCTTACAAGAAGTATTGAAACTGCTCAAAAGAAAGTTGAAGGAAATAACTACGATATAAGAAAATCACTTCTTGATTATGATAATGTTATGAATGAACAAAGAGAAATTATTTATGCTCGTCGTAATGAAATATTAGATCAAGAAAGTATTCATGATAGAGTACTAGAATCATTTAAAAATACTATTGATGTTCTTGTTAAAAGTCATATTGAACCAGAAGGTTATTTAACTGATGATGATAAATCTGAAATTATTGAATATGTTAATACTAACTTCATTAAATCAGGTAAAGCATTAAAAGTTGAAGAAATTGAAGAACTTAATGAAGAACAAGTTATTAATTTATTATCTGATAAAGTTATAGAAGACTATAACAAGAAGATGAAAGGTAACCCATACATTGATGATTTTGAAAAAGCAGTTACATTAAGAGTTATTGATGATCAATGGATTGATCATATGAATACAATGGAACACTTAAAAGAAGGTATTGGTTTAAGAGGATATGGACAAGTTAATCCAGTTCAAGCTTATACTATGGAAGGTTTCGAATTATTCGATGAATTCATGAATAGAATAGATAACAATGTTGCAGTACTACTTCTTAAAGCAGAAGTAAGAGAAAACACTGAAAGAACACAAGTTCTTCAAGGTAGTGAAAGTGCTGGAGAAGTAAAAGCAAAAAAAGCTCCTAAAAGAGTAAACAAAGTAGGCAGAAATGACCCATGTCCATGTGGCTCAGGTAAGAAATACAAACAGTGTTGTGGAAAATAGCCGTAAAATAAGGGTTTGAGAAAATTTATGTGCACAAAAAAAGCACCATTTTTCTCAAATGTGCACAATTTGTGCACATAAAACCATAAAATATTCAAAATAATCACCTTAAAAGCTTATAAATAAAGGGATTAGATAATGTGCACATTTTAGTGAAATAATGAAACTAGCATATTGATTGCTAGTTTTTTCTTTGTTCAATAAGAAAGGACAGGGAACATTATGTCAGAGATTAGAATTATGAAAAGGGGAAAGGTGTATCAGTATCGATTTGAAATTGCTTCAAGAGGAGGTGTAAGAAGATATATTAATAAGAGTGGATTTGAATCGAGAAAAGAAGCTCAAGAAGCAGGAGCAATTGCTTATAATGAATATTTTAAGACTGGAAGAAAACAAAAGATAAAAGATATGTCTTATGAAGACTATTTAGACTATTGGATGACTAACTATTGCTACTTTAATGTTAAATATGCAACTATAGCCTCATACTTAAACATAATAAAGAACCATTTGAAACCAGAATTAGGAATGTATAAGCTAACTCAACTAGATTCTTATACAATACAAAACTATATTAATAAACTATTTAAAGAGAAACATTATTCAAAACATTATTTAAAAGGAATACTAAAACTAATAAAAGGATCACTTAAATATGCATGTTATACAGTTAATTTTATAAATGATAATCCAGCTGAAAGAGTACATATTCCAAAATATGACGTTGTTACAGGAGATCCAGCACATATTTTTACTCAAGAAGAGTTTGAAATTATTCTAGAACGATTTAAAGATGTACCATATCTATATTATTCATTCTTAACTGCTTATTATACAGGACTTAGAGTATCAGAATGTTATGCATTAACATGGGATAATATAGACTTTGAAAGAAAGACTCTAACAGTTAATAAAAACATTATAAAGAAGAATCAAAACCAATTACCAAAAAAGTATGTAATAACAAAAGGACATTCAGTAGAAGAATGGTATTATGGAACATGTAAAAATCCTCAATCAAATAGAACTATTGCAATAGGAGATACTTTAGTTAAAGCCTTAAAAGAGTATAAAAAAGAACAAGAAGAGTATATAAAATTTTATGGTGATGCCTATTTAAAACACTATGAAAAAGAAGTTATTAATCCACATACAGAAAGAAAAGAAATAAAAATAGTTAATGCACCTGCAGAACTAGAACTAAATTTACCAGAAGCAAAGTTAATGTTTGTTAAACCTAATGGACAATATCGAGGTACCGAAACTGTAAGACATGCTTTTAAAGTAATAAACTATGAATTAAAAATACCATGTAGATTCCATGACTTTAGAGATACACATGCAACAAGGTTGATAGAACAAGGTGCAGATATTAAAGCTGTTTCTAAAAGATTAGGACATTCTTCTATCATGACTACATACAACATCTATGTCAGAGTTACTGATAAAATGGAGACTGATACAGTTGATAGATTTGAAGATTACACCAACACTTTAGATATACCAGATACACAAGAAATACCTTTTAAGGACTAAAACACTTGATTTTTAAGGAAAAAGTGCTATTATAGAAGACAATTAATTAATTGGAGCTGATGTCTAATGAGAAATAAAGCACTTTTAATTTATACACGAAAACAATTTAGTTTATTAATTAATGGATTCAATGAGAGAAATTGACTATAACGTCTTTTTCTCTCTTTTTTGTTGGGAGGTTTGAAATGATAAAGAAAGATGAGAAAGGAAAATTAGAAGTATCATTATTGGAAATACAAAGACCACTACCAGTAAATATTATTGAAGAATACAATCATAAGAATGCAATTAAAGAAATTCACAATATATTTAATCAACTAATGGATAATTATTTTTATCAGGTTGCATATCAGGAGTTTTTAAAATATACAATAAATGAAGATTTAGAGTTTATTATTGTAGAAGATCCAACACTACATGTTAAAACAGTTAATTCAAATAATGTTGTTTTAAAAAATGATATATCATTTAAAAGATTTACTAAACATGATTATAGAAAGTCGATAGATTTATGTGAAATGCTTTTAAAAAGAGTAAAGGATGCATTTGATAATCTCGATGAATTTGAAAGATTTATAATTAAAAATTTTGAATATGATAATCCACATGAATATGTAGATGAAAGCTTATATTATGAAATGCATATTCATAAAGATAAATATTATGTATCGAAGAAAAGTGCATATATAAAAATGGCTATTCAATTAGGATTAATGGTAGATACACAAATAGATTCATTAATAATAAATGAACTTAAAAGACAAATAGGAAAGAATATAGTAACAATAGGAAAATAGTTCGGAGAAAAATCGGACAAAATATAGAACTCTACAAGACAATTTGTAGAGTTTTTTCGCATGGTTTATATAATCAATCTCCTAGATAATGGAAGTGAACAGAGGCCGAAGTTCAGTAATTTAGAAAAGGAGAAAGATTATGGAAAATGATTACTTAATGATATATGCGGTAGTACCAAAATATATCTATGAAACAAAACAACTTACACCAGAAGAAAAACTGATTGCTGAGCGAATCATAGCATTATGCAGAAAGGAAGGATATTGTTGGATAACAAATAGAAAACTATCAGAAATGTATAATATACGACTTGAAACAGCATCAAGACATATTAAAAAACTAGAAAAAATGGGATTAATTAAATGTGAATATGAAAAAGATCATCAAAGAGAGAAAAGGATAATTCATTTAGTCAATGATATATGGAGCAAATGGTCATCAGATCATGAATCAAATAATCAAGAAAACCTAGACTATCCAGTCAAATATAATAATAAATATAATAAAAAGAATAATAATGAAGAGAATTTACCTGAATGGATGAAACATCCTGAAATGTGTACTTCAACTCCATGTACTCCAGAAGAACAAGCAGAAATGGATGCTTTATTAGCGGAGTTTAAATAATGGAAGAAAGATTAATATATACAGTTCAGGAAGTTGCTAGTATTCTTCATTCTAGCCCAAATTATATTTATGAATTAATTAGGAAAGGTTATTTACCAGCTATTAAACTAGGAAGCTTAAAAGTTTTAAAAACCACATTAGAAAGATTCTTGATTCAAAATGAAGGAAAAGATTTATCTGATCTTAATAATATTAGAAAAGTAGTTATTCAAGTAGAGGTAGGAAATGAGTAGTATAAGAATAACAAAAAGAAAAGATGTTTACCAATATAGATTTGAAATAGCAAGTGAAAATGGAAAAAGAAAATATATTAATAAAAGTGGATTTAAAACTAAAGCTGAAGCTTTAGAAGCTGGAACTATTGCATTCAATGAATATATAAATGCAGGAAAACCATTCAAAGAATGTAAGATGTCATATAGTGATTATTTAGATTATTGGATAGATAATTATTGTAAAAAAAATTTAAAATACAATACCATACAAACCTATTCAACATTAGCAAAGAAATATATTAAACCATATATAGGACACTATAGAATGTGCAATATAACTAGTTTAACCTTAAATTCATTTATTACTGATTTGGTTAATAGATATGATTTTTCAAGAGATTATTTTAGAAATATGTTAAAGATTATTAAAGGATCATTTAGAGATGCATGTAATCTATATGGATTTATTAAATATAATCCAGCTTTAACAATTAGAATGCCTAAAATGGATATTGAGAAAAAAGAAGATAAACATCTATATACAAAAGAAGAAATAGATTTGATTCTAAACAGATTCAAAGATGATTCTACATTTATATGTGCTTTTTTAACAGCTTGTTTTACTGGAATGAGAACAGGAGAACTATTTGCTCTAACATGGGAAGATATTGATTTAGAAAATGGAATAATCAATATCAAACATAGTGTTTATGATAAACCAAAAGACAAAGATGGAAGATGGTATATTGGTACAACAAAGACACTATCAGGGCAAAGAACTATATACATAGGAGATACTTTAAAAACAGCTCTAACCAATTACAAAGAAAGACAAGAAGAATTAAAAAAACTATTTAGTAAAGATTATAAATATTACCATATTGAAGAAGTAAAAAATGAATATGGTAAAGTAATAGAGAATAGAATAGTTTTAAACAAAAACTGTGGAGAAAATATTTTAAATCTAGTATTCGTTCGTGATAATGGAACATATTCAGGAACAGATTTACTAAGATATCCTTTTAAAGTTATTCATGAAGAACTTGGAATCAAAAAATGTAGATTCTATGATTTAAGAGGTTCATATGCAACTAAAGTTTTAAACAGCGGAACAGAGATAAAAGAAGTAGCTGATCTACTAGGACATAGAAATGTTGAAACAACTGAGAACTATTACATTAGAAGTATAGAAGATAATAAGAGATTAGCAGTTAATGAATTTGATAGTAAAAATACAACTGATGTTATAAAAAGTGTAATAGAATTTCAAATTAAAGAAGGTGAAGCGGTATGAATTATGCAATATTCAGAAGTGAACCTATCTATACATTAAATGATCTTGCTCAAATTGGCTCTCACAATAAAAGAGAGAAGAAAGCATATAACTCAAATCCAAATATAGACTTATCTAAAACTAAAGATAATGTAGAACTTGTTCCATTAGATATGAAATATGTTAAAGGATTCTATGAACTTACAAAAGAATATAAACAAGAACACGATGAAAGAATGAAAAATGAAAGAGAAGATAGAAGAAAAACATTTAGACAAATGGTAGATAAATCTAAAAGTGTTGTGGCTGATGAAATGATTTTCACAGCTACACATGACTTCTTTAAAGATAAAAGTAAAGATGAAATTCAAAAATGGGCTGATACATGTATGCTGTTTGTTTATGAAGAACTTGGATATAAAAAAAATCAAATACTACATGCAACATTACATATGGATGAAAAAACTCCTCATATTCATTGTGTAGTTGTTCCTTTAGTAAAAAAACTAGATAAAAGAACTATGACTGAGCGATTTACCATCTCTAAAAAGCAATATATCCACGATAGAGAGCATTTAAGTGAATTACAAGATAAGTACTGCAACTTATTAAATGAGTTTGGATTTGCCCTAGAAAGAGGTCAAAAACATAGTGATGTAGAACATCTAAATATGAAAGAATTTAAGAAAGCAACACAAGAATTAAACAAAGAATTAACTAAGAGAGAAGATAAACTTGAATCAGCAATAAATTCTTATGAAGAAAAAATCAAAACAAATAAGCCTATATTCTTCGATAAAGAATCAGTTAAAGTTAAAAAAGACACTTTCGATAGCATGAACAAAGTTATAGAAGAATCTAAAAAAGTAAAAGACCTAAAACCGAAGCTAGAAAAGACATATAAATCTATGAAAGAACAAATAGATAATTATTCAAATATTCAACAAGAGAATTATGATCTTAAAGATGATAAGTGGAAATTAGAATTAGAAAATACCAATTTAAAAGTAAGAGTAAATTACTTAGAAAAAACAATTAATACATTTAAGAATCTAATTCAAAAAGTATCTGACTTCTTCTATCACTTAGTTGCAGATGGTTTAGTACCAAAAAGCAAAGAAGAAGAAATGGAAGAAATGTTTGGACCATTATATACACCTCATAAAAAGCAAGAAAAGAGCAGGGATGATGATTACTGCTTATAGACTATCTTTAAGACAAGATAGTAACACACTATGATATTGTCAGAGACAATAACAATGTGTGCCAAGGATAAACCCTTTGGAATCCCATTTAGCACCAATACTACAAACATCCGTAAGTAGTAAAGGTGCCTTTTTTATTTCAACATTTAGTTTCATAAAAAAAGAAAAATACTATCGCCACTTTCATCAGTAAACTGACAAAACGTGCCACGTATTTTTATAACTAAATCACCAATGATAAGGAGTGATTTAGATCGTAAAATAAATAATCTTCCGAGCTAAATAGTTTTCGTAATATTAAATAATATTCCGATGATTCACTAAATTCAACAAATGTATAATAAATAGAGATGAAAATTATAATATCTATGTTATAATATTTTCGAAGGAGGAACTTTAGATGAAAAAGAAATTTTTAGTAGGTCTATTAGCGGTTGTTATGTGTTTTGCATTAGTTGGATGTGGTAAAACTGAAAACAAAGATTCAGGAAATGGTGGTTCAACTAATAATGGTGGTTCATCTGAAAACAGTGGTTCAACAGCAATTTCAGATATCAGCACAAGTAATTATGTTAATGTAACTAAAACTAATTTTGGAATTGATCCAAGTGTATCAGGTTTAAAAATTAGTAAAGCTAAAGCACAAGGTAGTTCACAAATTACTTTAGTTTATTCTATCGAAAGCGGTTCAGAAGAAGAATTAGTAAAAGCATTCTTTGAAAAATGCTTAAATGCTTCTGATGATAAAGCTGTTTATAGACAAGAATGGCCAAATGATGGTGGATATAATGTAACAGTTGGAGAAAAAGTTACTAGCTGGAGTTCGTGGCTACAAGATGAAGCTTATGATCAAAACTGGTTCTACAAAGTTGGTGGAAAGACTATTGCATTTGGTGGTAGTGAACAATCTGGAAAGACTTTTGAAGTAACAATCAATTTTAAATAGTATAAAAGCTCCATTTGGAGCTTTTAAAATGATCAGAAGATTTTGATTTTCCGAACTTTCAAGCAGATGAAAAAATCTGCTTTTTTCGTGGTAAAATAATAATATAAAAGTAATTAAACCAATGGTGTGTGTTAATAAAGATTTAAAAGTGATAATATCTTTTTTGAGGAAGTGAGAAAGTGGATCAAAATAAAAGTGGCAAATTTATAGCCAAGCTAAGAAAAGAAAAAAATATGACTCAAGAACAGCTTGCCGAGAAAATGGGTGTTAGTATAAATGCTGTTAGTAAATGGGAAAGAGGATTAAGTTTTCCAGATGTTTCACTATATAAAAAATTATGTAAAGAATTAGGTATTAATATTGAGGAGTTAATTAATGGAGAAAAAGATAATAGTGATGAGGCTAAAGAAAAAGCTATAATATCTACTATAAATGAAACAAATAAAATTAAGAAGAATTCAAAGAAGTTATTAATTATTCTTTCTATGATTTTTGTTATCATAATATGTGGATTGATTTATTATAATAAAAACTTAAAAGTAAACTTAGTTAATGATTCAGATTATTTATATGATGAAGTAATAGATTTTATTAAAGAAAGACAGTTTAAAGAAAATCCTGATTCAAGTTACAAAGATTTTAATATTTTTTATAGTTATCATGGATTTGGAATAGAAAAGAAAAACAATTATAAATATGCATATATGTGGATATATGAGCAAAGTTATTATATTGAACCTGAGGAATATGGAGGAGCTCTAGCAATTTCTTCTAGTAGTTCTATACCAGTAAAAGCCATTTTTAAAGATAACAAGCTGCAGGATGTTATATATCCCAAAGATGGAAACCAATATACTTCTTCTATAAAAGAAATGTTTCCAGGTATAATAGCATATCAAGTTTTGAATTTTGATAAAGAAAAAAATATCAATAAGTTATTTAATGATGTCGAGCAAAAGAAAAACATTTATTATGATTATTTGAATTTGGATATGAGTAAAATAACAATAGATGATTTAGCATATAATGATGTTATATTTATTATAGAAAAGAATAATAATAAATGTGATATTCCTGTATCTTTAGCAATTTATAAAAATAATAAATATAAATTATTTACAGAATACAAAGCTTGTAGACCAGGAGTGGCATGTACAATGATGTTAGAATATACAAAATCAATAGAGGGAACATATGATTATGATATTATCGAAATAATAAGACACAGTGTTGATGCTAATTTATTTCAATATACTAATGATAATAAACCAGAATATTCAATTATGTCAGGCAAAAATCATAGTTTCATAACTGATTCAGATAACAAATATTTAAAAGAATTATTAGAATCTATAAATGTAGATTTGAATCAATGTGCAAAACCAAATTATGGAGATTAATAAAATCTCCTTTTTTCGTGGTATAATTATTATTAGGTGATATGGATGGGATTAATAGATTCAGCAATTGATGCATTTAGATTTAAAGAAACAGTTTTTTATAAAGAAAACAGTGATTTGCAAAGCAAATATGATGCTTTAAAGAAATTAAATGATGAATATCCAAACAATGAAGATCTTTTAAGTGAAATGTATATTGTAAAAAAAGGATTAGACGGAGAAAATGAAATTGGATATCAACTAAAAAAAGCACATATTGGAATGTATGTATTAAGGGATATTAAAGTTAAATATGAAGATATGACTGCCCAAATTGACTATGTAATCATAACTCCTGTATATACTTATTATGTTGAATGTAAGAATCTTGTTGGTAATATCACAGTTACTGATAAAGGAGATTTTATTAGAGAGTTCACTATTAATGGTAGAAAAATAAAAAAAGGAATGTATTCGCCATTAAGACAAGTTGAAGCTCAAAGAGAAGTTATTAGAAAAATATGGGAAAGCAATTCTTCAGCAATTAAAAAGTTTTTTGCTTCTAAAAACTTTGATTATTATAGAAGGGTATTAGTTGTAGCAGCAAACCAAGACACTATTTTAAACACTAATAGAGCACCTAAAGAAATGAAATATAAAATTCTTAGAGCTGATGCACTAATTAGACAAATAGAATATGATTTAGACCATAGAGGAAATGATGAATATCTTGAATCAAGAAAAGGTATGGAAGAAATGGCTCAATCATATATAGAACTATCATCAAAAGAGGAAATTAACTATTATGATTTTTATAAAGAAAAATATTGTAATAATAAGCAAGAAAATAATGATGAATTAAAAAATAGATTAATCGAATTAAGAAAAACTAGATCTAATGAAATGAATATTCCTGCATACTATGTTTTTACAAATGAAGAATTAGATAAATTAATAGAGATGAAACCTAAAACAATAGAAGAATTAAAGAATGCAAATATCCTTACACCAGTTAAAATTAAAACACATGGAGAAGAAATTATAAAAGAAATACAAAAATAAGAGGTGAAAGAAATGGAAAGCATAGAGATAAAAAAACAACTAGATATGACATATAGTGAATTAGTTGAATATTTACTAAAAAAATATGGACCGGCAAAATATGATTACTTCTGTACGGAATCATGTAAATCAAAAAATTCAAAGGTTTCTAGAACAAGTGAAGGGCTATATTGTCATCATATTGATGAGGACAAAGCAATTATGTTAAGCAATGATAAATTTGCTCCTAATAATCCATTTGAATATCAAAAAGCAGACAGACTGGTTTACTGTAATGCGTTAGAACATTTAATATTACATGTTAAAATTGTTGAAGAGCCAAAAAACAAGGATGCTAATAAGATGGAATTACAAGGAATAGGGGGAGCAGTAAATTTTCTATGTCCTCAAATAAATGATTATTATAATGGATATGAATTTAAGCAACCTCATTTAATTAAAATATATAGTTTAATTGAAAATAATTTTGACGATTACATTTATATTCTCAAATATTTTTTAAATATTATAGAAGAAAAACCACTATTAAAACTATTTGTTAACAAAGAAAGGCTTTCAATAGGTTGGGATAGGCAAATTGTACAAAAAGTATATAGCAAACTGTAATTGAATCAACAATATTGATTATACAAGTCATCTATAATATAATAAAAAAGACAAAGAAAATATAGGATATGCTAGATTTGTGCACATTTTGTGCACATTAGATGAATATTTTATATAAAAAACGGCAAAAATAGTACAAAAAATACAAAAAATTACCTGCCCACAAATCCTTGAAAATAAAGGGAATATTCATAATACTATAAATATGGAAAATATACCAATTTGGCTCGCATGTGGCAGTGGTAAAAAATATAAACAATGTTGTGGTAAATAAACTCGCAAACCCTTATAAAATAAGGGAAAATGCGAGTTTTTTCTTTGCTAAAAAAATTCGAAAAAGTATGCCCCACCCAACTTTAGATACCTTTTAGATACCTTTTTCCGGTATTTTTAAAGATATGAAATATGATATAATTATTAATAGGAGCTGATTTTATGAATGATTTAGAAACTAGAGTAAATGATTATATTAATAATGAACTATTAAATTTTAATAATATAGAAACAAATCCGTTAGAAGGAAAAGATTTAAGGGATAGTATATTAAATAGATTATTTTCAAGAAAGTGGTCTCGTAAAGCACAATTTGAAGATGCCAAAAAATATACTGAAGAAAAAGTTGACACAATATTAAATAATAATTTAGAATTCTTATTTTGTTTTTGCTTTGGTGGTTATAAACACTTTTGGTCTCCAACTTACCCAGAACCAGATTGGGCAGAAATATTTACTATTAAATACTTAATTGAATATGTTCTTCCAATTGCAGAGACCCAAGATAAGAAAACTAAAATAGAGTTTGAATCCGAGGAAGTAGCTCTTACTTATATGAATAACACTCCTCAAGAAGGGATGGATAAATATAATAAAGCATTTAAAGAATTGATAGATTATATAAATAGTAAAGTAGAATATCCAATTGATTTAAGTGTAGTGCTTGCTAGGAATTTTTATGATAGAGAAGAACTACTAAAAAAGATGTATGATTATTTACCTGAAGTAAAAGAAAGATTTGATGCTTTACCTGAAGAAGAAAAAGAGATTAGACTTAAAAGAGCAGAAACCAATATAATGTGGAATGGTAAAGAAGACTTAACTAATATATCAGATGAAGAAAGAAGAAAGTTTATATATGATTCTAGAACTTTAAATGAATCATTCTTAGATATCGATTATGAACTTAGGGGAAAAGAATATTTTGAAAAAGAAAACCTTATTCCACTTCTTGGATCATTTGGTTTAGGTGCTGGTGGTGAATTATGGCTTCATTTAGCATCTAATTCATCTTCTATGGTAGACTTTTGGGCAGGTATGGGAATACTTGAAGTTAGAGAAGATAAAATAATTCAAAAAACTATATCTCAAAAACAATATGAACAAATAAAGGATAAATTAATTAAAATAAAGTTAAATAATAATTTAACTAATATAAGTGATAATTATTCCTGGATATATGTTTATGAAGGAAAATTACCATTTTAAAACAAATTGCTAAAAAATTTTGAAAAACAAAAAGAAGAAATATAATCATTTTAAATAAAAGGAGTATTGTATGGATAAAATAATTCAATTAGTTAATGGAAATAGTTTAAAAAGTAATATAGAAGATAAGAAAAAAGTTTTTGTATGTGGTGGCGCATCACAAGTAAGAGAAGATTACTACAAAGATGCGTATAATCTTGGAGTAATCCTTGCACAAAACAACTTAGCTTATGTACAGGGTGGAGTTTCAACACCTGAAACTATAATGGGAGAATCTTATAGGGGATATAAAGATGCAGGTGGAGATAGTGCGTATTTCATTACAAGAAAATTTGATAATGTTGACTTTATAAATGAAATTAATAATTTAAAAGGTGCATTCGAGGTTGATGATATTGGATTGTTAATAAAATCACAATTTTTATGGTCTGATATTTCTGTTATTATGCCTGGTGGAACAGGAACTTTAATGGAATTACTTGGATACATAGAATATCAATATGATTATCCTGGAAAGAAACCTGTTGTAATTATATATAACAAACAAGTTAATAATAAGGGTATATTTGATAATTTTATAAATCAATTTAAAGAACTAGTAAATGAGGGTTTTATTTCAAAAAATAGATTTGAAGAAACTTTTATAGTTGTTAATACTTTTGAAGAATTAGAAAAAACAGTATTAGAACATATAGAGTCAAAAAGAATGGTATAATATATTTGAGGTGTTTAATTATGAATATAATAGAGTTTAATGGTGACCCAATGTTACAATTAGAAAAATTTGAAGATATGGATAAATATATATTTTATTTAAATCAAGAATCATTTGATGAGATAAAGTCATATTCAGAACTAATAAGTGAAAATATCCCAGAATACTTTAATGACAAAAAAACTGACTTTATGTTATTTGCTGCTGGTGGAACTGATGATGAAGGAAATGAATTTCCTGATACATATATAGGTATTAGTAGTACTTCAAATTCTGATTATCCATATTATTTTTCAGCAATCTATGCTTCAGATTTTCAATATACAAAACCTGAAAATGGAGAAATGATTTTCTTAAAAAAGAATGATAAACAATTAAAACAATAATTAATATTTTAAAAAGCTTTATTTCTTAAAGCTTTTTATTTATATTCATAAATCTCAAATAAAGCAATCAAAAATAAACTAACTGTAAAGTAATAACCAATTTATTGTTTTAAAAGTATAACCTTATGATATGATTTAATTATAAAGGGAGTGTTTTTAATGGCACAATTTGAAGAAGATTTAGCTGAATTAAAATCATTAGCAAGTCAGTACAAAAATGAAAGCCAAGGTTACCAATATTTAAATGAACAAATGTATAGATTAAATAGTATTCAAAAGAAAATGAAAGCCATTTTTGATAAATATGTTACAGATGTTCCTAATTTACTAACGCTAATTAGTGAAGTTCCATATGCATATAAACATATCGGTATTCCTGATAGAAGCGAGTATGAAAAAGTAATTGAAAAATACAAAAGAAAACAACAATATGAAAATGGACCTAGATTCTATAGCCTAGATGGTAAAGAGTTCTTTAATTTAGAGGAAGCTATGGCAAGAAATGCTCAAATTCAAAACGGTATGGATACTGTTCTTCCGGAAAAAACTACAGGAGAGAGACAGTAAGGTTAATTTTAACTCGTTAATATAACGAGTTTTTGTATGATATAATCAGTATAGGAGTTGATTACTATGTCTAAATTTGAAACAAGTATAGCATGCATTGAATGCGGCAATAAATTGTTTGAAAAATTATTTCCAATGTTTTTAGAGTACAAGAATAATTTTTCTAGTCTTTCATATTTTGAAAAGGAAACATATAATACAATTCTTGGATCACAGTATGCATTAATATGTGAATACTATTTAAAAGGATTATTTATATCAAATATGGAAGTAATCATACCTGATGAGTTAAAAAGTAAAATAAATGCATTAACAGAAGAACAGGAATTAATGATTATTTTATCAGATGAGAATAAAATTAGACAAGACGAACTTTTAAGTAAATTAGATAAAAAAGAACTAAGAGTTTTATTAAATAATAATTCATTAAAAAGTTTTGGTCATAGTTTAGTTGCTCTTTTAGGAACAGAAACTTTAGGCGATAATAAGAGAATAATAATTCCGAATCATATTAGAAAACGTATTATTTGGGAAATGTATGACAGATTATATAACCCAGAAAATGAAACTGATGAGGAAAAGCGTAAATTTCAAGAATATATACATACTCCTATAAGCAAAAAACTTGTAAACGGAGATATACTAAGAATAGGTAATCAAATATTGGAAGAATTTTTATCACTTTCCTCCACAAATGATGCTTTTCCAAAGGGAAGATATGGAATTTTTAATAATTTTATATCAAATGTTGATTTCCTATCAGGCTTAGCATTTTCAATAAGACATCAATTTAAATATCAATATACAAATTTAATTGAACTTTATGTTAGTAAAAATGACAAATTTGGGAAATTCATTTATCCTGATAAAGATTCAAAAATAATATTTAAAAGTAAAAATAATCAACAAATTGTATATGATATGGTTCCTATAATTTTATATGCTATGTTTGGAATGGAAATTACTTGGAATGCAGCAAAACCTACCCTAACGCCTGATGAGATGGAATACTTAAAAACATTAAAAAAATATGATGATAATGCTAGAATAACAACTAATAAAATATACTTAGATGAATTAGAAGATGTTAATACAGTAGAATACACTCAAAATTGTAAAACTAAACAAATTGTTTTAAAAGAAGGAAGACTATACGAAGTGTCACCAACTCTATCAAATATTAAGACAGATAGTTTCAATGTGTCACTACATTATAAATAAGTACAAAAAATGTAAAAAAAACTCGTTAATATAACGAGTTTTTTTATGATATAATTATTGTTAGGTGATATTATGGATAAGTTTTTAGAATTAAGAAATAAATATCCAGAATTTATATATGATAGCTATACATATTTTTTTAATGAAAATGAATTTATAGCTGAGTTTAAATTTATTATTCCAGGATTACAAGAATTTAATCCATCAATTAAAATAGATAAAAAATATATTAAAAATAATAATATAAATGACAACTTTTTAAGTTATCTTGTATTTAATATCGGACTTGTAGAAATGGTTAGTTTCTATAAAGTTGTCTGTAGTCCAAAGATTATTGTTAATGCGGGATATGTTAATCAAGATCAAATTAATTGGTTTAAAAAATTAATATATAATGGCTTAGGAGAATTTTTATACAAAAATAACATAAATATTTCTACAGATGATTTATTGAATATAACATGCACTAAAGAGGAAAGTACTATTGATTATCCAATTTATAATGGTGTAGGTAATTTAATTGCCGTTGGTGGTGGAAAAGATTCTTGTGTATCTTTAGAAATACTAAAAAATGAAGATAACACATGTTATGTAATTAATCCTAAAGATGTACAAATTAATTGCTGCGTTGCTGCTGGATATAATGATGAGAAAGTTATTTTTGTAACTAGAAATTTTGAAAGAGAAAAATTAGTTGATTTAAATAATAAAGGATTTTTAAATGGGCACATCCCAATTTCAGCAGTAATAGCATTTATATCATATTTATGTGCCTATTTATCAAATAGAAAGAATATTATTTTATCTAACGAATCAAGTGCAAATCAATCAACTGTAATTGGTAGTAATATTAATCACCAATATTCTAAAACCATAGAATTTGAAAATGATTTTAGATACTATATAAATAATTATTTTAAAACAGGTATTAATTATTTTAGTTTACTAAGAGGATTAAGTGAATATCAAATAGCGTGTATATTCTCTAAATATGATAAATATTTTAGTATCTTTAAAAGTTGCAATTTAGGAAGTAAAGAAAGTAATTGGAATTGGTGCTGTAATTGTCCTAAGTGTTTATTTGTTTATATGATATTAAGCCCAAATTTATATAAAGAAAAGTTAGTAAATATATTTGGTCAGGATTTATATGAAAGAGAAGATTTACTTGAAACATTTAAAGAAATAATAGGTGAAAGTGAAACTAAACCATTTGAATGTGTTGGTACAATTGAGGAAGCAAAATTTGCTGTTAGTACTTTAATTAATAAATTAGATAAAGATAATTTACCTTATTTACTTAAATATTATTATGAACACTATGAACTATATTTAAATGAAGACGGTATTTTAACATATAATAATAAAAATAATATTGATGAATATTTTAACAAACTTGTAATGGAGGAACTAAAAAATGATTAACGAAATAATTAATAAATTACAAGATAAAAATATAGCAATATTAGGTTTTGGTCTAGAAGGTAAATCAACATATAAGTTTATTAGAGAACATATTCCTAATATTCATTTAACAATTATAGATGGCAAAGATAAAAGTAGTGATGAAGTATGTAGTGGCGATAATAATGTATCTTTTATATCTGGACCAAATTATCTAAATGGGCTAGATATATATGATTTGATTATTAAAACTCCAGGAATCTCATTAAAAGATATTGATTTAACAAATATCAAAGATAAAATAACTTCACAGTTAGAACTTTTATTAGAAGTTAATAAAAAAAATATAATAGGTATTACTGGAACCAAAGGAAAATCAACGACTTCTTCACTTATTTATGAAATGTTAAAAGATCAAGGAAAGGATGCCATATTAGCTGGAAATATTGGTATTCCAGTACTTGATGAAATTGAGAATTATAAAGATGATACAATCTTAGTTATTGAGATGTCATCTCATCAATTGGAGTTTATAAAAACATCTCCACATATAGCAATACTTCTAAATTTATATCAAGATCATTTAGATCATGCAGGTACACTTGAACATTATCATAATAATAAAATGAACATCTTTAAGTATCAAAATGAAGAAGATATTTGTTTTTATTCAAGTGATAATGAATATACTATTAAAAAATTAACTGAATATGATTATAAAGCTAAAAAATATGATGTATCGTTTGATTATGATAATATAACGGATTCATCTGTTAGAATATTAAAACCAAATATATACTTAGGAAATAAATTAATATATACAGATAAAGAAAGAAACTTAATTGGCGATCACTACTTAAAAGATATAATGTTTGTAGTAGCTTTAGCTGAAGTGCTAGGTTTAGATTTAGATAGGGTAAAAGAAACAATTACTAATTTTAAACCACTTGAATATAGACTTGAAAATATTGGCATATATGATGGTATAACATATTATGTTGATACTATTGCAACAATACCTGAGGCAACAATGGAAGCAATTAAAGCTTTATCAAATATTGATACATTAATACTTGGCGGAGAAGATAGAAACACAAGTTATGATCATTTTATTGAGTTTTTAAATAATAATCCTGCAGCAAAAGATATTAAAAATATTATATGTATGTACGGAACTGGTGTTAGAATATTTCCAAAATTAGATAAAACTAATAGAAATATTAAGTATACTAGTGATTTAAAGGAAGCATATGAAATAGCAAAAGAATGTACTAGACCGGGAACGATATGTTTATTATCACCAGCAGCATCAAGTAAAGATTTCTTTATTGATTATCGTGAAAAAGGTAAATATTTTAAATGCTTGGTTAAAAATGAACCAACAGATATTAAAGAACATCAAAGTAAAAACTAGTGTAAACTAGTTTTTTTAATGAGATTATATTTAAGCAACATAATGTTATAATATAAAATAGAGGTAGATAATATGAATTACAAGAATGTTGTTGTTGCTGGTGCTGGCGTATTAGGAAGTCAAATAGCTTTTCAATCAGCTTATTGCGGATTTAATGTAACTGTTTTAGTTAGAGAAGAAGACGATCAAAAAGCTATTAAGAAAAGATTTAAAACATTATTTGATACATATACAAGCACTATTAATGTAATGGCATCAAAAATGGGAAAAAATAATAGTGTATGGGCACTTGGTATATCATCTCCTGAAAAGTTTAATAAAAGATTATGTTTAAAAAATGCAAAAAAAGCTTTTGAATCTATAATTATTGAAACTAGACAAGATGTAGCTTTATGTGATGCAGATTTGGTTATTGAATCAATTACAGAAGATATAAAAATCAAAAATTCATTTTATCAACAAATTAAAGATCTTATGCCTAAAAAAACTGTAATTGTTACAAATTCATCTACACTTCTTCCATCTAAGATGGCAAAATCAACCGGAAGAGAAAATAAATTTTTATCACTTCATTTTGCCAATTCTATTTGGAAAAATAATATTACAGAAATTATGGCACAACCAAAAACTGAGGAAAAATATTTAAAAGAATTAGAAGAATTCTCTAAGGCTATTAATATGATTCCACTTGTTGCAAAAGAAGAAAAATCAGGATACATTTTAAATTCAATGTTAGTTCCATTTTTACTTTCTGCTATGGATTTACTTGCTAATGGAGTATCTGATGTTGAAACAATAGATAAAGCATGGACTTTAGGTACTGGTGCTGCTCATGGCCCATTCCAAATTATTGATGTTGTAGGTTTAGAAACCGCTAGATATATAGTTTTACAATATCAAAAAGTACCAGACATATTTGATCC
Source organism: Bacilli bacterium (assembly GCA_017548925.1). Lineage (GTDB taxonomy): Bacteria > Bacillota_I > Bacilli_A > RF39 > UBA660 > RUG13160. The sequence continues at coordinate 120,575 of JAFYYX010000001.1, forward strand.
TTTATTTAAAAAGATGATGCTTCCATATAATTATGATGGAATGCTAAAAATACTTGATAAGTATTTAAGCGAAGGAAAAAAAGGTAAAGCTGTTGGAGAAGGCTTTTACAAATATAAAAAGTAATCATTAAAAAACAAAATCAATATTTTTGATTTTGTTTTTTTAATTTAGATAAAATAATTGACATATTATGTATTAGGTTGTAACATAATAACACCTTATTAATTAAAGGGGAAATTGTTGTGAAGATTATTAATCTAATGCAAGAAAAACAAGTTGATAACTATATCAGCGGAAAAGGTCGATTTAGTGACAAAAAACTTGAGGAGGTTCAAAACAACCCTTCTTTCATGATGTGTGCGATTAATAAAAGCAATGACCCTAAACTTTATAGATTTTGTTCTCATGAAGTAAAAATGAATTATAACTTTTTAAAATTTTATATAGGTAAATTTAAAGATAATATTGAAGCAATTGATAAAGCTGCTGGTTATTTTCTTGAGCACTCAGAAGATGATTTTTTAAATTTTGAAATATCTATATTAATGAAAAATCTAACACTAGAAACTCATGAAGATTACTGTATAAAATATGGTTTAATTGTTGAATCAATTTCTTTAGTAGATGATTGCATGATATCTTCTTACATAGATGATTTAAAAGACGATAAATCCAAAGAAATGTTTGGTTTAGGTTTCTTATATTTAAAAGAAATGTACAAAAATAACGATTTAATAACTGAGCACTATGCTAAAAGACTTATTACAAATTTATTTGAAAATAATAATGAAAGTATTGAAGCAGAGATACATAAAAGATTTAAAACAATTGAAGAATTTCAAAAATATGGTTTTACAAAATATTTCGTTGATTATATTCTAAAATTTGATCAAGAACTAGCATCTTATATACAAATCAATTATGAAGTTTTGGATGTATTAAAATACAAAATGGAAAACATTTATAATAGATGGAATTTTTATGTTAAACAATTAAATTACTCAAGATATGATCAAATATTAAATGTGTATGATGAATATATGACGGATATAAATCCTGCATATGATGATAATTACTACGCATTATTAAAATATATAATGAAAAAAGAAGGTATTTCAGATGAATTATTCGAAGTTGATGATGAAATATCTGAAGAAGACTTTGATGAAATATTAGGAATTAAAAAACCTATTAATTTAAATTTCTACGATAATGATAAATTAGAAAAATTAATTGAAACAATTCAGTTAATACAAAGAGAAAATGATCCTGAAGCAATAAAAAATATTCACTTAGAAAAAGATGAATGTGTTGTAACAAGACTAAGAGCAAAAATAACAAGTATCACCCAACTATAAAGTTGGGTTTTTATTTTATATACTTTATGCTAATATAATTATAAGAAAGGTAGAAGTATATGAAAATATTAAAAGGAATAGGTATATTTTTTCTAAGTTTATTTGCATTTATATTTGTATTTTTAATCAGCTTAAGTTTAATATTTAGAAATGTAATTCAAAAAGGAGTAGTTGGTAGTGTTGTTAAAAACATTATGATAGAAGAGTTTTCTAAAGTCAAAAAACTAACTGCTGAAGATAAAGAAAATATTGAAAAAGTAAACAAAGTAATAAAAACAGATGATATTAATAAATTAGTTGATAAATTAATTGATGAATATGAATTAAGTTTGGATAATGAAAACTATAAAGTAAGTGATAAGACTGTAGATTATATTGTTGACTTATTAGTTGAATATAAGGATTTAATTAATGATATAACACAAGAAAATGTAACTGAAAAAGAAATAAGAAGTACAGAAGTTAGAGAAGGTATTATAGAAGGATTTGATAATGTATTAGGTGATGAACCAGAAGGAAATATGCAAGCAATAAAAATAGGTATAACTTCATATAATTTCTTTACATCAAATACATTTAGAATTCTTGCTATATTCTTAACGATTTTATGTTTTGCTCTTATAGCTTTAATTAAAAAATCATATTATAAATGGGTGAAGTCAGCATCTAAAGTATTTGTTATGGTAGGATTATTAATTTCAGCTTCATATTTTGCAATCATATATGCATTTAAAGAAATCAATAACTCAACTAATTATGGCATAGTGATTGACCCTAAATATATTTTAATTTTAGGAATTACTGAAATATTAATTGGTATAGTATTTCTTATTGTACATATTATTTTGCATAAGGATAATGAAGAATAATTTATAAAAATTACTAGTTTAAATACTAGTAATTTTTTTGCTATAATATTTGTAAGGAAGTGTATATAAATGAGAGTAACAATTTCATCATCATCAAATGATTCTATAGATGATATTTATAAAAAGGAATCTTATAAATTAATTGAGTATTTAGCTCAAAAAGGATGCGATTTAAACTGGGGTTCTGGATCTATTTCAATTATGGGATTATGCTATGATGGCTTTAGTAAATTTAATAGAAATATTTATGGATATACAACAAAAAAGTATCAAGATGATATAGACAATTTACCAAATGCTAAACATACAGTTTATGATGATACCTTTGATTTAAAAAAATATATCTATAACGATGCTGATTTAATAATTTGTTTACCAGGTGGAACAGGCACAGTATCAGAATTCTTTGCATATTTAGAAGAATCAAGAAGTAATGATAATCCTAAAGATATTATTCTTTATAATGTAAACCATCAGTTTGATTCAACTATTAAATTAATTGATTATTTAGTTGAAAATAAGTTTAATAGTTCTTCAATTTATAACTATTTTAAAGTAATAAATAACCTTGAAGAATTTGATGAATATTTTAATGCAAAAAAACGTGTATAATTTGACATGTATAGGTATTCAAAAACTTATGCCCACTATGCTATAATTTAAAATGGAGGGCGGTAAGTAATGTTAAAGTTAATTAAACAAAGAAATGAAGACGAAACTGTAGATGCAGTTATTAAAACAAATGAAGGAGCATTCATCGTAACAAAAGATATAAATGAATATTTATATTTTGGTCACTTTGAAAATGATCCTGAAAAAGTAAATCCAATAGAGTTTAGAATCACACAAGATGATTTTATTATCTATAAGATGTTTTTTAATCTATTTAAAGATTTAAATAAAGAAGATGAATTAACCGAAGTAGAAGTATTATCTTCAGGATTTAAACCAGAAGAAGCCAGTTCATTAGGTATTAATTTAGATAAGGATAGTGGAGATATTCTTGTAACTTTAACGAAAAGCCTTTCTTCTGAATGGAGAAATTGTTATTGGGTTAAAGTCCCAGTTGAAATATCTAGAGCATTTAATGATTTATACAAAGATTTGTTAGCATATGAAAAAGGTTCTAATGAAACTTTATTATTTGATTATATGTGTTTAGATGAAAATAATTTAGTAAGAACAAGAAGTAGTAAGTAAAATTACTACTTTTTTTATAATTTGATATAATAATGCTGTTAAGGAGAAATTTTTATGTACGATATCATTATAGTTGGTGCTGGTCCTGCAGGATTAACTGCAGCATTATATGCTTTAAGAGCAAATAAAAAGGTGTTAATATTAGAAGCAAAATCATATGGTGGACAAATAATAAATGCATCTAAAATAGAAAATTATCCTGGTATACAAAATATATCTGGTTTTGATTTTGCAACAACACTTTATAATCAAGTAAAAAACCTTAATGGAGAAATAAAATATGAAACAGTAACAAGAGTTACCGAAAACAAAGAAGTATATACAAATGCTGGTAAATACGATGCAAAAGCTATAATTATTGCTACTGGTTCAGCTAATAAAAGATTAAATATTCAAAATGAAAAAGAGTATATTGGAAAAGGTATTTCGTACTGCGCTACATGTGATGGAAATTTCTTTAAAGGTAAAATAGTTGCCGTTATTGGTGGTGGACAAACAGCAATAGATGATGTTTTATATTTATCAAATATAGTTAGTAAAGTATATTTAATATATCGTGGTGAAAAATTAAATGAAAATCTGAATAATTTAGATAAATTAAAAGATTTATCAAATTTAGAAATAATATTAAATAGTAATGTATCAACAATTAATGGTGATGATATGTTATCAAGTATAGAAATTATTGATAATAATCAAAATGAAAAAGAAATAAAAATAGATGGACTATTTATTGCGGTAGGTCAAGAACCTAAAAATGAAATCTTTAGTAATATTGTTGATTTAAACGAAAAAGGTTATATCGAATCAACAGATGGTGTACATACTAAAACTAATGGTATATATGTTGCAGGTGATACTAGAGTTAAAGAATTAAGACAATTAACAACTGCAGTATCTGATGGTTCAGTAGCTGCAACTATAGCTATAAAAGAAATGAATAACTAATAAGGTGATATATATGAAAGATGAATTAATTAAATTACAAAGTGATTTACAAAACTGTGGGAGGTCTCTTTGACATTTCTAAGAAAAAAGAAGAACTTTTATCTTTAGAAAATGAAATGAATACTCCTAATTTTTGGGATGACCAAAATAAAGCTAATAATATATGTCAAAAAGTAAGTAATTTAAAAAAAGAAATTAATGAATTTGAAGATTTAGAAAGTGATATTGATTATTTATTAGAACTTATTGATATTTCAGATGAAGAAGATATTAATAAGGAATATGAAAGAATTCAAAATAAATATAAAGAATTTTCTAAAAAAATTTATTTATCCGGTGAATATGACAGTTTAAATTGTTATTTAGATATTCACCCTGGTGCAGGTGGAACTGAAAGCTGTGACTGGTCTAGTATGCTTTTAGAAATGTATGAAAAATATTGTGATTTAAAAGGCTATAAATATGAAGTTATTAACCTTCAAAAAGGTGAAGAAGCTGGAATTAAAAGTGCAACTTTATATATAAGTGGATTATATGCTTATGGATATTTAAAAAATGAACAAGGCGTTCATAGACTTGTACGTATATCTCCTTTTGATTCAAATAAAAGAAGACATACTTCTTTTGCATCCGTAAGTGTTACACCTGAATTTGATGATAATATTGATATTGAAGTAAAAGAAGAAGATTTAAAAATAGATGTGTACCATTCTAGTGGAGCAGGCGGTCAGTCAGTAAATACATCAAATAGTGCTGTTAGAATAACGCATATACCATCAAAAATAGTTGTTACTTGTCAAACAGAAAGAAGTCAATTATTAAATAAAGATAAAGCGATGCATTTACTTAAAAATAAGCTTTATCAAATAGAACTTGAAAAGAATCAAGCAAAACTAAATAAAGTTAAAGATTCTAGTAGTATAAATTTTGGCAGTCAAATAAGAAGTTATGTGTTAGAACCTTATAAACTTGTTAAAGATCATAGAACTAACTATGAATCAACACAACCTGAAAAGGTATTTAATGGTGAAATAGAAGGATTTATAGAAAGCAATTTATATAAATAATGTTGTAATATTTCTTTATTTAATATAAAATACCTATGCAAATGGTGATTTAAATGAAAGAAGAACAAGAAAAATTAAGTAAATTACTTAAAAATAAAACTGTTATTGTATCTTGTAGCGGTGGACCAGACTCCATGGCTCTTCTTTCGGTTGTTAATAATATTAAAGATGCTAACAATATTAAAGTTATTGTTGCTCACGTTAATCATAAAGTAAGAAAAGAATCTGATGAAGAAGCAGTTATGGTAGAAAATTATGCTAAATCAAACAATGATATTTTTGAACTTTATGAAATTCAAAAATATCATGATAAAGCAAATTTTCATGAAGATGCCAGAAAAATCAGATACGAATTTTTAAAAGAATTAAAGGATAAATATAAAGCTGATTATCTACTTACTGCTCATCATGGTGATGACTTAATTGAAACAATTTTAATGCGTATTACTAGAGGTAGTAATTTAAAAGGATATATTGGTTTTAAAGAAGAATCTAATTGGGAAGGTATTAAAATTTTAAGACCTTTAATTAGAAGAACTAAGAAATATTTAGAAGAATATGATAAAGAAAATGGTATTCCATATAGAATAGATAAAACTAATTATTCTGATGACTATACTAGAAATAGATATAGAAATAAAGTAATTCCTTTACTAAAAGAAGAAAATGAAAATATTAATTTAAAATATTTAAAATTATCAGAAGAATTAAATAGATATTATGAATATGTTAAAGAAGAATCTTTAAATAATCTTCATAGTATTGTAGATAAAGATAATAATATTATTGTTAGTAAGTTAAATAAACTACCAGACTTACAAAAAGAAACTATTATTAGTGAAATTATTATTAAATATCAACTAGAAGATTATTTACCAATTACAGATAATTTATTTAGTGATATGTTAAATACACTTAATAGTAAAAAAACGAATAATATTATTAATTTACCTAATGATTATATTTTTGGGAAAGAATATGACAAATTAGTATTTAAAAAAACAAATGGTGATAAAGAAAATATTGATTATATTTTAGATAAAGATTATAGTGGAAAAGACTTTGATATTTTTTATACTGATAAATTTGATAAATCAAATAATACTATTGCTCTTAATACAAGTGAAATTAAACTTCCACTAAAATTAAGAACTAAAAAAGATGGAGATACAATTGAAGTATTAAATTTAAAAGGTAAAAAGAAACTTAGCGATATTTTTATTAATGCTAAGATTAGTAAAGAAAAAAGAAACACATATCCAATTTTAGTTGATAATGATGATACTGTACTTTGGATTCCTAGTGTAAAAAAGTCTAAGTTTGCTAAAGAAAAAAATGAAAAGTATGATATAATACTAAGTTGTAAGGAGAAATAATATGAAATCAAAAAAGAGTAACGGACTTAAAAATTTATACCCATATATTGTAATTGCTTTAATTTTTATTGGTGTAATGTATTTCTTAAACTTTGGTGGAAAAGAAGTTCATAATTTAACAAGTGGACAACTTATTTCTGAAGTAAATAAAGAAACTATTTCATCAATTAAAATTACTCCAAAAAGTAATGAAAGTATATATATTATCGAAGGTACTTTAAAATCTTACGGAAAAGATGAAAGTTTTAAAGCAAAAGTACTAGAAAAAGACTTATCAATTGTTACAGATTATGCTAACAAATTAGGTAAAAAATATAAAACTGAAAGTGATCCAGGATCAAGTTCTATTTTATATATAATTGTTAATATTTTACCAATTGTTATCATTGTTATTACTGCATATTTCTTATTTGGAAAACTAGCAAGTTCAAATAAAAATAGTATGGATTTTGGTAAATCTAAAGCAAAACTTAATGATGGAAACTTTCAAGTTAAATTTAAAGATGTTGCTGGACTTAAAGAAGAAAAAGAAGAAGTTGAAGAACTTATCGATTTCTTAAAAAATCCAAAAAGATTCCAAAAACTTGGCGCTAGAATTCCAAAAGGAGTTCTACTTGTAGGTCCTCCAGGAACAGGTAAAACTTTACTTGCTAAAGCTGTTGCTGGTGAAGCTAACGTACCATTTTATTATATAAGTGGTTCAGATTTCGTTGAACTTTTCGTTGGTGTTGGTGCATCACGTGTTAGAGATATGTTTAAGGAAGCAAAAAGAAATGCTCCTTGTTTAATCTTTATCGATGAAATCGATGCTGTTGGTCGTCAAAGAGGTACTGGTCTTGGTGGAGGACACGATGAACGTGAACAAACACTTAACCAATTACTTACTGAAATGGATGGTTTTGGAGCTAATGAAGGTATAATCATTATTGCTGCAACAAATAGACCAGACGTACTTGACCCAGCTTTACTTAGACCAGGAAGATTCGATAGACAAGTTACTGTATCACTTCCGGATTCTAAAGAAAGAAAAGCTATTTTAGAAGTACATGCTAGAAATAAAATTTTAGCTAAAGATGTTAACTTACAAAATATTGCTGAAAGAACTCCAGGATTTAGTGGAGCAGATATTGAAAACTTACTTAATGAAGCTGCACTACTTGCTGTAAGACGTAATAGATCAGATATTTCTATGGACGAAATTGATGAAGCAACTGACCGTGTATTAATGGGACCTGCTAAAACATCTAGAAAAATAACTGATAAAGAAAAGAAATTAGTTTCATACCATGAAGCAGGACATGCTGTAATTGGTATAAAGTTAGAAGATGCTAATGAAGTTCATAAGATCACAATTATCCCTCGTGGTGTTGCTGGTGGTTATACTATGATGCTTCCAAAAGAAGAGAAAATTGGTATAGCAACAGAAAGTGAGTTACTTGCATCTATCACAGGACTTCTTGGTGGACGTGCTAGTGAAGAAATCTTCTTAAAAGAAATTACAACTGGTGCATCTGATGATTTTAAAAAAGCAACAAATATTGCAAGAAGCATGGTTACTGAATATGGTATGAGTGAGCTTGGACCAATGCAATATGAACAAAAATCAGAAGGTGTTTTCTTAGGTAGAGACTATGGAAAACAAAAGAACTTCTCTGATCAAGTAGCTTTAGAAATTGATAAAGCTACAAGAGACATCATTGAATCTTGTTATGCTAAAGCTAAAAAGATTATTAAAGATAATGAAGGTTTAGTTCATTTATTAAGTGAAGCACTAATAAAAAATGAAACACTTACTAAAGAACAAATAGAATCTATAGTTGCTACTAATTCACTTGACTGTTTAAATGGAGTAACTTCTAGTGAAGAAGGTCTTACTTTAACTGAACTAAAAGCTAGAGCAAAAGAACTTAAAATTAAAGGTTATTCAAAAATGAATAAAGAAGAATTAGAAAAAGCAATTAATGAAGAAAAATAAGCACTTAAATAAGTGCTTTTTTTATTTGAAAATATAAAGACAATTTGTAATATTTATGATAAAATAACTATTAGTTGAAATAGTCTATAAAGAGGTGGCTAATATGGCAAAAATTATTTCATTAGTAAATCAAAAAGGTGGAGTAGGAAAAACTACTACTTCGATTAATTTAGCTGCTGCATTAGGTAAACTTGGTAAGAAAACTTTATTAGTAGATTTAGACCCACAAAGAAATGCAACTACAGGTCTTGGTTATTCTAATGGAGATTTTGTTCATGATATATATGAAGTTATTACAAGAAAGATTAATGTTAGGGAAGCTATAATTAAAACTAAGTTTGATAACTTATATCTTCTTCCGTCAACTTTAAACCTAGCTGGTGTTGAAGTAGAATTTGTAAAAAGAATGTTTGAAGATTCTTCATTTCATCAAAATGAACAATTAAAAATGGCTTTAAATGAAATAAGAAATGATTTTGATTATATTATTATAGACTGTATGCCATCACTTGGAATTGCAACCATGAATGTACTTGTTGCTAGTGATTCAGTTATTATTCCAGTTCAGTGTGAATATTATGCTCTTGATGGTGTTAGTTTAATTTTAAATTCAATTATTATGGTTCAATCAAGTTTAAATCCAAACCTAAGAATTGAAGGAGTACTTCTAACAATGCTTGATGGAAGAACAAACATTGGACTTAATGTAATAGAAGAAGTAAGATCATACTTTAAAGATAAAACATTTAATACAATCATTCCAAGATTAGTAAGACTATGTGAAGCGCCTTCACATGGTAAACCAATAAATGTATATGATCCAAATAGTAGAGCTACACAAGCATATGAAAATTTAGCTAAGGAGGTAATAGATAGAGATGGAAAATAATAATAAGAAAAAAGCCCTAGGAAAAGGATTAGAACAATTATTTTCAAATTCAGTAATTGATTTTGAACAATTTGAAAATCAAATTGTTAATGATGCAAAATCATCTGGTGATATCGTTGAAATTAATCTAGATGAAATTAGAGCAAATCCATATCAACCAAGAAAAACATTTGATGAAGAATCATTAAATGAACTTGCTAAATCTATTTCAGAGTATGGTGTAATTCAACCAATTATTGTTAAAAAATCAATTAAAGGTTACGAAATTGTTGCTGGTGAGAGAAGAACTAGAGCTGCAAGAATTGCAGGACTTAAAACAATTCCAGCAATCATTAAAGACTTTAACGACAATGACATGATGGAAATAGCTTTAATTGAAAATATTCAAAGAGAAAATTTAAACCCTATTGAAGAAGCTTTATCGTATGATAATATCATTAGATTAAGAAATTTAACTCAAGAAGAAGTTGCTGAAAAATTTGGTAAAAGTAGAAGCTATATTACTAATATTTTAGGTTTATTAAAACTTCCTCAATTTACAACAGAACTTGTTTCTCAAGGTAAAATTTCAATGGGTCATGCTAAAGTATTAAGTAAACTTGAAGATGATGATTTAATTGATCAACTTGCAACAAGAATAGTAAGAGATGGACTTAGTGTAAGAGAAATAGAAAATCTTGTTAAAGAAAAAGATTATACTAAGAAAAATAAAGTAGTAAGAACTAATCCGCCAATGTTTAACATTTTTGAAAATGCTATGAGAGAAAAAATTGGTACTAAAGTTAAAATTAAAAATAATAAAATTGAAATACCTTTTGATTCAGAAAAGGATTTAGAAAGAATATTAGAAATTATAGACATAACAATTGATGGTGAATAAATATGAAAGAATTTATTGATACATTAAAAGAAAGTGAACTACTAAAATCTTTAATAGCTATTTTAATAGCTATTTTAGTCTATAATGTATTTAAAATTATTATTCGTATGTTTATTAAAACTGGTAAAAATTCTTTTGAAAGAAAAAGAAGAAATACTGTTGTAAAATTATGTGAAAATATCTTTAAATATATTATTTTAATAGTAGCAATTTTATACATATTAAATACATATGGTATTGATACAAAAAGCTTAGTAGCTGGTATTGGAATTGCCGGAGTTGTTTTAGGTCTTGCTCTTCAAGATTTATTAAAAGACTTAATTAGTGGACTTTCAATTATTCTAGATAACTATTTTGTTATTGGTGATGTAGTTGAATATGATGGTTTTACTGGAGAAGTAATAGAATTTGGTTTAAAATCTACTAAAATTAGAGCATATTCAGGTGAAACATTATCACTAGCAAATAGAAATATTGATAAGATTAGAAATTTAAGTCAAAAATCTTCAAATATTTTCATAACTGTTCCAACAGCTTATGAAGTATCCGAAGAAAAAGTAAAAAAAGCATTAAATGATGCCATAAAAGAAATAATTAAATCAACTGATGCTGATGATCAATCTGAATATCTTGGTATTGATGAATTTGCAAGTAGTTCTATTAACTACATAATTAAAATTCATTGTCCTCAAGATAAAAGAATACCAACAAAAAGAGCATCACTTAGTATTATAAAAAGAGTATATGATGAACAAAAAATCAAAATACCATATAATCAATTAGAGGTGCATAATGCAAAATAGTTATAAATTAAATGATACTGTAATTATGAAAAAACCTCATGCATGTCAGACTAATCTTTGGAAAATAACTAGAGTTGGTGTTGATATCAAATTAAAATGCGTTAACTGCGGTCGCGAAATAATGTTAGATCGTTTAGAATTTGAAAAAAAATTAAAGAAAGTAGTGAATGAAGATGTTCAGAAAGAAGTTTAGTTTCCGTGAAAAAATGACACTCCATCCAATAATGACTCTATTAATATTAATAGGTGTTACTATTGTTATAAGTGGAATTTTATCATTTGTTGGAGCACAAGTAACATATAACAAAGTTGATTCTAACTTACTTGAATATACTCCATCAACTATTCAAGTTAACTCACTTTTTAGTTTAAGTGGACTTAAGTACATATTTACTAATACCGTACTTAACTTTGTATCTTTTACACCACTTAGTAGTTTAATCATAATCCTTATCGGATTTGGTATTATGGAAAAAAGTGGTTTTTTAAAAACTGCTATTACACTATTAACTAAAAAAGCTAAGAAGAAAACTGTTACTTTTGTACTTGTTTTAATATCAATACTTCTTAGTTTAACAGGAGACTTATCATTTATCGTAATGATACCTCTTGCTGGAGTATTATTTAAATATGGTAAAAGAAATCCTGCTATAGGTATTATAGCTGTATTTGCTGCAATGACTTGTGGTACAGGTTTATCTATATTCTTAACAAGTATAGATTCATCACTTTTATCACAAACACTTCTTGGAGCAAGTGTTCTTGATTCAAGTTATACAGCATCTACATTCTCATTTATATTTATAATGCTTGTATCTATTATTGCTGTTGCAATATTAGTTACTAAAATAACTGAAGAATATACTGCTAAAAAACATTATAAATATGAATTTGAAGAAACTGAAGAAGATGAAGAACCAATTGGTGAAAAATTAGATCCAAAAGTTAAAAAAGGTTTATTACTTTCATTAATATTTGGTACTTTATACTTATTATTCTTTATTTATAATATAATTCCTGGACTTCCTTTTTCTGGAAATTTACTAGATTATAGTCAAGTTCATTATATTGATAAATTATTTAGTTATAATTCCTTCTTTAGTAATGGATTCGTATTTATTATTACAATGTTATTTGTTATCTTAGGTTTCTTCTATGGAATCGGTGCAAAAACTATTAAAAATAATAAAGATTTTAGTGATGCCTTAGGTCATACACTTGATGGAACAGGAAAAATATTAGTTCTTATATTCTTTGCTGCAACATTTGTTAGTATCTTTAAACAAACTAACATTGGCCCATATATTGTTGGTTCACTAGCAAACTTTATTTCAAAAAGTGGATTTAGTGGATTTACGCTTATAATTGCAATATTTATTGTTAGTGCTTTTTCTACAATTTTCTTACCATCATCACTATCTAAATGGGCAATTTTATCAGGATCTATTGTTCCTGTTGCAATGAGTGCTGGAATTTCTCCAGAGTTTTCACAAGTAATTTTTAGATATGGTGAATGCATGACTATTGGTCTTACTCCATTATTTGCATATTTTGTTATTTATCTAGCTTATCTAGAAAAATATAATCAAAAATCAAGACCACTTAGTTTATTTGAAACTTTAAAGTATCAAATCCCATATAGTTTATTAACTGGAGTAGTACTATTAATTATCATAATTATATGGTATATTATTGGTCTTCCAATTGGATTTGGAGCAACACCTGTAATTTAGTTATTTAAGGAGGGTTTTTATGTCACTTAAAGCTGGAATAGTTGGTTTACCAAATGTTGGTAAATCAACTTTATTTAATGCTATAACAAAAAAGAATATTTTAGCTGCAAATTATCCATTTGCAACTATTGATCCAAATGTAGGAATTGTAACGGTTCCTGACTCTAGATTAGAGTTTCTAGAAGAACTATATATGCCTAAAAGTACAGTTCCAACAACTTTTGAGTTTACTGATATAGCTGGATTAGTTAAAGGAGCATCATCTGGTGAGGGATTAGGCAATAAATTCTTATCACATATTAGAGAAGTTGATGCTATCGTTGAAGTTGTTAGATGTTTTGATGATGAAAACATTACACATGTTGAAGGAAAAACTGATCCACTTAGAGATATCGATATTATAAATGTTGAACTTATTTTATCTGATTTAGAAATTATTGAATCAAGAATCGAAAAAATTCAAAAGAAAGCAGAGACTACAAAAGATAAAGATGCATTATTTGAAGTTGCTACTTTAACTAAAGCAAGAGAAGCTCTTTTAAATAACAAATCATTAAGATTACTTGATTTTGATGAAGATGAATTATTAGTTTTAAAACCATTCAATTTTATTACATTAAAACCATTAATTTATGCTGCAAATGTTGATGAGGAAACAGCTGTTACCGGAACTAATAATTATGTTGAAATCGTAAGAGAATACGCTAACAAAGAACATTCAGGAGTAATAGTTATGTGTGCTAAAATGGAAAGTGAACTTGCTGAACTTCCTGATGAAGATAAAAAAGTATTCTTAGAAGAAATGGGCATCAAAAATAGCGGATTAGACAAACTAATTTTTGCAACATATGATCTTTTAGGACTTGCTACATATTTTACTGCAGGACCAGATGAAGTAAGAGCTTGGACATTTAAAAAAGGTATGAATGCAAAAAAATGTGCCGGAATAATTCATACAGATTTCGAAAAAGGATTTATTAAAGCAGAGATAATGAGTTTTAATGATTTATATGAATTAAAAGATGAAAAAAAGGTTAAAGAAGCTGGCAAATTAAGACTTGAAGGAAAAGATTATATCATGCAAGATGGAGATATTTGTTACTTCAGATTTAACGTTTAATTTTTTAATAAAAATGTACCACTCATGATTGAATAAATCATGAGTTTTTGATATTATAAATATACATAATTGGAGTTGAAGTAATGAAGAAAGTTTTAATAATTATTGGTAAAATATTATCATTTATAGGTGTGACTATTCTAGGAGTTTTAGTAGCCTTATTACTTATTATAAATATGTTTTGTAATGGCTCATCAGTTAAAGCCAAAGATATGTTTGTTACAACTATTTTGGAAACAGGACAAGTTAAATTTGTTGTCAATTTATTCTTAAGTAAATCAGAGATTAAAGAAATAGTAGCTCGTAATTCACTTAAGGAAATGAAAACTGAAGTTGATACTAACTTAATTCAAGTTGCTGATACATCAGATAGAGAACCAATTGTTATTGAAGAAGTAAATGGTGGTACATTTAGAGGTAAAATGATGATTATTGCTGATCCATCTAGAGTATATGTTGCAACTACTTATCCATGGACTGAATATGGTGAAGAACTTGGGAAAATAGTAGAAAAGAACAATGCAATTGGTGGAGTTAATGGTGGATTATATGTATCAACTGCTAATAAAGGTGGCCATCCAATTGGTGTTGTTGTAAGTAAAGGAAAAATACAACAAAATAATACTGGTTCATATGCTGGATTATATTTAATTGGACTTGATAATAATAATTTACTTAGAATTATAGATGTAACTAAGAAAAGTAAAAGTGCTGTAGAAAAGTTAGTTCAAGAAGAAGGAATACGTGATGCAGTTACTTTCCAAGATGAATATTCTGATAAGAATAATCACTTTGTTAAGTTAATCATTAATGGCGAAAAACGTGAACTTAATGGCCTTGGTAGTGGTGCAAATCCTCGTACTGTTATTGGTCAAAGAGCAGATGGAACAATATTACTTTTAGTAACTGATGGTCGTGGTGATGGTGGACATTTAGGTGCAACAGCATCTGACTTAATTAAAGTTATGAGTGATTATGGAGCTGTTAATGCTGCTAATCTTGATGGAGGATCATCTACATCAATGTATTATAATCATGAATATTTAAAAACAAGTGTAACAATGTATTATGCTAACTCATCATGGAAAATTCCTACTGCAGTAGTTGTTGGAGGTGAAGAATAATGGCAAAAAAAGCTAAAAAGAAAATGTCTTTATATAAAAAATCACTTCTAATATATTCTGGAGTACTTGTAGTATTAATTATTACTCTTCTTGTATATGTATCAATGTGTATTAAAGAATATGATAAATATGATTTAGATAACTTTATTAAAAATAGTGTTGCTGACTTATCAAATAAAGATTTAGTAAATATTATTGATGATAAAGCTTTAACAATTAGTAAATATGAAAACTTTAAATCTAAAAAAGATATTATCAAAGCTATTGATAAATCTTTAGAAGATACTAAAAATATAACTTATAAACAAGTTGAAGATGAATCAACTGATAAAAAACCTGTTTATGATATTTATTATAATGGTAGTAAAGTATTAAAAATTAAACTTGCTAATAAAGGTCAAATCCAAAAAATAAAACTTCTTAACTATACTAAGTGGGAAGTAGTTGATATCAAATCATATATTGAAACAGGATTATATGAAGTAAAAGCAAATATTCCAGAAGATCATAAACTTTATATTAATGGTAAAGAAGTTACAGATAAATTAGAATCTCAAAATAAATCTTTAGCACTATTTGCTGAGTATACTGATCTTAAAAAATATAGTGAATATGATATTACAGGAATTATAAGTAAACCAAAAGTGGTTGTAAAAAATGCATCAGGCAAAGAAGTAAAACCTGAAATTAAAGATGGTGTTTATACTATCGAAGAAGAATACTTTAAAACTGACGATAATACTGTAGCTCAATCTAAATTAGTTGAAGAATTTGATGTTTTATCACTTGCTGAAAAATATAGTTTATTCTTAACTAATGATTTATCTGGTTCATATCATGGTTTTAGCCAATTACAAAAGTATTTAATTGAAGGTACAGAAGTATATAAAATGATGTATAACTGGGCTCATGGTGTAGATATTACATTCACATCAAGACATACACTTAAAAAACCTACATTTACTAATGAAAAATTAAGTAATTTTGTAATCTATTCAGATAAAGCATTTACTGTTGATGTAACACTTGAAAAGAACATGAAAGTTCTAGGTCAAGATAGAGTTATGAAGATGAATGATAGATTATCTTTTGTATATTATAATGGTGGTTGGAAATTAATTAATATGGAATCCATCTAGGGGAGTTTTAAATGAAAAATAAAGATGTTGTAGTTGTTATTCCTACACTTAATCCAAATGAAAAAATAATGTCTGAATTTATGGATAAACTTACTAAATCATTTAAAAACATTATTGTTGTAAATGATGGTAGTAGAACTTCATATGATAAATATTTTAAAGATTTTGAAAAACAAGGTATTATAGTTTTAAAACATCACATTAATTATGGTAAAGGAAGAGCTTTAAAAACTGCTCTTAACTACATACTTAATGAATATAAAGATATTAAAGCTATCGTAACTGCTGATTCTGATGGACAACATAGTCCAGAAGATATTGAAAAAGTTGCTGATAAAACTAAGAAAAATCCAAAAGCTTATGTTCTTGGATCAAGGAACTTTAAACAAGATAATGTTCCATTTAAAAGTAGATATGGAAATATTATTACAAGAAATGTATTTAAAATATTTGTTGGTTTAAATATTACAGATACACAAACAGGATTAAGAGGTATGTCTCCTGAAGTAGCAAAAGAATTTTTAGCTACTGCTGGAGAAAGATTTGAATATGAAACAAATACATTAATTGAATGTAAAGAAAAAGATATTCCAATTGTTGAAGAAACAATAAAAACTATTTATATTGATAATAATTCAGAAAGTCACTTTAATCCATTTAAAGATTCTGCAAGAATATATAAATTATTTATAAAATATATATTCTCAGCAATTAGTTCTTTTGCTCTTGATATTTTATTATTTGCTTTATTTATGCATTTCTTACCAGATGATATAAGTAAAAAAATAATAGTATCAACTATTTGTGCAAGAGTTATATCTAGCTTATATAACTATTTAGTTAATGCCAAAGTTGTATTTAAAAAAGCTAGTAAAGGTGCAATATATAAATACTTTATTTTAGTAATTATTCAAATGTTTGCATCAGGCTTTATTGTTGACTTATTATCTGAAAATGTATTTAGTTTCAATCCAACAATAATTAAGATAATTGTTGATTCAGTTATATTTATTGTAAATTTCTTTATACAAAGAGAATTTATATTTAAAAATAAGTAGTTGATACTACTTATTTTTTCTTTACTTAAATATTGTAAATGTATTTAAAAAATAATTTTACAAATACTAGAATTATGTATTATATATATAGTAGAGGTAGTATATATGAATAATAATAAATTCTTTTCAGTTAATATGAACACTACTGAAGAACCAAAACCAGAAAATGTTAATAACAATAATAGTAGTAATAATAGCAATACTAATACTAGTTCAGCAGCAAATAAAACATATATGTCTCAAAACCCTAGAAAAGGTATTGTGTTTAACCAAGACGATCTTGAAAAAAAATACAGTAATACAACTACTGTTAGAAAAATTGAGGATGCAGATGAACTATTTGGAACTAAAAAAGAAAAATTTACTGGAAAAGATTTAAAACTAGTTTTAGTTCCGGGAATTATTTTAATAATATTATGTGTTTTAAATGAAATATTTGGTATACCATTTATAATTGATAAAACCGTAACTTATGTACTAAAAGACAACTTAAATGTTAAGATGACTATTGGAAGTATGAATAATGATGAATTAACTGCAATTGCTGGTTTAATAGCGGTATCAAGTTATTGCATTTTTTCAATAGCTTTATTTGCATTCTCAATATATAACTTATTTAAAAGAGTATATGTTAAAAGAGATTTATATGAAATTGGTGGAAAAATTCTTTTATATGCATTTTTAATAGGATTTTTAATCGCTGTAAGTGATAGTTTATTATCATTTAATTTAACTAAAATAATTATAAAAATTACTACTATAGGATTACATTCGATGTAATTTTTTAAAAAAAGAACAACTTGTAAAAAGTTGTTTTTATTTTTAAATTTTAATCATATACATTATATATGTCATATCAAAAGAAATTATCAATAATATATTTACTTAAAATACTTTTTTTGATATACTACTAACCGAGTAATGAAATTACTCCTTGCTTCATTTGAAGCCGAAAAGACCATAAGGAGGTGCGATAAATGGAAAAATACGAAATTATGTTTATTGTAAAAGCAACTCAAGAAGCTTCTGAAATCGCAAAAACTGCAGATGCTATGAAAGCTATTATCACTGATAATAAATCTAAAGTAGCAGATTTCAAAGAACTTGGAGAAAAGAAATTAGCTTATCCAATAAAAAAAGAAATTAGTGGATATTACTTTGTAATGCAAGTTGAAGCAAACCATAAAGCTGTATCTGAATTCAATCGTAAAGCTCTACTTGATGAAAGAGTTTTAAGACATTTAATCATTAAATTAGATGAGGAGTAAGATATATGAATAAAGTAATTTTAATCGGAAGATTATCTCAAGATCCAGAAATGAGAACTACACCAAATGGTGTTGCTACAACTACTTTTAGCGTTGCTGTATCAAGAAATTTCACTAATCAAAATGGTGAAAGAGAAACAGACTTCTTTAGATGTGTAGCTTGGAGAAAACAAGCTGAGAATATTGCAAAATATTGTCAAAAAGGAACTCAAGTTGCTGTTGAAGGAAGACTTCAAAATAGAAGTTATGATGCACAAGATGGTACTAAAAGATATGTTACAGAAGTAATTGCTGACAATGTTTCATTCCTAGGATCACGTGGTGATGGAAACTCTAGTAGTTCTGCTCCACAAAATATGGATAATGATGTTGAAATTAATGAAGCATCAGAAGATCCATTTAAAGATTTTGGTGAAGAAGTAGCTATTGATGATACTGATTTACCATTTTAGTTAAGAAAGGAAATAAACATGGCTGAATTTTATCATAAGAAAAAAAGAATTTGCCAAATGTGTGCTGGTAAAGATGTTGATTATAAAGATGTTCAAATCATAAGCAAATATATTACTGAAAAAGGTAAGATTATGCCTCGTCGTATGACAGGTGCTTGTGCTAAACATCAAAGACATATTGCTCAACAAATTAAATATGCACGTTTCATGGCATTAATTCCATATGTTAAATAATTTAAACTACTCTTTAGAGTAGTTTTTTTATATATTTTTTGTTATAATAAAGTATACAAATTGGGGAGGTATATTTATGAAAGTAATATTACTTCAAGATGTAAAAAAACAAGGAAAAAAAGACGATATTATTAATGTTTCTGATGGTTATGCACACAATTTTTTATTTAAGCAAAATTTAGCAGTTCCATATACTGAAACAAGTAAGAATGTTTTAGATAAACAAATTAAAAAAAGAAATGATGAAGAAGATGCTTTAGTTGAAAGTTTAAATGAAATTAAAAAGAAACTAGAAAATAGAGTAATTAAATTTAAAGTTAAAACTGGAAAAAATGATCAGGTATTTGGTGCAATATCAACAAAACAAATATCAGATGAAATAAAAAAATTAGGTTTTAATATTGATAAAAAGAATATTAAAACAAATACTAACATTGATTCGTTAGGTGTACATAATGTATTAATTGAACTACATAAGAAGGTTAAATTTGAAATTCAAGTAATGCTTGAAAAATAGGAGGTTTTTATGGCAGCAAGAAAATTACCACAAAATTTAGATGCTGAGATGAGTGTTTTAGGAATATGTTTTTTAAATGAATATGCTTTAGATAAAGTATGTGAAGACTTACTTCCTGAAATGTTTTTTGATGATAAAAATAGAAATATTTTTGAATCTATTTGTGACCTACATAAAAACAAAATTGCAATAGATATAACTACAGTTAAAGATGACTTAGAAAAAAAGAAAAAACTAGACGCATGTGGTGGCGTTGATTATTTAAGTGATGTAATTGATTCTGTTGCTATTGCTTCTAACTTAGAGTATTACATGCAAATTGTTAAAGATAATTATGTTAGACGTAACTTAATTGAAACTGCAACAGGAATTGCAAGTGATGCATATGATGAAGAAAATGTTACAGATCTATTAGATAATGCTGAAAGAAATATATTAAATGTTGTTAAAGCAAGACAAAGTAGTGTTTTCGTTCCAATACATGAAGTATTAAGAAAAGCTCAAGAAAACTTAGAAATGCTTGCTCAAAATAAAAGAACTGTTACAGGTCTTGAAACGGGATTTTATGATTTAGATAAATATACAGCTGGTCTACATGGTGGTGAAATGATAATTTTAGCTGCTCGTCCTGGTATGGGTAAAACTTCTTTTGCTTTAAATATTGCAACTAATGCTGCAATGACTACAGATAAAGCAATTGCTATATTCAACCTAGAAATGTCAGCTGAAATGCTTGTTAATCGTATGATTTCAGCTGTTGGTCAAATAGATTCTTATAAACTAACAACTGGTGCACTTCAAAGTAACGATTGGAAAAGATATAATGAAGCTTTATCACAACTTGCTGAAACAAATATATTTATTGAAGACAATGCAGGTATTACTGCATCAGAAATAAGAGCTAAATGTAGACGTTTAGCTAATACTGAAAAAGGTTTAGGACTTGTTGTAATCGACTACTTACAATTAGTTACATCAGGTGGAAAAAGAACCGAATCAAGACAAGTTGAGGTATCAGAAATATCTCGTTCACTTAAAACAATGGCACTTGAACTAAATGTTCCAGTTATTGCTCTTGCACAACTTTCTCGTAATGCTGAAAGAAGAGAAAATGCTCAACCAATGCTTGCTGACTTACGTGAATCTGGTTCTCTTGAACAAGATGCCGACTTAGTATTATTTATTAATAGAAAAGATTACTACGAAACAAACAAAGATATAAAAGAAACAATTGTTCCTGTTGATTTAATAATTGCAAAACATAGAAAAGGTGCAACAGGAAAAATTGATCTATTATTTGAACTTAATATGAGCAATTTTAGAAATGTTATTCATTCAAATAATGAAGAGTAAAAAAGGTGGAGTAAAAAATGAAAAATAAGATTATATCATTTTTAATTGTTGCCGTCATTGGAGCTGGTTTAATCTTATTTGCATTTACTAAAAAAAGTTACAGTAAAGCAAATGAGGTATACCAAGTTTACCTTAATGGTAATAAAATCGGTGTTATTACAGATAAAGATGACTTATACGATTTAATAGATGAAAGACAGTTAGAAATTAAAGAAAAGTATGGTGTTGATAAAGTATATCCACCTAACAGTTTTGAAATTGTTAAATCATATACTTATAACGACATTATTAGTGATGTTGATGAAATATATAAGCAAATTGAAAATGCCGATGATTTTACAATTAAAGGTTATACAATAACTGTTCATCCAACTGAACCAGATGAAGATGGAAATATAAAACCTGATATAAAAATTAATGTATTAAATAGAAAAATATTCAATGAAGCAATTATGAATTTCATTTATTCATTTGTCGGAATAGATGGATATAATGGCTTTATAAATAATACACAACCAGAAATAAAAGATGTTGGTAAAAAAATTGAAAAAATGTACTTTAGTGAAAATATTACTATTAAAGAAAGTAATATTAGCGTTAAAGAAAGAATTTTTACTAATTCAACTGAATTAAGTCAATATTTGTTATTCGGAGATAATATTCAAGAAGAAAAATATACTGTTCAAACTGGTGATACTATTGAAAAAGTTGCTGATAGTCATAAACTAAGTACACAAGAATTTTTAGTAGCTAATCCAAGATATAGAAGCGAAAATAGTTTACTTACAATTGGTGATAAGGTTTCAATTGCTTTAATTCAACCTGTATTATCACTTGTTTGTGAAATGTATCAAGTATCAGATGTTGAACAACACTACGAAAAACAAACCGTATATGACAATAATAAGCCCTATTCATATTCACAAGTTACTCAAAAAGGTAGAAATGGTGTAACAAGAATTACTGAAACTTATAAATCAATTAATGGTAACGATGAACAAGGTGAAGTTCTTAAAAAAGAAGTTCTTGTTGAACCTGTTAACCAAATAACAACAAAAGGTAAAAAGACCGAAGTTATTATTGGAAACTATGTTGATGATGGTGGAGACTGGGCATGGCCAACTAATAAAGGTTATAAGATTAGTAGTGGATTTAAGTGGAGAGGTGGAAAACACCATGATGCTATTGATATTGCTTACTTACCAAAAAATTCACCAATTTATGCAGCAAAAGGCGGAACTGTAATTGTAGCTGAAATGGGTACTGGTAGTGCTTGGAGTTTAGGAAACTACGTAATTATCGATCATGGAAACGGTATCTTTACTTTATATGCACACATGAATAAATTAAGTGTTTCTGCTGGTCAAACAGTAGCTAAGGGTAAGGTTTTAGGTGGAATGGGTGAAACTGGCCGTGCAACCGGTGTTCACTTACATTTTGGTGCATACGTTGGAAGACCATATCGTGGTGGTAAACCATTTAACCCACTAGAGTTATATAAATAATGAAAACATGTGTTTTATCAAGTGGTTCTAAAGGAAATAGTACTTATGTGGAGACTTCTTCACATAAGTACTTAATTGATTTAGGGCGTAATAAAAAATATATTGTTGATAAATTAAAAGAAATTAATGTTTTACCACAAGAAATTGATTATATTTTAATAAGTCATAGTCATGATGACCACGTATCAGCCCTTGAAAGTTTCATAAAGTCTTATAAAACTAAAGTGTGCATAACTGATGAAATACTTAAAAATTTACCACAACTAAAAAATTATGAAAATTTAATCATTTATGATGATAACATTACTTTACCAGAAGACATTATAACAAGCATAAAAGTATCTCATGATAGTAATGATGCAAGAAATTTCATAATTGAAGATGGAAAATATTCTTTATGTTATATTACTGATACTGGTTATATAAATCATAAATATTTTAAATTGTTAGAAAATAAAACTATATACTTATTTGAAAGTAATCATGATATAGAAATGCTACAAACAGGACCATATCCTGCATGGCTTAAAAAAAGAGTATTAAGTGATACAGGCCACTTATCTAATATATCTGCTGGAGTATATTTATCAAAGTTTATTGGTAAAGATACAAAAAAGGTAATATTAATGCATTTAAGTGAAACCAACAATAAACCAGAACTTGCTCTTAAAACTGTAAAAGATACATTTAAAGAATATGATGTTAAGTTTAATGATATTTCTTGTGCATCACAAAATGAAATAAGCGAAGTGATTAGTATATGATAGAAGTAATATGTTTAGGTAAAATTAAAGAAGAATATTTAAAAGATTTAATTAGTGATTATACCAAAAGGATTAATAAATATTTAAAATTAACTGTTAAAGAACTTCCAGATAGCCAAAATATTTTAGATGAAGAAGCAAGTATTATTAAAGCATTGGATAATAAAAGTTATAAGATTTTACTAGATATAAATGGTAAAAAATTAAATAGTGTTGAACTATCTAATTTAATTGATAAAACATTTATTAGTTATCCTAAAATAACATTTATTATTGGTGGTTCTGATGGTGTTACTGATAAAATAAAATCTATTGTTGATTATAGATTATCATTTTCTGATTTTACTTTTCCTCATGGGCTTTTTAGAGGAGTGTTACTAGAACAAATATATCGTTCTTTAAAAATAATAAATCACGAATCATATCATAAATAAAATGACATTTTTATGTCATTTTTTTATGATATAATTTTGATAGGTGATTATCTATGATTACAGGAGATTGGAAAGATATTTTATATAATTCTAATATAAAAAATAAATTAGAAAATATATTAAATTATTTAAGTAATGAAAGTAATAAAATAATATACCCATCATATGAAAATATTTTTAGAGCATTAAATTTAACGCAGTTTAAAGATGTTAAAGTTGTAATCATTGGACAAGATCCATATCATGGTGAAAATGAAGCTAATGGTTTATCATTTTCAATAAATAATGGTGTTAGAATTACCCCATCACTTAGAAATATTTTTAAGGAATTGGAATATGATTTAAATATAAAAAGAACTAATACTGATCTAAGTTCATGGGCAAAACAAGGAGTACTTCTTTTAAATAGTATTTTAACTGTTGAAAAAGATCACCCACTATCACATAGCAATTTAGGCTGGAAAGAAATTACAAACTACATAATAAAATATATCAGTGATAATAAAGAAAATGTTGTGTTTATTTTGTGGGGTAATTTTGCTAAAGAATATAAAAATATAATTGATATAAGTAAACACTATATTATTGAGTCAGCACATCCATCACCATTTTCTGCAAGAAGAGGATTTTTTGGTAGTAAACCATTTTCAAAAACTAATAATTATCTAATAAAAAATAACCAATCAGCTATTGATTGGTCATTATAGATTATCATCATTTATTTTTTTAATAGTCTCATTTGTTTCATAAAGTGGGATTATTTTTATTTTCATGAACTTAGATAAGATATTATTAGGAAATTTCTTTATATCATTTGATAACTTTAAAGTACATTCGTTGAAGTATGTTTTTGTTGCATCATTTTTTTCGTTTAATTCATTTAATGATGATACTTGCTTTTTAATATCTTTACTATTAGAAAGTTTAGTATAATCAACTAGTAAATTAGTAATTGTTTGATTATACTCTGATAATTTAATATCTTTTTCTTGGTTAGAAATACTATCTGATTCTAAATCTTCTAAATTACATAAATAATCTTTTTTAGCTCTTAAAGTTTTTTTAATGGCTGCATTAAGTTTAATTAATAGTTTTATTTTTTTTGCTATGTTATCTTCTATTAATCCCTCAGCATAAACAACTTTTTTGTTCATATATTTTAGTTTTCCAATCAAAGTAAGAATTAATAAAGTTGCTAGAAGAACTAAAATAACTATTATTAGAATAATTGTAAGTTTTATCATATTACTCACCTTAATCAATTATAACAAATCAATTAATAATTTGAAATATTAAATATTTAATAATCTAAATTTTCTAAGTATTTATTTACGTAATTAATTTTTTCTTCAAATTCAACGTAGTTTAGATAGATCATTCTAATTAAATACCAAACATTATTTTTTATGTCTCGAATAATTAAATGATCACGACCTGCTTGTTCAATAATTCCATCGTATATTTTATTTTGCCATGCTGATGATTCAGGGTATGATACATATGCCTTTATTTTTTTACCCTTATTTAATCTTAAAATATTTTCTATTAAGCTTTGCTCTATAGTTAATCCTTGTTCACTAGAAATATTGCCTGGTGGAGTTATTTGACTTGATGAATTAGTAGGAAAAGCAGGATTTTGAAAATAATTTCCGTTCAAAAATATCACCTCTTTAAACTATATGTTTATACTTAAATTAAATTGATAAATTAGGAATAATTTTATATAATCATATAGTAGGAGGCTAGTATGAAAAATAAACATCGATTAGCTCATGATATAAACAGATTAACTACTTTTATTATTGGAACATACATAATTGCTCTTTCCTATAATACATTTTTAAAACCAAATTCACTTGTTATTGGTGGAACAACTGGTTTATCAATTATATTTGAAAAGTTATTTGGTTGGGACACTAATATATTTATCTTAGTATCTGGCCTAATATTACTTGTTATAAGTTATGCCTTTTTAGGTGTAAAAAAATCAAGACATAATGTTTTAGGTGCTTTAATTTTCCCTTTAATGGTATATTTATCAGCTCCTTTAGCAGAAGTTTTAATACCTCAAATTAAAATTGATGACTTTTTTGTTATAACTTTAATTGCTGGTTTAACATATGGTCTTGGTTTTGGTATTGTTTATAAAGCTGGATATAGTACCGGTGGTTTAGATATTATCATGCAAATATTTAACAAATACCTAAAAATGCCTGAAGGAAAAGCATCTTTTGTTGCAAGTATAGTTGTTGTTTTATGTGGATTACCACTATTTGGAATTAGTCACACGGTATATTCAAGTATTGTTTTATATATTGAACAACTTGTTACAAATAAAATAGTTATTGGTATTTCAGATAGTAAATTATTTTACATATACACAAGAAAAATTGATAAAGTTAGGGATGCACTAGTTAAAGATGGCGCAACAGGTTTTACAATAATTCCAACTCTTGGAGGATATTCACATTACAAAGGTGAAATGTTAATGTGCGTTGTTGATACAAAAGATTATTATGAATTTAGAGAGTTAGTATTAAGTATAGATAAAGACGCGTTTTTTATAATTGATGATTGCTATGAAGTAAATGGAGGAACTAAAAGGAAACATTTACCATTTTTATAGAATATAAAAAATGTTATAATTAATAAGATAGTGGTGGTGATACAATGAAATTAATATCATTGAAAAATATATATAAAACTTATCCAAATGGTGTAACAGCCTTAGCTGATGTTAACCTAGAGATAGCTAAAGGGGAGTTTGTATTTATAATTGGTCCAACTGGATGTGGTAAATCAACTCTTATGAAACTTTTATATAGAGAAGAAAAACCTACAAGAGGAAACGTAATTGTAGGTGGTATTAACGTTGAAAGATTAAGAAATAGAAAAGTATATAAATTAAGAAGAAAACTTGGAATCATATTTCAAAATTATCGTTTACTTCCTAAACAAACAGCATATGAAAACGTTGCATTTCCTCTTAGTGTTTCAGGAATGAAAGATAGTGAAATTAGACCGAAAGTTCTAAAAGCTTTAGAACTAGTTGGTTTAAAGGAAAAAGTAAAATGTTTTCCTGATGAACTTTCTGGTGGAGAGCAACAAAGAGTTTGTATAGCAAGAGCTATTGTTAACGAACCAAAGTTACTACTTTGCGATGAACCAACAGGTAACCTTGATCCAAGAGTGTCTAAAGAAATAATGGATGTAATTGATTCTATTAACAAAAAATTAGGTACAACAATAATTATGGTTACACATGATGCACAAATTGTTAATCGCATGAAAAAAAGAGTTATATCAATTAATAATGGTGTTATCACAAACGACATAATGAAAGGAAAATATAAAGAAAATGAAAGCAATTAGAATATTTTTAAGAAGTTTTAGAGAAGCTTTCAAAAGTGTTTTCCGTAACTTTAGTTTAAGTGTTGCATCAGTAACATGTACTGCAATTACATTAGTACTTGTATCAATTGCAATACTTGTTTCATACAATGTTAATCATGTAACTAAGAAACTAGAAAACGAGTTAACTATTGTTGTATATCTTGAAAGAGAAGCAACAAGTGAGCAAGCTCAAAACTTAAAAGGTGAATTTGAAAAAATTAGTAATGTAGAAGAAGTTACTTATAAAAGCAAAGAAGAGTGGAAATTTGAAATGATGAACTACTCACCTACATTAAATAGCACATTATCATATCTAAGTGAAAATCCACTGTTAGATTCATATATTGTTAAAGTGAAAAATGTTAAATACTTAAGAAAAACTGCAGAAAAGATCAGAAAATTTGAAATTGTTAGATCAGCAGAGTTTGGCGAAGGAACTGTTGAAAGAATTGTAAGTATTTTTGAAACAGTTAAAAAGATAACACTTGTTATCGTTATTGCATTAGTTCTTGTAACAGCATTCTTAATAAATAATACAATTAAATTAACAATCTTCTCAAGAAGAAGTGAAATCGAAATAATGAGACTTGTTGGTACAAGTAATTATGCTATCAAGCTACCATTTATCTTTGAAGGATTATTCTTAGGTATTATTGGTTCAATAATACCAATAATACTAACAGTTTATGGATACATTATTGCATATTCAAAACTTGATGGTCATTTATTTAGTAAGATGGTATCACTAGTAAAACCATTTAGTTTAGTATTATATGTATCTATAGTTTTAGTTATTATTGGAGCACTTGTTGGTGTTATTGGTAGTTATAAAGCGGTTAGAAAGTATTTAAAAGTATAGTGAAGATATTAAGTTATTTAAATAGAATTCTTTTAGCACTTATTATTGGCATAACATTTATAATTCAACCTCTTAATTCAGAGGCTAAAGCCGCAAGTACTCTAAGAGAATTGAGAGCTGAATTATCAAAATTACAAGCTCAAAAGAAATCTAATGAAAATGAAAAAAAATCATCACAAACAGAAATTAAGAATAAAACAGCAGCTATTGATAATGCATATAGTGAAATTAAAGTTGCTGAAAACAAAATTGAACTAGCAATTCAAAAAATTGCTGAATCTGAAAAAGAAATAGAAACCATAACTGCAGAAACTAATGAGTTAATGCGTTTTATGCAAATAACAAGTGGCGAAAATGCATATATGGAATATATTTCTAATGCTGGTTCAATGACTGAAATGATAATGCGTTTATCAGCTGTAGATCAAATAACAGATTATAATAAAGAACAACTTAATAAACTTGATAATTTAATCAAAGAAAATGAACAATTAAAAATAGATATGGCTAATTATCAAAAACAGCTAAACTCTAATATTACAGCATATGAGAATAGAATTAGTAAACTTGATGCAAGATTA
This sequence comes from Bacilli bacterium, assembly GCA_017548925.1. Classification (GTDB taxonomy): domain Bacteria; phylum Bacillota_I; class Bacilli_A; order RF39; family UBA660; genus RUG13160. The sequence continues at coordinate 149,475 of JAFYYX010000001.1, forward strand.
GCAGAACTAGATGAACTTGCAGATAGTATAGATGATCAAATTAAAAACCAAAAGTCTTTAATTGATTATTATGTTAGTCTTGGATGTAAAGAAGATCAAGACTTACAACAATGTGTTTCTGTTGCAAATAATGCTGGTTGGTTAAAACCCCTTAAAAAAGGTACAGTTACTAGTTTATGGGGATATAGAAAAGATCCTATTTCAGGAGTAACTAAATTCCATAATGGTATAGATTTAGCAGGTAACTCTGAAGGTACACCAGTATATGCTGCTGCAGCTGGTACAGTTGCTGGTATTACTAAAAAATCAAGTTGTGGTGGAAACAAAGTATATGTTCACGTATATGTAAAAGGTGTAGCATACACTACATATTATTTCCATCTATTAACAATAAATGTTAAAGTTGGAGATAAAGTATCAACTGACACTGTAATTGGTACTGTTGGTGGTGGAAAACAAACAAAAAGTTATGATAAATGTTCAACAGGTGCCCATCTACACTTTGGTGTAGCTAAAGGCTTCTACCTTGGTGGTGGAAAAGAAGGATACTCATCATATAGTACAATGGTGTCAAAAAGTATTAGCCCTCCAGGATTTGGTGGAAAAGGTTGGAAGTTCACAAGTAGAACTCAATTCTATAATTCATAAAATTAGAAGATGTTTATTCTTCTAATTTTTTTTTCTATATGATAAACTATTTAAAAAGTTAGTATTAAAGGCGGTGGATAAAATGTCTTACACATCAAAGATTAAAGATGAAATAATACATCAAGATAATAATAAAAAGAATATAAATTATCTTCTAATAGCCTTTATTAAATATGCATCAAGAATTCAAAATAATGAATTAACTTTTACCCTTGAAAATCCAGCAATCGCAAGAAAAATATATAATTTAATTAGTTCTGAATTTAATATTAGACCAAGAATAACTATCCGAATTCAAAAAAGATTTAAAACTAAACAAATATATATATTGTCTATTAAAAATAATTTAAATTTAATACTAAGTACATGTAATATTAAAATTAAAGATGGTCAATTAATAAATGATTTAATAGATTTAAAAACAAATGATGAAAAACGATTATATTTAAAAGGCACTTTTTTAGCTTGCGGCTCAATAAGTGATCCTAAAACTAGTGGTTACCATATGGAATTTGTTTTTAATTCTAAAAAATCTTCAGATTTTATATCTAATTTATTTCATGAGTTTAACGTTAATTCAAAAGTTATAAAAAGAACAAATAAATATATGGTATATATTAAAGTTGCTGAAGAAATTAGTGATGCTCTTAAGTACTTTGAAGTAAATAATGCACTATTTTATTTTGAAGACATTAGAACTAAAAAAGATCATATAAACATGGTTAATAGATTAAATAATTGTGAGCAAGCTAACCAAGATAAAACAATTAAAACAGGAATACAGCAAATTAAAGATATTGAATACATTAAAGAACATGATTTATTATCTTTGCTTGATGAAAAGACTGTTTTAATCATGAATTATAGAGAAAAATATCCTGAACTATCATATCAAGAATTATCAGAGGTAATATCTTTAGAGACAGGAACCAAAATAACTAAATCAGGCATTAATCATCATTTTATTAAAATGAGAGAATTAATGCAAAGACATAAAAATAAAAATACGGCTAAATAATCGAATCAATTATGCCGTATTTTTTTGCTTCATTAGAAGTTAAATAATAATCTCTTTCCGTGTCATTTTTAACTTTTTCAAGTGGTTGTTTTGTGAGTTTAGAAAGGATATTATTTAATTTGTTTTTTGTATATAAAATATGATCAGCTTGGATTTTAATTTCTGTTGCTTGTCCTTGAGCACCACCTAAGGGTTGATGTATCATTACTTCTGAATTTAAAAGTGCGTTTCTTTTACCTTTTTTTCCAGCAGCAAGAATAATTGCTGCCATGCTTGCTGCCATTCCAACACATATTGTTCTAACATCACTTTTAATAAACTGCATAGTATCATAAATGGCCATACCTGATGTTACATTACCACCAGGGGAATTAATATATAAGCTAATTTCATCATTTGAAATACTATCTAGATATAACATTTCTGATATAACTAGGTTAGAAACATAGTTATTTATCTCACCACTAAGAAAGATAATTCTGTTATTTAGTAGGTGTGAATATATATCATATGCATAGTCTTTATAACCTGTATGTTCAATAATAGTTGGTATCATATTATCACCTGTAATATTATATCTTTCTTAATAATAAATATGTAAAAAAGAATATGACAAAATTCTTTTTTATGATACAATATTTAAGAATAGGGGACCTATAAATGAACGAGGTTAAAGTTAAATTTATTGATGGTAGTGTTAAAACATATAAAAAGGGTACAACATATGAGGAAATATCAAAAGATTTTCCTGGTAAGTATCCTTATGTTGGCGTTAAAGTAGATAACGTTATTTTTTCACTTGATGATACAGTAGATGAAAACGTTAGAGTAGAGTTTATAGATTTTCTTGATCCAGTTGGTTATAAGATGTATAAATGTGCAATTGAACTAATATTAGAAGTTGCACTTAAAGAACTATATAAAGATTTCGAAATATATTATTTACATAGTCATCCAAAAGGTGTTTATGCAGAAATAAAAGGCGATAGAATATTAACTGAAGATGAATTTAGAAATATAAAAAGCAAGATGTCTTCCATTATTTCTAGTAATGAAAGAATAAAAAAATATAATGTATCTAAAAAAGATGCAATTAAATTTTATAAGGATCATAAATATGATGAAAAATCACGTAATATTCAAAACTTTGCTGAAAACATCGTAACATTTTATGTCTTAGATAATTATGTAAATTATTATTATGCAGAAATGCCTAATAAAACAGGAGTTATTCATTTATACGATATTAAATATTTAGGAAATAATAAACTTGTTATATTACTTCCAAATAAATTAACTGATGGAAGAGTTCCAGAATATATTAGTTACGATGGAATTATTAATTCATTTGCTGAATCTCAGTCATGGCTTGATTTAGTTAATAAAAGATATTTAAGTGATATTAATGATGATATATCTAATAGCGTTATAAGAGATTTTATGGATGTAAGTGAAATAAAATTTAATGATGATATTAGAGAAGTAGTTAAAAAAATAAAGAATAAAAAAGGTATCAAATTTGTTATGATAGCTGGTCCATCTTCATCTGGTAAGACAACTACAACTAAAAGATTAAAAACCTATTTAGATTGTCAAGGTTATGATGCAATAGTAATATCTACTGATGATTATTTTGTAGATAGAGAAAAAAATCCTAAAGATGAAAATGGTAAATACGATTATGAATGCTTGCATGCAGTTGATGTTAATAAATTAAATAATGATATTAAAGATTTATTAGATGGAAAAGAAATACATTTACCTGTTTATAACTTTGTTACTGGAACAGGTAGTTTAAGTGATAAAAAGGTTAAATTGAAACCTAATTCAATAATACTAATTGAAGGTTTGCATTCACTTAATGATGACTTACTTCCAGTTGTAGATTCTAAATTAAAATATAAGGTATATATTAGTCCGTTTATAGGCGTAAATATAGATAGACATAATTATATATCAACAACTGACTTAAGATTAATAAGAAGAATAGTAAGAGATAATAGAACTAGAGGAAAAAGTGTTGATACTACGTTTGAATCGTGGAATAATGTAAGAAGAGGAGAAGTAAAATATATTTTCCCATATATTCATCAAGCAGATGTGGTACTTAATACAGCCCTTAACTTTGAAATAGGTGTTTTAAAGGTGTATGTAGTTCCTTTATTATTATCAGTTAAAATTGATTCACCATATTATGGTGAAGCAAGAAGACTACTTTATTTTTTAAAGGAATTTTGTCCCATCCCTAGTGAATATGTTAGCAAAGATTCAATATTAAGAGAGTTTATAGGAGGAGAGTAATATATGATAAAAGTTGCTATTAATGGTTTTGGAAGAATAGGAAGGATTGCATTTAGACAAATGATTGTTGACAATGATTTTGATATCGTTGCAATCAATGATTTAACTGGTGCTGAAGATTTAGCATATCTTCTAAAATATGATACAAATCATCGTTCATTTCATGAAGATGAAATATCTTTTGAAGGCGATGAAATTGTTATCGCTGGTAAAAAAAGAGTAAAGGTATATGCTGAAAAAGATCCAGCTAATCTACCTTGGAAAGATTTAGATATTGATCTAGTATTAGAATGTACTGGTTTATTTACTGATAAAGAAAAAGCTAGTGCTCATATAACTGCAGGTGCTAAAAAAGTTATTATTTCTGCACCAGCAAAAGGTGATTTAAAAACTATAGTTTATAATGTTAACCATGAAATTTTAACACCAGAAGATCAAATTATTTCAGGTGCATCTTGTACAACTAACTGTTTAGCTCCTGTACTTAATTTAATTAATAAAGAATTTGGTGTTGAAAAAGGTTTTATGACTACAGTTCATGCTTATACAAACGATCAAGCTACACTTGATATTGCACATAAAAAAGGTATCAAAGCTCGCCGTGGTAGAGCTTGTGCAGCAAATATAGTTCCAGCATCAACTGGTGCAGCATCTGCAATTGGTTTAGTTATACCTGATTTACTTGGTAAACTAGATGGTAATGCTATGAGAGTTCCTGTTAGTGATGGATCTATTGTTGATTTAACACTAGAACTTAAGAAAAATACTTCTGAAGAAGAAATTAATAAATTATTTGAAAATAATAGATCTGAAACAATTGATATAACTTATGATCCTATTGTTTCATCTGATATTTTAGGAAAGAAATTAGGTGCTTTAGTTGATGGTTTATCAACAAAAGTAATTACTGTTAATGATAAACAATTAGTTAAAATCTTAGCTTGGTATGATAACGAATTTGGTTATACTGCTCAAATGCTTAGAACTGCTAAAGTAATGTTTAAATAATTACTTGAAAGGAAGAGGAATATGAAAAATATTCAAGATATAGATATAAATGGAAAAACAGTAATTTTAAGATGTGATTTTAATGTTCCTCTTAAAGATGGACAAGTAGATGATGATACTAAAATTCAAAAATCACTTAAAACCATTAAATATATAATTGAAAACAATGCAAAAGTTGTTCTTTTAAGTCATCTAGGTAGAGTTAAAAGTGAAAGTGATAAAGAAGGTAAATCACTAAAAGTGGTTGCTGACTATTTACAAATACAACTAGGTAAAGAAGTAAAATTCTTCAATGTAACTCGAGATATGAATTTAAAAGAAAACATAGATAATCTTCCACTTGGAAGCGTAATTATGCTTGAAAATACACGTTTTGAGGATGTACCAAGTAAATTTGAGAGTTCAAATGATAGTGAGCTTGCAAAATATTGGGCATCACTTGGTGATATTTTCTGTTTAGATGCTTTTGGATCTGCACATAGATCTCATGCATCAACAGCTGGAATAGGTGCATTTATTCCATCGTGTCTTGGCTTTTTAATGCAAGAGGAATTAGAAAATTTATCATATTTAATAAATAATCCACAAAAACCATTTACAATTATTATGGGTGGAGCAAAAGTTGATGATAAGTTAAAACTAATTGAAGCACTACTTCCAAAATGCGATTATTTCCTTGCAGCTGGTGGAATTGCTAATTCGTTTTTAAAAGCATTAGGTTTTGATATTGGAACATCACTTGCAACTGAAAGTAATGAAGTAATTCTAAAACTTAGAGAATTAATGCTAAATAATAAACAAAAGATAATTTTACCATTAGATGCAACAGTTGGTAGTACATATGATGAAAATTATGTTAAATTTAAATCTATTGCTGAAATAGATAAAAATGAAATTATATATGATATTGGTTCAAAAACCATTGAAAAATATAAAATGGCTATTGATAAAAGTAAAACAGTATTTGTTAATGGTACATGTGGTTTATATGAAAATCCAAAATATGCCAATGGAACAATACAAATATTTAATGCTCTTTCATTAAGTAGTGCTGATGTATATGTTGGTGGCGGAGATTCTGTTGCCGCTGCTAAAAAATTAGGCTTTGAAGCCAAATTTAAATATATGTCTTCAGGTGGAGGAGCTACATTAGAATACTTAGGGGATGGAAAACTAGAAGCTGTTGAATATTTAAAGGAGCATACACATGAAGAAATTAATGCTTAATCAAAAATCAGGACTTAAATATTCTGATATAGAAACATACGTTACCAAATTAAAAAGTTATCAAAAAAACTTTGTTGTATTCCCAAGTAGTATTTATATTAATGAATTTGTTAAAAGTGGATATAATACTGGAATACAAAATATAGCTGAAAAAACTGCTGATAATCAAACTGGAGAAATAACAGCTCCACAAGCTATATCTATTGGTGTTAAATCAGTTATTATTGGTCATAGTGAAAGAAGAAACAATCAAAACGAAACTTCTGAAGTGTTAATAAATAAATTTGGTGAAGCACTTAACAATAAATTAAATATTGTATATTGTATCGGTGAAAGCCTAGTTGAGTATAAAATGAAAAATACTAATACAGTATTATTTAATGAACTTGATGAAGTTTTATCAAAAATAGATAAAAGTTTAATTAAAAACTTATATATTGCATATGAACCAATTTGGGCCATTGGTTCAGGAATGACTCCAACAACATTAGAAATTTCAACTATAACTGCTTATATTAAAGATTACTTATCTAATAATAATATTAAGGCAGGCGTTTTATATGGCGGTTCTGTTAATGATAAAAACATTGAAGAATTAAGCAAAATAGAAAATGTTGATGGTTTCCTAGTTGGTGGAGCATCAAATGATTACAATAAGGTAATCAAAATGTGTGAAATAGTAAATGATTCGACAAAATAGTATATAAATTGACACAATTCGACAGAATGTGTCTTTTTATTTACTATAATTATGTCAAATTATTTTATATAATGGATATGCGTGCAGTAAAAATGGTAAGGAGAGAAATGATGAAAAACACGTATCGATTGCTTGTAATTGATAATGATCAATTTACAACTAATCAACTTAAAAACTATTTTAGTAGTCACGCAGTAATGAATGTAGTAAAAGTAATAGAAGATGGAGAAGAAGGATTAAATTATATAATTAATAATCGCGATTCTTTTGATTGTTTAATTCTAGATCTTCTTTTACCAAATATTGATGGATTATATATCCTTGATGTTTTAAAACAAAAAAGAATTGATAAAAAAATACTTGTATTATCTGGTTATAAAGATAATAAAGTAATAGAGAATATGTCAAAATATAATATTGATTATTATATGATGAAACCATTTAGTTTAGAAAGTTTAGAAATAAGATTAAAAGATGTGCTTTTAGGAAAAAAAGCGCATGATTATAATATAGAAATGGATAGAAAAATATCCAAGATATTACATAGTTTAGGTGTACCATCTCATATTAAAGGATATTCTTATATAAGAGAAAGTATAAAACTTATGTATAATTTAAACGATGTTAATGGTGGAATAACAAAAGAAATATATCCCGAAATAGCAAAGAAATTTGATTCAACTACCTCACGTGTAGAAAGAGCAATAAGGCATGCGATAGAAATAAGTTGGAATCGTGGAGATTACGAAGTAATGGAAGAAATATTTGGCCATAGCGTAGATTTTGATAGGGCTAAACCAACAAATTCGGAATTTATTGCAACTATAGCCGATCATTTAAGACTAAGCATAGTACAATTTTAAACAAGCATTTAAGGATGCTTGTTTGTTTTTTTTAGTTATATATGTTATTATTTACACACGAAGGTGAATTCATGAAGAAAATATTAACAATAATTCTGGATGGGTTTGGTCAAAGAGATGAAGAAGACGGCAACGCTATTAAAGCAGCTCGTATGAAAAATTATGAATCGTTATGGGAAAATTATCCCCATACTACACTTTATGCTTCTGAAGAACCAATAGGTTTAAGAAAAGGACAATTTGGTAATAGTGAAATTGGTCATACAATAATCGGAGCAGGTAGAATAGTTAAACAAAGTGAATCAATTGTTGATGAACTTTTTGAGAATTTAGATGATAATTTAACATTTCAAATGTTAATTGATTACACAAGAAGTAATCCTGAAAAAGCTGTTCATTTAATGGGTTTATGTTCTGATGGGCTAGTTCACTCAGATATAAACCATTTTGTTAAACTTTTTAATCGTCTTGCTGATAACGGTGTTAGAAATATTTATTTTCATTTAATAACAGATGGAAAAGATACACCAAATGGATCTGCTATTGAATATGTTAAAAAGATTGTTGATTTAATAAATGAAAGAGAAGTAGGATCAATAGCAACCATATGTGGTCGTACATATGCAATGGATCGTGATCAAAGATGGATTAGAACAAAAAAATATTATGATCTAATAACTACTGGTCAAGGATATAAATTTAAAGATCCAATTGAACCAATTGAAATTTCATATAAAGAGGATATTCCAGATAATGAAATAAAACCAATTATTATTGATCCTAAAGGATTAATAAATGATGGCGATAGTTTAATATGGATTAACTATCGTATGGATCGTGGTAAACAAATCCTTACTCCTTTTTTAACAAAGGATTTTAAAGAATTTGATACAGTTAAATATGATAATTTGAATGTATATTCATTCTTTCCAATAGATAAAGAATTAAAAACAAATTCTTTTCTACCAACAAATCAAGTTGAAAATCCATTAGGTATTTATTTATCTAATTTAGGATTAAGTCAAGCTAGAGTAGCTGAAGGTCAAAAGTATTCACATGTAACTTTTTTCTTCGATGGCTCATATAGTGGAAAAATAGATAAATGCGATAAATATATGATTCCATCTAATGATCCAAGAACATTTATTCAAAAACCTGAAATGAGTGCGGTTGATGTAACTAAAAAAGCCATAGATTGTATGCAAAAAGATTATGATTTTATTTTAGTTAATTTTGCTAACCCAGATATAGTTGGTCATACAGGAGATTGGAATGCAACTGTTAAAGCATGCATAACTGTTGATATATGTTTAGGAAAGCTTATGGAAGTAGCTGATGACAATTTCTATAAAATTATTGTTCTAGGTGATCATGGAAATGCTGATATTATGTATGATGAAGAAAAAAATCCAGTTCCAACTCATACACTTAGCAAAGTTCCATTTATTATTGCAGATAAAAAGGTTAAACTAGCAAATGAAGGAAGTTTAATAAATGTAGCTCCAACAATACTTGATTACATGGATATTGCAATTCCAAAAGAGATGAATGAATCATCAAGTTTAATAATTGGATATGATGAATAACTAGGTTTACGTAAAAACCTAGTTTTTTATTGAAAAAATTTATTAAAAACTGCTTGATTTTCATAAAATATATTGATATAATTGATTTCGTATGACAGCTTAGATGTGCAAGGTTGCTGATACACTAGGGTATGTTGTTCGATACTCAAATTAAAATCAGGTTAATTTGCTACGGAGCGAGCCTATACTAGATATAGACGAAAGGAGAACAAAAAATATGGCTAATACTAAAGTTCGTATTAATTTAAAAGCATATGACCACAGATTACTTGATATTGCTGCTGGTAAAATTGTTGAAACAGTTAAAAGAACTGGTGGAATAGTATCTGGTCCAGTACCTCTTCCAACTGAGGTTCAAAAATATACAGTTTTAAGAGCTGTACATAAATATAAGGACGCTAGAGAACAATTCGAAATGCGTACTCATAAAAGACTAATTGATATTAAAGATCCAAGCAAAGAAACAATTGATGCTTTAACTCACTTAGATTTACCAAGTGGTGTTGATATTAATATCAAATTATAATTTTAAAAAATAAAGGAAGGAAAGAAAAAGATGAAAGGAATCTTAGGACGCAAAGTTGGAATGACTCAAGTGTTCACAAAAAATGGTGTTTTAATTCCAGTTACTGTTGTTGAAGTTGAACCAAACGTAGTAATGCAAGTTAGAACTCCAGAAAAAGATGGATACTCTGCTATTCAATTAGGCGTATTCGACAAAAAAGAAAAAAATGCTACTAAAGCTAGCATTGGCCATGCTAAAAAAGCTGGTACAAACCCTAAGCGCTTCTTAAAAGAAATTCGTGACGTAGAAGCTAGTTACAATGTAGGGGATAAAATTGGTGCTGAAATCTTTACTGCAGGTGAAGTTGTAGACGTAACTGGAACTTCTAAAGGAAAAGGTTTCGAAGGAACAATTAAACGTCACAATCAATCTCGTGGACCTATGGCTCACGGATCACATTATCATAGAGGACCTGGTTCTCTTGGTACAATGTTACCTAAACGTGTTTTAAAAGGTAAAAACTTACCTGGACATATGGGACATGAAACAGTAACAATACAAAATCTTGAAATTATCGAAGCTAATGCAAATGAAAATTACATTTTAGTTAGTGGAAATATTCCAGGACCTAAACAATCATTAGTTTTAATTAGATCAGCTGTTAAAAATTCTAGAAAAGTAGATACTAAAGAAATTATTAACTACGCTGAAGAAACTGTTGTAGATGAAGTTGTTGAAGAAACTCCAGTTACTGAAGAAGTAACTGAAGTAGTAGAAACTACTGAAGCTCCAGTTGAAGAAGTAAAAGAAGAAGCTACTGAAGAAGTAGTTGAAGAAACTCAAACAGAAGAAAGTAATGATTCTGAAGGAGAAACTAATTAATTTAGTTTTAGAAAGGAATAATTATGAAGATAAGTGTTAAAAATCTAAATGGTGAAAAAGTTAAAGATTTAACTTTAAATGATTCTGTTTGGAATATTGAAACTAATGATGATTGCTTAAAGAAAAGCATTAAATTACAACAAGCAGCTACTCGTCAAGGAACTGCTAAAGTAAAAACAAGATCTGAAGTTTCTGGTGGAGGAAGAAAGCCATGGAAACAAAAAGGTACAGGACGTGCTCGTGCTGGATCTAGTAGATCACCTCTATGGAGAGGCGGAGGAATTGTATTCGGACCAACTCCAAGAGATTATACATTTAAGATTAATAAGAAAGAAAGAACTATTGCTTTAAAATCAGCTTTAACTGAACTTGCTAAAGAAAAAGCATTAGTTGTTGTTGATAAAATTGAACTTGCTTCACTTAAAACTACTGAAGCTAAAAAATTAATTAAATCACTTAATATTGCTGGTAACATTTTATTTGTTACAAATGGTGATAATGAAAACTTATTTATGGCTTGTCGTAACCTTGGTTACACTCAAGTATTAATGGTTGATGAAATTAATGTTTTAGATTTAGTTTATGCTGATTATGTAGTAATTGAAGAAGAAGCAGTTAAAACATTAGAGGAGGGTCTTAAATAATGAAAGATTATTCTGATATTATCTTAGCTCCAGTTGTAACTGAAAAATCTGCTAAGAATGCTGAAAAGAATGTTTATACATTAAAAGTTGTAAAAACAGCTACTAAGACTCAAATCAAAAATGCTGTTGAAAAAGCATTTGGTGTTAAAGTACAAAGTGTTAATACATTAGTTACTAAACCAAAAGACAAAAGAGTAGGTCGTTATACAGGCCAAACTAAAACTTATAAGAAAGCGATTGTTACATTAAAAGATGGTCAACAAATCGAAATATAGTAGGGAGGAAAAATAGTTATGGCAATTAAAGCTTATCGTCCAACAACAAATGGACGTCGTGGAATGACTACATTAGTTAATGAAGAAATTACAACTAGTACTCCTACTAAATCACTTTTAAAAACAAAATCAAAAACTGGTGGACGTAATAATCAAGGTAAAATGACTGTTCGTCATATCGGTGGCGGTGCTAAAAGAAAATACCGTTTAATTGATTATAAAAGAAATAAAGTTGGAGTTACTGGAAAAGTAGCATCAATTGAATACGATCCAAATCGTAGTGCAAATATTGCATTAATTAATTATAAAGATGGTGAAAAAATTTATATTATTGCACCAAAAGATTTAAAAGTTGGAGCAATAATTGAGAATGGACCACAAGCTGATATTAAAGTTGGTAACTGCTTACCACTTGCTAATATTCCAGTTGGTACTGTTATTCACTGTGTTGAACTTAAACCTGGAAAAGGTGCTGAACTTTGTAGAGCTGCTGGCTCTTCAGCACAAATTCTTGGTAGAGAAGATAAATATGTTCTAATCAGATTACAATCTGGTGAAGTTAGAAAAGTACTTGGTACTTGTATAGCTACTATCGGAGCTGTAGGAAATGAAGATTATGAACTAGTTAATATTGGTAAAGCTGGACGTACTCGTCATATGGGTATTAGACCAACTAACCGTGGTTCTGTTATGAACCCTAACGATCACCCACATGGTGGTGGTGAAGGACGTGCTCCTATCGGACGTAAGAGTCCTCTTACTCCTTGGGGTAAACCAGCACTTGGTTATAAAACTAGAAAACCTAAAAAAGCATCTAGCAAGCTTATTGTTAGTAGGAAGAAATAGGAGGATATAATGGCAAGAAGTTTGAAAAAAGGACCTTATGTAGCAGCTAGTCTACTTAAGAAAATCCAAAAATTAAATGAATCAAATAAAAAAGAAGTTGTTAAAACTTGGTCAAGACGTTCTACTATTTTTCCAGATTTTGTAGGACACACAATTGCAGTTCATAATGGAAAAGAATTTATTCCAGTTTATGTAACTGAAGATATGGTAGGTCACAAACTTGGTGAGTTTGCATTAACTCGTAAGTTTGGTGGACATGCAGGACAAAAGTAGGAGGGTAAATAGATATGGAAACTTATGCAATACATAAAAATGCTATGATCGCTCCTCGTAAGGCTCGTATGACACTTGATCTAATTAGAGGTAAAAGTGTTAGTGCTGCTCAAGGAATCTTAGCAAACACTAATACTAAAGCTTCTAGATTAATCTCTAAAGTTTTAGATTCTGCTATTGCAAATGCAGTTAATAACTTTGGAGCTAAAGAAGAAGAATTAAAAGTAGTTGAATGCTACATTAATCCTGGAGTAGTTTTAAAAAGAATTAAATTTGCTTCACGTGGAAATGTAGATCGTAGAGATAAAAGAACTTCTCACATTACTGTTAAAGTAAGTGATAATAAAGAAGTATCAAAAAAAGGTAAGGAAGGAGCATAATTATGGGTCAAAAAGTAAGTCCAGTTGGATTAAGACTTGGTGTTAATAAAGACTGGGAATCTAAATGGTATTCAAATAAAGAATTCGCAGAAAACCTAGATAAAGACATCAAAATTCGTAAATATATCGAAAAGAACTTAAAAAACGCATCAATTGCTTCTGTTCTTATCGAAAGAAAGAAAAATAGAGTAGATGTTACTATCAATACTGCTAAACCTGGTATTATTATCGGACGTGGTGGAGAAGACATCGAAAAATTAAGAAAAGAAATCAAAAAGGTTGTTAAAGAAGACGTATATGTTAATATCGTTGAAGTTAAAAACCCTGATTTAAATGCTCAACTTGTTGCAGAAAATATTGCTCAACAAATTGAAAACCGTGCTCCATTTAGAAGCACACAAAAAAGAGCTATCAGAAACACTATGAAAGCTGGAGCTAAAGGTATTAAAACTTCTGTTTCAGGACGTTTAGGTGGAGCTGAAATGGCTCGTACTGAAGGATATACTGAAGGAACTGTACCTCTACATACAATTAGAGCTGATATCGACTATGCAACTGCAGAAGCTGATACAACTTATGGAAAAATTGGTGTTAAGGTTTGGATCTACAAAGATGAAATCCTACCTGCTAAAGGTAAAGTAGTAAAGGGGGACGACAAAAATGTTGATGCCAAAAAGAACTAAGTATCGTAAACCTCATAGAGTATCTTATGATGGACACGCTAGAGGAAATACTGAACTTCACTTAGGTGAATATGGACTTCAAGCAAAAACTGGTGCTTGGGTTTCAGCAAAACAAATTGAAGCAGCACGTATCGCAATGACTCGTTTCATGAAACGTGGTGGAGATGTTTATATTAATATCTTCCCTCATCATGCAATTACTAAAAAACCTCTTGAAACTCGTCAAGGTAAAGGTAAAGGTAACGTTGATGAATTCGTTGCTGTAGTTAAAAAGGGTAAAATTATGTTTGAAATTAGTGGTGTTACTGAAGACATCGCTCGTGAAGCTTTAAGACTTGCTTCTCATAAATTACCTGTACAATGCAAATTTGTAAAAAAAGAAGTAAAGGCTGGTGAATCAAATGAAAACTAATGAACTTAGAAACTTATCTACAGAAGAATTAGTTAAGAAAATCGAAGAAGACAAACATGAACTTTTCGATTTAAGATTAAAACAATCAACTGGTTCACTTGAAAAACCTTCACAAATTAAAAATTTAAGAAAAGAAGTAGCTAGAATCAAAACTATACTAAAAGAAAGAGAAGGAGCAGAAAATGGAGAAAACTAATAGCCGTCAAGAATTTACTGGTAAAGTAATTAGTGCTGCTAATAACAAAACTATTACTGTTCTAGTAGAAACTTACAAAAAAGATCCATTATATGGAAAAAGAGTAAAATACTCTAAAAAATATGCAGCTCACGATGAAAATAATAAAGCTAAAGTAGGAGATACAGTAAGAATAAGAGCAACTAGACCACTTTCTAAAACTAAAAAGTTTGAACTAGTTGATGTATTATTTGAAGCTGTAATTCTATAAGGAGGATTTGCCTTATGGTTATGCAAGAATCAAGATTAAAAGTTGCTGATAACACTGGTGCAAGAGAACTTCTAGTTATCCGTGTTATGGGTGGTTCTAAAGTTAAATCTGCTAACATCGGTGATGTAGTAGTTGGAACTGTTAAAAAAGCTATCCCAAACAGTAATATGAAAAAAGGTAAAGTCGTTAAAGCTGTAATCGTTAGAAGTGTTGAAGGTGTTCGTCGTAGTGACGGATCATATATTAAATTTGATGACAACGCATGTGTAATTATCAGAGATGATAAAACACCAATTGGAACTCGTGTTTTAGGTCCAGTTGCTCGTGAACTACGTGAAAAAGATTACATGAAAATCGTTTCACTAGCTAGCGAAGTTATATAGGAGGTCTTAATAATGAAAGTTAAAGTTGGAGACAACGTAAGAATTATTGCTGGAAAAGACAAAGGTAAAGAAGGTAAAGTAATTCGTACTTTAAAGAAAAAAGATCAAGTTGTTGTTGAAGGATTAAATATTGTTAAAAAACACTCAAAACCAAATAATACTAACGATAAAGGTGGTATCTTCTCAATTGAAGCACCAATTCATGTTTCTAATGTAAAAGTTTTAGATACAAAAGCTACTAAAGAAAAAGCAGAAAAGAAAACTGCTGAAAAGAAAGCTCCTGCTAAAAAAGCAGCAGCAAAAAAATCTACTAAAAAGGAAAGTAAGTAGGTGAATATATGAGTAATTTTAAAGATTTATATAATAAAGAAATTACAAAAGCACTTCATGATGAATTCAAATATACTTCTAAAATGGAAATTCCAAGATTAGAAAAAATTGTTATCAACATGGGTGTTGGTGAAGGTTCTAAAGATGATAAATTCATCGAAGCTGCAGTAAAAGATTTAGAGCTTATTGCTGGTCAAAAACCTGTTGTTACAAAAGCTAAAAAATCTATTGCAGGATTCAAATTAAGAGAAGGACAACCTGTAGGTGTTAAAGTAACACTTAGAGGTGAAAATATGTACAATTTCATGGAAAAACTTATTAAAGTTGCTCTTCCACGTGTTCGTGACTTCCATGGTATATCAAAAACTGCTTTTGATGGAAAAGGAAATTACACTCTTGGTATTAAAGAACAATTAATTTTCCCAGAAATTGAATATGATAATGTCGTTAAAGTAAGAGGAATGGATATTATATTTGTTACTACTGCTAAAACAAACAAAGAAGCAGAAGCATTATTAAGGGCATTTGGAATGCCTTATAGAAATTAAGGAGGTTACTTAAACTATGGCTAAGAAAAGTATGATTGCAAAACAACAAAGAACACCTAAGTTTAAATCACGTGCTTACACTCGTTGTACTAGATGTGGTAGACCTCATGGTGTGCTTCGTAAATTTGGTCTTTGTCGTATTTGTTTTAGAGAATTAGCAAATAAAGGACAAATTCCTGGTGTAAAGAAATCAAGTTGGTAGGAAAGGAGGAAAAGTAATATGTTTGTACAAGATAAAATTGCTGACATGCTTACTCGTATCAGAAATGCTAACCAAATGAAATATGATACTGTTGAAGTATTAGGTTCAAAAATGACTTTAGGAATTGCTGAAATTCTTAAAAGAGAAGGTTTCATTGAAGATTTCAAATATGAAAAAGCTAAAAATGGCGATAAATTAACTTTAAACCTAAAATATGGTGATAAGAAAGAAAGAGTAATCGTTGGACTTAAGAGAATCTCTAAATCTGGATTACGTGTTTATGCAAAATGTGATGAAATTCCTCGTGTTCTTAACGGACTTGGAATTGCTATAATCTCAACTTCTAAAGGTTTAATGACTGATAAAGAAGCTAGAGAAGCTGGATTAGGAGGCGAAGTACTTGCCTATATTTGGTAAGGAAATGTTCTATGAGTAGAATTGGTAATAGAAAACTTACAATCCCAGCTGGTGTTACTGTTGAAGTAAACGGACAAGAAGTTACAGTTAAAAGTTCTAAAGGTGAACTTAAAACAACTGTAAGTAATTTAATTGAAGTTAAAGTTTCTGAAGGTGTTGTTGAAACTATTCAAAAACAAACTACTAAAGAAGCTAATATAATGCAAGGAACTACAAACTCTAATATTCAAGGTATGATTGAAGGACTTTCAAAAGGTTTTTCTATCGGACTTGAAGCTGTAGGTGTTGGATATAGATTTGCAGTTAGTGGTAACAAAATTACTATTAATGCAGGATATTCTCATCCAGTAGTTAAAGAAGTTCCAGCAGGACTTAAAGCTGAATTAGTTAGTGCAACTGAAATTACAATTTCAGGATTTGATAAACAAAAAGTTGCAGAATTTGCGGCTAACGTTCGTAAAGTAAGACAACCAGAACCATATAAAGGTAAAGGTATTAGATACAAAGACGAAATCGTTCACCGTAAAGAAGGTAAAAAGGCAGCTTAATTAGGGAAAGGAAACAGTAAAGTATGATAAGAAAAGAATCAAAAAATGATACTCGTAAGAGAAGACATACTAGAGTTCGTGAAAAATTATCAGGAACTAAAGAATGTCCAAGATTAAATGTATTTAGATCTAATAGTCAAATTTTTGTTCAAGTAATTGATGATGAAACTGGAACTACCCTAGTTAGCTCATCTTCAGTTGAACTAAAAATTAAAAACGGCGGTAATGTTGAAGGTGCTAAGTTAGTAGGTAAAGACATTGCTGAAAAATGTAAAAAAGCAAAAATTAAGAAAGTTGTTTTCGACCGTGGTGGATATTTATATCATGGACGTGTAGCTGCACTTGCTGAAGCTGCTAGAGAAAACGGACTTGAGTTCTAGGAGGTTTTAAATGAAACGTGATAATGAAGTAAAGAAAAACTTACTTGAAGAACAAGTTATTAATATAGGTCGTGTTACTAAAGTTACAAAAGGTGGTAGACATTTCCGTTTTGCTGCTACAGTTGTAGTAGGTAACAGAAAAGGATTAGTTGGTATTGGTACTGGAAAAGCTAATGAAGTTCCAGAAGCAATAAAAAAAGCTATCCAAACAGCAAACAAAAATGTTTGCAAAGTATCTTTAATTGATAACAGAACAATTTGTCATGAAGCAACTGCTAAAGTTGGTCGTGCTGTTGTTTTAGTAAAACCTGCTAAAGAAGGTAATGGAATCATTGCTGGTGGTGCTGCTCGTGCAGTTATTGAATTAGCTGGTATTAAAGATATCGTTTCTAAATCTTTAGGTTCTAACACAAAAGTTAATGTTGCTAAAGCTACTTTAGAAGCATTAAAAATGCAAAGAACTCCTGCTAAAATTGCTGCTTTACGTGGTAAGAAAGTTGAGGAAATTTAATTATGATGAAGTTAGAAAATTTACCTAAATCAAAAGAAACAAAAGCAACTAAAAGAGTTGGACGTGGACCTGGATCAGGAATGGGTAAAACATCTACTCGTGGTCAAAAAGGTCAACACGCTAGAAGTGGTTCAGGAATTTCACCTTGGTTCCAAGGTGGACAATCACCACTTTATAGAAGAATTCCAAAACGTGGATTTAATAATGCTCGTTTTGAAACTAAATATGCAACTATTAATTTAGATGTAATTAATAAATACTTTAAAGATGGAGAAACTGTTACTCCAGAAGTATTAAAAGAAAGAGGAATCATCAAAAAGCAATTATGCGGTGTTAAAGTTTTAGGAAACGGTGAACTTGCTAAAAAGTTAACTGTTAAAGCTGACAGATTCTCAAGTAAAGCTGTTACTAAAATTGAAGATGCTGGCGGTAAAGCTGAGGTGATCTAATAATGTTTCGCGTAATTTCGCAAATATTTAATAAAAATAATAAGGATTTAAGAAAGCGTATTTATTTTACGCTTGCTTGCCTTGGTATATTCTGTTTAGGAACAACAATCACTATTCCTTGGGCTAAAGAAATCACTGATAACTTAGGTTTTTTGGAAATCTTTAACTTAATGAGTGGTGGAGGTTTAAGAAGTTTCTCAATCTTTGCACTTGGTGTATCTCCATATATCACTGCACAGATTATTACACAACTTCTTCAAATGGATATAGTTCCTTACTTTAAAGAACTTAAAGATCAAGGTTATACTGGAAGACAAAAAATTAACAAAATTACTAGATATTTAGGTATTGTATTTGCTTTTGTTCAAGCATATGCAATTATCATCTTCTATATGAAGGGTGTATCTAGTGCTGCAATGCTTAAAACAGCAATCACAATGACTGCTGGTACAGCATTCTTACTATGGATTGGTGATCAAATAACTCAAAAAGGTATTGGTAATGGACAATCACTACTAATTATGGCAGGTATTGTTCAAAGTATGCCAAATATCTTTAAATCAGCATTCCAAGCATTAATTACTGCTGGAACTTACTCACATGGTGTAGGAACAGCTTTATTTGCAGCTTTCTGTTTATTATATTTAATTATAATTGTTGGTATTATTTGGGTTACTCTTGCTGAAAGAAGAATTCCAATACAGTATGCTAACAGAACTGCAAGTGCTTATGGAGCAAAACAATCATTCTTACCAATTAAAATAAACTCTGCTGGAGTTATGCCTGTAATCTTTGCATCAATTTTAACAACTATTCCAGCAACAGTTGTAAGATTATTTAAATCAACTGCTGCAACTAAGTTTGTTGATAAATATATTGTTTATACAACTCCAGTTGGATTCCTTATTTATATAGGATTAATAGTATTCTTCGGATATTTCTATACTTTCTTAAGTATGAATCCAGAAGAAATGAGTAAGAACCTAAATGAAAATGGTGGATATATTCCTGGTGTTAGACCTGGTAAAGATACATCAGATTACATTAGTAATAGTTTAGGAAAACTTACACTTGTTGGAAGTTTATTCCTAGTTATACTAGCTGCACTTCCAGTACTTGTTTCAAATTACACTAAACTTCCATCATCAGTTACAATTGGTGGAACTGGTATCTTAATCGTTGTTGGTGTTGCAATTGAAACATATAAACAAATTGAAAGTAGTTTAATTTCAAGAAGCTATGCTTCTAAAAGGAAAAGGTTAAAATAATATGATAAATTTTGTATTCATTGCCCCACCTGCTGCAGGAAAAGGGACACAAAGTAAATTATTAGTTGATAAATATGGATATAACCATATATCTACAGGAGACTTACTACGTGAAGAAGTAGCTACTAAAACTACGCTTGGAATACAAATAAATGAAATCATGAGTTCCGGAAAACTTGTTGATGATAATATTGTATTAACTTTACTTAAAAACAAACTATCGTCTGTTTTAAGTGAAAATAAACCATTTATCATTGACGGTTTTCCAAGAACGCCTAACCAAGCAGAAATGCTAACCAATTGCTTTAATGAATTAAATGTTGATAACTATAAAGTTATCTACATGGATTTAGATTATGAAGAAGCAAAAAAAAGAGTTCTTGGACGACTAGTTTGTTCAGGATGTGGTAAATCTTATAATGATATGGTAGAAAGTTTAATGCCTAAAAAATCCGGAATATGTGATTCATGTTCATCAGTTCTTAGTAAAAGATCAGATGATACTGAAGAAACATTCAAAGATAGATTTGATACTTATATAAATAATGTTAAACCAATACTTAATTATTATAATGATTTAAATAAGCTTATTAATATTGATGCATCTAAAGATGCTGAAGATATTTTTAAGGATATAGAAACATATGTTACTGAGGTGAGATAATAAATGATTAGTATAAAAAGTGACCGTGAAATTGAAATCATGAAAGAAGCTGGATATATTAATTATTTAACACATCAAGAACTAAAAAAACATCTTAAGCCTGGTATAACAACTAATGAACTTAATGACATTGCTGATAAATTTATTAGAAGTCATGGTGGTAAACCTAGTTGTTTAGGTTTTGAAGGGTATCCAAAAAGTATTTGTATATCTATTAATGATGAAGTAGTTCATGGGATTCCTAGTAACAGAAAGATTAAAAAGGGCGATATTGTTTCCTTTGATTTTTGTACAGAATATAAAGGCTATAACAGTGATAGTGCTAATACATACATTGTTGGTGATGAAGCTGAACAAAATGTAAAAGATTTAGTAAAATATACTGAAGAAGCCTTATATGTTGGATTGAAAGAAATCAAACCAGGTGCTAAAATAGGAGACATAGGGCATGCGATTGAAGAATTTGCTCATGAGCATGGCTTAAGTGTAGTTGAGGCCTTAGTTGGTCATGGTGTTGGTACATCAATTCATGAAGATCCTGATGTTCCAAACTTTGGTGAAAAAGGAACAGGACTAACACTTAAAAAAGGAATGGTTATAGCTGTTGAACCAATGCTTAATTTAGGTACAAAAGAAGTTTGTATTCTAGATGATGGATGGACAATAGTAACAGAAGATGAGATGCCATCAGCTCACTTCGAACACACAGTTGTTGTAACCGAAGATGGATATGAAATTTTAACAGGAGATAAGAAATAAATGGTTAAAAAAGATAAAAACGTTGTAAAACAAAAAGAAGAAAAAATCGAAGTTGAAGGCGTTGTAATTGATGTTTTAAACGGTGGAGACTTTATTGTAGAATTACCAAATAAACACACTGTTAAAGCCTACGTTTCTGGTAAAATGCGCGTTAACTCAATTCGTATCTTACCAGGTGATACAGTAACTGTTGAATTATCCCCTTATGACTTAACACGTGGGCGCATTACATGGAATAAAAGATAGGAGAAAAAAATTATGAAAGTAAGACCATCTGTAAAAAAGATATGTAAGAAATGTAAAATCATAAGAAGAAAAGGTAAAGTTATGGTTATTTGTGAAAACAAAAAACATAAACAAACTCAAGGTTAATAGGAGGAAATAAATAAATGGCACGTATTAAAAATATTGATTTACCTGCAAATAAGCAAATCAAAATTGGTTTAACTGTTATTTATGGTGTTGGTCGTCCACTTGCTCTTCAAATTTGTGAAGCTGCTAAAGTAGACCCATCTAAAAAAGTTAAAGATTTAACTGAAGATGAAGTTAATAAATTACGTAAAGAACTAGAAAGTCATACTGTTGAAGGTGACTTACGTCGTGAAGTTCAAATGAACATCAAAAATAAAATGGAAATTAATTGCTACCAAGGTACAAGACATAAAAAAGGTTTACCTGTTAGAGGTCAAAGAACATCTAGAAATGCTAGAACTCGTAAGGGTAAAGGTAAAGTAGTAGCAAATAAGAAAAAGGTAGGAAAGTAGGAGGATAATTATGGCATATAATAGAAGAAAAAGAAAAGTTAAAAAGAATATACCTGAAGCTGAAGCTCATATCCATGCTACATATAACAATACTATCGTTTCAATTTGTGAAAAAAATGGAGCTGTAATATCTTGGGCATCTGCTGGTACTATCGGATATAAAGGTAGTAAAAAGAAAACTCCTTTCGCTGCTGGTGTAGCTAGTGAAGCTGCTGCTAAAGCTGCTATGGAACAAGGAGTAGTTAAAGTAGAAGTTTTTGTTAAAGGACTTGGTTCTGGACGTGAAAACGCTATTCGTTCTCTTCAAACTGCTGGTTTAGAAATTACATCAATTAATGATGAAACACCAGTACCACATAATGGTTGTCGTCCACCAAAGAGACCTAGAAATTAATAAGATTGGATAAAGGAAGGGTTTAAGATATGATAAGTTTTGAAAAACCAGAATACAAAATAGCTGAATATGTTGAAAGTAATCACTATGGAAAGTTTGAACTAGAACCTCTTGAAAGAGGATTTGCAATTACTATTGGAAATGCTCTAAGAAGAGTAATGCTTTCAAGCTTACCAGGAAGTGCTATCACTTCTGTAAAAATTGATGGAGTTTTACATGAATTCCAAAAAATTGAAGGCGTTGTTGAAGACGTTACTACTATCGTTTTAAATTTAAAAGGAGTAGTACTTAAAAATCATTCTCAAGAAGTTAAAACAATTCGTTTATCAGCTGATAAAGAAGGTGTTGTAACTGCTGGAGATATCGAAAAAGATGCAGACATCGAAGTTATTAATCCAGATCATGTAATTTGTAACCTTGTTAAAGGTGGAAAAATTGATATGGAAATGACTGTTGCTAACGGAAAAGGTTATGTTGAAGCAAAAGAAAACAAAAAAATCTTCTGCGAAGGAAAACCTGAAGTTATCGCTATCGATTCATCATATTCACCAATCGAATTAGTTAAAGTTGAAGACGAAAAAACTCGTGTTGGTCAAAATGAAAATTTTGATAAACTTACAATGCATGTTTATACTAATGGAAGTATAACTCCAGAAGAAGCAATGGCATTATCTGCAAAAATTTTAATTGAACATTTTAATATTGTTGCTGATTTAAATGCTATTAGTAATGTTTCTGGATTAATGCAAGAAAAACAAGTAGATAATATCACTAAGACTTTAGAAACACCTATTGAAGAAATAGAATTCTCAGTAAGAGCTTATAACTGTCTAAAAAGAGCTGGAATTCATACAGTTCAAGATTTAATTAATAAACGTGAAGTTGAAGTTACTAAGATTAGAAACTTAGGTAAAAAATCACTTAAAGAAGTTATTGATAAAGTTCATGAGATGGATCTTAAGTTCCGTGATTAGTAAGGAGAATAGACTATGTACAGAAAATTAGGAAGAGAATCAAGAAAAAGAAGAAGCATTTTAGCTGGACTTACTAAAACTGTAATCTTAAATGAATCTGTTGTTACTACTGAAGCAAGAGCTAAAGAAGTAAGAAAATTCGTTGATAAAATGATTACTTATGGTAAAAGAGGAACTTTAGTATCTAGAAGAAAAGCGCTTGCTTTTGTTCATAATGATAACGAAGTTGTATCAAAAGTATTTAACGACTTAGCAAAACGTTATGCTACTAGAAATGGTGGATATACACGTATTATTAAACTTAATGAACGTGTTGGAGACGACGCTTTAGAAGTTAAATTAGAATTAGTAAAATAATCGGAAAATTTATTTCCGATTTTTTTATGGTATAATATAAATACAAGAGGTAATTTTATGAAGCAAATTAAATATAATTTAGAAAAAAATTCAGATATAGTTGAAATATACGACTTTGCAGTTGGTAATGAACTTGATAATATTCCATTTTCAACTCTTCAACCAGATACAAATGGAAGAAGAATTGATGCAGGAAATTACTACACTCAAATTAATGATGATGATTCAAAAATCTCCATCGCAGTAACTAATCACAGTATCGGTTTTATAACATATGTACAAAACGGCGATAAAAAAATATATAAAACGCTTCTTTACGACATATTTATGCACTCAATTGAATTTAAATATGTTGAAAATGATCTCGAAGGAAGTACACATGTTGCTAAACTATATAAAAATATTGATATGGGTGTTGAAGCAGAACACCAAAAAATATCTATTGATGATGTAAAAAGTATAATAGATTTATTATATGAAGAAATAGCAAAATATGAAGGAATAAATGAGATAATTAACCTTGATGAATTTAAAGAAAATATCAATAAATATTTAGAAGGAATTAGGAAAAGATAATTCCTTTTTTTATTGAAATAACATAGTTAATATGGTACTATTTATATAGTAAAAAAGGGTGTTGATACAAATGCAATCTAATATTTTTGAACTTATAGATTTACTTGTTAAAATGTCATCTTCTAAGTCTAATATAGATGAACTAAAAGCTGATTTAGATGATACACTAAATAATATTAGTTTAACTGAAGATAAATTAAAACAAATTGAAAGTGAAATGACAGATGATAAGTATTTTGATGCATCAAGTGAAATAGTTGATAGAAATATCAAAATTTCTTTAGTGAAAAAAATTCAAAAACTAAATAAGATTAAAACTGATTTAGAAAGAGAATTAGATCAAGTAAAAGAAGATGAACGTAACATACACTCTAAAATAGAAGATATCAAAAAAGAAATTGATGAAGCAAATAGTTATAATGCTATTATATCAACAAGTTCAAATAACAAAGAATCATTTACAAATATGTTAGCATCTGAAAATGAGCGTATAACTGATCTACTGGCTAAAAAAGAAGATTTTGATGCAAGTTATTCAAAAATACAAAAGAAAGTTGAGTACCTATCAAATTCACTTCTTGAAGTAAATGACAAAATTGAAAAAGAAACAGATAGATTAAATGAAATAGATCATAATTTATCTAACATTAAAGCTTACATTGATTTTGATGCTAAGGAAGATGATGAAAAAGAATATCTAAGTGTTAAAAATGACTTAGAACTATTAATAAATCATCGAGATCAAATTACAAATGATCCGGTATATATAGCAAGTTTAATTAAAGAACATATTGCTAACGATGATAAAGATAATGTAGAAAAAGAATTTAATCATCTAATTGAAATAGTTAAAGAAATTCCATATATGTCTCTTGAGAATAATGAAATTGAAGTTGAAATGAAGAAACTTGATGATGAACTTCGAAATTATGACAGTGAAATTTCGCAAAAAGATTATCAAACTCTAGATGCAGTATTTATTGAAGATCGTATTTTATACTTAGAAGATTCAATAAAAAATAATAAAGACTTAATTAGAAGTTTAACTGATAAAAAAGGTAAGTTAGAATACGAAAACGAAGTTATAAGTGAAAAGATTTATCGATCTGAAGTTCAAATTAAAAACATCAATAAGAGTTTATCAGATTATGATGAATATGATTATGAATGTGGGGAATTATCTAAATCTGTTGTTCAAGCTGCCAATAATAAATTAGTTGAAGAAAAAAATAACATTTCTGAAATAACAGCAAATTATAGATCTGATTTAGTTAAAAATATTAATGAAATCAAAATTATTGATGACCAATTAACTTATTTTAACAATGAAGTAGTAAATAAAGAAAGCGAACTAGATGAATTAAATAAAAAGTTAGCTTTAAATACTTCATCTAAAAATATTTTAGAAGAAGAAAAAGATAAATTAGCTCTTGAAAAGATTAATTCAAAAATTAACAGTTTAAAATTCCGTGAAGAATTTAATAAATCATTATCTGAAATTCTTGAAGAGTTCGAAATGTTAAATTCATCATTAGAATTTGTAGATAAAAAAACAAGAGTTCAAAGAAATTTAAGAAGTCTTTTAGGTGATGAAGTAACACCTCTTGAAGAAATAATTCCATTTCAAGAACCAGAAATAAAAAGCGATGAAGTAGAACTTCCAACTGAAGAAAAAGTTGAAGATGAACCACATGGTTTTATGGTTCCAGATGAAAAAATAAATGAGACTTCTCAAATTCAAGTTGAAGAAGTAAATGAGATTCCTCAAATTACAGATGAAGAATTAAAAAATAATGAACCTAAAGAAGAAAAACTAAGAGTAGTTGAAATAATTCCTATAAGTGACACAGTTACTGAAAAAGAACCAGAAAAAGATTTTATGGTAAATGATTTTCAAGATGATGATTATGTAGATTTTGAAAGTGCCATTTCTGAAGTAGGTGAAAAATAATGAAACTAGAACTTAATACTATTGCCAGATTAAATAATGATGAAAAGTACATTATTTTAAATGAAATAGCTGAAGATGGTAAGAATTATTTTCTAACTATGGGAATTATTAAAGATAATGAAATTGACTCTAGTAAAGTGGTTATTTTAGAAGAACTAAAAGATGATGAAGGATACTATGTTGAAAAAGTAATAGATTCTGATTTGCTTTTAAAATTAACGAAGTTATTTAAAGATCAAATGTAAGGATAAACCAAAGGTTTATCCTTTTCTTTTGTTTACTTTTTATTAAGCATATATTATAATAAAGGAGTAAAAAAAGGAAGTGTAACAATGGAATTAAAGGGTAGTAGAACTGAAGCTAATTTAATGGCTGCCTTTGCTGGAGAATCTCAAGCAAGAAATAAATATACTTACTATGCTTCTAAAGCAAAAAAAGAAGGATATGAACAAATAGCAGCTATTTTTGAAGAAACAGCTAATAATGAAAAAGAACATGCTAAAATGTGGTTTAAACAATTACATGGTGGTGAAGTTCCTTCTACAATAGATAATTTAAAAGATGCAGCAAATGGTGAAAACTATGAATGGACAGAAATGTATGAAGAGTTTGCTAAAGTTGCTGAAGAAGAAGGTTTTACTGAAATAGCTCGTTTATTTAGAGGTGTTGGACAAATTGAAAAACACCATGAAGAAAGATATTTAAAATTAGTTGATAACATTGAAAACAACTTAGTATTTAAAAAAGATGAAGAAGTTGTTTGGATATGTCGAAATTGTGGACACGTATACTATGGAAAAGAAGCTCCAAAAGTATGTCCAATCTGTAATCATCCCGAATCATATATGGAAATGAAAGCAGATAATTATTAATAGAAAAATTTATTATAAAGATCATATACTAAGTAGTTATATATAGTATTTATTAGAGAGAAGTACAATAGCTGAAAGTACTTTAAATGAGCGTATATAATGAATTTCATATATAGGAGTAATAAATCGGCTTATTACCGTTAATAAATACATAAAGTGCATGAAATCATGAATTAAGGTGGTACCACGGATTTAATTATTCGCCCTTATGTTTATGATTTTTTTTGTTATAAAAAATAAGAAAGGATTTGATTAATATGAAAGAAAGAATCGGAGCAATCAAACTAGAACTTGATAAAGATTTAGAAACTATTAAAACTATTCAAGATATAGTTGATATAAAAGCTAAATACATTGGTAAAAATGGATGTATTACAGAACTAACTAAAAATATGAAAGACTTATCTCCAGAAGAAAGAAAAGAAGTAGGTCAACTTTCTAATGAGATAAGAAACTATGCAACAGATAAAATATTAGGTAAAGAAGAAGAAATAAATAATGCCATCTTAAATGAAAAATTATCTAAAGAAGCTATTGATATTACTTTACCTGGTACTGAAATAGTAAATGGAGCACCTAGTATTCTAGAAAAGGTTATAGAAGACTTTGAGGATGTATTTATGTCTATGGGATATGATGTTGTGGATGGACCAGAACTAGAAGAAGATAGATATAACTTCGAACTATTAGGTTTACCTAAAGGACATCCTGCAAGAGATGCTCAAGATACATTCTATGTTAAAGGTGATGAACTTCTTTTAAGAAGTCATACATCTCCAGTACAAGCTAGAGTAATGACTAGTAAAGAAGGAAAAGAACCTGTTAGAATTATATGTCCTGGTAAAGCATATAGAAGAGATGATGACGATGCAACACACTCTCATCAATTTACTCAAATTGAAGGTTTAATTGTTGATAAGGATATTAAATTATCTGATCTTAAAGGAACTGTTACAGTTATTTGTAAGAAATTATTTGGTGAAGATACTGTAACTAGATTTAGACCATCATATTATCAATTTACTGAACCATCTGTTGAAATGGATATCTCATGCTTTAACTGTAAAGGTAAAGGATGTAATATTTGTAAAAACTCAGGATGGATAACAATTGGTGGTGCAGGCGTTGTACATTATGATGTTTTAAAAGGATGTGGATATGATCCAGAAAAATGGAGTGGATTCGCATTTGGTTTTGGAGCAGAACGTTGTGCAATGCTTAAATATGGTATCAGCGATATTAGAACTTTCTATAATGTAGATTTAAGAGAAACAAGCTCTTTCGATAGAAAGGAGGAAAATTAATATGATATCACTTAATTGGGTTAAAGATTATATTGATCTTGAAGGTGAAGATTTAAAAGAACTAGCTACTAAAGTAACAAAGGCAGGTATTAATGTTGAAGCAGTAATATCTAATCATATTGATAACCTAGTAATAGGTGAAGTAGTTGATTGCACTGACCATCCAGATTCAGACCACTTACATGTATGCATGGTTAATACTGGAAAAGAAACTATTCAAATAGTTTGCGGAGCACCTAATGTAAGAAAAGGTATTAAAGTTATTGTTGCACTTCCTGGTGCAGTACTTCCTGGTGACTTTGAGATTAAAGCTGGTAAGATTAGAGGCCAAGAATCAAATGGTATGATTTGTGCTTTATTTGAACTAGGTTTAGAAGAAAAAAATGATGAAACATATGCTAAAGGTATTGAAGAGTTACCTCAAGATGCACCTGTTGGTATGGATGCTATGGAATATCTTGGTTGTGATGATACTTTATATGACTTAGATGTTCATAAACATAGAAATAATGATTGTTATTATCATATTGGTTTTGCTCATGAAATAGGAACTGTACTTGGTAAAAAAGTTAAGTATCCTGAAGCTAAATATAATGAAACAAGTGATAAAGTTGAAAATTATGTATCACTTGAAGTTGAAACTGAAAGATGTCCATACTATTTAGGTAGAATGGTTAGAAATGTAAAAATAGGTGAATCACCAGAATGGATTAAGAAAAGAATTACAGCAGCTGGTATGAGACCTATTAATAATGTTGTTGATATCTCTAACTTCGTAATGCTTGAATATGGTCAACCAACTCATTTCTTCGATGCTGACAAACTTGGTAAAAAAGTATTAGTAAGAGATGCGAGTGATGGTGAAAGAATCACAACTTTAGATAATGAAGAAAGAGAATTAACATCTAATGATATAGTTATTACTGATGGAACTACTCCAACATGTATTGCCGGAGTTATGGGTGGACTTAATACAGAAGTTGATGAAAATACTAAAAATATTTTTATCGAAGCAGCTATCTTTGATGCATTCTCAATTACTAAAACTGCATCAAGATTAAATTTAAAATCTGAAGCATCTAAAAGATATGGTAAAGGTTTAAATTATGAATATACTATTGCTGCTATGAATAGATGTTTATCACTTTTAGAAGAATATGCATCTGGTGAAGTACTATTTGGTGAACTTCTTCATGATAAAGTTGATAAAAAAGAAAAAGAAGTAACAGTTACAGCAGCTGATTTAAACGGTGTACTTGGAATGAGTATGACTAATGATGATATTAAAACTCAGTTAGATAAACTTGATTTTAAATATGAACTAAATGGAGATACATTCAAAATCATTATTCCAAGAAGAAGATTAGATGTAGAACCTAATAAAGCTGACTTGGCTGAAGAAATTGGTCGACTTTATGGATATAATAATCTAGAAGATACTCTTCCAGAAGTTGGAACTAAACGAGGAGTATATGTTGGCGATGTAGCTTTAAGAAAATCTATTTCTAAAAGACTTAGAACTTTAGGTTTAACTGAAGTTAGAACATATACACTAAATAATGAAGAAACTGCTAATATGTTTAATTATGATAATAAAGAAGTATTAGCACTTCCAAATCCAATGTCATCAGATAAAGGATTCGTAAGATTATCAATCTTACCATCACTTCTTCAAACTTATACATATAATAAATCAAGAAAAGTAGATAATATTAACATTTATGAAATAGCTAAAACATATGATAAAGAATATAATGAAGATCATAAAGTAGCAATGCTTATTTCAGGAAGTTATATAAGTAATGTAGTAAATAATGTAAGTGTTAAAACTGACTTCTATTTACTTAAAGGTATTGTTGAAAACTTACTTAAATATTTAGGATTTAAAAATAGATATTCATTTGAAAAGATAGAAGCTAAAGAACTTCATCCTGGAGTATCAGCATCAATTCTAATTGATAGGCAACCAGTTGGTATTATAGGTAAAATTAATCCAACACTATATAAAGATGATATTTATGTTTGTGAGTTATCTATGACTAAACTATATAGTTATACAGTTAAACCTCTTAAATATAAAGAAGCATCTAAATATCCATCAATTAAAAAAGATGTTGCATTTATAGTTGATAATGAAGTAACTAATAAAGTATTAGAAGATTTAATTAAAAAAGCTGGTGGAAGACTTCTTGATAATATAGATATCTTTGATATCTATAGAGATATTAAACCAGGAAAGAAATCTATGGCTTATAACTTAACATTTAAAGATGATACAAGAACACTTTCTGATGAAGAAGTTATGGAAGTATTTAATAATATTATAAGTAAAGTAACAACAGAGCTTAATGCTGAATTAAGAAGTAACTAATAAGTTACTTTTTTTTATTGCATGAAAAAACATCAATGTTAACTTATTGATGTTTATTCCAAAATTAATTAAGCAGTTTTATAAATAGTTTTAGATACACCAGTAAATTCGTATCCATCTACATGTTGTTCTTTAGACCAAATACAATCTGCTGTTCTATAAATAGTTTTATAATCTGTATGATCATATATTTCTTCAAATCCTTGTTTTAGGAAGAAATTAACATTTGCAGTATCTGCAGCAGCGATGATATGACAGTTTTCATAATCAGGTGCTGGACAATATCTATTGTATACAACTTTTAATGTTGTAGTTTGATAATTATTACCTTCTGGTTTAATAGTAGTCCACTCACCATATTTAGCATGTTGATATAATATGTAATCAACTACTTTATTTGTTGTATTATCAGCTATTGTAGTAGAACTTGAAGAACTAGAACTTGAAGAACTAGAACTAGATGATGAACTAGAACTTGATGATGAACTAGAACTTGATGAAGAACTAGAACTTGAAGAACTAGATGATGAACTAGAACTAGATGCAGTTGATGATTTAGAAGAACTAGATGAAGATTTACCAGATGAAGATTTACTAGAAGATGAACTAGATGAAGACTTACTTGAATCAGTTGATGTACTAGTTTTTGAATTATCTTTAGTAGTATCTTTCTTAGTATCTTTATCAGTAGTATCATTTTTCTTTGTATCTACTTTATTATTATTTTTGTCATCTTTTTTATCTTTTTTAATATTAGTTAAAATGGAATCAGCTTCATTTTTACATTTTAAATATACTTTTAATGTATAGTTTTCATCATCAATTTTTGTTACTTGTGCATAAGATGAATAAATTGAACATTCATCACCGTTTTTATCATAAATTGAATTTGCTTTACCATCTTTAATTATTTCATCAAGAGAAACTTTAATTTTTGAGTTTGTATTTAATGGTAATTTATCATCAGTAAAATATTTTACAGCACTATCTTTAAAATATTTTAGATTTTCGTTTATATCATTACCCTTTTTAGGTTTTTTAACATCATTTTTCTTGTGATAAAAAATATACCAAACTAGTAGTAACACTAGAACTACTAAAAGTAGTTTTAAAAATACAGATGACCATCTTATTTTTTTATTTACAAATTTTTTCTCTTCGTACATAAATAAACCCCCTAAATACACGATTTATTAGTTATATATACTAACATAATAGATATTTATTGTCAATTAATAAAAAAACTAAATATTTATAAAATATTGTGTTAAAATATTAAAGCAAGTGGGTGATTATATGGATAAAATAATTATAAAAGGTGCAAGAGAAAATAATCTTAAAAACATTGATTTAGAACTTCCAAAAAACAAACTTATTGTTATGACTGGTGTATCAGGATCAGGAAAAAGTAGTTTAGCTTTTGATACTATATATGCAGAAGGTCAAAGAAGATATGTAGAATCTTTAAGCGCCTATGCTAGACAATTTTTAGGAAATAGTACTAAACCTGATGTTGATTCAATCGAAGGTTTATCACCTAGTATTTCTATTGATCAAAAAACAACCAATAAGAACCCAAGATCTACAGTTGGAACTATTACTGAAATATATGATTATTTGAGACTTTTATTTGCAAGAATAGGAGTTCCATACTGTCCTAATCATCATGTTCCAATTACTAGTCAATCAATTGAAGAAATGACTAATAAAGTAATGAATTTAGAAGAAGATACAAAAATAGAAATCTTATCACCAATAGTTCATGGAGAAAAAGGAACTCATCAAGATACTTTTGATAATTTAAGAAAACTTGGTTATGCAAGAGTTAGAGTAAATGGTGAAATGTATGATTTATCAGAAGAAATAAAACTCGATAAAAATACAAAAGATAATATTGATGTTGTAATTGATAGAATTAAAGTAAAACAAGAAGAAAGATCAAGAATATTTGAATCTATCGAAGCTAGTTGCAAACTATCTCATGGTAGAGTGGTAATTAACGTACTTGGTGGAGAAGAAATTCAAATGAGTGAAAATTATGCATGTTTAAAATGCGATTATTCACTACCTGAACTTGAACCTAGTTTATTTTCATTTAATGCTCCATATGGTGCTTGTGAATCATGCAAAGGATTAGGTTCTAAACTACAAATTGTTGAAGAATTAGTAATTCCAGATGATACTAAATCTATTAATGAAGGTGCAATTGTTCCATTTAATTTAGATAATAATATTGGTTCTACACAACTTATTACATTATGTGAAGAATATAATATTGATATGGATAAACCTTTTGGTAAGTTGACCAGAAAAGAAAAAGACTATGTATTATATGGTTCTGATAAACCATTATCAATTAAGTATGTTTCTAAAAATGGTAATACTAGATATACCACTGAATATTTTGAAGGTATTATAAATAATCTTCAAAGAAGGTATATGGAAACATCAAGTGAATGGATAAGAGAATGGCTTGAGAGATTCATGGTTGAAACGGAATGTGAATCTTGTCATGGAAAAAGATTAAGACCAGAAGTACTATCCATTTATATAAATAATAAAAACATTATTGATGTAACTGAAATGTCTATTAAAGATATAAGAAAATTTATGAAGACATTAAAACTCACAAAAGAAGAAGAAGAAATATCTCATTTATTAATTCAAGAAATTAATAATAGATTAGAGTTTCTAGATAATGTAGGACTAGAATACCTAACATTAGCAAGAGAAGCAGGAACACTTTCTGGTGGCGAAAGTCAAAGAATAAGACTTGCAACTCAAATAGGAAGTAAGTTATCTGGAGTACTTTATGTTCTTGATGAACCATCTATTGGTCTACATCAAAAAGATAATGAAAGATTAATAAACTCACTTAAACAAATGAGAGATTTAGGCAATACTTTAGTAGTTGTTGAACATGATACAGACACAATGCTTGCAGCTGATTATTTAGTTGATATAGGACCAGGTGCTGGAGACAATGGTGGAAAAGTAATGGCTGCTGGAACTCCAGAAGAAGTTATGAAAAATAAAAATAGTTTAACAGGTAGATACTTATCTGGTGAACTTAAAATAGATGTACCTAAGAAAAGAAGAAAAGGTAATGGCAAGTTTATCAAGATTAAAGGTGCAGAAGAACATAATTTAAAAAATATTAATGTTGATATACCTCTTGGTAAATTTGTATGTGTAACAGGTGTATCAGGTTCTGGTAAATCTTCATTAGTAAATGAAATATTATATAAATCTTTAGCTCATAAGATTAATAGAAATAGAATTCTTCCTGGTAAACATAAAAAAATAGAAGGAATAGAAAATCTAGATAAAGTTGTATTAATAACTCAAGATGCAATTGGTAGAACTCCAAGAAGTAACCCAGCAACATACGTTGGTGTATTTGATGATATTAGAGATATTTTTGCTGAAACTAAAGAAGCAAAAATGAGAGGTTATACTAAATCAAGATTCTCATTTAATGTTAAAGGTGGAAGATGTGAAGCATGCTGGGGAGATGGAATTAAAAAGATAGAAATGCATTTCTTACCTGATGTATATGTACCTTGTGACGTATGCCATGGTAATAGATATAACACTGAAACTCTTGATATTAAATTTAAGGGTAAAAATATTGCTGAAGTTTTAGATATGAGAGTTAGTGAAGCATTAGAATTTTTTGATAATGTTCCAAAAATTAAAAATCAACTTCAAGCAATGTACGATGTTGGTCTTGATTATATAAAACTTGGCCAAAGCGCAACAACATTATCTGGAGGAGAAGCTGGAAGAGTTAAACTTGCCAAAGAACTTCAAAAGAAACCTACTGGTAAATCTATATTTATTTTAGATGAACCAACAACAGGACTTCATACAGATGATATTAAAAAACTACTTAATATCTTAAATAGAATTGTTGATAATGGAGATACAGTGCTTGTTATTGAACATAACTTAGATGTTATCAAAGTAGCTGATTATATTATCGATTTAGGACCTGATGGTGGAGATGGTGGCGGAGAAATTGTTGCAACTGGAACACCTGAAGAAGTATCTAAAGTTAAAAATTCTTATACAGGAGAATTCTTAAAAAAAGTATTATAAAAAGAAAGGATCTAATCCTTTCTTTTATAGTTTAAAAAAGGATTTATTTTTTGTATAATATTAGAAAGGAAAGTGATTTAGTATGAATCCAGAACTTGTTAATTTATTTGGACTTAGTATTAGATGGTATTCAGTACTTATTTTAATTGGTGCTGCACTAGGTATATTTTTACTTAAAAAAGAAGCTGAAAGATTTGGTATGAATTGGGATTTTATATTTAACCTATCTTTTTGGACAATTATTATTGGAATTATTGGCGCAAGAATATATTTTGTAGTCTTTCACTGGTCAGAATATGCAAGCGATTTATTAAGCATTTTTCAAATATGGAATGGTGGTCTTGCAATCCATGGCGGATTAATTGCGGGAGCAATTACAGCTTATGTATATTGCAAAAAGAATAAAGCTAATACACTAAAAATTATTGATATGGCACTTCCATCTGTTATCCTTGCTCAAGCAATAGGTAGATGGGGAAATTTCTTTAATAGTGAAGCTCATGGAATGGCAACAAGTCTATCAAAATTACAAAGTATGCATATTCCTGGATTTATTATTAGAGGAATGAAAATAGATGGCGTTTACTATCATCCAACATTCTTATATGAATCAATTTTATGTATTTTAGGATTTATTCTTTTACTTGTCATTAGAAGAAATAAATATACAAAAGTAGGAACAGTAACAGGAACATATCTAATGTGGTATTCAGCTGGAAGATTCTTTATTGAACATTTAAGAACCGATTCACTAATGCTTGGTGGATTTAGAGTTGCTCAAATTATTTCTATTATTTTATTCTTAGTTGGTTTATTCTTAATTATTAGAAATAAAAGACAAGGTAAATTTGAAAACTTATACAACTCTGATAAAGATAACAACATAAGATTTTAGAATATAGCTTATTGCTATATTCTTTTTTTAGTTTTATAATTACTTTATAGAATAGGATGGATGTATTGAAGTGAAAAAATTATTTATAATAGCAATAGCTATATTTATGTTTCCATTAATTGCATATGCAGATGGAGCAGGACCAGAAATTGTTAGTTATGATGCATATGTAACTAATCCAAAAGGAGCACCATATTATGATTGGGATCTTAAGAAAAAAGGTACAATTGAATATGAGAAAAAAATAAGAATTTATAATGAATATACTATGGATGGAGAAATCTATGGTGTTATAGAAGATAAAAATAGTGATGATGAATATTTTGTTTCTGTAAATGATATAGCACCAGCAAAAAAGGTACTTACAAAAAAAGATGCAAAAGCAATAAAGAATCCATTTAGTATATATGTATATAAAGATATAGAGTTATATAATGGACCAGCAGTTATATATGGAAAAAATGGAGATATTATTCCTAAAGATTCAGAACTTACAGTTAAATATGCTGATACGAAAAACATTAATGTATTCTTATATGTAGAATATAATGGAAAATCCGGATGGATTCCTTATTTTGGTAATCCACAAGATCTAGAACTTAATTATGCTACTAAAGTAAGTAAGGAAGAAACTTTATACATAGTAAATGATATTAAATATTATAAAGATTTAAATAATTTAAGTAAGTCATCAGGAACAATTGAAAAAGGTACAAAAATAACTGCAAAGTATTATTCCACAAGTCTTGATTTAACTGAATACTACTGGACAGAAGCATATTTAGTTGAATATAAAGGTGAAAAAGTATGGATTTTAGAAACTGATGGAGTTGCTAGAAAAACTACCGATTACAAAGCAAATATCTGTGCAACTATGTATTATGATAAATGTAAAATAAATAAAGATGTTACTGTATATGAAACACCTGGCGATCTACAATCTAAGAGTAAATACACTATTAAAAAAGGTGATAATCCTGAAGATTATGAATTGTTATACTCATATTCTGATACATATTTAAAAAAAGGTTATCGTGTTGACTGGTATTATATTAAATCAGATGATATTGAAGGATGGGTAACTGATTACGATGGTCAGTTTGTATCTTATATACCAGAACAAGAAATTATTATTGATGACGATGATGTTGATGATGATATCGATGTTGATGATGACGATGATGATATTGATGACGAAGATGATGATATCGAATTTGAAGAAGATGACGAAGAACAAGTAAAAGAAGCAATCATAACTATTTTATCAGCAGTTATTGTTTGCGGACTTGCTGTTCTTGGTATAACTTTATTAAATAAGAAAAAGAAAGATAAAACTTTAGATAATAATATAGATATTCAAGAAGAAAAAATAGAAACAGTTGAAACTATTAAAGAAGAAACTACAAAACCTAAAAAAGAAACTAAAAAAACTAAAAAGGAAGGTAAATAATTATGTTTGATTCTGATAGTTTGGTTACCGTACTTTTAGTTAGTTTCACACTAACAGTAATTATTGAATTACTATTTGCTGCTTTATTAAAAGTAAGATCATTTAAGGATTTTCTAAATATATTCCTAGTTAATTTAGTTACAAATCCAATAGTTGTGTCAGTAATTAATTTAGTAGATATTAAATGTGATCATAATATAGTTCTTTACGCAATACTAGGTATGGAAGTTCTTGCAATTATAAGTGAAGCTTTAATATATTTTAAAGTTCTTAAATATAGACATTTAAATCCATTTATACTTTCGCTAGTTTTAAATGTTTTATCATTCTTTATTGTAGATTACATAAATGTATTTATATATTATTAATAAATAGCACTAGTAAGTGCTATTTTTTTTTATTTATGATAAAATATATCAAGGAAGTGATATACATGAAATTATTTAATACATTAACAAAAAAAGTCGAAGAATTTATACCAAATGAAGAAGGTATTATAAACATGTATACTTGTGGACCTACAGTTTATCATTATCAACATTTAGGTAATTTAAGAACTTATATTGCTGAAGATGTTTTTGAAAAAACATTTAAATATCTAGGTTATAAAGTAAATAGAGTTATGAATATAACTGATGTTGGTCATTTAAAAAGTGACGGCGATGAAGGCGAAGATAAGATGGTTATTGCTATGGAAAGAGAACATAAAACATCTCATGAAATAGCTGAATTTTATACGGATGACTTTAAAGAAAATTGTGATTTACTAAACATTAGATGGCCAGATACAGTTGTTCCAGCAACAGGTGAAATAGATATGTATATAAAAATGATATCTAAATTACTTGAGGATGGCTTTGCATATGAAAGTAATGGTAACATTTATTTTGATACATCTAAGATGCCTAATTATTATGAATTATCTGGAAGAAAAGAAGAAGATTTAATTGTTGGTAGTCGCGATGATGTAGAAGAAGATGTTAACAAAAAAAATCCAGCAGACTTTGTATTATGGTTTACTAATTCAAAATTTGGTAATCAAGAACTTCAGTGGGATAGTCCATTTGGAAGAGGTTTCCCTGGATGGCATATAGAGTGTTCTGGAATATCAATAAAATATTTAGGAGAACATTTAGATCTACACTTTGGAGCAGAAGATGCAGTATTCCCACACCATACAAATGAGATAGCACAAAGTGAAGCATACTTAGGTCATAAATGGTGTAATTACTGGGTACATTTATCTTGGCTTTTAACTGATAATATTAAAATGAGTAAAAGTTTAGGCCATGTAATTACAGCTAAAACTTTAAAAGAAGAAGGATTTAATCCGTTAGCATTTAGATATTTTATTCTAACATCTTATTATCATAAACAAGTAAATTTTACATATGAAACATTAGAGCAAAATCAAAATGCTTATTTAAAACTTTTAAATAAAATTTCTAATCTAAAAGAAGATGGAGAAGTAGATAATACTAAATTTGAAGAGTATGATAATAAATTTAAATCATACTTAGAAAATGATTTAGGAACTAGTAATGCAATTACATTAATATATGATTTATTAAAAGATGATAGTTTAAATAATTCTACTAAACTTGAATTAATTAAATCATGGGATACTGTTTTATCACTTGATTTAATTCAAAAAGAAAATAAAGAATTAAAAGATGATTCGTATATTCTTGAAATGATAGAAAAAAGAAATGAAGCTAAAAAGAATAAAGATTTTGCACTAGCTGATTCTATTCGTAATGAATTATTAGAAAAAGGAATTATGTTAGTAGATACTAGAGAAGGTACTACTTATAAGGAGGTATAATCATGAATACAGGACTTGATATTATATTAATTATTGCTATTTTAACAGTACCAGCAATAGCCCAAGCATTTATTACAGTTAGATATAAAAAGTATTCAGGCATTGATAACAGTCAAAAGTTATCTGGATTTGAAACTGCAAGAAAGATACTTGATGCTAATGGCTTATCACAAATGGATATTGTTGCTGTTCCAGGATCATTAACTGATCACTATGATCCATCAAGAAAAGTTGTTAGATTATCTCAATCAAATTTTAATGATAATAGTATTGCTGCAATGGCTGTTGCAGCTCATGAATGTGGACATGCTATTCAAGATAAAGAAGGATACTTTATGATGAAATTAAGATCTGCTATTGTACCAGTTGTAAAAATAGGTACAGGTGTTTCTTATATCATTATTGCTATAGCATTCTTATTTGAAATACTACAATTATTTTATATTGGTATTGCATGTTCTTGCTTAGGTTTATTATTTCAATTAATAACTTTACCAGTTGAATTTGATGCAAGTAATCGTGCTGGAAAGCAATTATCAAAATTAGGTTTAATTGATAAAAATGATAAATCTGGAACTAAAAAAGTATTAGGTGCAGCAGCAATGACATATGTTGCCGGAATGCTATCATCATTACTAGTTATTCTAAGATATGTATTAATGTTTAGCGGACGTAGAGATTAATCTCTACGTTTTTTATTTTAAATTAAATGTAAAGTTTACAATTAAATATACATTTTGTTATGTAAATATTGTATAAACCATTCTATAATTAATACTGGAGTGGTTTATTATGCGAGGAATTAAGGGAATAGTACTACTTATACTTGCTTTATTCATTGTTAACATAAAAAGTGTTAGTGCTAAAAATGCTGATATTATTATTGAAGATATAAAGATTGTATCTAACTCAGAAACTGTAGAATATACAAATCCTACAGTTAAAGATAATAAAATATCTTCAGAAATTACATTTAATAATGTAAATGATTTTGTTACTTTTGAAGTAACACTTAAAAATAATGAACACATCAAATATTTTATCGAAAAAATATCTGATGATAATAAAAATAGTAATATAACAATTACATATGATTATGACAATAAAGAAATAACTGAAGATGGTAATAAAAAGATTACAATCAAATTTTCTTACAATAAACAAGTAGAACAAGGTGAAGATTTATCATTTGATGATGTTAAAATCACTTTAGACTTAACAAAAGAAAATGGTGAAAAAGCTCAGGTTATATATAACCCTGATACAAATGATAACATTATAACTTATGTAATAGTATTTACTCTATCAGTAACATTTATAGGATTATTTATTAAAAATAAATATGTAAAAAGATCAATGCTTGCAATCCTGCTTTTATTAATTGCACCAAAAATGATTAATGCAACAACAGATGATGTATATGAAATTAATATTTCATTTAATAATGCTCATATTAATGGAACAGCAATTACTTATAGTATTAATATTGATGAGGAATTAACTAAACAAGAAATAGAAACACCTATTATAAATAGTTATACAGTTAATTATGATGCTAATGATGGTATTGGTTCTATTGATTCAGCTACATATAGCTTTGATGAAGAATTTACTTTACCAGAAGATGTTCTTACTAGAGATGGATATGATTTTATTGGTTGGAATACTGAAAAAGATGGAACTGGTAAAAACTATAGTGCAGGTGAAACTGTTAAAGGTTTAATTCAAAATGAAGAAATAACTTTATATGCAAATTGGGAAGAAATAAGTAATAACAATTTTGTATTATTTAGTCTATTTAGTATGCCAAATATAACTCCTGAAATACCAGATGAATTAATAGATGATGAATACGATTCTGATTTTCCAGTAGTATTTAGTGCTAAAGGACCATGTGTATTTAATGGACCAGAAGAATATATTACTGGTGATTCTTGTGAAATGTATAAAGATGATAAATTTATTAATACTAATGTAAGTTTATTTAGTGAAGAAAATTATCAAAAAGATTTTGAAATAAAATTTGATATCTTATCTTATAATCCTAATAATCAATCATCAGAAACAATACAACAAACATTTATGAATATTAAACTTGAAGACGAGTCTTCGGGTTACCCAGGTATTGTAGTAAGAAAAAGTGCAAATAGTATTCACATTGGTGTTAAAGATGGAAATGGAAAAGTAAATTACAAAAACATTAAATATTCTGACATTCAAAATGTTAGAATTGTAAAAAAGGATAGTATTATTTATTATAGTATTAATGATAATGAATTAACTAAATTATCTGATATGTCTAATTTCAATCATCCATTTGATGTTCCACTATACTTTGGTGCATCATCTCTTCCTGATGGAACTCCAATGAGAATAATTAATGCTAAACTTGCTAACATGACTATTAGAATGGGTAAAATTAATAAAGATTTAAATT
This sequence comes from Bacilli bacterium, assembly GCA_017548925.1. GTDB lineage: Bacteria > Bacillota_I > Bacilli_A > RF39 > UBA660 > RUG13160. Next base: position 190,902 of record JAFYYX010000001.1, read on the forward strand.
AATATAAGACAAGTTTTTGTAAAAACTTACAAAAAACTTGTCTTTTTTAAATCTTGCATATATTTTCTTGATAATATAGATAATAGGAAGGAAGTGTTAAAAATGTCAAAAGGTTTAGACAATGTTTTATGCATTGATAAAAATATTTTAAACAAAGTTCTTTTGATTATTGGTGACAATTCCGATAGATTCCTTGATGATAATGGTAGTAAATACTTAATAGATGAATCACAGTTAAATGAAATAAGTAAAAAACTAGAAAGAATAATTGAGTTTAAAAAAAGAAGTATACCAAAAGATTTATCTTTCATGAATTCATCTAATTATAAAGAATTAAATGATAAATATGTTGAAATGCTATATAGTCCTATAAGAGATAAAGCAATTAATCATGAATCTAAAAAAGTTAACAAAGAAGAAGAATTAAGTATTGGTATAAAAATAAGTGATGAAATTGATGGCATAAAAAGATTGCCTGATTTAATAGAAAATATTAAAAAAGAAATAAAAGAAATAAAGAAAAATAATTTATCAGAAAATATTAATGCAATTAGTGTAAGATTTTATAATTTATATAAAAATGGTGGATCATTAGAAGAATATGAAAACATTAAAAAAGAAGTAGATACAATTATTAAAAAATCTTATTTTGATGCAATTAATAATCATCCATATGACAATAAAGGAATATTTCTTGTAAAAGAAAATAATGTAGTTAGTATATTAACGTCAGAGAACATGGATAAGTTTAAATATGGTTTAATCTATAGTCCTGCATCAATTAAATGTGTAAGAAATTTAAATGATAATTCTTTTATAAGTTTTTATAGTTTAAAAGATAATCCATACGACATAGAATTAAATGATGAAGAACCAATTGGTATATATGCTGTAACATATGGAGAAGGATTAATTAGTCCTAACTATGAAAATGCTAAGTGTACTTATAAACAAGTTGGAATACCTTTTATTGAAATTGATAAAACAAAATATATTGATCGATCAGAACTAAGCATAAAAGAATTAATAGACAATTTACTTGATGATAAAGGAATTCCAGTAAAAAATAAAGATGAAGAATTTTATAATAAATTTGATTTTTTCTATAATAAATTTAAAAGTCTTAAAGCTGGTAATTATGATGAAGGAAGAATTATAAACTTGTTTGATTTTTGCCATAACATAATTTTTAGTCAAAGATGGCTTGATCCAAATTACCTGTTAAGTAGTGATAACTCAGTAGAAACAATTAAAGAAGCTTTTGATCATAATATATATTTAGATTTTAATATTTTTCGAAATAATAGAATTGATATTGATCAACTCGATACTTTTGAAAGAATATTTTATAGTAAAAAAAGTGATCATCGATTAAATATGGTATATGCTGGTATAGAAGAAATATTAAATGAAATACATAACGCATCAAGTGAAAGAAAACAAGAAATTGTTAATATAATTAATTCATCACCATGTAGTGATAGTTATTTAATTAAACAGTTAATACTACCTAAAAATAATCAAAAAGAAACTAAAAATATTAATAGTTATAAACAAGTTAATATGGTAAGAGTAGATAATAATGATGATAAGGTAAATAGTTTATTGTCACTATTAAAATCAAATGACGGATTCTCAAGATAAAACCATAACATACTTTTATTGTGTTATGGTTTTTTAAATGTTAAAATATAAAAGAAATTTTAAATATTTGTTAATAATATATATGAAGGGAGGAACTAATTATGTTTAAACTAGAGTCAAAGTATCAACCATCTGGCGATCAACCAGAGGCTATAAAAAAAATAGTTGAAGGTATTAAAGATGGAAAGAAAGATCAAGTTTTATTAGGTGCAACAGGTACAGGTAAAACATTTACTATGGCAAATGTTATAAAAGAAGTTAATAAACCAACTTTAGTACTTGCTCATAATAAAACATTAGCTGGTCAACTTTATGCTGAATTTAAAGAATTATTTCCAAATAACCATGTAGAATACTTTGTATCTTATTATGATTATTATCAACCCGAAGCATATGTTCCTTCTTCAAATACATATATAGAAAAAGATTCATCTGTTAATGATGAAATAGATGAACTAAGACATAGTGCAACATCATCTTTAATTAATTATGATGATGTTATTGTTGTTGCATCTGTATCATGTATTTATGGTATTGGTGAAAAAGAAGAATATGAAAATAATATGTTGGTTTTATCTGTTGGAGATATTATTGATAGAAGAGTAATTATTAATAAATTAATAGATATGACATATGAAAGAAATGAACTAGATTTTCATAGAGGTACATTTAGATCTAAAGGTGATATCATTGATATTATTCCAGTTAATGAAAAAGCTCATGGAATAAGAATATCTTTATTTGATGATGAAATAGAAAAAATATCTATGTTTGATCCTTTAACTGGAGTATTAATCGAAAATAAAAAAACAGTTGTTATATCACCTGCTTCTCACTTTGTTACTGGATCTGAAAAAATGGAAGAAGCTATAAGAAGAATAAAAGCAGAGTTAGATGATAGATTAGAATACTTTAAAGATAAGGGTAAATTAATTGAAGAACAAAGACTAAGAGAAAGAACAAATTATGATATTGAAATGTTAAAAGAAACAGGATTTTGCACAGGAATTGAGAACTACTCAAGGCACTTAGCTTTAAGAGCTGAAGGAGAAACTCCATGCTGTCTTTTAGACTTCTTTCCCAAAGATTTTTTAATGTTTATTGATGAATCACATGTTACACTTCCTCAAGTAAGAGCTATGTATAATGGTGATAGAATGCGTAAACAAACATTAGTTGATTACGGTTTTAGACTTCCATCAGCTCTTGATAATAGACCACTAAAGTTTGAAGAGTTTGAAGAAAAAATAAATCAAGTAGTTTATGTATCAGCAACACCTGGTGATTATGAACTTGAAAAAACTGATAATAAAGTTGTTGAACAAATTATTAGACCAACAGGACTTCTTGATCCAACAATTGAAGTTAAACCATCACTTAATCAAATCGATGATATTGTTGATCAAATCAAAGAACGAGTTAAGAATAATGAAAGAGTCTTAATAACAACTTTAACTATTAGAATGAGTGAGGAATTAACTAACTATTTAAAAGAACTTAATATTAAAGTTGCTTACCTACATAGTGAAGTAAAAACACTAGAAAGATTAAAAATAATTAAAGAGTTAAGAGAAGGTACTTATGATTGTATAGTTGGTATTAACCTTTTAAGAGAAGGACTTGATATACCAGAGGTTAGTTTAATATGTATCTTAGATGCTGATAAACAAGGTTTCTTAAGAAGTACTCGAAGTTTAATTCAAACGATAGGTAGAGCAGCAAGAAATAGTAAAGGCCATGTTATTATGTATGCTGATACTATAAGTGAATCTATGGATGAGGCAATTAAAGAAACTGAAAGAAGAAGAACTATTCAAGATAACTATAATAAAAAGCATAATATTATTCCAAAAACAATTGAAAAACCAATAAGTGAAGTTATATCAAATAAAATTGTTGAAAAAGTTGAAAATACAAAAACAAATAGAAATGATATTAAGAATGCTATATCTGAAATTGAAGCAGAAATGAAAAAAGCAGCTGCTAATATGGATTTTGAAAGAGCCATGGAGTTAAGAGATATTTTATTTGAACTTAAAGGAAATATAAAGTAAAGCATTTGCTTTACTTTTTTATTTTATAAATAATTTACTTATTTATGTAAATTAAGTTTTAAAATTTATTAAGTACTATATATAGTTATTATATAATTTAATAAAGAGGTGCATATAATATGCTAACAAATTTTAAAAGAGAAATAGCTGAAGATTTATATAATGAGCTTAAAAGTGATTTAAATAGTAATAAAAATTCATTTCTTAATGAAGCATTTCATTATATTAGTAAACAAAACAATGAATTAGCTAGTAAGTTTGGTAAACACAAAGAGTATGCTAACTTTGTAAGTACTTTAAATGAAAAAACTAAAGATTTAGCTAAAGAAATAAATGAATATGTACAAAAATTAATTGAAGAACAAGAAAAACAAATTGAGAAAAGTGTTACAGATATATTAAATAAATCTGATACTTTAACTCTTGATCAAATAAATGATGAATTATTTAATGCTAAAAGAAATATTTCTGAATTCACAAGAGAAAAAGCAAATAAAATTAATGACTTAACACAAGACAAAATTAAAGATACATTAGAAACTTTTAATCAAAAAACAACGCAAGCAAAACTTCCTAATGAATTAATTGAAAAACTTGTAAAAGATTATCGATATGATATAAATAGAAATATAGGTGAACCTGCAAATGCATTTGCTGATCGATCTAGTAATGAAGTAGAAAGATATTATGAAAATGCCAAAGAAAAATTTAAAGAAATGAAAGAAGGAGAATTAGATTTAAGTAAAACTAGTTCTGTAACAACTGAAAATGAAATAACTAAGGGATTAGAAGATGAGAAAAAAGATACAACAAATAAAGTTAAAGTAGATGACTTAAAACTATATGGTTTTACTGATATTGAAACTCTACAACTTTATATAAATACATTAAGCCCTGTAACATTATCTGAAAAAGATGGTTTCTTAGTTGTAATGGATGAAAATGGGATTGAAGAAGATGCATCAATTAAAGAAGAAGATGGAAAAGTATTCTTAAAACTTCATAATAAAAACGAACAAGAATCATATGGAATAGATTTAGATAGTAAGAATAAATCAATTTCAATTAAAAAAGGTGAAAATGGCGTTGTTTATGATATGAACAAAAACGAATTACAAGCCAAAACATCTGACAAAAAATACTTATTTAGATTTGAAAATGGTAAGGTGGTTTCTTATTATACTGATGACCAAGAAAATGAGATCAAAGCAAACTTTAATCAAGTATTAGAAGAATTAAAAAAATCTGGAATCAAAATTGAAGATGTCATCAAGGATTGTTTATACAAATCTAGTTCAACATTAATGCAAGATTCAGATTCATCTTCACTTGACATAGAAGAAGAATTAAATAAGAGTAATGAACAACGAAGCTAGTTTACAACTAGCTTTTTTCATGCTATAATCATGGGCACATGGGGTAGTAATGGTTTCGACATATATTACTATACATGACTGCAAGTGGATGGCACACCTAATGTGCAAAGTTAAAATTAAATGACGAATCTTATGGATTCACTCCTGCTTTCGCATAATGCAAGACTAGCGGAGACTTCTACCTAATTTCGTTCATAGGTTAGGATAGGGGTTCATAGATATGAACTATATTATTAATATTGATTAGGTATTAATAATGAATCTTACTAATCTAGTTATTAACAAGGTTGGTTTAGAGCCATATTAATAATGGATTTTAAATCTAACTAAACTTGTAGATGTTGTGTAATAGGGTATACTGGACAGGAGTTCAACTCTCCTCTACTCCACCATGTTAGTTAACAAAAGAACCTTTAAAGGTTCTTTTTCTATGTTATAATTTATACAGGTGATTAAAATGAAATTAGCAAAAAAATATACTTTATACTTAATAAGATGGCAATTAAGTACTCCGATACTTGCCATAGTATTAAAACTTTTATCTGATATGAATACATTAACTGCAACAATTATTGCAAACTTAATTGGTGGTTTGATTTTCTTTTGGATTGATAAAATTATCTTTAAAAAGAAATCGGATGTACCTCTATGGGAAATAAAAGAAGATGTAGAATGCCACGACTGTCATAAAAAAGATAGAGGATATAGAATAGTTGAGTGGGGTAACTATGATAGAACTGAAGATAAGCATCCTCAATATAGATGCAAAGCTTGTAGTATTAACAAAATGAAAATTATCGAAAGTAAACAGTAAAAAAATTCTTGTTAAATCTAATCTAGTTATATATAATAAATAATACAAATTTTAGATGGGTGGTTTAATGGGAACAATTGATTTAGATAACATTGATTTTGAAAAATTAAGATCAGCACTAGAAAAATACTATAAATCAGAACAAATCTATAAGAATCCTTTTTCAGTATCTGATGTTTTAAATGTTGATCTTGTTGCTGATTATAAGTTAGCTGTTATCGCTATTGAAAACGGTTTTGATCTTGAAAAATTTAAAAAACAAAAATCTAGATAATAAATAAACATTCAATTATGAGTGTTTATTTTTTAAATTGATTTCCTACCATTTTGGTAGTAAAATAATCTTGGTGATTGAAATGAAAATATCAACAAAAGGAAGATATGCGTTAATTATAATGATATATCTTGCTCAACGTTATAATGAAAACAGATATATTACATTAAAAGAAATTTCCGAAAAAGAAGGTATTTCTTTAAAATACCTTGAGAAAATTATAGTTTCTATTAATAAGGATAATTATTTACTTTCACAAAGAGGTAGTGAAGGTGGATATAAATTAGCAACTGATCCAAAAAATTACTATGTTTATGATATTATTACAAAGTCTGAAGGTAATATTGCTGTTACTACATGTTTAAACGCAAGTTTTAACTGTGGAAAAAAAGCAAAATGTAGTTCTTATAGACTTTGGAATGATTTAAATGGGGTTATAATTGATTTTTTAAAGAGTAAAACTCTTGATGAACTAATTTAGGAGCATGACTATGGAAAAAATACTTGAAATAATTGACTTAAAAACTATCGCATCAGATGATAATGAAAAAGATATACTAAAAGGGTTAAATTTATCGATAAATAAAGGGGAAACACATGTTATCATGGGACCTAATGGATCGGGAAAATCGACCCTTGCTTTAACATGTTTTAATTCTCCAAGATATATTAAAACAAGCGGTAAGATCTTTTTTATGGGTGAAGACATAACAAATGAAAAAACTAATGAAATTGCTAAAAAAGGATTATTTATGTCATTTCAAAAACCAGAATCAATTCCTGGAATTAGCGTTGCCAACTTAATTAAAACTACATTAAAAGCCAAGAATAATGAAAAAATTGACTTACCTAAGTTTTATAGTGAAATTAATGATAATTTAGAGAAATTAGGACTTAACAAAGAATTTGCACATAGAGAGTTTAATAATGGTTTTTCTGGAGGAGAACAAAAGAAAAACGAAATGCTACAACTTCTTACAATTAATCCTAAACTTGCAATTCTTGATGAAACAGATTCAGGACTAGATGTTGATGCTATAAAAACAGTTTCAAGAGCATTAAGTATCTATAAAAATAAAGATAACGCAATTCTTATAATTACACATTCAACAAAAATTCTTGAATACTTAGATGTAGATAAAGTTCATATTCTAATAAATGGTAAAATAGTTGAATCAGGTGATAAATCTCTTGCAAATACAATTGATGAGAAAGGTTATTCAAAATATCTAGCTGATGAAAACTAAAGTTGAAGACCTTATATTTGAAAAAGAAAATAATATATATGATATAAAAAGTGAAAATGAATCACTTAAAAAGATATATGGTTTAAGCGAAGATATAGTTAGAGAGTTATCACATGAGAAAAATGAACCAGATTGGGTTCTTGATATAAGACTAAAAGCATTAAAACTATTTTATGAACTAGAGGATCCAACTTGGGGACCTGATATTAGTTATTTAGATATTAATAATATAGCAACATATGTTAAATCAATTAATAATGAAAAAAGATCATGGGAAGATGTTCCTGAAGATATAAAAGATATATTTAATAAACTTGGTATTCCAGAAGCAGAAAAAGAATCTCTTGCTGGAGTAGGAGCACAATTTGATAGCGAAGTTGTATATCATAATATGACTGAAAAAATGAAAAAATTAGGTGTAATATACCTTAATTTTGATACTGCTATAAAAGAATATCCTGATTTAGTTAAAGAATACTTTACTAAAGCAGTACCAATTATAGACCACAAATATATAGCTCTACATTATGCATTGTTTTCTGGTGGATCATTTGTTTATATACCTAAAAACACAACTTTAGATTTACCTCTTCAAAGTTACTTTAGATTAAATGAAAAAGGTGCAGGACAATTTGAACACACTTTAATAATTGTTGATGAAAATTCAAAGTTGGAATTTATTGAAGGATGCTCCGCTCCTGGTTATAATGATTTGAACTTACATGCAGGATGTGTTGAGTTATTTGTAAAGAAAAATGCATTCTTGAAATTTTCAACAATTGAAAATTGGTCAAAAAACATGCTTAATTTGAATACAAAAAAATGCTTTGTAGAAGAGAATGGCAAAATAGAATGGATTATGGGATCTTTTGGTTCTAAGGTATCAATGTTATATCCACTTAGCGTTTTAAATGGAAAAAACTCAAGTTGTGAATTTACTGCATTATCATTTGCAGGTAAAGGACAAAATCTAGATACAGGATTAAAAGTAATACATAATGCTCCAAATACATCAACAATAGTAAATTCAAAATCAATTAGTAAAGATGGCGGAATATGTACGTTTAGAAGTAATGTACGTGTTAAAAAAAGTGCTGTAATTTCAAAACTTGCATTATCATGTGAATCTTTAATGCTAGATAATGATTCACGAAGTGATACTATTCCTGCAAATACAATTGAAAACGATTCAACAACATTTTCACATGAGGCATCTGTTGGAAATATTAATGATGATATTATCTTTTATTTAATGACTAGAGGACTTACTGAAGAAGAATCAAAAGCACTAATAGTTCAAGGTTTTGCAGAACCAATATCTAAAGAATTCCCTGTAGAATATGCAGTTGAGATGAATAGATTAATAAATCTCGAACTTGAAGGGACAATAGGATAGGTGATTAAGTATGAAGTATATATTAAATAAAACACCTATTAGAACAACAAATGGTTTTAGAGTAAATGATGTTAAAGTTGATTTAGAAATACCCAATAATATGCAATATCATGACTATGAAATACTAAATATAAGTGATGTTGAATCTACCATAGAATCTAATTTTGTATCTAATATTGGTTTAGAACATGAAAACTATAAAAGTACTAATATAAATGTTGATAATCAAAATGATAATGTTATAAAACTTAAATATTACTTTAATGATAATGATAGTTTAGTTGATAATATCAATATTAATGTTAGTAAAAACTTAAATATTAATATGTTAATTTGTTATGAAACTAAAGATAATAATTATCATTTTCATAATGGTAATATTAACATTAATATTGATAGTAATTCATCACTAAATTTAACCATTGTTAATGAATTTAATAACATAAGTATTAACATGTTATCTGGAGTAATTAATGCATCAAGTAACTCAACTGTTAAAACAAACTTAATTGATTTATCTGGTAAAACTAGAATATATAACTTTAAATCAAACACACATAAAAATAGTAGTAGTTATTTAAATAATATTTATATAGGAAGAGAAAATTCCCTATTAGATTTAAATTATTACTATATTAATGAAGAAGAACAAAGTAATAACTATATCGAAGTTCAAGGAATACTAGATGCTAATGCATTAAAAACATTTAAAGGAACAATTGATTTTAAACAAGGCTCTCATAAATCAAATGGACATGAAAATGAAAATGTACTTCTTTTATCAGATACATGTATTTCAAAATCTCTTCCAATACTTTTATGTCATGAAGAAGATGTAAGTGGAACACATAGTGTTTCATCAGGTATGATTGATCAAAATAAATTATTTTATTTAATGAGTAGATCTTTATCTGAAAGAGAAGCCAAAAAATTAATTATTAAATCTAATTTTAATAGCATTTTAAATTCTCTTTCAGAAGAAATAAAAGACGACATTACTGATAAAGTAGAAAAATATATATAAAAGAAATACGAAAAGTATTTCTTTTTTCATATACTTTATTATGAACCAAGAAGAAATAAATCAAAAAATAAAAGAAATTAATACTGAAGATATGATTTGGATTGTATATATAGGAATAATATTCTTAAGTTTTGTTTCAAATCATTTTGAAAGAAAATATTATTTAAATAATGATATTAACTCAAGAGAAAAGTATCAGAAAATACTAATATTTATCTTTTCAGTTTTATTAATTGTATATATTTATTTCTTAAAAGGTTCAATTGATAGTATTAAGAAACTAAAAGAAACTGATAGTAAAAAGAAAAAAGAAATGGTGTACTTATCTTTTATAGCATCACTACTAATTGCTATAAGTGGAGTTATATTTCTATATATTGCAATCATCGATGATAACTTAGATGTCGAACTGGCGTTTAATTAGTAATTATGCTATGATATAAAAAATAAATTGGTATTAATTATGTTTATTACACCACATGAAATAAGGTGATAAAATGTTTACCATTAATAATTTGATAAATGATTATTTTTCTTTTAGGAAATATTCAAGAGAATATCGAATTCACAAAGCTGAATCCCATGATTTTTATATGGAGCACAGATTATTACTTGATAATTTATTAGATGAATATTATGAAAATCATAATGATTCAGTTAAAATAAAAAAGTTATTTGATAAAGAACCTACATTAAAAACATACTTATCACTTGAAATGATTAAAAATCATCTTAAAGAACAAAAAAATAAATATTCAGTTTCATCTGAAATTAATAATTTAGGTAAATGTGCTATATATATAAATAAAAGTATTTTAGTTATATATGATATTGATAATAATGTTAATTACAGCTATAAAATAGATGATGAAGGAGTAATTAACTATATAAAAACAGGTCTTCAAAAAACTGATAAGTATATTGGTGAAATATCACTAGAGGAAATAAGTATATTACAAGTAATCTATTATGATATTATGAATAATGACATATTAAAAAATGAAAGTAATAAAGTAATATGCAAACATATAAATAACGAACTAAATAAAGCAAGAATGTTTGATAATTGTTATATTGATCGAGAGCAAAATAAAAATTTACCAGTAAATATAAATGAAGAGTTTGCTAAATTAATTGAGTTATACAAAAATAAACAAATAACAACCGAAGAGTATTATATAAGATATTATTATTTCTTAATTCTATCAAATCAAGATGTTGAAAAACTATATGATAAAGCTGACATAATACATAAAGAATATATAATGAAAGCATATCTTGAATTATCATCTTATAACTCTAAAGTTCACATAAGAACTACATCAAGAGTTATAAATAAAGCTGTTCTAGAAAGAATTAAAAAAACTGACACTAAATAATAGTGTCAGTTTTCTTATAATATATTATCAGACATGAACTCTGGTTCACATGTTAGATTAATTCTTAATTTTTTAAGTGTTGTTAACTCACCATTTTGAATAATATATGTTGAGTGTGCCTCGCAATCTTCCAATTTTTTAAGATTATCAATAGCTTTTCCAATTATTGGATTTGTAACAGAACATGTTGAAAGAGCTATTAATGTTTCTTGAAGTGTTAAAACATTTTCATATAAATTATCAGAATTCTTAAGTTTAAGAATTGGTTTTAATATGTTACTTGAAAGTAAATCAACATCATCAGGTATTTTTGTTAACTCTTTAATAGCATTAATAATTACGCTACTAACAGGAGATAAAAGTTCTGTTTGTCTTCCTGTTATAATTTTTCCATTAGGAAGTTCAAGTGCAACAGATGGAAGGCCACATTTATCTATTTTATCTCTTGCAGCTTTAATAACTGGCATAATAGATTCATCAATTTCAAGTTCATTAATTAGCATTTTAACTTTATTTGGTGTATCTTCATCAACAAGACCTAAACGATAATTAGTAAGTTCATTATAATATCTTCTAATTATTTCTTTTTTAGCAGCAACACATACAGCATCATCATCAGATATACAGTAACCAACCATGTTTACTCCCATATCAGTAGGTGAGTTATAGATTGATGCACCAGTAATTTTTGTTAAAATATTTTTAAGTACTGGGAACATTTCTAGATCTCTATTATAGTTAATAGCAGTAATTCCATATTTTTCTAAATGAAAATAATCTATTTGATTAACATCTTTTAAATCTGCCGTTGCAGCTTCATATGCTATATTAACTGGGTGTTTAAGTGGTAAATTCCAAACTGGGAAAGTTTCAAACTTGGCATATCCAGCATTAACCCCGTTTTTATGTTCGTGGTATAGCTGTGATAAACAAGTTGCAAGTTTACCAGAACCAGGCCCTGGTGCATTAACTAAAATTAATTTTTTAGTTGTTTTAATATATTCGTTTTTACCATATCCTTCTTCACTTACTATTGTATCAACATCTGTTGGGTAACCTTTAGTAAATGTATGCACGTAAGTTTTTATACCTTGCCTATTTAGTTTTTTAATAAACTTATCAACAGATGGTTGATTCTTATATAAAGTAACAACAACACTATTAACTTTAAAACCAAGACTTTCAGATTTATTTACTATTTTTATAAGTTCAGTATCGTAAGTTATACCATAGTCGCCTCTAGTTTTGTGTTTTTCAATATCTCCAGCATTTATACAAAAGATAATTTCTAGATCTTTTTTAAGTTCTTGGAACATACTAATTTTAGCGTCATTTTTAAATCCAGGTAAAACTCTTGCAGCATGTGAATCATCAAATAGTTTACCTCCAACTTCAAGATATAATTTATCAAATAAATTAAATCTTTCTTTAATATGTTCACTTTGAATTTTTACATATTTATCATTATCAAAACCTTTTTTCATTTCCACACACTCCCATGTTAAAATAATAACAAAATCGTGTTATTAATTATAGTATTTTATTACAATTTTTTTTATGGTATAATTAAATTGACCCCCAAAAAGAGGTGTTTGTTATGGGAATCGTTTATGATCAAGCCAAAATGTTTATGAAAAAATATCCAGGAAGTTTTGCGTTTAGAATTAAAAAGCATTCAAACGTAATTGAAAGACACTTAAATCCTGGTGAAAAACCAACATTTGTTTTTGTTGGACAAAAAAGTAAGAATTTATTTAATATTGGTTCATCATGTGCTGTTGCTGTAACTGATAGAAGAATATTAATTGGTAAAAAAAGAATATTTTGGGGATATTTTCTAAGTTCTATTACACCAGATTTATATAATGATATGCAAGTATATCAAGGTTTAATCTGGGGTAGCGTAACCATTGATACAGTTAAAGAAGAAATAGTAATATCTAGTATTTCTAAAAAAGGTTTAGATGAAATTGAAACCAGAATAACTGAATTTATGATGCAAGAGAAAAAGAAGTATCAAAATACAGATAAATAGGAGTAAATATGAAAAAGTTGAGAATAATGATACTTCTTATCATTTTATCTTTCAGCTTTTTTTTAATGCAATACTTAAAAAAAAGAAATTATGAACTTTCATATAAAATTAAAAAGTATAATATAACTGAAAAATATATAAAAAATGATAAGAAATATTATGTAACTATTAAATATAAAGATGATGAATATTTTTATATTATTGATAGTAAATATTCAAGGAAAAGAAAACTTGTTGATAAAATAAAATTTGTAAGTAATGATAATTATAAATGTTTATCTATTTCTTTTAATGATGAAAAACAAACTCCATCGTGTATAGGTAAAGATGGATATATATCATATCGTTCTTTAGATGAAGATATGGAGAAGAAATTAGATAAAAAACTATATAAATACCATAAAAATGATGTTCAAAAAGATTATAAGAATATGAATATCTATACTCTTAATAATAAAAAAATAATGATGTGGAACTATCATGGATTTTATTATTTAACGAACGATAAATTTAAAGAAATTAAGTTATTTGATAATGATACATATAATGCATCATTAACAGGTCAAATTAATAATTATTTAATTTTTCCAAACTATGATGAAACATATGAATATAAAACTATGAAAATATTAAATGTTGATAATCTAAAAGAAAAAACATTAAAACTAAACGATAATTTATCTGAAGATTCATATGTTCTTGGAACAAATGATAAAAGTATTTTCTACTATGATCGTAAACACCATCAAGAATTTGAATTTGTACCTCATAAAAGTAAATATAGATTAGTAGATAATTACATTTATGAAAACGGTAATAAAGTTGATAAATCTGAGATTTATCTAGCTAATAATGATGCTAAATTTAAATATGATGTTACATACACATATAAACTAATAGATGGTAATTTATATAGATATAATAAATATAATAATTATCGAGAAAAGATAACTAATTTTGATAAAGAAGTAAAAGAATTGGTTAAAGAAGATGATGAAGAAGTATATTTTATTGTGGATAATAAACTATATGTTTACTCTGATAAATATGGACATAGTTTAATCCTTGAATACTTTGAATTAAACTTTAACTATAAAAATATTTTCTACATTTTTAACTAGCACATTTAAATATTTATCATACCTTATATTAGGAGTGGTAAAATGTTTGAATCATACGAAATTAAAAATGGTGATACTTTAGATAGCATATCAAATAGATATAACATTTCTAAAGATTATTTAATTGATATAAATAATTTATACTATTATGATGATTTTAAAGTTGGTAGAGAGTTAATAGTTCCAAAAATAAATGATGTATATTTTGATGTTTATAAGATTGAAAAAGGTGATACATTATATGAAATTGCCAAAAAATATAATGTTAATCCAAATCTTTTAGCGGCTTTAAATGGTATTAATAAAGATGATTATATATACCCAAATCAAGAAATAATGGTTCCTAAAAGTACTTATAGTTATTATATAAGTGCTGAAGGAGATACTCTTGATATGGTAACAAACATATTTGGAACAACAAGTAAAAACTTTTTAGAACAAAATAAAACAATATATCTTTTACCGGAACAACTATTTGTAATTAAGAAAAAATATGAATGATTTAATCTATATCATTCATATTTTTATGTTATAATATAAAAAGAATAGGAGTTGATTAAAGTGATTTTAAGAAAACCGTATGCTTTTTTAATTAAACACTTTCGTTTAATTCACTTAATATTAACTCTTCCTTTAATTTATATTATAAGAAAAACTCATTTAGTAGTAGATTTTTTCAATACATATGTATCTAATGGATATACATACCAAACTGGTAGTGATATTTCAGGCCTTTATATTAACTGGATATTATATTTATCAATATTTTTAATTGTTGTTTCAATTATATCGATATATTATTTATTAAAATATAAAGAAAAGCCTGTAAAAATGTATGTTATTATGATGATTTACTATATAGCACTTTTTGCAATGCTTATATGGTACTCTGGAATAATATCTAATATGTCAAAAGCTGTTTTATCAGCTAAATCAGCAAGGTTATACCGAGATATTTCCCTTCTTATATATTTACCACAATATGTATTTATTGTATTTACAGTATTAAGAGCAACTGGTTTTAATATTAAACAATTTAATTTTCAAAGTGACTTAAAAGAACTTCAAATAACTTCTGAAGATAATGAAGAAGTTGAAGTAGGTCTTGGAATTGATACATACAAAACTAAAAGATTTTTTAGAAGATATAAAAGAGAATTTAAATATTATTTTGAAGAAAATAAATTCATAATAGTATTAATTTCAACTATTACTGTTTTTGCTCTTATTTTTATGTTCTATAAAACTCGAAGTAATTATGATATATCGTATTCTCAAAACAAATCATTTGTTCATCAGTTATTTACTATTAATATTAAAGATAGCATTATAACTACATTTAAAACTAATGGTGAAGAAATTGATGGAAATTATTATTTAGTTTTAAAGACATACGTTAAAAATAATTCAAACAGAAGCCAAAAACTTGATTATGATAATTTTAAAGTTTACGTAGGTAAAAATGTTTATACACCTACACTTGATAGATCAACATATTTTATTGATTATGCAAATAAATATTATGGAGATTATATCAAGGGAAATGAAGAAAAAGAAATTGCTCTTGTTTATAAGATTCCTGAGAATAAAATTAATAAAACTTTTAAATTAAAAATACTAAGTAGTTATACTACTAAAAAGCAAAAACTAGTTACAAAATATGCTGTAGTTAATTTAACGCCTGTTATTCTTGATAAAGTAAGCGAAGTTGCAACTGTTAACGTTGGTAGTAAATTAGATTTAAATGGTTCAAATGTAGGAAATACAATTATTACTGTAAATGGATATGAAGTAACAAAAAGTTATATATATGAATATAATTCTTGTTATTCAGAAAATAACTGTAAGGTTATAAAAGATGTAGTAAATGTTGATTACTCTAAAAGTAATACATATTCTACACTTTTAGTACTAGATGCTAATTTTGATTTAGATAAAGAAACAACTTATGGAAAATCAGTTAAAAACGATTTAGATTTCTTTAATGACTTTTCAACTGTTAATGCATCTAATGCTAAAGGATCAGGTGAATATGATGCTATAAATATTACACCAAAGAATTTAACAAATAAAATTGTATTACAAGTTAAAGGTGATATCTTAGAACCAGATAGTTTAGATTTACACTTAACAATAAGAAATAAGCAATACACTGTAGTTCTTAAGTAACACTTTATTGACTTATAAATAAAAGTATAATAAAATATAAATGTTCTTTAAAAAAGGACATTTATTATGGGTCCATAGCCAAGTGGTAAGGCGTGGGACTGCAACTCCCTGATCGTTGGTTCAAATCCGACTGGGCCCTCCATCTTAAAAATAAAAATCGAACTATAATAGTTCGATTTTTTTAATAAATTTAATTTCTTGCTCTAACGTTATCAATTTCGTTTTCAAAATAATAACTTGAAACGATAGGACAAAAAATTTTTAATGTTTCTTTAAATACTCTTGATTCATCAATTAACTTCTTACAATTATTTTTACTTATTTGGTCAAAATCTGCATATGGTTTAATTTCACCTGTTTTTATATCTTTTCCATAACATATAGCGGTTTTTTTCTTACCATTAGTTATTTGAATTCGACCAAATCTTTGATTTATAGGTTCAAGTACATGAAATGAAGTAAGAGATATAGTTTTTCCACTTAAGTATTCAGAACCATCTTTTCTAAGATCTGCTACCCATGTATATTCATTAAGTTCATATGATCTTCCATATACGTGCATTTCTGTATATTCATATTTATGTGGTTCAATAGTTTCTACTTTACTAATGTTAGTTAACATGAATTTATCCTTACTGCGATAAATAGATAATTTTAAAAATAAATCTTTTGTTTTAATATAAAAAGGATACCCGTTAAATAAAGTTTTAGTGTCAGCAGCATTATGTCTTTCTTGATCTGCAAAACCTTCTTTACATACGATATATGATTCCATTATAGAATTACTTTTATTATCAATAAATATAGCAACATCATCTTTAATTTCTAAAGAAACACCAAAAACATTTAAAACATTATTTAATTCGTTTAAATCAAATGTCATAATTAATTCTCCTTATAATTTATTAGTTACGTGCTTTAGTATTAGCTTCTAAACAAAATAATTCTTGTGCGTTTTCTGATAATGAATTTACTTCATTAGCATATATAGCTGAAATTCCTTTGCATGCATTATTAACTATATCTTCTTCAGAATAATATCCTTGAGTAGTAAGTAACCATTTATAAGCTACATCTGCCATTCTTGATAAAACAACAATATCATGATGACAATTTGACTCATCTCTTACACATCCAGGATGAGTTAAATCAAAATAAACCATTGTATCAAGATTCTTTTTAAACCAGTTTGATAAAGGTTTATTTTTAGTAAGTAATAATTCAATTCTAGGATCAACTTCAAAATTATGTTTCATACAAAATCCCCTTTCATAAAAAAATGTAGTTGTTATACTAACATAATGCAAAGTAAAAATCAAATAAAAATGATATAATAATCTTAATTAAGGAGTAGCGCTATGATTGATGATATAGTAAAAGAAACTCATGACAGTTTAAATTTAAACAAAATTAATGATAAATTATACCTTACTAATAAAGAAATTGAAGTCCTTGAAAAGTATGATATTGATTATCATACGTCGATAGAAGAACTTTTATTTACTTTAGATGAAATATTAAATGATTCCAATGGAGAGTATACAGACCTTGAAGAAGTATCCAATAGTATTTCGGAATTTAATTATTATCATAATGTAAACAAATAAGAACATTTGTTTGACTTAATTAACTTTTTTTGCTATAATAGGTCCCAATCTTCAAAAAGGGGGAAATATTATGGAAAAAATTAATAAACTTAGAGAAAAAAGAGAAGTTACGCCTTATAAAGTGGTTCACAATATTAAAGGTGCACTATATTTAGGACTTGCACTATCACCAGTTATAGGTATTGCTGCTGGATGTGCTAGCAACGCACAAGAATCTCAAGAAAATAAAACTGAAATAGTTATTGAATCAAATTATTGTGCAGTTATAATTGAAGATGGTTCTGCAGTAATTATTGATTATACTATGAATCCTGGTGCTCAAAAAATTGGATGGTATGGTAACTTTGTAGAACTAGAACTAACTACTGGTGGAACATTTCAATATCTTAAAACTGATAAAACATCGATTGTTTTTTTTAAAGATAAAAAAGCCCATGAGTTAGCTGTATTATATGCTGAAAGCATAGTTGGAGATAACTATACAGAATATAATAAAGAAGTAGTAGAAAAAGTAAGAAAATAATAAAAATACTAACGATTTACGTTAGTATTTTTTAATTGCTTAATTATTTCTAAATCAGCTGGAAGCCAGTTAACACTATCAATATCGTTTATAGTTAACCATTTATAGTCTTCATGTTCTAATTCTTGATCATTATGCTTCATATTTTCAATATTTTTACTAATAAGTGAACAAATATAAGTGTACATAATTAGATGAAATTCAGGATAATTATATTCAACAGTACAAAGAAAACTATCAACACTTATATCAGCATTTAGTTCTTCTTTGATTTCTCTTATTAAAGCATCTTTTTTATTTTCTAGAGTTTCTATTTTTCCTCCAGGAAATTCCCACATGCCTTTAAATTCTCCATAACCTCTTTGAGTTGCTAAATACTTATCATTATTTTTTATAACAGCCGCTACTACTTCAATTGTTTTCATATTTTCTATCTCCTTATCTAAAAAAATTATATATAAAAAATAGTATTAATTAAAATACTATTTTTCTATATAAGATATAACTAAAAATTATATACCTTTATTCTTCAATATTTACTTCTAAGTAATCTGTAATAAATTTCTTAGGTGCTGTAGTTAAAAGGTTATAATCATATGCTATTTCAAGATCTACTGTAGGAAGTTTTTCTTTTACTTCAATAACTTCAATTTCACCATCTTTAACTCGAGATGAAATAATATCTTCCATTATGTAACCAATACCAAGTCCATGATTAACAAAAGATAGAATCATTTCACTTGTATGGATATTTATAACGTTATTAACTTTAATATTATGTTTAGCTAAAACTTCATCAAGTGCATTTCTATTAGCTGTTCCAGGTATTGGAAGAACTAGTGGTTTATTAACTAAATCTTTAATTGATTTAATATCTTTATAATTAAAAGATGTAACATCTTTTTTAACAGCAAATTTATAATTAACATCTCTTAATTTTTTTATTGTAAGTTCATCACTTTCTTCACCAATTATAGGTGCAGTATCAACAATAAAATCAACTTTATGAGATCTAAATAAATCTAGTAGATATGCAGTACCACCGGTAATAACAGATATTTCAATATTAGGATATTTTTCATGAAATGCTACAACTTTATCAAATAAGAAGAATATTCCTAAGTTTGATGGCATACCTATTGAAAGTTTTCCTCTTTCCAAGTTATCTGTTTCAACCATAACTCTTTCGGCAGTAATTAAAGTATTATATGATTTTTCAACATAATATAATAATTCTTTACCTTTTTCAGTTAAATCAACACCATTACTTTTTCTATAAAATAAAGTAGTATTTAAATCACTTTCTAGTTTTTTAATAGCTTTACTAATTGCAGGTTGTGAAGTAAAAGATGCTTCAGCTGCTTTGGAAATACTACCATATTTTGCTACGTCATAAAAAGTCTTGTAGAAGTTTAAATTGATATTACTTTTATACATATCAAATCGCCTCAGTTCTAAATTAATATTATACCCATAATTTTATACTTGTAAACATTAAAGTATAAAATTTACAAATTTGTATATACTATTAATATGAAAAATATATTAAAGAAAAATATCGTTATAATAGGTTTAACTTTTTTAATACCGGGAATAATTTCTTTTTTAATAAAAGATAGTTTTGCAATGTATAAAAGTTTAGTTCAACCTAAATTTTCTCCACCAGCTTATTTCTTTCCAATAGCATGGAGTGTTTTATATTTACTAATGTCTATTGCTGCTATATTAACAAAAGAAAATGATAAATGTTTAAAATTATATTATCTTCAATTATTTTTTAATATTATATGGACACCTATATTCTTTTTATTTAAAAATTATTTATTAGCATTAATTGATTTACTAGTATTATTAGGTACAGTTTTATGTATGACTTATAAGTTCTTTAATGAAAACAATAAAACTATATATTTACTAATTCCTTATATATTATGGCTATTATTTGCTCTTTATCTGAATTACTTTGTGTACTTATATAATTAGATAAAATATGTTATAATTCTTTAAGGTGATTTAAAGAATGATAACAATAAAAAATTTAAAAAAATCATATGGAAAAAATGAAGTTTTAAAAGGAATAAACTTAACTATTAATGAAGGTGATATATATGCCTTTGTTGGATCTAATGGAGCAGGTAAAACTACTACTATTAAATCAATGCTTGGTATTTTACCTTTTGATTCAGGTGATGTTTTATATGATGATTTATCTATTAAAACAGATGGTCTTAAAATAAAAGAAGAACTAGCATATATACCAGATAATCCTGATATTTATGAACATTTAACAGGTCTTGAATATCTTAATTTTATTGCTGATATGTATGAAACAAGCGAAGAATACAGAAATAAAAAAATAAAAGAGTATGCTAAAGAATTAGAAATAGATACTAAACTAAATGATAAAATTGGAAGCTATTCTCATGGTATGAAGCAAAAAATAGTTATTATTTCTGCACTCATTCATGATCCTAAAGTAATAATTATGGATGAACCATTTGTAGGACTTGACCCTATATCAACTCATACATTAAAAGAAATAATGAAGAAATTAACAAAAGAAGGAAAAATTATTTTCTTCTCAACACATGTACTTGATGTTGCTGAAAAATTATGTAATAAAATAGCAATTATTAAAAATGGAAAAATCATTGCTGAAGGTTCAATGAAAGAATTAACAAAGAATTCTTCTCTAGAAGATATCTTTTTGGAACTTGTAAGTAATGAATAAATTTCTAAGTTTAATGAAAGTTAATATCTTAGGTTTAATTAGAGGAAAAGAAAGAAAAAAGAAAAAAATATCACATGGAATAATTTTGATATTAGTAGGAGCATTATTCTTATATTATGCTTATAGATTTGCTAAACTTTCTATGAAAGGATTAGTATTTATTCATAGTGAATATATAATTCTACCTGAATTCTTTGCTATTTCATCTATACTACTTATATTTATTAACTATAAAAAAATAAATGGCTTATTTTTTAAAAGTAAAGATTTTGATCTTTTAGATGCTATGCCAATAAAAAGAAGTTATATAGTTATAAGCAAAATGTTAGAACTTTATTTATCTGCACTCGCAGTAACATGTGTATTTTTGCTTCCAGCATATTACCTATATATAACTAACGTATCAACTGATATAGCATTTCATATTTATTATTTTATTTCTTTATTATTTGTACCAATGATACCTGTATTTGTATCAACATGTATTGGATATTTAATTAGTTTTGTAAGTTCTTTCTTTAAAAGAAAAGATGTAGTGCAGCTAATTGGTAGTATTTTAGTTATAGTAGGAGCTTATTATTTAGGACTTCATTCAACTAACTTAAATTCTAGTGATTATGCTAATTTTGGTAAAGTAATACTAGAAGTATTTAATAGATATTATCCAATAACTATATTCTATAAGAATATTGTTATTGATTATGATATTCCATCATTATTCTTCTATATATTAATAAATGTAGGATTAATGGCTTTAATTACATTTATTATTACTAAGTCATTTGCATTTATTAATGGAAGATTACATCAAGCTCAAACAAGTAGAAATAAAAAAATTAAAGATAGAAAGAAATTAAGTAGAACTGGTACTCTTCTTAAAAAAGATTATAAAAGATTATTTTCATCAACTACATATTTACTTAATACATGTACTGGTGTAATAATTACAATTCTTTTATGCATAGGTTTTTTAAAAACAAAAAATGGTGGAGTATTTGGTGAACTAATTAATGGTACTAAAGCAGCAAAATATATTATACCTTTTATGTATTCTATGTTTTTTGGATACATCTATCCAACAGCTGTATCTTTATCACTTGAAGGTAAAAACTTTTATATACTAAGAGTTTTACCACTATCATTTAAAAATATCATAAAAGAAAAAGATATCTTTCATTTAAGTATATCTATTCCAATGACATTACTTGCATTTTTTACAATAATGTATAAATTAAATATGAGTATGTATACTGCATCTTTAATATATTTATTTATGCTGTTAGTAGTATTCTTTTATTCAAAAATTCATTTACTTCTTGATGTTATATTTTTAAATATAACTTGGGAAAATGAAGTTAAATTAATTAAAAGAAGTATGCAAACAATCATATCTTTACTAATATCATTTAGTTTTATGTTTATTGGAGCTGCCATGAATTTAAATTCAGATTTAGAATTATTAATTATTGATATAGGTGTATTAATGGCTATTATAATTACTCACATCATATTAGTTAAATTTGGTACTCATAAATTTAATAAAACTGTAGGTTAAAATTAAAATAAATAGTTTTTATAACTATTTATTTTTTTTAATTATTATGGTATTCTACACATAAGGAAAAAAAGGTGATCTATATGCTAGTATGGGGAAAAAATGTCTTTAATGAAATTGATACTACTAAAATAAGAAAAGTATATATTGATAAAAATAAAGAAAGAGAATTTATTCCATATTTAAAAGAACATAAACTTAGATATGATTTAGTAGATAAAAGAGTCTTAGATGATATGTCTGCTAAGAATAACCAAGGTATTGTTGTTGATATTTATGATTATGAATATAAAGAGCTAGAATCATGCTATAACGATGATTTAGTTTTAATGCTTGATCACTTAGAAGATCCTCATAACTTTGGTGCTATCATAAGAACTTGTGAATGTGCTGGAGTAAAACATATTATTATTCCAAAAGATAGATCAGTTAGAGTTAATGAAACTGTTATTAAAGTATCAACAGGAGCTATAAGCTATGTTGATGTAATCATGGTTTCAAATTTATCTAATGCTATTGATAAATTAAAGAATAATGGATTTTTTGTTTATGGAGCAGATATGGATGGTAAAAATTATACTGATGTAGATTATGCTGATAAGAAAGTTTTAATTATTGGTAATGAAGGAAAAGGAATAAGTAATATTGTTTCTGATAACTGTGATGAAATTATATCTATTCCTATGGAAGGTAAAATTAATAGTTTAAATGCATCTGTTAGTGCTGGTATTTTAATATATGGAATCAAAGGTGTTAAATGAAAAGCGAATACAAAGATGAACAGTTAATTGAACTTGTTCATGAAAATAATGAAGATGCTAAAAGTATATTATTTAATCGATATAAGGATAAAATTGATTATTTAATTAAAAAATATACTATTGTTGCTAAAACACTTGGTATAGATATAAAAGATTTAAATCAAGAAGCTTTAGTTGGTTTTACTGATGCAATTTTAAATTATATACCTGAAAAAGAAGCATCTTTATCAACATATATTTGCGTATGTGTTGAAAGAAAAATTAAAAAAGCATGTATTAAAGCAAGTACTACTAAGCATCAAATAATGAAAGATACATTATCTCTTGATTATACTTATGATGATATTAATATTCCGCTAAAAGAATTAATTGAAGATGTAGATTCCGATCCATTAATAAAAATTACAGAGCAAGAAAGATATGAAGAATTATTAGAACAAATCAAAAAATCATTAAGTGATAATGAAGCTCCAGTATTTGATTTAATGATTCTTGGACTTGACTATAAAGATATTGCAAATATTCTTGATAAAGAAGCTAAACAAATAGATAATGCAATTCAAAGAATTAAGTCAAAAATCAAAAAAATATTAGAAGAAAGAAATAAGTAAATTTTTCTTGAAAAAAACACTTTTTCTTGATAATATATATTCAAGCACGAAAGTGTTTTTTATTTGAAAAAATTTAATGAGGTGTTTTTGTGAAAAAAGATAATGCAAAAAAACAAACAAAAGTTAAAAAAGAAGGTTACCTAAAGGGAGTTTCTAAAGAACTTTCTAAAGTAAAATGGCCTGAGAGAAAAGAAGTATTTAAATATACTATTTCTACAATTATTTTTATTCTAATTGTAGTAGGTTTCTTCATTTTACTAACTATGGGAATGTCTTGGGTTATAAAAATGGTAAGGGGTGCATAATCTATGGAAAAAGAATGGTATGTAGTTAATACTTATAGTGGACACGAAAGTAAAGTTAAAGAAAAACTTGAAATGCGTGCTGAATCTATGGGTATGCAAGATTACATTTTTAGAGTAATCGTTCCTGAAACAACTGAAGTTGAAGTAAAAGACGGAGTAAAAAAAGAAAAAACTAAAAAAATGTTCCCTGGTTATATTTTAGTTGAAATGATTATGACTGATGAAGCATGGCATTTAGTAAGAAATACTCCTGGTGTTACAGGATTAATTGGTTCTAGTGGACGTGGATCTAAACCAACTCCACTTTTACCTCAAGAAATTGATAGAGTTTTAGCTAATATGGGACTTTCTCGTCTTAATATTGAATCTGAAATTGCTATTGGTGATGAAGTATCAATTACTGATGGTCCATTTAAAGGAATGCATGGTAAAGTTGATGCTATTAATGCAGAAACAAATCGTTTATCTATATTAATTGATTTATTTGGTCAAGAAACTTCAGTTGAGGTTGAATTATTCCAAGTAAGTAAAAACTAAAGAGTGATTTATCACTCTTTTTTTATGTTTATATAAATAATAATTTAGTGTTATAATAAAAATATGGAGGATAATCTTTATGGAAAATAAAAAAACAACCACAACTAAAAAGAAAACAACAAGTTCAAGTGCAAAAAAACCTTCAACAGCTAAAAAGGTGAGTACTGGAACTAAAAAAACAACTACTACTTCTAAAAGTGCTGCTGCAAAAAAAAGTACAACAACAAAAAAATCAGTAGCAACTAAAGCTGGAACAAAGAAAACATCATCAACTACTAAAAAAACGACTGCAACTAAAAAAACAACTACAACAAAAAAACCTGCTACATCAAAAACAACATCTAAAAAAATAGACGCATTAATTAAAGAAGTTGATAAACCAATTGATCCTATTGAAAAACTTATTAAAGAAAGTGAACAAAAGAAAAAGATTGAAGCAAAAGAAGTAGTTATTGAAGAACCAACTAAAAAAGAAGAAATCGTAGAAAGTAAAAATTATAATGAAAAACCAGAACTAGTAACAAAGAAGAAAAAACTTAAATTAAAAATAAAACCATTATTAAAATTATTAATTTTAATAATAGTTATAGTTCTTGCAACTATATATGTACCTAAATTTTTTGATAAGAAAGATTCATACAAAGATAAAGCTACATATTCAACATCATTCTTTATTAAAAATAATAAAGGTAAATATGCTTTATTTAATGATAAAGGAAAAAAATTAACTGATTTTATTTTTGATTCTGCTAATTCATTTATTGATAATTCAGCATTAGTTTATAAAGAAAAAGAAGGATATAAAATTATTAATGAAAAAGGTAAAGATGTTGTTGCCTATGGAAAATATAATTATATTTCTAATTATTCTGGATTATATAAAGTAAGATCTGATAAAGGATATAAACTTTTAAATAGTGATGGCAAAACAATTATTGATGCAGAAGAACTTGATGTAAGTTCATATGGAGATGACTATCCATTTGTTATAGCTATAGCTAACAATGAAATAAAAATAATCTCTTATGATGGAACTGTAATTAAATCTTTAAAACAAAATAAAACTGCTAAATCACCAACAGTAAACCATATAAGTGAATACTCAACACTATTTTATGATGGTACAACAATTGTGTTTAATGCAAAAACTAAAAAAGTAATAACTAAATTTAGTAGTAACACTCATTATTGCGTTAATGATGCATCTGAAGATGGAAAAATCTTAACATTAAATGCATGTACTGCATGGTTCGAAACATTAACTGAAAACGGACACAAAGTTATTGTAAAAGATAAAGTAACTGATTTATCTAAAGATTGCGATTCACTTACAATTAATGAAAATATTGTTGTATGTTCATCAGTAAATGGTGATAGATTTGTTGAAATATCTGGTAAAAAAGCTAAACTAGGAAACAAAATTTCAAATAGAACTGCATATATCGATGAAGAAAATTATGTAACAAGAAATAATTCAACATATAAACTAGAATTCTATAAAAAAGGTAAGAAAGTTAAAACAATGGATGCATCTCTTTCATCTATTGGTAAAATGTATAACGATATGTACGTTCTTTATGTAGATAACGCATATGAATTCTATGGTAAAGATGGTAAAAAAGCTATCAAAGAAAGCTTTAAATACGCATCTTCATTTGATAAAAACAATCTTGCTAGAGTATCAAAAGATGGCTTGAAATACTATTTACTTAATGAAAAAGGTAAGAAAATTGGTGATGAATATTCATCAATTAGTAGTTATGATGAATACTACTTAGTATCTAACAAAGATAACTTAAAAGGTATAATTAACAAAAAAGGTAAAGTTGTTATTGACACTAAATATTCTTCTATTAATATTAAACAAATTAGAGATAAATACTATGCTATTGCAACAACTAAAGAGGGTAAATACATATTATATAATCTTGATAATGGAAAACAAATTCAAAAATCAAGTGGAACAATAACTGTTAATGATCATTATGTAAAAGTATCTGAAAATAATAAGACATCATATTATACATATAAAGGAAAACTTATTTATTCTGAATAAAAAAAGAAATATCTAACTTAAGTTAGATATTTTTTTAATTTGTTTTCAATTATGTTTATAACTAAATATAAGATATATGACAAAGTCATAAGAATAACAATACCACTCATAACAAGTGTTAAATTAAAAACCTGAGTACCATAAATTATTAAATAACCAATTCCGGCTTTACTTACCAGAAATTCTCCCATAATAACTCCAATTAGCGTCATTGATATATTTATTTTTAGACTGCTTATAAGTGTTTTATATGATGATGGTATTACTAGATATTTTAGTTTTTGAAATTTTGTAACATTAAGTGTTTTTAGATAGTTTTCTAAATATATATTTGTATTTAAAAAACTATTATATATTGTTAGTATGTTTAAAATTAATGTTATCGATAGAGCTGTAATTATAATACTATTTTGATTAGCTCCAAAAAGTATAATTATAATTGGACCTATTGCAATTTTAGGCGTTGAATTAAGCATTGTTAATAATGGCTCGATAACCTTAAAAATAGTTTTAAAGTGATATAAAAATATTGAAATAATAAAACTGATAATAATACTTAATATAAATGAAATTATTGTTTCATGTAGTGTTACATTTATGTGAATAAATAAATTATTGTTTGTATATAACTTTCTAATACAATCCAATATTTTTGATGGGGAAGAAAAAATAAATGAATTAATAATATGGTATTTTGATAATAATTCCCAACTAATTAGAAATATAATAATTATGAAAAATCTAAGAAAATGAATTAATAGTTTTTTAGTTTTCAAACATATCCAAATCCTTTCCAATTAATTCATAATAGGATAAAAATAATTTTTCCTTCCTTCTTTCTATAGGTAATAAGTTTTTATCAAATTGTAGTGAGTAAATATTTTTAATGTGTGCTGGTCTTTTTGATAAAACTATTATTCGATCTGATAAACTTATTGCTTCGCTAATATCGTGAGTTACTAAAATAGTTGTAATATTATTTTCTTTAGCTAGTTTATATACATCTGAACTTATTGATATTCTTGATTGGTAATCTAGTTGCGAAAATGGTTCATCAAGTAAAAGTAGTTTAGGTTTTAAACCTAAGGTTCTAATTAAAGATAACCTTTGTTTCATTCCACCGGATAGTTCGCTTGGATACTTGTATTTAAATTCATATAAACCATATTTTTTTAACAAGTTATCAATATAATTATTATTATTAATATTTTTCATTTTTGCAGCAAATAAAGCATTTTTTTCAACATTAAGCCATGGGAAAAGTGCTGCTTCTTGCATCATGTAACCAATAGAATCAGTATTATCAAAAAAATAATTAATATATCCAGATGATTCTTTATCAAGATTTGCTATTATATTTAATAATGTTGATTTACCACATCCAGATGTACCAACGATAGAAATAAATTCACCTTTAAATATATCAATATTAATATTGATTAGAACATTAATAGGTTCATTAACATTAAAAGTTTTGTTTAAATTTTTAATAGATAATAATTTATCATTCATAGTTTTTAACTAGTTTCTTATATGGAACATAATCTTTTATTAAGTTATTCTTAATTAGTAAATCTTCAAGATTTTTTAATGACGATTCAGTTACAATACTATTACTTAACCATGTATCAGCATCTTTATAATGTTTTATCATTTGTTCTAACTCTTTTATTGAATTATCAGGAAATTGTTTACTAATAATTTCTGCTATTTCGATAGGTTCATGATTTTTAACATATTCTAGCCCTTTATTAATAGCACTAGTAAATTTTTTACATAAATCACTATTGTTATTTATATAACTTTTTTTAGCATAAAAAACAGTATAAGGCATCTCACCTGAGTATTTACCAATTGATGATAATATGTAACCTTGATTATTTTTTTCAAGCATTGTTGCATTAGGTTCAAATAGATTTACATAATCACCTGTACCAGATATAAATGCACCACTAAGTGATGCAAAATCTATTTGATAATTAATATTGATATTTTTAGTGTTAACCACACTATTATCAAGTGCATTAATAAAGTTAAGTGATGGCATACCACCTTTTCTTCCAACAAGAACTTCTTTATTCTTAAGTTTATCTAGAGTAAATTTTTCATCTCTTTTTCGTCCTAAAATGAATTGCCCGTCTCTTTTGGTTAAACCACTAAATATTTGTAGGTAATCTTTTTCTCCACTATTATAAATATAAATTGCTGATTCAGCTCCAGCTAATCCTATTTGCGCATCACCACTTATAATGGCAGCTGATACTTTATCTGCTCCACTTGTTAAAACAAGTTCAATATCAAGACCTTCATCTTTAAAATAATCATTTTCTATTGCAACATAAAGTGGGGCATAAAAAATACTATGTGTAACTTCAGCAAGAGTAATTTTATTGCTATTATGATCTTTTTTATTATGACTAAATAGATAAAAAATTAATAATAGAATTATTAAAAATATAAGTAATATTTTTTTCATATAAACCTCATTTCTTCAGTATTATATGCAAGAAAAAATAAAGTGATAAGGATATATAAATATATAAAGTCAATACAAAAAAATTAATTAATAATAAATTGTACTTTTAGTTTACAAGAAAATAATAATTTGTTAAAATATTATATAGAATAAGAAGGTGTTACAAATGAAAGTATTATCAAGTGAAACAAAGGCTTTATTAGATAAGTTGTATAACTTAAGAAGTTCAGATAGTTATATACTTGCTGAAATGGAACAAGAAAAAGAAGTTGCAGAAGATACTAAAGCTAAAACTGCTAAAGAAAAGGAAGAATTACAAGATAAAATATCTAAATTAACTGAAGAAGAATCTGTTCTTGCAGAACAAGGAGCTCATTTAAGAGAAATTTTATCTGGAATTAATCCTGATGATTTTAAAATTGTTCTAGAGAGATTAAATATTGAATTTGATCCTGCTGCTATCAAAAACAAAGTTGATGAAGCATTACCTGGAACTATTGAAGAAGTAGTAAAAGCAACTAAAGAAGCCGAAGATGAGTTAGTAAAAGTTGAAGAAGAAATGAATAGTGCCATAACTAAAATTGATGAACTTGCTGTTCGAAAAGACACTGAACTTGCTAACCAAGAAAAACTTAACGAATACTTTGAATTAGCATTAAGTGGAAATATCAATATAACAAGAGAAGCAATAACTTCACTTATAAGTCAGTTTAATTTTACTGAAGAAGAACAAAGAGAAGCTGCTAAATTAATGATGTTCCCAGAAGATGCACTTTATGAGTACGATAAAAATTATCAAGATGCTAATAATTCTGGTAAATCAATTTCTGATGTTTTAATTGAAGCTAAAGAATCTGTTTCTAAACCTATTGGTGAAATTTTTAGTGATATAAAATCTGATAATGCAGATGAAGTTGTTGAAACACCATTTGTTGAAGAAACTGATAAAAATGAAGAAGAAATACCTGTTATATCTCTTGATGAATCAAATAACGTAGAGCCAACTTCAATCAGTGATCTATTAAAATCTTCTGAAGAAACTGATTCATTCCCATTTGAAATTGATAAAGAAGAAGAAAAAGAAGATGAACCAGTATTTAAAAAAGAAGAAGATGATCAAGATTATTTTCTAGATGGAATTATAAATGATGATTTTAAATCAGTAGAAGAAAATACACCAGATGAGAAAGTAGAAATAGAACCAATAGAAAATAAAGTTGAAGAAGAAAATGTTTCTAATGATGAAGAAGAAACAATGATGGATTTATTTAAAAGATTAGGTTTAAGTGAGATTATGTTTGTTGAAAGTGAACTTAATGATCTTATAAATCTTGAGGATAAAGCTATCGTGGAAAAGAATGTTAATATTTTAAATAAATATGGAATTAATTTAGATATTGTTAGTGATAACGTAAATATTCTATCTGATCCTGAATTAGATGAAAAAATTTCTAAAATACTAGAAGTTGGTAAAACAACTGATGATATTTACTTTAATCCATCAGTATTAAAAAAATATGATCTTAATGGTTTAGAAAATGCTATTAAACTATTAGAAGAAAATGGATTAGACCCACAAAAAGTTCCTTTAATGGCATTTTAGTTAGGGGGAATTATATATGGCTGATAACTCAGTCCCTAATATAATCGGTGTTATAAAAAGATTAGATATAGTTGATGAGAATTATAAAGATGTTATCAATCATTTATTACCACTATATGGTGCACTAAATGTAGATGATATTGAAAAAAATGTTGAATTAATTTTACCTCATTCAGAATGCAAAAAGATTACTGGAAGACAAGACTTACCATTTCTTACGCTAACTGAGGAAGAAAGAAATACTATTTTAAATGGTTTTGTATCAACAGATAATGATTTAAAATTACGTAGTTTATTTTATTTCAAATTTGGTAGTAAACTTAATAAAATGTTTGAAGCAATTAAAACTTGTATTGAACAAGATATTCCATATAAAAATGAAAATAATCTTGTTTATGATGAACTATTTAATAATGATGCTTTAAGTATAATAGGTCAAACTAACGAAATAAGTTCAATTAACCAATCAATTCCTTTTGATTATGAAATTGATAGAAGGAATAGACGATGAACTATTTAGAAAAAATTGGGTTTACTAGTGAAGAAATAGCAATGGTTAAAGATTCAACTACTAAAGTAATTTTTAATCTATTAACAGAGCAAAAAAAAGTTGTTAATGCTAATATTTTATATTTAAAAAATATTGGTATTAAAAACTATAAAGAAATATTTATTAAATATTCAGATTTATTCTTAATGGATAATAGTAATTTTATTGAAATATTTGATAAATATGATCAAGACGATTTAGTTGAAAAACTAAATAATAATATTGATATATTTGCATATCTATAAGCAGTCAAATGACTGCTTTTTAAATGTAAATTTATAGGTGGTTATGTTATAATATTTTTTAGTAAGGATGGTTTATATGGACATATTTAAAGATTTAAATGAACAACAAGAAAAGGCCGTTAAACATATAGATGGACCATGCCTTGTCGTTGCTGGAGCAGGAAGTGGAAAAACAAGAGTTCTAACTTCAAGAATTGTTAATTTAATTAATAATGGAGTAAGACCTCAAAACATTCTTGCTATAACATTTACTAATAAAGCTGCAAATGAAATGAGAGAAAGACTAATTAGATTTGGCGTTGATGGTGCTGATCAAGTGTTTGTTGGAACATTTCATCAGTTTGGTTTAAAAGTTATAAGAGAAAACTTAGATAAATGTGGACTTGATAGAAACTTTTCTATCGTTGATAGTGATGATGTTATAAACATTATAAAAAAGATTTTAAAAGAACATAACTATGATCCTAAACAAGTTAGCCCATCATATATCAAAAATAGAATTAGTTTTATAAAAAATGAGAATTTATCTGATAAAGATATATCAGTTTATTTTTCATCTAATAATGAACAACTAGCGCTTGATATTTACCATGAATATCAAAGTGTACTTAAAAATAATAATTCAGTTGATTTTGATGATTTATTATTACTTCCAACAAACCTATTTAAAAATGATGATGAAATACTAGATAGATACCAAGAACATTTTCAATATATTTTAATAGATGAATATCAAGATACTAATGAAGTTCAGTATCAAATGACTAAGCTACTTTCTAGTAAGTATAGAAATTTATTTGCAGTTGGTGATCCTGATCAATCAATTTATATGTTTAGGGGAGCTAACTATAAAAATATTTTAAATTTTGAAAGAGATTATCCAGATGCTGTTGTTTATCCACTTTTAATCAATTATCGAAGTACGCAAAATATACTAAATGCTGCTAATGGAGTAATATCTCATAATTTAGAAAGAAAAGAAAAGGACTTATCAAGTGTTCTTGGAATAGGTGAAAAAGTAAAACTAACTTCAAGTTATGATGAAAAACACGAAATTACTTTAGTAGTTGAAGAAATAAATAAACTAATTAATAAAGGGTATAGTTATAAAGATATTGCAATTTTTTATAGAACTAATGCACAGTCAAGAGTTGTTGAAGAAGGAATTGCAAAAGCTAATATTCCATACAAAATTGTAGGTAGTTTTTATTTCTATTCACGAAAAGAAATCAAAGATTTAATTTGCTACTTAAGATTAATTGTTAATCCACATGATGATATTTCACTAAGAAGGGTTATAAATGTACCTAAAAGAGGTATTGGGGATAAATATATTAGTGATCTAGAAGAAAAAGCAAGAAAAGAAAATATTTCGATGTTTGATGCAATAGATGATTCAAAAGGACAAGTATTTAAAGATATTATTTTAAAACTACAAAAAGATAAAGAAATATTATCTTTAACAGAATTAATAGATAAAGTTTTAGATGAAACTAAAATGAAACAAGAACTAGAACTAGACGAATCGCTTGAAAATGAATTGAGACTAGATAACTTAAATGAATTTAAAAGTATAACAGAAGCATTTATTAACCGTACCGGAAGTAATGATATATCAGATTTTCTAGAAGAAATAAGTTTGGTATCTGATATTGAAGAACATAGAAAAAATGATAATGCTGTTACTTTAATGACTCTTCATAGTGCTAAA
Organism: Bacilli bacterium; assembly: GCA_017548925.1. GTDB lineage: Bacteria > Bacillota_I > Bacilli_A > RF39 > UBA660 > RUG13160. Next base: position 224,706 of record JAFYYX010000001.1, read on the forward strand.
GGACTTGAGTTTAAAGTAGTATTTATTGTTGGAATGGAAGATGGAATCTTTCCACATCAAAATTCATTTTGTGAAGCTGGTGGTCTTGAAGAAGAAAGAAGACTTTGCTATGTTGGAATTACAAGAGCTAAAGAGAAATTATATTTAAGTAATGCTAAAAAAAGAATGTTATATGGAAAAGAAAATTTAACTGTTCCAAGTAGATTCTTAAAAGAAATACCAGATGAATATATCGAAGTAACTTCATCAAGTGTTAAAGAAGCAAAAAAACTTGATAAATCTAGTATGTTCTATGAAGAAGAACAAGAATATAATGTTGGCCAAGTTGTAATGCATGATATATATGGTAAAGGAGTAGTTGTTGGAGTTGATGATAAATTCCTAACAATTGCTTTTAATAAAAATCATGGTATTAAAAAACTTATGAAAAATCATTCAAGTATAAAGAAGGTGTAGGAATGAAAAAGAAAATATTAGTTATTTTAGCAGCAGGAATGGGTTCAAGATTTGGTGGACCTAAACAGTTATATCCAGTTGGTCCAAATGGTGAATTTATAATGGATTATTCTATTTATTCAGCTATTAAATATGGTTTTACCAAAATTGTATTTGTAACTAGAAAAGAATTACTTGATGATCTAAAAAATACTATAGGTAAAAGAATAAATGGTAAAGTTGAAGTATCTTATGTTCTGCAAGATATAAATAATATACCAGAAGGGTTTACTGTACCAGATGAAAGAGTAAAACCATGGGGTACTGCACATGCAATATATTCAGCTAAGGATGAAGTTGATTCTAATTTTGCTGTAATCACATCAGATGATTTTTATGGTGATGAAGGATTTAAAGATTTATCTAAAGCTTTAGATGAAGATAAATGCTGCGTAATAGGATATAAATTAGGTGATACACTATCTAAAAATGGAACTGTAAAAAGAGGAATTATTCTTTCAGAAAATGGAGTTATTAAAGATATTATTGAATCATCATGTTACTATGATGAAAACATTAAAAAAGTAATTTGCACTCCATTAGATGATACAAAACCTTTAATGAAATTAGAACCTAATAATTCTGTTTCAATGTTAATGAATGGATTTACCAGGGATATAATGGATGTACTTGAAAGTGAAATAGTAAATCAGTTTAATAAAAACAAAGATAAGTTAGATACATTTGAATACATGATGCCAGATATTATGGCTTTAGAAATAAAAAGAGGTAGAACTATTTTAGATATTCCGACTAACTCTAAATGGATTGGTTTAACCTATAAAGAAGATATTGAAGAACTTCAAAAATATTTAGATAAAATTATAAATGAAGGAATTTATCCTAATAAATTATGGTAGAAACAAGGATTGAAAATAAGTTTTCAATCCTTTTTTATGATATAATATTTATAGGTGAATATTATGACAAAAGAAAGATACGATGAACTTGTAGAACTACTTAATAAAGCTAATTATGAATATCATGTTTTAGATAATGCAACAACAATGACAGATGAAGAATATGATAATTATTTAAGAGAAGTATATGATATAGAAGAAAAACATCCAGAGTGGAAAAGAGAAGATTCCCCAACAACTAAAGTTGGTGGAGTTATCTTAGACAAATTTGAAAAAGTAGCTCATAATATTCCAATGATGAGTTTAGCAGATGTTTTTAATGAAGATGAAATAATTGCTTTCGATAAAAGAATAAAGGATGAAAATATTGATCCTGAATATGTTTGTGAACTTAAAATAGATGGATTATCTGTTTCACTTAAATATGAAAAAGGTAATTTAGTGTCAGGTGCAACTCGTGGTGACGGCGTTATTGGTGAAGATATTACTAATAATGTTAAAACTATTAAACAAGTACCACTAAAGTTATCAAAACCTATTGATATCGAAGTACGTGGCGAAATCTATATGTCTAGAGAGACTCTAAAAAAACTTAATGAAGAACGAGAAAAAAATGGCGAACCACTACTTAAGAATTGCCGTAATGCAGCTGCAGGATCTATAAGACAGCTTGATTCAAGTATCGCTGCAAAAAGAAACTTAGAAATTTGGATTTATCATTTACCTAATCCAGAAGCTTATGGAATTAAAACTCATCATGAAGCACTTAAGTTTATGAAAGATTTAGGTTTTAGAACAAATCCAAATAACAAACTTGTAAGAAATATAGATGAAGTATTAGATTATATCGAAACAAAGAATGAAGAAAGACCAAATCTTCCTTATGATATTGATGGAGTTGTAATCAAACTTGATAATTTAAAAGATCATGAGAAAATGGGCAATACAATTAGATATCCAAAATGGGCTGTTGCATACAAATTTCCAGCTCAAGAAGTATCTACTAAACTAAATGATATTATTTTTACTGTTGGTAGAACTGGTCAAATAACACCTAATGCCGTGCTTGAACCTGTTATGGTTATGGGATCTACTATCTCAAGAGCAACACTACATAATGAAGATTATGTTATTGCTAAAGATTTAAGAATAGGTGATACCGTATCAATTAGAAAAGCTGGAGATGTTATTCCAGAAGTAGTAGCCGCAAAAAAGGAACTTAGAAATGGTACTGAAAAATTATTTAAAATGATTGATAAATGTCCAATATGTGGTGCATCACTTGTTAAAAAAGAAGGACAGGTGGATTACTATTGTCCAAATAACAGCTGTCCAGCAAGATCTATTGAAAAATTAATTCATTTTGCATCTAAAGGTGCAATGAATATTGATGGACTAGGTGATGAAATTATTGAAGATTTCTATAACTTAAACGTTGTTAGAAATTATATTGATTTCTTTCTCCTATTCAAACATAAAGAATTAATCATGAGTCAAGAAGGCTATGGACTTAAAAAAATAAATAATATTTTAGATGCTGCAGAGAATAGTAAACATAATAGTTTAGAAAGACTATTATTTGGTTTAGGTATTGAAGGTATAGGAATAAAAACTGCAAAAGTACTTGCAGAAAATTATCCAAATATTAGGCTTGTATATGATGCATCAAAAGAAGAACTATCAAGTATTAAAGATATAGGTCCAATACTTGCAAATAGTATTTATACTTATTTTCAAAAAGATGAAAATAGAAGTGTAATTGAAGAATTAATTAACATTGGTGTTAATGTTGATTATCTAGGTGCATCAAAAAAATATAATGACAAAGTAACTGGTAAAAAAATAGTTATTACTGGAACACTATCAGTTGCATCAAGACCATTTATTAAAGATGTTCTTGAATCTTACGGTGCAGTTGTTGTTGAAAGTGTAAGTAAGAAAACTGATTTAGTACTTTGTGGTGAAAATCCAGGTAGTAAATATGATAAAGCAAAAGAGTTAAAAATTCGTGTATTAAATGACGAAGAAGTAACTAATTTAATTAAAGAATTAAATGAATAAGTTATTAAACTTATTCATTTTTTATTACCTTCAAACATTGATAAATACTAAGAAATGTTGTATAATTATCTTACCTGAAAAAAAGAGGTGTAATTATGAAAAAATTAAAAAATTTATGGGCTAATAATCGTATTTTACTAATACTTGGAGTTATATTAATTGCATGTATTATAGCCATAATTATTGTATTCCTTACATATTTTGTAGGAACTAAAAAATCAGTATATGGTTCTCGTTTTGATAACATGAAAACTCATATAAAAGAAGCTGAACAAAACTCTTATATTCAGGCTGTTGAAGAAAGAAGTGGAGTTGAAAAAGCAACTCTTAGAGTTAAAGGTAAAACTATGTATATTAGAGTTGTTTTTAAAGACGATATTAAACTTGATGATGCAAAAAAAATTATTGATTCATCACTTGAAAAATTCTCTGATGATGTAAAAGAAACATATGATATGAATTTTACAATAAAGAATTCATCATTTGTTTTAATGGGTGCTAGAAATGCATCTGGTAACGGATTATCATGGAATAACAATACTCCAGTTGAAAAAACAAAAGAGTAGTGAGGTTTTATGAAAGATAAAAGAAAATTAATAATAATTATTTTAAGTAGCATTGCAGTCATTTTACTTGCATTTGCTATCTTTTCATTTTTAAATGATAAAAATAAGTTAACAAAAAAAGAAAAGACATGGATTTCTGATAACTTAACAACAGTTCAAAATATTAACATAATTAATAATGCTAAAATATTTGGTGATAATGGTACTGGTGTATTTTATGACTTTATCAAAGATTTTCAAACTGAATATCGTTTAGAAATTAATCCAATTACATTCCAACAAGGTGAAAAGGTTGAAGGAATATCATTTAATGCTGGAAATACAATTTCTAAAAATGATACCATTTTTTATGAAGATCATTATGTAATAATTGGTAAAAATGATACTATTATATCTTCCATTAATACATTATTAACTAACAAAATTGGTATATTATCAACTGATAGTGAATACTTAAATAAATATTTAAGTGGTGTTGAATTTTCATTATATGAATCAACAGATAAATTATATGAAGGTTTTAAAAATGGCGAAGTATCGTATGTTATTGCACCAAATTTAAGAGATATCGATTATGTTTTATCAAATAGTTATTATATTTTATATCACTTAAGTGATATTAAATACTATTATTATTTTGATGGTTTAAAAGATGATATTTTATCTTCTGTTATTAATAAATACTTTAATAACTGGAAAGATAAATACTTTGATCAAATATTTTATTCAAATGAATTTGATGAATTTGTAACTGACTTAGGTTTAACTGAAGCTGATGTATCAAAAATAAGATCTGTTACATATAACTATGGATTTATTAATCAAAATCCATATGAAGTAATAACAGGTGGAAACTTCGGTGGAATTGTAGCAGTATACTTAAAACAATTCTCTGACTTTGCTAATATTGAATTCAATTTTAAAAAGTATACAAGTCCTAAAAAATTTACTAAAGCTGTTGTAAAAGGCGATATAGATTTATATTATGACTACTATACATATAGCAATAAACTAACTAATATTGGTTCATATGAACCTATAAATATCGATATTATTGCCCCACTAGAAAGTAATATTACAATTAATTCTTTAGATACACTTAAAGAAGAAGTATATGTTCAAAAAGATAGTAGAATTGAAAGATATTTAAAACAAAATACTAAATTAAATATTAAAAATTATGAAACTCAAAAGGGTATGGTAAAACTTGCAAGAAAAAATAAAATTATTGCAATTGATTCAAATATGTTTGATTATTACCATACAAATAAATTAAAGAAATATCAATCAAGATACCATATGGTAGTTGAAGATTCATATTCATTTAAAGTAAAAAATGATGAGAGTTTTATTAAATTATTTAAATCATATATAAGATCACTTGATCCTGAAGTTGTAAAAATTGAAGGATTAAATAATCATAGAAAGACTGTTCAAAAAGGATCTATTCTTGCAAGAATAGCTCAGTACATCATGGTTATATTCTTATTTATTGCAGCATTTATGGTTTTCTTCTATAAAAAAGGAAAACATTTAAAAATTGCTAAAAAGATAAAAAATGAAGATAAGATTAAGTATATTGATTTACTTACTAGTTTAAAAAATAGAAATTATTTAACTGAAAACATGGAAGTATGGAACAATAACAAAATCTATCCTCAAACAATGATTGTAATAGATTTAAATAACATAGCTTATTTAAATGATACAAAAGGTTATGAAGCCGGAGATCATCAAATTACTGCTATGGCTAACATCTTAATTAAAACTCAACTTGATAATTCAGATATTATGAGAACAAATGGTAATGAATTCTTAGTATATTTAGTTGGATATCAACAAAAACATGTTGTTAACTATATTCATAAACTTAATAAAGAACTTAAAAAACTTCCATATGAATATGGTGCAGCAATAGGTTATAGTATGATTACTGATGATATTAAAACAATTGAAGATGCCATAAACGAGGCTTTAGAAGATATGAAAAAACAAAAAGCCAAGATTAAAGAGGTAAAGAATTGAAAAAGTTTAAGAAGAGGTTAAAATTATTTTTTAGAAATTTTAAATCTGCATTAACTAGACCTGAGATGTTAGTTCTTCCAGGTCAACTTGCCTTCTTCTTTATCCTTTCAATTGTTCCAACCATTACTTTAATAGGTTATGGTGCAGGTTTATTAAATTTATCAACCGATGTTATTTATAATTTTTTAGCTGAAGCATTTAGTAAAAATGTTGCTAATATATTAATTGTACATCCAGCAAAAACTTTAGGTGCAGGATATATAATTACTATGTTAGTAGGTTACTATTTTGCATCTAATGGTGCAGCATCAATTATTGTTACTTCAAATTCTATATACGGATTAGAAAATAAATCATTTTTTAGAAGAAGATTAAAAGCATTTATAATGACACTTATTATAATTCTTCTATTTATATTTATGATAATTGTTCCTGTACTTGGAAATAAAATAACTGAAATGATTGCCTATGTTAACATGAAACAATCAGTTACAACAAAAATATTACATGTCTTTAATTTTTTAAAAGGTCCTATTACTTGGTTTATAATGTTTATCTTTATTAAACTAATATATACAATGGCACCTGATAAAAAAACTGAAAGTAGACATACAAATAAAGGAGCAATCTTTACAACATTTGGTTGGGTACTTTCAACAAATATTTATAGCTATTATATTACACACTTTGCAAAATACGATATTTTCTATGGCGGTCTTGCAAACATAATCGTGTTAATGTTATGGTTCTTCTTACTAGCTTATATCTTGACAATAGGAATAGCGCTAAATCAAAAAGTTGAAGAAGAAGAACTGGAAAAAACTAGTAAAATAAATATTGTTAAAGAGTAAATAATAATATTATGTACAACAGGTATTACTTAGTACATAATATTTTTTTTGATACAATTTAAATGCTTGTTATTTATAGTATTGAAAAGTAATATCTAAAAGAAGAATAAAGGTAATTTTTATTCTTCTTTTTTAAGTCAAAAATGAAAATTGTGTTATAATATTTTATAGAAAGTGGTTGTAAAAATGAAAACAAAATTAAAACTTAAATTAAATACTTTTATTACATATGGATTTTTAATTTTATTAACAGAAATAATTTTTAAATTATTTGTATTTCATAGGGTAGGATTAGTATCTTTAATATATACAATGATATTTTCTTTACCTATAGTATTTTTTCTTACTATACTTACAAATATATTTAATCAAAAAGCAAGTAAGATAATATATTATGTAACTTTAGTAATAATCACATTATTATATGAATTCCAATATGTATTCTATAAATTATTTTCAGTATTCTTTTCATTTCATACAATTGGTTTAGCAGGACAAGCAGCTGATTTTAAAAATATTATTGTTGATTCAATAAAAATGTATTATGCGGGAATCCTTTCAATATTACTTCCATTAATTATTGTTATTGTTATAAAAAAATATGTTAAATTTTATGAATTTAGAAAGAAAAATTTAAGATCTATAATACTATTATTTGTTGCAGCAATAGGTATTTCATATTTATCACTAATACCAGGCAAAAATAAATTATATTCTGCAAATAGTTTATATTTTAAAGTAAATGATCAAGAAAAAACTATTGATAAGTTTGGACTACTTACTGCAATGCGTATTGATATCAAAAGAGTAGTATTTGGTTTTGAAGAAAAGCTAGTTAATAATGGTGGAGGTATTGTTGATGATAATGGCAAACCTAATCCAGAAAAACCTATTACTTATAATAAAATAGATATTGATTTTGAATCTTTAAAATCATCTGCTGGAAATAATACTTTAAAGAATTTATATGATTATTTTGAAAATAGTAGTGCATCTAAACAAAATGATTATACAGGATACTTTAAAGGTAAAAACTTAATATTCATTCTTGCTGAAGGTTTTAATAGTATTGCTGTTTCTGAAGAACTTACTCCAACACTATATAAAATGGTTAATTCATCATTTGTATTTAATAATTATTATTCACCAGTATTTTTATCAACAACTGGTGGTGAGTTCCAAGCAACAACTGGTTTAATACCAACACAAGAAATATTAAAAGTATGGAAAAATAAACAACCAACAATTAGTTATGCTCTTGGTAATCAGTTTAATAAATTAGGTTATGATGTTAATGCATTCCATAACTGGACTTATTCATACTATCAAAGAGATAAAACTATGCCTACACTAGGTTATAAAAAATACTTAGGATGTAGAAATGGATTAGAAAAAGAAATGAAGTGTGGATGGCTTCCAAGTGATGTTGATATGATGGAAGTAACAGTTCCAAAATATTCTTCATCTGAACACTTTATGACATACTATATTTCAGTTAGTGGACATGCACCATACAACTTTGGTGGTGGAAACTCAATAGCTAAAAAGAATAAATCATTAGTTGCAAACCTACCATATGATGATGCAACTAAAGCATACATTGCAACTCAAATAGAGTTTGATAGAGCTATTGAAAAATTAATAAATAAACTTGAAGAAGCAGGAAAACTTGATGATACAGTAATTGTTATTACAGGTGATCATTATCCTTATACACTTACTTTAGATGAAGTAAATTCTGTTTCATCATTTAAACGTGATGATGTAGTTGAAATTAATAGAAGTAATTTAATTATTTGGAATAATCAAATGACTGATAAAGTTGAAGTAAACAAAGTTGGATCTCAAATAGATGTTCTTCCAACAGTGCTTAATTTATTTGGTATTGATTATGATTCAAGATTAATTATTGGTAAAGATATCTTAAGTGATTACCCAGGTCTTGCAGTATTCGCAAACCGCAGCTGGGTATCAGATAAAGGTACATATTATTCAAAATCTAAAAAGTTTGAACCTAAAGAAGGCGAAGAAGTAGATGATTCATATGTTAAAAATATGAATGTTGAAGTAGCTAATAGATTTACTATAAGTGGTCAAATAATCAATAATAACGTATACAAAAAAATACTAGGAGATTAATATGTGTGGAATAGCTGGATTTATAAGTTCTAGTAAAGATAAGAAAAAAATCATTAAAGCTATGACCGATAAAATTATTCATAGAGGCCCTGATGCAGAGGGCTTCTATGTTGATAATGATATTGCGCTTGGTCATAGAAGATTATCTATAATAGATTTATCAAAAGGTGATCAACCTATTTATAATGAGGATAAATCTGTTGTAGTTATTTTTAATGGGGAAATATATAACTATTTAGAACTTAAAACTGAACTAGAAAAAAAGGGACACAAATTTAAAACAAGTTGTGATACAGAAGTATTAGTTCATGGATATGAAGAGTGGAAAGATAATCTTCCAAAAAAACTAAGAGGTATGTTTGCTTTTGCTATCTATGATATAAAAAATAAAACATTGTTTTTAGCAAGAGATAATTTTGGAATTAAACCATTATATTATTATGAAAATAATGGAGTATTTATGTTTGCATCAGAAATTAAATCTTTCTTAGTTCATCCTGATTTTAAAAAAGAACTAAATAAAGATTTAATTGCACCATACTTATCATTTAGTTTTACTCCAACAAAAGAAACATTATTTAAAGGTGTTTATAGAGTTGATCCTGGAACATGTATGATTATTAATGGTGGTAATGTAGAAACTAAAAAATATTATCATTTAGAATTTAATCAAAAGAATATGTCATATGAAAAAGCAGTTGAAGACATTGATAAACTAATGAAAGATTCAGTTGAAAAACATATGATAAGTGATGTTGAAGTAGGATCATTTTTATCAAGTGGAGTAGATTCATCTTATTTAGTTGCTTTAGCTAGACCTGATAAAACATATACTGTTGGTTATTCTGATAAAAAATATAATGAAATTGAATATGCTAAAAATCTAACTAAAGAATTAGGTATAAATAATACAAGTAAAATTATTACTAAAGAAGAATACCTAAAAATTATTCCTAAAATTATGTATCACTTAGATGAACCAACATCAGATCCTGCCGCGGTTGCACTATATTTTGTTGCTAAACTAGCAGCTAAAGATGTAAAAGTAGTTCTATCAGGTGAAGGTGCAGATGAGTTCTTTGGCGGTTATAATACATATCATAACGAATTTGATTTAAGTTGGTATAGTAAAGTTCCATATTTTATAAGACATAGTGTTGCACTTATTTGTTCACATTTACCTGAAGTAAGAGGAATAAATTTCTTAGTAAGACGTGGTATGAAACTTGAAGATAACTATATAGGAGTATCTAAAGTTTTTGGAGAAAAGGAAATAAAGAAATTTACTAAAGTGTCATCTAAATATAAAAATAAAGAAATTACTAAAGAAGTATATGATGAGTTTAGTGATAAAGATAATGTTACTAAAATGCAAGCTATAGATATTAACTTTTGGCTTATTAAAGATATCTTACAAAAAGCTGATAGAATGACTATGGCAAGTAGCTTAGAAGGAAGAGTTCCATTTATTGATAAAGAAGTATTTGCTTATGCATCAAGTCTTCCTTTTGAATATAAAGTAACAAAAGAAAACACTAAAGTAGCTTTAAGAGACGCTGCTAAAAAAGTAATACCTACTGAAGCATATAAGAAAAAGAAATTAGGTTTCCCAGTTCCACTTAGAGCTTGGATGAAGGAAGAAGATTTTTATAACGAAATAAAATCTACATTTAATAGTGATTTTTCAAAAGAAGTTTTTGATAACAAATATATTAATAAACTTTTAGAAAAACATGTAAGTGGTAAAAAAGATAATTATAAAAAAGTATGGACAATATACTGCTTCTTAAAGTGGTATGAAGTATATTTTGTAAATTAAAAAATATCTAGTGATAGATATTTTTTTTATGACATAATTTTGATATAATAATCATGAAATAAATAATTACAAAGAAGGTGTAATTAAATGAAAAAAGTACTTATTACTGGTGCTGCAGGAACAATTGGTATAAATGTTATTAAATATTTACTTAGTGAAGGTAAATATGAAATAACTGCAGTAGATTTAAAAAACTCTGGTAATTATAAAAGATTAAAAAAATATAAAAGAAGAATAAATTTACTTTTTGGTGATATTTCTGATGCATCTTTTATGGAAGATGCCATTAAAGAAATGAATTATGTTATTCATCTTGCTGGTGTTGATTTACCAATGGGAAATATCAACAATAAATTAACTAGAGAAATAGATTTTAAAGGTACAGAAAATATAGTTAGAATTATAGATTTTTATAATCCTGAATGTTATTTATTATATGCATCTAGTGCAAGTGTTTATGGTAATCAAGAAAAAGATGAAGTAACTGTATCTACTAAACCTAATTTAAATAATAATGATTATTATAGTTTGTCTAAACTAGAAGCTGAAGATATTATTAAGTTAAAACTTGATAACTATGTTATTTTTAGAATACCTGTTGTTCTAACAAATATTACAAAAGAAAATTTTATTTATTCATACAACCCAACATCCAAAATGGAAGTAGTTACTGATACAGATGTATCATATATGTTTGTAAGAGCAATAGATAAAATTGATAAAATTAATAAAAAAACATTTAATGTTGGTGGAGGAGAAAACTGTAGAACCACTGGTAAAAAATTAAATGAAGATATACTTAAAGTATTTGGTATAACAAAAAAATATATAGATAATAAATTATTTATTGATAAAGGTTTTTATTCATATTATTTTAAAGATTCAGATAAACTAGAAGATATTCTTCAATTTAGAAATGATTCTATATCATCTTATTTAATGAGAATAAAAAGAAGAGTTAAAAATAGAGGTCTTCAAAAAACTATTGCTAAATTGTTTATAAAAAAAGAAAAATAATGTGTGGACATTATTTTTCTATTTGTTTATAATATACAAGGAAATTTTAAAAAGGACGTGTTAATATGGGAAGAGCATATGAAGTAAGAAAAGCAAGTATTGCAAAAACTGGAGCTGCTAAAGCTAAACTTTATTCTAACTTTGCAAAAGAAATTTATATCGTTGCAAAAAAAGGTGTTCCAGATCCAGATTGTAATATCGATTTAAAACATTTAGTTGATAAAGCAAAAAAACAACAAGTTCCTGCTGATATTATTAATAGAGCAATTGATAAAGCTAAAGGTGCTGGTGGAGAAGAATACGAAGTAGTTACTTACGAAGGTTTTGGACCTGGCGCATCAACACTTATTATTAAAACAATGACTGATAATGTTAATCGTACTGTTGGTTTTGTTAGAGCAGCTTTTAATAAAGTAAATAAAAGTTTAGGAGTAACAAATAGTGTTTCATATAATTATGATCATTTAGGAATGTTAGGTCTTAAAACTGATAAAGGTGAAGAACTATTTGAAAAACTTTTAGATGCTGGAATTAATCTAGTTGATTTTGAAGATGAAGATGGTTATGTATTAATGAGCGTTAATCCAAATGAATTTTCACAGTTAAAACAAGAAGTTGAAAAAATAATACCAAATCCAGATTATGAAATTGATGAAGTTGGTATGTATGCTAAAAATAAAGTAACTCTTGAAGGAGAAGATTTAGAACTATTTAATAGACTTTATAATCTACTTGATGAAATTGAAGATGTTACAGATATTTATCATAATGTAAATCTATAAAAATATGACAATTTTGTTGTCATTTTTTTATGATATAATATATATAGAATATGAGGGATAAATATGTATCATAATGTAAAAGTTGCTATATCTAATAGACATGTCCACTTAACAAAGGAAACATACGAAAAATTATTTGATTTTCCACTTACTAAAAGAAATGATTTAAATCAAATAGGTCAGTTTGCAGCAAATGAAACTGTTGATTTAATAAGTGGTGATAAAGTAATCGAAAATGTAAGAATAGTAGGTCCATTTAGAAATTATAATCAAGTAGAAATTTCTAAAACTGATGCATACAAATTAAAACTTAATCCACCAGTTAGAACATCTGGTGATTTATCTGGATCAGAACATATTACCCTTAGAACTGACAAAGCATCTATTACTTTAGATGAAGGATGTATTATAGCTGATCGACATGTTCACTTTAATATAAGTGAAGCAGATAAATATCATGTTAAAGATAAAGATAAATTAAAACTTCATATTTTAGGTGAAAAAAGAGGAACTATTGAAGTATTTGCAAAAGTATCAGATGATGGATTTTATGAAGTCCATTTAGATACTGATGATGCTAATGCATTTTTACTTAATAATGGTGATGAAGTAGTTTTAGAAGCAAATGATTAAATAAACAGGAGGTTTTCATGAAGTTAACTAATGAATTATTTGAACGAGGAAAAAATCAAAAGGAAATTTGTTCAATAATTGATGATGAATATGTACTACTTAAAAAATTAATGCCTTGTACAGATGATAAATTACAAGACTATATAGATTTAATAAAAAAAGCCAAAGAAGAAGGCGTTAATATTGCACAAATAGTTGATTACAAACTTATAGATGAAACAACTTGTACTTTTGGCGATAAATCATATACAACAGGTGTATTTCTTGAAGAAAGAGCAAAAGGATCACAAATGCCAGAATTTAAAATACCTATTAAATCAACAACTGATTTATGGGCATATCAAACAACCGTTAATGACTATATAACTGAACTTGAAAAAAGAGCAAGTGCTGATCAAAGCATATATGATAAATACTTAGAAGATTTTTTGAAACTAAATGATATGGGCATAATCCCTGATCCCAAACCATTAAATGTTTTCTTTGATGAAAACAAAGGATATTCTATAATTGATGTTATAGATTCAAAACAAAATAATAATCAATACTTTGTATCATATATTTTAATGGGCGTATTTGGTTATGGAATTCCACATACTTATCAACTTAGTAATAGCTATTATAGTTTCACAACAAAATCGCGTTACAAAAAATATGAAGAAGCATGTAAGACTATTTTTGAAAAGGTTACTAAAGCAGCCAAGAAATACCAAATTGAAGAAGAGTATATCAAAAATGATTTAAAAAGAATGAATGATAATTGTTTTGCTAATACCCTTGTAATAGATGATAAAGATTTAAACATATTTATAGAAAATTTTGATTTGAAAAATAATAAAAACCGTTAGATTTTGTCTAACGTTTTTTTTATTGAATAAATAATATAAGAGTGCTATAATACTTTTCACACTCAAAAAAAGGGGATATTTATATGGAAAGTACATATAAAGAAGAAATAGATAATCTAATAAATAGCGGTGAAAAAAAGATTGTACCAAAACTTTATGAATTAGCTAAAAAAAATAATAATGATCCATATATATTATTTAGAATAGCTGTTTATAAATATGAATATGGTACACCAAGTGCTGAGGATGACTTTATTAACTTAATGAATAATAAAGATTATTTCTATGCATCAAATTATTATTTAGGTTTAATTAGTATAAGAAATAAAAAAAGAAATAATGCTATAAAATATTTAAAAAAAGCAGCGGTTGTAAATAATGAGTATTCTGTTGATGCAAAAAGATTACTTGTTCAAGAATATTATGTTATAGGAGATTATCAAACATCAATAAAATATTTTAATATATTACAAAAAGAAAACGGTAATAATGAAAACTCATATAATTATGCTGCACATTCATTTTTAGAACTAAAAATGTATTATGATGCTATAAATCAAATTAAAGAAGCAATTAAACTTAATCCACAAGAACCAAAATATATTAAGTTTATTGAAAGAATTCCTGCTGATAAGAAAAATAGTCCACTTCTATTAAAATTATTAAATGAAATAATTCCTTTAAATACACCATATACTAGAGAATTAAGATTAATGGTTCCAGATTTAATGTATAAAGCAAGATATTTAAAAGAAGCTCTAGCTTTAATTAAAAATTATGAAAAACATAATCTTACATCAGTTGATCAAACATTACTAAGTTTTAGAATTAATTCTAAAATTAATAATGATAAAGAAGCTGAAAAATTATTTTATAGTGTAGAGAATAAAGATTTAATTAATGATGATTATTACAAAATGTTATTTAAAATGTATAATAAAGAAGCATTATTTGAAAAATCTTTAAGTGTAATTGATGAAATTGAGTATAATGAAAATATAGCATATAAATATATTTTATATTATAGAGCATCAACATTAATGCAAATGGGTTCTTATGAATCAGCTATAGTATTACTTGATGAAGCGATAAGAGATATCGTTGATACAAATGATAATGAACAAAATATCGCACAGTTCTATCGTTTAAGAGCATTATGTTATTATTTAAATGGTGATTATGATGATGCTAAAGATGAAATATTATCACTTGATCAAAATGATGGAAGAAAAATTGAATTATTAATAAGAAATGAATTTGATTTACCAATAGATATAATAAATAAAGAAGATTTAGCATACTATCAATTACTAAATAATTATGATGGAACAATTGTATATAATTTCATAAAAGGATTATTTGGATCAAAGAAAAGTTCATGTGGTGTAACTCCTGAAACAAATGTTGGAAGATTAATTTATGATTTAAATGAAATTATTAGTGATTTAAAACCTAATTATGGAACAAAATTAGATTCTTACTTAATTAATCTTGAAAGACCAATTGGACTTTTAAATGATATTCCTACATCATATTTTATAATTGATGCCATGCCTGATGGAAAACTATACAATATAAAACCAATAATTCCAACAGAAGATGGAAAGAAAAATTTTCGAAGAATACGTTATTAAAAATAGATGCATTTTGCATCTATTTTTATTATTTGTAATAAATAAATCGTTATGTTATAATAAACCTCACTTAAAAAAGAGGGATTTTAATGAACGAATTTTATAAAGAAGAAATAGATAAAATATTAGATATAGAAAAAGCATCAAAAGCTAAAAAAGAATTTGATAAATTAATTGAAAGTTCAAATCACAATCACTATGTTATTGCAGAAGCGATTAAGTTTAGATTTAAAAATAATTTTCAACAAATTCAAATTAAAGAACTACTTGAAGAACTTGATGGTGATGATGAATATTATGATTTAACAACTTACTATAATGCTGTTTTAGAAAGTAGAAAAGTTGATAAAGAAAAAGCTATTGATGGATTAGAAAATATTCTACATAAAAATAGTGAATACGCTGAAAAAGCAAGAAAACTATATCCAGAGTTGCTTTATGATACTGAAGATTATGATACAGTTATGTCATTTTATGAATACTTAAAAGAAAATAATGACGTAAATGATGCTGCATTATTTTATGTATCAAAAATTTATTACTTTCATCATGATATTGATAAAGCAAAAGAATTTGCTGAAGAAGCAGTAAATTTAAATCCAAATGAAATAAAATATCATACTTTTTTACGTGCATTATACCAAGATACTAAGGACTATAAAAATGCCCTTAAAGAAGTAAGAAAACTTCAATCTATGAATATAAATCCAAGTTTAAGAAATAAACTAGATATCTTACTTCCAGTTTTATATAACGAAATAAATTATACTGGAAAAGCATTTGAAGCAATAAAAGCAAATATCCAAAATGGAATTAATAATACAAATCAAGAATTATTATATTTTAAACTTGCAGCTGCTTATGGAGATTTTAAAACTGTAGATGAACTAACCGAAACTGTAAAAAGATTAAATAATTTCTGTTCTCAATATTTCAGAACTTTAGTTATTTCATATCAAAGTGAAAATTTATGTGACAAAGCTATTGATGTATTTAATAGTGATGATGTTGATAATTCAGTTTTTGAAGTAAAAGTTAGCAAAGCTAATACATTAATTCAAATGAATAGAATTTCTGAAGCAAAAAAAATAATATCTGATTTATTGAAAAAAAGTAATAATCCACAATATAAAAGAAGTTATGCATTTTGTTTATTTCTTGAAGGCAATTATGATGATGCACGTAATATAATGCAAAAAATACCATGTATAGATAATAGATTAGATTATTATTTAAGATATAAATTAGGTATTTTAGATATTAATATGTTTAGAAATATTCCTACATATGTAAAATTATTAAATAATTATGATTTTGAAAGTGTATATAGAGATATTAGAAATAGAATATGTTCTGATGATAAACCATGTAGACTTAATAAAGATGTAAATGTAAAAAAATTTGCTTATGAAATGAGAGATTATGTTAATAGTGTTAATCCTACATACTCATTTGATAAGGATACATATTTAATAGATTATGGTTATAATATAGCTCATGTAAATGGAACACCAACAAGTTTTTTCCTTGCTGATGCAATTCCAGGCGGAGAGCTAATAACAATGAAACCTGTTATTCCGTCAAAAGATGGATTAAAAAATTATCAGAGAGTACGTTAATAAATATTTTATTGTATAATAAATATAGTAGAAGGTGATTATATATGTCAGCATATAAAGGTTTTTATATAGGAAATGTTTATATTAAAAATCCTATTATATTTGCACCTATGGCTGGTGTATCTGATACATCTTATAGAAAAATAATTAAAGAAATGAATCCAGGACTCATATACTGTGAAATGGTTTCTGATAAAGCAATAGTTTATGATAATAAAAAAACTATGGATATGCTTATTATGGATGAAAAAGAAAGACCTATATCACAGCAAATATTTGGTAGTGATATAGATTCATTTGTTAAAGCAGCTAAGATAGTTGAAGAAACAATGAAACCAGATATCATAGATATTAATATGGGTTGTCCAGTTCCTAAAGTGGCACTTAAAAATCAAGCTGGTAGTGCACTACTTAAGAATCCAGAAAAGATAAAAGAAATAGTTAAAGCAGTAGTTAGTGCTGTATCTATTCCCGTTACAGTTAAAATAAGAAGTGGCTGGGATGAAAAAAGTATTAATGCAGTTGAAGTAGCTAAAATATGTGAAGAAGCTGGAGCAAGTGCTATAGCTATTCATGCTAGAACTAGATCTCAAGGATATAGTGGAACTGCCAACTGGAATATTATAAAAGATGTAGTTAATGCAGTTAGTATTCCTGTAATTGGTAATGGTGATGTAACAACTCCAGAACTAGCAAAAAAAATGCTTGATGAAACTGGATGTGCTGGAGTAATGATAGGTAGGGGAGCAATTGGTAACCCATGGCTTATTCAAAACTCAGTTGATTATTTAGAAAAAGGAACATATCAAGAAGAAATATCTATCAAAGAAAGAATAGATATGATGAAAAAACATTTAGATATGTTAATAAAAGATAAAAATGAACATACTGCTATTTTAGAATTTAGAAATCACTTAATGTTTTACTTTAAGTATTTACCTAACAGTAAAGAAACTAAAGTAAAATTAGTTCAAGCTAAATCTAAAGAAGAAGTATTAAACATACTAGATGAATATAGTAAATCTATTGATAAATTAAATAATAATTAATATAATATAAATGTAAGTGTTACCTAGTCGGGTGGCGCCTACTGCAGGTTGACGCCACACACTATGTGCTGGCGTTCTTTTTTTAAACTAATTTTAAAATAACTATAATTAATAAAATTATAATAACATATGGTACTGAACTCTTTGTCATTACTCTTCACAACCTTTCTTAAACCCAAAGGTTATTTTTTTACTGCAAGATTAAGTCTTGATGTGAAAAGTAGACCCACAGACATAGGTAACAAATTTAATTATATTTATAGATAATTATATTTCAATAGAAGTACCATTATATCGACAAAACATGATAAAAAAGATGCTTAATAAAGCATCTTTTTTTAACATCCACAATTAGGTTTATCAATTAGTTTTTGACTTATCTTATCAACAGGGCCACAACCAATTGAACATATAACATCATTTTCTTCTAAGTGTTCATTTAAGAATTTAATTAACTCATCAGTATTACTAAAATGATATACATTTGGATTAAGTGGTTTAATCTTTTCTACTAAATCTTCAGTTTTAATATTATATATATCTTTTTCTCTACCAGCATATATATCAGTTAAAACTATATTATCAAAACCAGATAATACATTAGCAAACTCATCTAAATGATCTTTAGTTCTTGTATAAGTAAATGGTTGATGTAGTGCCCATGTTCTATTATGTTTAACTTTATTAACAGAATATAGTGTAGTAGCTATCTCTGTTGGATGATGCGCATAATCATCATATATCTTAGCACCTTTTTTACTTAAACCTAAGAATTCAAATCTTCTATGAACTCCTCTATAACCTTTAAGTGATTCACTAACAATATTTAAATCAATACCATAAGTATTAGCAACAGCAACAGTTGCAAGTGCGTCGTATAAATTATGCTCTCCTGTAACAGCTAAATTAATATGAGTAATAATGTTACCATTATGTAAAACATCAAATGATGGATGACCATCTTCATCATAACTTGCATTTATTGCTTGATAGTCTGATTCACTATTAAGTGAGAAGTAAATAACTTTTCCTATAGTATCATCAATTACATGCTTACTATTTTCATCATCTTTATTTATAAAGATATATCCATCTTCAGGAACTAATTTAGCAAAATTATTAAAAGATTTTTTAACATTATCTAAACTACCAAAGTATTCTAAGTGATCTGCATCAACATTAAGTATGATAGCATACTTAGGATTAAAATGTAGATAACTATCATGATATTCACAAGCTTCTAATATAAATACATCAGAAGTACCAACATGGTTATTACCGCCAATTTCAAATGAAGTAGCACCTATTTGAACTGTTGGATCTATTTTGGCATCTACAAAACATTTTGTAATCATACCAGATGTTGTTGATTTACCATGAGTTCCAGCAATACATATAACATTGTTATACGCTTTAGTAATTAAACCTAAAAATTCAGCTCTTTCCATTTGTGGAATTTTAAGTTCTTTAGCTTTAACTCTTTCAGGATCATCCTCTAAAATAGCAGCTGAGTAAACTATTAAATCTATTGAATTATCAATTACTTCTGGATGATGTCCAACACTTATTTTATAACCTTTATTTAAAAGTTTTGTAACATAATAAGTTTCTTCCATATCTGAACCAGTAACTGTAACACCTAAAGCTTCAGTTATTTCAGCTATACCACTCATAGAGCTTCCGCCGATACCAATCATGTGTATTTTTTTGTAATCCATTTATATCACCTTTTAAAAATTTATTCTAATAATATTATATATTTTTAAATCTTTTAATACAACTTATATTTACAAGTAAAAAATATTGCCTTTTTTCTTATTTATTTGTATAATTTATACATAATAGGAAAAGGGGTCTAGATATGAATACAGACAATACTAATTTTGAAAATGGTATTGGTTCAGAATCTTTAGGTGCTGTTAGTGAAACAC
Organism: Bacilli bacterium; assembly: GCA_017548925.1. Classification (GTDB taxonomy): domain Bacteria; phylum Bacillota_I; class Bacilli_A; order RF39; family UBA660; genus RUG13160. Next base: position 245,035 of record JAFYYX010000001.1, read on the forward strand.
CTATAAATAGTGAACTAATAAATAATATGGGAGAAGAAACATTTACTCCATTTGAAGACTTAAATAATGCACCACTTAATGTTCCAACTGATACTGTTAATGTTCAAGCACAACCAGAGTTTCAAACAGAACCAAGTTTTGATAATCAAGTTCCTGTTGATAGTGCTCCTAGCGCTCCAGTTGATACTTTAAGTGAACCTGCTACTCCTAGTTTTGATGCTGCACCTGTAAATAATACAGATGTGTTTAATGCAGCACCAACTATGGAACCACAACCAACTGAAGTTCCAACTTCTTTTGCAACTGAACAAGCAGCACCAACTATTGATACATTTGAATCTGTTCAAAGTGCACCTGTAGTTGATACTATTCCTGAAGCTGCACCAGCTCCTGAAGTTGTTCAAGAACAACCAGTTGAAACAAATAATAATCTTGGTATAAATGATGTTGTTATGCAAAACACAACACAAATGCCAACAGTTAATAATGCTATAAATGAGACTCCAACAATGCCTATTCCTGATCAAATGCCTGTAACTGATTATCAAGCTGGTGTATCAACTCCAGTTGATTATGCAACACCTATGACAAATTTTGATGAAATAGGTACAACTCCGGAACTTGATCCAAATGCAAAAGGTAAAAAGAAATCTAATAAGTTAGTTCTAGCTTTATTACTTCTTATCATTATTGGTGGAATTGGTTATGGCGTTTATTATGCAATTAATGTAATGGGTATTTTTAACCAAAGTAGTGTTACTTTAAAACAAGTTACTGCTGAAAAAGGTGAAGCTTTATCAACTAATCTAGAAGATTATGCTACATTTAAAAATACTTCTTCATCCAACTGTGTTTTAAATACTACTAAAGTTGATATAAATACTGCTGCAACATATGATTTTACTGTTACTTGTGGTAAAAAATCTTATACTGGTAAAATTACAGTAAAAGATACTAAAGCTCCTGAAATAGAAGTTAAAACAAATGTTATTATTGCTGGTACAGAATTAACTCCAGAAATGCTTATAGCATCTACATCAGAAGAAGCAAAATATGCTTATGCATCTGATACTGAAGCATCTCAATATAAAACTGCTGGTTTAAAGAAAATCAAAGTAAATGTAACAGATAATAGTTCTAATACTAAAGCATACTTTATTCCTGTTGTAGTTACATCTAGTGAATATAGTATGGGTCTTGTTGCAAAAAAAGATGTTACATTAGATAATACTGAAGCAACTATATATGAGAAAAATGTAATTTTATATAACAATAGTGGTGGAAATGTAAATGATACATCATATACTGCATATATAATTAACTTTTCTAATGCAACATTCTATAATGCTGCAGTTAGTAAGTATGATGATTCTGGAAGCCTAACATATGATAAATATACTGGAACTCCATTATTTTATAAAAATACAAATACTTTAGTTCTTGTTAAAGACATTAATACAGATTTAATTAAAGATAGTTATAGTGATACATTTAGTGGATTAAATAATCAAAATGGTTACCAAGTTTTACTTGTTAATCAACTAGGTGCAAATAAACAATTACTTGAGTTTAATAAGATTTAAAAAAGCATTGTAAAATGCTTTTTTTCATGTACATTTAAATATGTTTTTTATTTGTAAATAAGTGCTGTAAGTGATATACTAAAAGAGTATATATATAATCAGAAGGTGGATATATGAATAAGAAGAATAAGGGATTCACATTAATAGAAATGTTAGCAACAGTAGCAATTATTGCTGTTGTTACTTTAATTGCTACTGTTACATATACTAAGGTAAGAAAAAACATTATAAATAGACAATATAAAAACTTAAAAGCCGTAATTGAAATTGCTGGTGTTAGGTATACATCTAAAACTGGTGAGATAAAATATTACGTTCAAGAATTAATAGATGAGGGTTATTTAGATCCAGATGATGAAACTGGAAATATTTATGACCCAAGAGATAACCATTCTCTTAACTGTCATATAGTAAGCGTTGATATTGATAATACAAATTATTTTGCTGAACTAGGTGAGATTGATTTTAGAGAAAAAGATGGATGTCAAACACAATTCTATGATGACCCTTTCTTAACTTTAACTGCTAAGATTCATGGTAAAGACAAAGATTATTTAACTGCATCCAATGAATTTAATAAATTATTGAATAAAGATCCACAAGATATTTATAAAAATATAGATGTTGTTATATCTAAAGGTCTAAGATGGACTAATAAACAACTTGATTTAACAGCTAACATAAATCCAAATTCTGCATATTACTATGATTTAAGAGGAATTAAATATATTTGGAATAATGATGCATCAACAATGTCTGAAAATAATACTCACACAACAAGTGTTGAAGTTGTTTATAAAAGCCCATATACTGTTGAGGCTATTACTAAAAATAACAAACACTTAGATGCTCATATAGATTATTATTTTGATAGAAAACCACCAGAAATTAAAAAAGGTTCTGTAGGTTACGTAAATAATGATAAAGATGTATGGAAGAAAAGTAAGTGGATATACTTTAACATAACTGCTGAAGATGATGTTGGAGTAGATAGAATCTATGCTGGAAAAGAACCATGCTCTGAGTTAAAAAGAAATAAAAATTTAGGTGTTCAAGTACCAGATGCTGATAGTCATAATCATGTTAAACTTTATGAAGTAAAAATAGAAGCTGGTAAAGATGGTGAAAATGGTGAAATAAACATTTGCGCTATTGATAAACTTGGTAATATTGTTACTGATGATAAAACTGAAACATTTAAAATAATGAAAATTGATATTACTAAACCACATTGTACAAAAGAACTTAAAGCAAATAGAAGTAGAGATGTAATTGGTGAACATAATAAATATCAATATGCATCAAGAACAATACGTCAGTATTGTTATGATAACAACATGATAAATGGTGTACTTGTTGTAGGTTCACAGTGTAATGCAAGTGCAGAAGGTGGACATACCGACGGAGAATATATATACTTCCAAAAAACATTTAATCCAAATGTTGGAACAGCTATAAAAGGTGGATATATTACTATTTATGATAAGGTTGGATGGTCTACTAAATGTTCTGTTGATGTTTATGTAGATAGAAAAGGACCACTTTGTGCTAAAAAAACAGGTAATACAAGTATTGGTCAAACAAAAAATGGTGGATCTAGTTCAACTAACGGAGCAACAACACTTGGTGTTGGTTCAACTAACAATTGGGACCAAAGATTTAGACATATAACACAATATTGTTATGATGAACATGTTGGTTGTAGAAGTGATAATAATCCATCAAAGAGTCACGAATGGGATTATAACGATGGTGAAATTATTAGAACAGGTACAATAACTCTTTATGATAAAGTTCCTTATTGTTCTAGAAAAGAAACTAAAACAAGTACTAATTGTTCTGGTAGCGACTGGGATAGTAGTTATAATAATTCTCACTACAATAATAAAACTGTTTGTACTGTTGGTGTATATATAGACCATATTGCACCAGAAGCTTCTAATGATGGTGGTGGTAGTGTACATGGAGGAAACAGAATTAAATTTGTTTGTTCAGATCCATCATGGAATGGCGTTAGTGGTTCTGGAGTAATGAGATTTGAAGCAGAAGCATCCAGCGGTTCTGGAACAGAAATTCGCCCTTGTAACTCATCTAGCGACTGTAATACAAGCTATGGTCCTAGAATAAATAATAATTCTGGCAGTAGACTACAATTTAAAATAATATCAAAAAGCTCGAATATAGCATCTCCTAGAGATGATATAACAGTTGAAACTTTATGTGAAGATAAGGCACACAATATAGAAACACATACATCTGATAATAGCAATGCATTTAATATTTGGCATCATCTGGCTGATAGTTTTGGTAATCCATATATGGATGAAGGAACACCGTCATACGGGCCTTCAGGCAGCTGCTATTTAAGAGAGTTTAGACCATCAATTTCAGAGAATTGTTCAATGTATAATTACGATTGTGAAAAATATGATACTCCATGTAACTCAAATAATGATGGAGAAGGAGTTTCATGTTGTTTACAGGGACATAGTCCTATTTATGGATGTAAAACATATGACGATACGCAAACAGTGAATTTTGGTGATGATTTAGAATATTCTTTATTTCCACATGGTGCTCAAGGAGTTAGGTATTATGTGTATGGTAATAGTTCAAACGTTGAAAATAATTTATATGTAATACCACCATACGAAGCGGATCCTAAAACAGAAAAAGCTAAGAAACATAATGCTGATAGACTAAAATGCTGTCTTGATTATAACAATACAACTTGTCATTGTGGATATAAATGCACAGTCTTTAACTGTTATCCAGATAATTCTACGGGAAATAGTCAAAAACAAATGTATGTTTGCGGTAATACATATAAATAAGGAGTAAGAAATGAAGACTTTTAAATCAAACAACCAAAAATTATTAATTACATCATCATCTGCGTTGGCTGGAATAATACTTGTAACAACATTCGCGGGATGTACTAGAAAAGATCCTGATACATCAAATGATTCAACTTTAAATCCAACTGATACTTATAATACTGCGATAGATGTTACTACAGATACAACACTTGATTCCTCTACCAATGAAACATATAATTTTACATGGGATGATAATGCATCAAAAGAATTTGATACTTATTTAAATAGTAGACTTCACATTTCGATTACAAAATACGTTTTATATTATGGTTTTACAGATGAATTTAATCAGGTTTTTACAGATTTTTGTAACAAAAAATACGGACTGAATTGTAAGTCCGTACCTGAATCTAAAGCAAACTATTTCCTTAATTATATTCATGATAAATTATATCATAATTGTAATGACGATTTTGAATATTTTAAGTTGACTAAATTGGATAAAGAAGATATTAATGTTGGAACATTTTCAAATAAACTAATTATGAGTTACCTTGTTCAAAATCAAATTCCTCTTGGTTCCAGAGTACCTTTAGATAACTTAAAGTCAATAATGGGCGATGAGGTATATACATACGATCAAGGTTTAAGCGAAATTATTAAAGACCCTAAAATTGGTAATTATCCAGCAGACCATAAATATACTAAAGGTCAATTATTTGATGCCTTAAAGCGATATAACTTTGCCGTTTATTATTTATGCGTTGATTATTCAATAAAAACAGGAAATCCTTTCGATAAAATTGAATCATTTGACAAATGTAATGAGCATCTTAGAAAGGTTTATGGAGAGAATGCTCCTCAAATTGGTCAAAAAATTACACCAGAACAATATGAAAAAATATGGGGTGAACCTGTACTTGATATTTCATATATTCAAGGTGCTGTTGTTCAAACTCCTCAAGAAACTATGGCTAGTCCTATATCATATATAGATTATGATAACTATAATGTATATTATAATCCAAATTATAATATGACTAGTGAAGAAGAAAGAGGAAGATCAAGATAATTAAATAAATCATTCACTTTAAAAGTGAATGATTTTTTTAATATTTATAATTTTTATATAACACATACATATTTCGACATATATTTTTTGTTACTAATATTATAATAACAATCCTAAAGAAAAGGAGGTTATTATAATAAAAAATATTGAGTCTAAAATAGTAGTAAAAAATCATAATATAAGAATATTAGGTTATAAAGGAGTTAATTATATATCATTAACAGATTTAGCTAAAAAACATAATCATGATGATCCGTCTGGAGTTATTAGAAATTGGATGTCAAATAAAAATTCATTTGAATTTTATTCTTTATGGGAAGAAATAAATAATGATAATTTTAATTCCGTGAAATTACACGGAATTAAAATAAATGAAGTACCATATAATAGATTTACTATGACTCCAAACAGATGGATAAAAGAATATAATTCTATTGGATTTGTTTCGGCATCAGGAAAATATTCAAGTGGAACATATGCTCATCCAGATATCGCATTTGAATTTGCAAGTTGGATTTCCCCAGAATTTAAAATATATTTAATCAAAGAATTTAGAAGGTTAAAACAAAATGAAATTCAAAACAATTCAAATAATTGGGATGAATGTAGATTTTTATCTAAGTCAAATTATTTACTTCAAACAGATGCAGTAAAAAACTATATTGTTCCAAAACTTACTAATAAACAAATAAAATACATATATGCTGAAGAAGCTGATGTACTTAATGTAGCTTTATTTGGAACAACAGCAAAAGAGTGGAGAATAAATAATCCAATCTTTGCTAAGGAAGGTAATATTAGAGATTACTCAAATACAATACAATTAATAATCCTTAGCAATTTGGAGGCCATAAATTCTGAATTAATAAGAAAGAATATTCCTCAATCAGAAAGGCTTATTACTTTAAATAAAATTGCAAGAAATCAAATGAATACATTTATAAATAATAGATTAAAAACAAATGAAAAAAATCAATTACTAATAAAGTAATTGATTTTTATTATTCAATCATAACTGCGTGTACTACAAGTCTTCCTTTAGGAGCACATGTAGATAAAGTAAGTATTTTATCATTTACATTAATACTTACACCAAAGTCATAAATACTTTTTTGTTTTAAACTTTGTATAAACATAAGCCATTCTTCATCAGAATCAAATTTAACTTGTAAATAATCACTAGTAACAGGAGTATTATAAATAGAGAATATCCTCCATTTATGTTCTCCATATAAAGTATCAAATTTTATAATTTGATTTTCTTTATTTGTATACCAACTTTTATATGCTGCTTTATATAGTGAACCAAACATAACTCCACTATAATATCTATTATGAGCATATATAATAGTATTTTTACTTAGGTTTACTGCATCATCTCTATAATCCATATAAACCCAACCATCTCTATCTTCTTCAAAGTTAAAGTTATGGTCTAGATAATATTTATTATTAGTTCCTTGAACAACTGGATAATCAATATTAGTATTATTAACATTAATCCAACCAACTGTTTGTGGATTAAGTTGAAGTAAAGATGCAACATAACCATTTGAAACAAGTGGTTCATTTTCTTCTTTTTCTTTATTAAGTTCTTCTATTACTTTAGTAGAATCTGTTTTTTCAACAACTTCATTTATCTCTGCTTTAATCTTATTAACTCTTTTCATAGCTCTATAGTTAGATATTAAAACGTACGAAATAAATGTGGTTACTAAGAAAAATGTAAGTAGTCCACAAACTTTTAATACATTAACAACAACTTGTTTAAATAAATTATCTTTTAAATATGTATCAGAATATTTAAGTTCGATTTTAATTTTACTATGTTTATGCTTATTATTAAGTTTCTTTAAAGAATTAATATCTGATTCTTTATTAACGTTATCATGAACATAAATCTTAATATTTTTAATTTTTTCTTCTTTTAAAATACAAATTATTTTATCAAGTTCAGATTTACTATATTTGTTAACATGTATACTTCTTAAATATTTATTAATACGGCAGAAGATTTTAAAGTCTTCTAAATCTTGATTTTTTAAAGGAAACTCAATTCTAACAGATAACTTATAGAATATTTTACTATATTGAAGTAGATTGTTTCCTTGCATGAAAGAAGAAGTAAACATAATTTCTGATCTAGATTCTGTTTTAATACCTCTTTGATCAAAACATTCAAGCATATAAGGAGGCATATTATAACAATTTATTATTCTAATATGTTTATTTGTTAATACTTTTTCACATATATCAAAAGAAAGTTGTTTTTCTTCTCTAAAAAAGATAGCTTTAACTTTATCATTATTATTTATTAAATCAAGGGCAGTAAAGGTTAACTCTGATTCCTTAATTATAAGTTGTTTTATATTATATTGATCTATTAATTCTCTAACAAATCCAATAACTATTTTTTTATTTTCTTCAATGTACTCTTCATTAAATACAAGTTCATTATGAGTAATAATATTTGTATTAACTAAATTATTATCAATTTTATCAGTGCTCTTTTTGTATTTAAAAGTGAGTGCATTATCTTTAATACCAATCAGAACTTTCTTCAACTTAATCAACCCTTACCATGTAATAATATAATATCACAAACTTGACATAATTTACTATTATTTTTAAAAAAATAATAGAATAAAAGTAATTTCATGCTATAATTAGGTTATAATAAAAATAATAGAAAGAGGTATGTTATGAAGAAAGTAAGTTATATTATTGCTTTACTTGCACTAATTATTTTACCAATTAAAGTAAGCGCATCATCATCACTTGAATATACTGTTAGTGAACCAGATGCAAATGGAGTTTATACTGTTGAAATTTCAGAAAAAATTACATCAGGAGATATAATTCCTGCAGAAGGTTTTACATTTAGCATTGTTGGTCAACATAATTTAATCCAAACAATAAATGGAACATCTGATTGGATTATTGATACTGCAAATACTACTTCAGGTACAAATTTAAAAGCTGCAACAGTTACAGTTTTACCAACTGCTGGAACTTATACTGGAACTGGAAGTAGTGTAAAAGTATTTACTTTTACATATATTCATGATCCATCATATACTGGTGATGAAGAAAACAAATTATCTATTACTCCAGCTGGTGGAACAGAAGTTGCAATAACAGAAAAAACTACTAAAAATGCTAAAACAGGAAATTTCATTTCTTATGTTGGTATTGCTATTGGTGTAGTTTTAATTGGCGCTGCTTATATCATTTCTAAAAAATCAACAAAACTTTATAAAATGTAATAAAAATAAGTTCTGATGAAATCAGAACTTTTTTTATGGAAAAATCTCTAAAATATGGTATTATATTAGGGAAAGAAGTGAAGAAAAATGAGAAAATTAACAGATCAAGAAATTGCTAGACGTGATAAGATGAAAAAGATTCAAGACATGGGTCTTGATGCTTTTGGTCAAAAATTTGAAAGAGATGCTTACGCTAAAGATTTACAAGAAAAATATAAAGATGTAGATCATGATGCTTTTGAAAATATGGATGATACTGCAACAGTTGTTGGCCGTATTATGTTTATTCGTAAAATGGGTAAAGCTTCATTCTTCTCACTTAAAGATAGAACTGGTAAAATCCAAGTTTATGTATCAATTAATGATATAGGTGAGGAAAGCTATAATTTATTTAAAACAGCTGACTTAGGAGATATTGTTGGCGTTTATGGTAAAATTATGAAAACTCAAACTGGTGAGCTTACTATTAAATGTTTAAAATATACACATTTAGTAAAAGCTTTAAGACCACTTCCAGAAAAATTCCATGGACTTCAAGACGTAGAAGATAGATATAGAAAAAGATATCTTGATTTAATTACTAATGATGATTCTATGAGAGTTGCCCAAATGAGACCTAAGATTATTAGAACTATTCAAAAGTTTTTAGATGATCGAGGATTTGTTGAAGTTGAAACTCCAATTTTAACAACTCTTTTAACTGGTGCATCTGCAAGACCATTTATAACTCATCATAATACACAAGACTTAGATATGTATTTAAGAATCGCTCTAGAACTTAATTTAAAAAGACTTCTAGTTGGTGGTATGGAAAGAGTATATGAAATAGGTCGTACATTTAGAAATGAAGGTATGGATCCACAGCATAATCCTGAATTTACTTTAATGGAAGTATATGAGGCATACTCTGATCTAGAAGGTATGATGGACTTAACTGAAAATATGTATAAAACCATTGCAAATGATGTTTGTGGTAAAACTACATTCCATTATTTAGGTCATGACATTGATTTAGCAGGTGATTGGAAACGTATTTCCATGACTGATGCTATTAAAGAAAAAACTGGTATTGATTTTAAATCTATAACAGATTTAGATGAATGTTTAAAGCTAGCTAAAGAACATAATATTGAGCTAGAAGAACATGAAAAACAATATGGGCATATTATTAATAAATTCTTTGAAAAGTATGTAGAAGAAACTTTAATTCAACCAACATTCCTATATGGTCATCCAATTGAAATTTCTCCACTTACTAAAAAAGATCCAGAAGATGGAAGATTTACTCAAAGATTTGAACTATTTATCTCTGGTCATGAATGTGCTAATGCTTATACAGAACTTAATGATCCAATTGATCAACTTGAAAGATTTGAAGCACAATTAAAAGAAAAAGAATTAGGTAATGATGAAGCTAATGATATTGACTATGACTTCATTGAAGCTTTAGAGTATGGTATGCCACCAGCTGGTGGAATAGGTTATGGAATAGATAGAATGATTATGTTATTTACTGAATCAGAATCCATTAGAGATGTTATTTTATTCCCAACAATGAAACCAAGAGATTAATTAAGAAAAGTATCTTTTAAAAAAGATACTTTTTTTAATCTTCATTTAAGTTTTTTCGTTTATTTATAATTGTATGAGTGCTATAATTATTATGGGAGGAAAAAGATGAAAAAATTATTTGAAAAACATACTATTGCTAAGATAGTAGGAATTACTATTTTCGTTACTATAGTTCTTACATGGATTTTAAATATTGGTGCTTTCCAAGGAACTGAGTATTTAGAATATGGTAAAAATCGTTTAGGTTTTAACGATATTCCATCAATTGTATATAATAGTATTTATTTTGCAATTGATAAAATAATTTATCTATTTGTATTAGGTGGTTTTTATGCTGTTTTATCTAAAACAAATGGATATAATAAAATTGTTTCGAATATCGCTAAAAAAATTAAAGGAAAGGAACATATTTTTGCTGTTGTAGTTGCAGTTGTAATTGCCGCACTTACATCAATTACTACTTCAACATTTGCAATGATTTTATTTATTCCAATGTTAATTACAATTATGCTTAACGCTGGATTAAATAAATTAACTGCATTTGCATCAACATTTGGAGCACTACTTGTTGGTGTACTTGGAGCAACACTTGGTACAGATGCACTACTTAATTTCGATGCATATTTCTCACAATCACTTGCAGAAACTGGTGCAGATGCATCACTTAAATACAGAATTATTATTGCATTTATTAGTGTTGCACTATATTCATTCTTCTTATTCTTTACTGCTAAAAAAGCAATGAACAATAAGAAAAAAGAAGAAATAGCTGAAGAATTTAAAATTGTAGAAGCTGGTAAAAAAGAAAAAGTAAAAACTTTACCTATTATTATTACTTTATCTATATTAGCTGTAATTACACTTTTAGGTTTCTTAAACTGGAGTGGAACTTTTAAAATAGAAATATTTAATGATTTCCATGAATGGTTAACAGGAATTAAAGTTGGTAAGGACTTTAATATAGTATCTAGTCTACTTGGTACTAATGCAGTTTCATTTGGTGCATTTGATCTATTTACTATATCAACAATTATTTTAATCTTTACTGTTTTAATAGCTGTTTTATATTCTATTAAATTTGATGATTTAATTGAAACATTTGGTCAAGGAATTGTTAGAATTATTAAACCAGTTGGTTCTCTAGTTGCAGTATACTGTGTATTTATTATCGTATACATGAGCCCAATTGTTCCAACAATGGTTAAATCAATCATGCATAAAGATGGCATTCCTGATATAAATATTGATTATAATGGATCTGCTTATGCATTCTTTAATATTGATTCAGATGATGATGGAAAAGCTGATTATAATCTAATTAATCAAGATAAAGATAAAGATGGTAAATGTGATATCAACTGTGATACTAACAAAGATGGATACCCTGATAAGAACCTAGATTTTAATGCTGATGGTGTTGTTGATGATAATGATGCTGCTATATTAGAACAAATAGGTGATGGTACTTCAACAAATAACTTTGATGTTGATGGTGATGGTATTGCAGATGTTAATCTTGATACTGACTTTAGTTTACCAAGAACTATAATTGCATCTACTTTAACAAATATATTCCATGTTGATGCTGGATATACTGGTTATGCAATAGGAGCTTACTTAGTTTCAGGATTTGGTAGCGCTTCATTAGCATTAGTATTCTTAGTATTCTTCGCAATATATGGATTATTACAATTCTTCATCCCAACTAGTATTCTATTAATGCTTGGTTTAACTTATGCTAAAGTAGAATATAAAGATTGGATGAAATTCATCTGGCGTTTCATTTTAGGAATGCTATGTGTACTATTAATAATCTTTATATTTATGGCATTATAGTATTTAAAAAACGACAATTATGTCGTTTTTTTATGCCATAATATTTAATGGATAAAGATTAATAAATTATTATTTGAATATAATATTTTTAGGAGAACATCATGAAAAAAGAAAATGATATTTTAAATGAAATATTAAGTATTGCTGAAGAAGAAAGATATAACTTAAATCATCCTTATGTTGGTTCAGAACATTTACTTTTAGCTATATTAAAAGAAAATAATTCGGTAGGTAAATATCTAAAAGATTATAAGGTAACATATTCTTCGTTTAAAAATGAATTACTAAGTGTTATTGGAACATCTACAAAAAAATTCAGTGAAAATTTATACACACCACTTTTAAGAAAAATTATAAAAAGAAGTAAAACAGTTAATAAAGATATAAATGATATTTATGAAAATTTATTTATATCATTATTAGATGAAGGAGAAGGTATTGCAATAAGAATTCTTCTTAAAATGAATGTTGATCTAGATGAAATATATGTATACTATAAAGAAAAAGAAAAACTAAATAATAAAGAAGAACTTAATAAAGTAGGGATTATTTTAAATGATAATATATGCATGAGTGATAAAGTTATATGCCGTGATAAAGAAATAGAAAAAGTAATTCTTACATTAACAAGAAAGAAAAAATGTAACCCATTATTAATTGGACCAGCTGGAGTAGGTAAAACAGCAATTGTTGAAGAACTTGCAAGAAGAATAAATAAAAAACAAGTTCCTGATAGTTTAAAAAAATATAAAATATACATGATAGAAATGGGAAGTTTAATATCTGGTACTAAATATCGTGGTGAGTTTGAAGAAAGACTAAATAAAGTAATAAAAGAAATAATAAACTCAAAAAATATCATAATATTTATTGATGAAATACACTCGATGGTTGGTGCTGGAGGAGCTGATGGAGCTATTAATGCATCTGATATTTTAAAACCTTACTTAGCAAGAGGAGATATTAAATGTATTGGTGCAACTACAGTAAGTGAGTTTAACAGTTCAATATTAAAAGATAAGGCATTAGCAAGAAGATTTGATGTAATTAATATATCAGAACCATCAAGCTTAGACATGTACAAATTATTAACCAAAATAAAAAAAGAATATGAGACTTTTCATAATATTAAAATAACTAATAAAATTATAAAAAGAATAGTTGATTTATCGGATTATTACATGAAAAGTATTGTTAATCCAGATAAATCAATTGATTTACTTGATTCATCATGTGCATATGCAAAAATGAATCATAAGTTAATTCTATCTGAAGAAGATATTATAGATACTATTTTTAATAAAACAAATAATTGTTTAATTAAAAATAATGAATTTATTAATAAAGTAAATAGTAAGTTGGAAAAGTATTTTGATAAAAAAACAATTAATAAAATAGTAGATGTTTTTAAACAAAAAAATAATAAACCAGTTAGTATACTACTTAATAACGTTGAAATTAAAAATGTTATTAAAGATTTATTAGAAAGCATCAATGTAGTTAATATTAATTTAAATTTGATTAATGATAGTTTATTTTACGATAAAAATATTGAGAATACATCATTTTCTACCTTAATTGAAAAACCATATACATTAATTAATTTTGATAATATTGATTCTGCAAATAAAATGATCGTTGATGAAATAATTAAAATAAACACTGAAGGCTTAATTATATTTAAAAATAATGAAAAACTTTTCTTTAATAACGCTATTATAATTGCATCATCTGATTCAAATAAAGTTTATGAAACAGGTTTCAATAAATCTTCAAAAACAAAAAAATTAAGTGATAGTTTAATAAATAGTTTTAAACTAGATTTAAGAAATATTACTTTAAAGCATCTAGCTATTTAATAAAGTATATTTCTTTTTTTATTTCATATATTTTATTGAAGGAAAATAAATATATGAAAATAGGACTAACTGATAAAGAAGTGAAAGTAAATAAGGATAAATATGGAACAAACGAATTACCAAACCCTAAAAGAAGAACAATACTTAACCTTATAATTGAATCATTTGGAGACCCTATTATAAAAATCCTATTAATTGCCCTTGCAATAAAAATAGTATTTTTATTTAAAGATTATAACTGGTATGAAACATTAGGCATTCTAATTGCAATATTTCTAGCGACTTTAATATCAACTTTATCAGAATATGGTAGTGAAGAAGCGTTTAAAAAACTACAAGATGAGAATAAAGATATTATTGTTAAAACATTTAGAAATAATTATTTAACAAATATAAAATCAAGTGAAATTGTAGTCGGAGATATTATACTTCTTGAATCTGGAGATATCATTCCAGCAGATGCTAGATTAATAGACGGAAACATTTTAGTTGATGAATCAATGTTAACTGGAGAATCAAAACTGCAAGAGAAAAAATTAAATAATAATAAAGAAGTAAAGTTATATAAAGGTACAGTGTGTTATGAAGGAACAGCAAAATGCACTATAACAAGTGTTGGAATAAATACTTTATATGGAAATATTGCAAAAGAAATAGTTGAAAATAATACAATAAGTCCACTAAAAAAAAGATTAGTTCATTTGTCAAAGATTATTAATAAAATAGGTTATGTAGGAGCTATACTAGTAGTTTTTTCATATTTATTTTCAGTAATATTTATATCAAATAACTTTGATAAAGATTTAATAACAAAATATATTACAAATAAAAAAATCATTAATGATTTAATATATGCTTTAACACTTTGTGTAACAACCATAGTTGTTGCAGTCCCAGAAGGACTACCAATGATGATAACATTGGTCTTATCTAGTAACATGAAAAGGTTAATCAAAAGTAATGTACTGGTAAGAAAAATGGTAGGAATTGAAACATCAGGTAATATTAGTTATCTATTAACTGATAAAACCGGAACAATTACAAAAGGGAAGTTAAATTGTATTAGTTATATAAGTGGTGATTTAGTTAAATATAATAGTATTTCTAATTTAAATAATGATTATAAAAGTATTATAGTAGAATCTCTTTTATATAATTCATCAAGTACTTATAATAGTGATGAAATAATAGGTGGTAATACAACTGATAGGGCTATTCTTGAATTTATAAAAGATGAGATTTTTGAGAAAAAGGAAAAATATAAATATATTCCCTTTAATAGTGATAATAAATATAGTGAAGTATTTATAAATAATCATAATTATATAAAAGGAGCTTATGATAAATTACTTCCTTTATGTAATTATTATTTAGATCATAATAATAACTTAAAGAAAATTAATATTAATATAATAAATAATTATATTAAAACGTTAACAACTAAAGGCTTAAGAGTAATAGCAAATATTGATAAACATGATGATAAGGTAATATTTCTAGGTTTAATTATTATTAAAGATGAAATAAGAAAAGAATCTGTTGAAGGAATAAAAAAAATTAAAAATGCAGGAATAAATGTAATTATGATTACAGGAGATCATAATGATACTGCTATATCTGTTGCAAAAGAAGTAGGAATATATGAAATTAATAAATCAATAAGTTTAACATCAGAAGAATTAAATAAACTTTCATATGAAGAAATATTTAAAATAATTGATAATGTTAAAGTAATTTCAAGAGCTATGCCTAGTGATAAAAGTAAACTAGTAAGAATTCTTCAAGATAAAGGATATGTTGTTGGAATGACTGGTGATGGAGTAAATGATGCACCTGCACTAAAAAAAGCCGATGTTGGTTTTTCTATGGGTAGTGGAACAAGCGTTGCAAAAGAAGCATCGGATATTGTTATTCTTGATAATAATTTATTATCTATATCTAAAGCCATTTTATTTGGTAGAACTATTTTTAAAAATATTAGAAAGTTTATTGTGTATCAGTTAAGTGTAAATTTTTGCGCATTAACACTATCAATAATTGGCCCATTTATTGGTGTTATTGCACCTATTACCATAACCCAAATGTTATGGCTTAATATGATAATGGATACATTTGCAGGTCTTGCTTTTTCATTTGAACCATCATTTGATAAATACTTAACTGAATCACCAATTAGTAAAAACGAACCAGTAATAAATAAAAAAATGTATTTAGAAATTGCTGTTAATGGGTTATATAGTGCTTTTCTATGCATTATTTTTTTAAAACTTCCATTAATAAAGAAAATAATAAATCCATCAAATAAGTATTTCATGACATCATACTTTGCTTTATTTATTTTTCTTGGAATATTTAATGCTTTTTCATCAAGAACTAGTAGTATTAATATTTTTAAAAATATAAATTTAAATAAACCATTTTTATTTTTGTTTATATTTATTTTTATAGCTCAGATTTTAATTATATATTTAGGTGGAAATATATTTGGAACATATGGAATGAGTGTTCATGATTTGATATTTGTACTTATATTATCAACAACAACATTAATAGTTAATACAATAAGAAAAATATACATAAAAAAAAGACTTTAATCTTCAATGATAAAGTCTTTACTTTTATGTGGTTCATCAAATAATAAATCATTATAGTTTTGCTGTCTTAGAGCTTCATATACAACGATTGCTACCGTATTTGATAAATTAAGCGATCTAACATTTTTACTCATAGGAAGCCTAAAACAATTGTCTAAATTAGGTCTTAAATATTTTTTTGGAATTCCTGTTGATTCTTTACCAAAAACAAAATATATGTTTTCTTTACTATTACTAAAATCACCAGTTGTATGAGGTTTATGACCATATCTAGTTAAGTAGTAAAAAGTACCATTATTCTTACTATAAAAGTCTTCCATATTTTCATATATTGATAAATCAATTTTATCAATATAATTAACACCACTTCTTTTAACTGATTTTTCATCAAGAGAAAACCCAAGTGGTTTAATTAAATGAAGTTTAGCATTAGTTGCAATACAAGTTCTCATTATATTTCCTGTATTCATAGGTATTTCAGGTTCAAATAAAACAACATTAATCATTTATATATCTCCTTATAAAAAATAGCCTAAAGGCTATTTTTATCTATCTTTTTAATAAATTTTTCTAAATCTTTATGAGACTTAATTTTTTTATAAGAATTAATCTGCCCATCTTCATAATAAATAATAACTGGATAATCATTAACATTTATATCAAGATAGTTATTTATTATATTCTTATAATTTTTATTATTTTCTTTAATATCAGTTATATCAAATAAATAGAAAATATCACTTATATTATAGTCTTCAAAAATATGATCATATTTCTTTTCAATATTATAAATCTTTGAATTATTTCTATAACTTATATAAAGAAGTAATCTCGATGAATTCTCTGTAATAACATTTTTAAGTTCATCAATAGAACTTGTTTGATTATTAATTAATTTATGTTCTATTAAATAACTTTGTGATACTTTTTCATCTTTTTTAATTTGATACCATTTGAATAAATATAGTGTAATTAATATAACTGCAAGGAACATTAATATAACTAATATATAATTCTTAAATGGAATATATCTTGTGTTTTCATCATTAGTTTTCATAATTATATATCTCCTATGTTAATTAAATTTTACTGATTATCATCAGGTAGTTTAACTAAAACTTCACGAGGTTTAGAACCATTTTGTGGGCCTATAATACCTCTTTCTTCAAGTAAGTCAATGATTCTTGCAGCTCTATTATAACCTAGTCTAAACTTTCTTTGAATTAAAGATGCACTAATTTTTCCAGTAGCAAGTGCAAAGTCAACTACTTCTCCATAAACAGGATCATCATATTCATCATGTCCTGAACCGGATCCAGAAGAAGTTCCAATTTGTGGTGTATCTAAATTCATACCATCATCATATTTTGCTGCTTGTTGTTTAGAAACATAATCAATCAATTTTTTGATTTCTTCATCGGATATAAAACATCCTTGAATACGAGTAGGTGTATTTTCACCCATTGGTAAATAAAGCATATCACCTTTACCAAGAAGTTTTTCAGCACCTGACATATCAAGAATTGTTCTTGAATCTATACTTGATGCAACAGCAAATGCAATTCTTGATGGAATATTTGCTTTAACAACGCCAGTAATAACATCAGTAGATGGTCTTTGCGTTGCAACTATTAAATGAATACCAGCAGCACGAGCCATTTGTGTGATTCTTAAAATAGAATCTTCAACATCTTTAGCAGCAACAAGCATTAAGTCTGCAAGTTCATCAATGATTGTAACTAAGTAGTGCATTTTCTTCATTGGTGTTTCAGGATGCTTTTTATTTTGTTTTAATACATAATCATTGTAGCCTTCAATATTTTTAACACCTTTTTCACTAAATTCATCGTATCTTCTTTCCATCTCAGCAACAACTTTTTGTAGTGCAATAGATGCTTTTTTAGGATCAGTTACAACAGGTGTTAATAAATGAGGTATTCCGTTATAGTTTGATAATTCAACCTTTTTAGGATCAACTAAAACAAGTTTTACTTCATCAGGTCTATAGTTCATAAGAATTGAACATATAATACTATTTGTACAAACGGATTTACCTGAACCTGTAGAACCAGCTATTAATAGGTGGGGCATCTTAGATAAATCTGCAAGGATTGGATTACCCATAATATCTTTACCTAAAGCAATGTTTAATTTTCCATCACCTTTAGTTAAAAGTATTTCTTTAATTCTAACAGCATTAACAGCAGAGTTAGGTATTTCAATACCTATAGTATTTTTACCAGGAATAGGTGCTTGAATTCTAACATCTTTAGCGCTCATTGCAAGAGCTATTTCTTTATTAACTGTTGTTATTTTAGATACTTTAGTACCATTTGGAACAGTAAGTTCATACTGAGTTACTGCTGGTCCAATATGTATCTTAACAACTTTAGCAGATACACCAAAATCTTTTAAGACATTTTCAAGCATATCTTTATAATGTCTTGTTTCATTTTGACTTACAGTATTACCACCAGTAACAGGATCAGTTAATATACTTAGTGGTGGAAGTTTATAATGAGTATTTTCTGGAGTATCATCTTTTTTATTTATATTATCAAGTGTATCGTTTTCTAAAATCTTAGGAAGTGGAGTTTTAAGTTCTGCAACATTAGTAATAACAATTCGATCATCCTTTTGTTTTTCTTCTTGATTTTTTAAGTGAGCATTATAATCATTTATTTCAACATCATTTGGAACAATAGATTCTTCTTTATTATTTTCTTTCTTTTTGAATATTGCTTTAAGTTTTTCTAAAACATCAGCAAAAGTAATATCAAATAATAAGATTAAACCAAATACTAGTAAAACAACTTCAACTACTTTAGTTCCACTAAACCCAAATAAACTACTAAATAAAAATGAGAAAGTAGCACCAACTACACCGCCACCAACTTCAATAGAAGTTGATCCAGAAGTAAATAGTGCAGTTTTACCATTTATAGTAGATATTCTTTCCATATAATTATCCATTGTTGTTTTAAATATATCTTTGCTAGCTTTTGCGTGTTCTATAAATCCAAAATGACTAGCAACAAGAATAACAATAAAAATAACATAAAGACCAATTAGTTTGCCTGAGAAAAACTTAGGAAGTTTTCTTTTAAATAGCATATAAGAACCAAGTACAAGTAAACCAATAAGTAAAAACATCCACCAAGTACCAACTAAAAAGATACTAAACTTTTTAAGTAGTGAACCAACAGGACCAAAGCCAAAGCCAATAATACCTATTAAAATTAAAAATAGTCCAGTAAGCTCAACACTATATTTAAAATTTGATGTTTTTTCATTCTTTCTTCTTTTATGCTTTTTCATATTATTCACCATCATAATTATATCTTATTTAAGTTTAATTTGCAAAGTAAATAGGTTAGTAATTTATGCTATTTAAAATAAAAAAACATTGAAAAATATGCTTATTTAAAATATAGTTAAATAAAGGTGATATTATGAACAAAATTATTGAATTTACAAAAAATCATTTTGTAGAAGTATTGGGTTTCACTGCAATATTAGTTGTAATCATTTTAATATCTTATTTAAAAATGTATAAAAAAAGTTTTGTTTGTGAACAAAGAACAACTGAAGGCACATCAAAAATATATCAAAAATATACTATTAAACAAACAAATAATAAGCTAAAAAGTATTCATTATTACTATAGAGCTAAAACACCAGATAGTAAAACTAAAAAAGAAATGTCTAAATTTTATCAAAGTATGATTGCTGAAAATGAAGATAAACTATTTGAAAATGATATTAAATTAACTTTTAAAGATGACATGTTAGTGTTATCTTATGATATTAATTTAAAAGAGTTAAAAAACAATAAAAACTATAAAAAAGCATCAACATTTATTAAAAATATCAAGGCAAGTGGATTTACTTGTAAATAATATTAAAACAACTGCATATTATATATAATGTAATAAATGAAATAATCTCTTGCAAAGAAAAAATAATATGTTATAATAAGTTTACAGATTTTGAGTGGGCTAAAACCCACTCATTTGTTGTATAAGAGGTGATTAATTATAGAAACACAGTTAAAGCTTTTAAAAGAAAAAATAAGCAAAGTTTTATCAAGCAAAAATATCATTGTTGATGAAGTAACTTATCGTAAGGAAGGTACTATTAATTTCTTAGAGATTGTACTTGATCAAGATGGTGGAATAGATCTTGATACTATAGTTGATGCAACAAACATTATTAATCCAATAGTTGATGAAATGGATTTTATTGATGAATCATTTATCATGGATGTTGTTAGTAAGGAAAGAGGAGACGAATAAAAAATGGCAAAGAAACAAACAAATTATAGTGCTGGTATGAATCCTGCTGAATTCATGAAAGCACTTGATAATATTATTGCAGAAAAAAATATTTCTAAAGAAGTAGTTCTTGAAGGTATGGAACAAGGTTTAATTACTGCCTATAAAAAGAATTTTGATTCTAAAACAAATGTAAGAGTAGAAATTAATCCCGATACTGGAGAAATCAAAGTATTTTCTTATTTAGTAGTTGTTGATGATTATGATTATGGAGAAGAAACAACTGATGAAGAAGGAAATGTAACTGTAATTCCACCAGAAGTTCCACTTGATGCACAAATTCTTTTAGAAGATGCACAAAAGAAAGTTCCAGGAATTAAAGTCGGAGAAACTATTGAAGAAGAAGTTACTCCACATGATTTTGGTAGAGTAGCTGCTGGTACTGCTAAACAAGTATTAACTCAAAAAATTAGAGAAGCAGAAAAAAACAGTATTATTGCTGATTTTGCTGATAAAGAATTTGAAATGATGGTTGGCTTAGTAGCTATGGAAGATCAAAATAATTACTATATTGATCTTGGTAGGACTAGAGGAATCCTTCCAAAAGCTGAATGTATTCCTGGTGAAGAAATCAAAATGGGTTCTAATATTAAAGTTTATATTACTAAAGTTGAAAGTAATACTAAAGGACCACTTATTCTTTTATCAAGAAAACATTATGGTTTTGTTAAAAGATTATTTGAATCTGAAATACCTGAACTTCAAGATGGTACAGTAGTTCTTTATAGCGTAGCTAGAGAACCTGGGGTAAGAAGCAAAGTTGCTGTTTATTCAACTAATCCAAAAGTTGATGCTAAAGGTGCTTGTATTGGTGAAAAAGGTTCAAGAATTGCTGGTATCTTTAAAGAACTTAATGGAGAAAAAGTTGATTTAATTGAATATAATGAAGATCCAGTTGAGTTTATCAAAAATGCACTACAACCTGCAAAAGATGTAATTGTAAGCATTACTGATGAAACTAAAAAAGAAGCTCTTGCTATTGTTAATGATGAAAACTTATCACTAGCAATTGGTAAAAAAGGTACTAATGTTAAACTTGCATCAAGATTAACTAAGTATAAAATTGATGTTAAGACTATGGATCAAATTACTAAAGAGGGAAATAAAGCGGAGGAAGAATAATGAAAAAAATTCCAATGCGTTCTTGTGTAGTATCTCATGAAAAATGTGAAAAGAAAGATCTACTAAGAATTGTTAGAACTCCTGAAAAAGAAGTAATTATAGATGAAACTGGAAAAGCTAATGGACGTGGAGCTTATTTAAAGAAAAGCAAAGAAGTAATTAATAAAGCTAAACAAACAAAAGTACTTGAAAAAGTATTAGAAGTTAGTATTCCAGATAGTCTTTACGATGAAATGCTTGAAAAAATAAATTAGAAAGAGGTGATTTAACATGATGAGTGTTAAAGAATATGCCAATGATGTTAATTTATCTATTGCAGAAATACTTAAAAAATGTAATGAAATGCAAATTGAAGTAAAAAGCGGAGATGATGAATTATCTGAAGATGATATCATTATCTTAGATAATGCAATATCACTAATTTCTACTGATGAAGAAGCATCTTATGAAGAAGAAGATGCTATTGATGAAATAGTAGATGAAATTATGGAACAATCTGATATTAAATCAAATTTCCATGATGAAGAAAAGAAAGAAAAATTCAAACAAAAACCTGTTAATAATAAAGAAGCTAGTGAGTATAATACCTTAAAAAAAGAAATGTACAAACATAAAGAAAAACTTCAAGGTAATAGTGCTCAAGAAAATATAGTTTTATATAAAGAAGGAATGACAGTTTCTGATTTAGCAAATGAACTTGGTGTTTCAGCTACAGAACTTGTTAAAAAATTAATTGGTCTTGGTTTAATGCTTTCTGTTAATCAAGCTGTTGATTATGACGCAGCAGAACTTATTTGCGAAGAATACAAAAAAGTTTTAAAGAAAGAAGAAACTCAAGATGTAACTAACTTTGATTCATATGAGATCGTAGATGATGAAAAAGACTTAGTTAAAAGACCTCCAATTGTAACAATTATGGGACATGTCGATCATGGTAAAACAACACTTCTAGATTACATTAGAAACTCTCATGTTGTTGATGGAGAATTTGGTGGTATCACACAGCATATTGGTGCATACCAAATTGAATATAATGGTGAAAAAGTAACATTTATTGATACTCCAGGACATGCAGCATTTACTGAAATGCGTGCTCGTGGAGCAAGTGTTACAGATATAGTTATAATTATTGTTGCTGCAGATGATGGTGTAATGCCTCAAACTAAAGAAGCAGTAGATCACGCACTATCTGCAAATGTACCAATAGTTGTTGCTGTTAATAAAATTGATAAACCAGATGCTAATATTGAAAGAATCTATACTGAAATGGCTGGCATAAATATTACTCCTGAATCCTGGGGTGGAAATGTTCCATTTATTAACATTTCTGCTAAAACAGGTGAAGGTGTTGATAAGTTACTAGAAACTATTTTAGCAATAAGCGAAGTATCTGAACTTAAAGCTAATCCAAATAGATATGCTGTTGGTTCAGTTATTGAATCTAAAATAGATAAAAAAGTTGGTGGAATCGCATCACTTTTAATCATGAATGGTACACTTAGAATTGGTGATCCAATTGTTGTTGGTACTGGTTATGGTAAAGTAAGAACAATGAAAAGTGATTCTGGAAAATCAATCGTTGAAGCAGGACCTGCTACACCGGTTGAAATTACAGGGCTTTCAGAAAATCCATCAGCTGGAGATAAATTCATGGCTTTTGAAACTGAAACTGAAGCTAAGAGTGTAGCAGAAAAAAGAACTATTGCTGCAAGAGAAAATAAATTCAAAAAACAAACATTAACTTTAGATGATTTATTTGCAAGAATTGATGCAGGTCAAAAAGAAATTAACGTTGTTTTAAAAGCAGATGTTAGAGGTTCTGAAGAAGCTGTTAAAAATAGCTTAGAAAAAATTGATGTTGAAGGCGTTAAAGTTAAAGTTATAAGAAGTGGTATTGGTGCCATTACTGAAAGTGATGTAGTACTTGCAAACGCATCAGATGCTATTATTATTGGATTTAACGTAGTACCTTCTAATACAGCTAAAGAAGTTGCTAAAGAATACAGCGTAGATATAAGACTTTATACTATTATTTATAAAGCAATTGAAGAAATGGAACTTGCCATGAAAGGTATGCTTGATCCAGAATATGAAGAAAAAGTTATTGGTACTGCTGAAATCAGAAAGATATTTAAATTCAGTAAGATTGGTAATATAGCAGGATGCTATATTACAGATGGTCTTGCTAAGAATGCTGCTAAAGCAAGAATTATTCGCGATGGCGCAGTTATCTATGATGGTAAAATTGCTTCTATTCAAAGAGAAAAAGATACTGTTAAAGAAGTTAAAAAAGGTTTTGAGTGTGGTATAACACTTGAAAACTTTAGTGATATTAAAGAGGGCGACATTATTGAAATGTTCGAACTTGTAGAGGTTAAAAGATAATGAGTAAAATTAAATGTGAAAGAGTAGCTAGTGAAATAGTTAGAATAGTAAGTACAATTCTGGCACAAGATTCAAGAGATGAACTACTTAAAACTGTAACTATTACTGGTTGTACTGTTTCAAACGATTTAAGTTATGCAAAAGTATATTTTACAAGTACAAGTAATTTAACTAACAAAGAAATGGAAAAAGAACTTAAAGAAGCAGCTGGTTATATTCGTCATGAACTTGCTGAACAACTTGAGGTAAGACATACTCCAGAACTTCAATTTGTATATGATGTATCTATTGCATACGGAAATCGTATCGAAGAATTAATTAAAGAAATTAATAACAAATAAATCAACTTTAAAGTTGATTTTTTTGTTTATTATTTATGCTATAATTAAAGTAGGTGAGTTAATATGAATTATGTTAAGTATTTTATAACTCTTATTCTATCAATTTATATAACTAATTTATCAAGTTTATTTTATGATGATGGAATATACCAAATAAATAAACTTGAATATTCATATTCAAATGGATATGGTATGAATCAAGATGTATCGTATAAAATAGATTGTGAAGATGACTGCGTTTTATATATTAAAGAATACGAAAAAAGTGAAGATGATTTAATTAAAATAAAACTTTCAAGCAAAAATATGGATGAGTTTGAAAACATACTAAATAAATGCCATGTATTATCATGGAGAGGATTTAGTAAAAGTGACCCTAATGTATTAGATGGCGATTCATTTTCTTTTAGATTAAGATATAATGATGATGAAAAATTATCAGCAAGCGGATATATGATGTATCCAGATTACTATAGTAAATTTCAAAAAGAATTTGAAGAATATGTTTCTTCACTTAAAAAGTAGGTGATAAATATAAACGGTGTTATAGTTGTTAATAAACCTGAAGGTTACACATCTAGAGATGTTGTAAATAAACTAGTTTGTATTTTTCATACAAAGAAAATTGGTCATACAGGAACGCTTGATCCTCTTGCAACAGGGGTACTAGTTGTTGCAATAGGCTCTTATACAAAACTAGTTAATCATATAACAAGTTATGATAAAGAATATATTGCAGAAATAAAACTGGGAATAAAAACTGATACTTCTGATATAACAGGAAAAGTTCTTGAAGAAAATTATAATTATAATTTAGATTCATCAACAATAATAAATGTATTTAATAACTTTCCTAAAACATATAGTCAAGAAGTGCCAAAATATTCTGCTGTTAAAATAAATGGTAAAAAACTTTATGAATATGCAAGAGAAAATATTGATATTGAATTACCTACAAGAGAGGTTAATATTTATTCTTTAGAACTACTAGAATTTAATAATGGAATTATTAAATTTAAAACCAAAGTATCTAAAGGAACGTATATAAGATCTTTAATTGAAGATATATGTAAAGAATTAAATGTAATTGGTACTATGAATAGTTTAATTAGAACTAAACAAGGTTCTTTTGATATAAGTAGTGCTGTAGATTTACTTAATATTAATGAATCTACAAAATTACTTGAAACTGAAGACTTCCTAGATGTTAAAAGATTACAAATAGGAAAAGATGAAAAGAAGTTAGTTGTTAATGGAAATAAACTAAATAAAGAAGTGTCAGATGGATACTATAATGTATTTGTAAAAGATAATAAACTTGCTTTATATGAGTTTAAAGAAAATGAGGGAAGATTAGTAATGTTTTACTAATCTTTTTATTGACTTTAACACTATATTTTAGTAGTATATTATCGTTATTTGTTAACTAACATGTAAACAAATGATAATTCGTTGATTTTTAATTATTAATGTCATATAATTAAAAAGAAGTTTGGATTTGGTTTAAACGCAACTCCATGCATTTATTCTAGATCAAAACCGATTACTAAACTAAAAAAGGAGGATATTTTAAAATGGCTGTAACTAAAGAACAAAAAGAAAAAATCGTTAAAGATTTTAAAATCAATGCTAAAGACTGCGGTAGTGCACAAGTACAAATCGCAATTCTTACTGCAGAAATTAACGATTTAACAGAACATCTTAAAGTACATATTCATGATTTCCATTCTAAACGTGGACTTTTAAAGAAAGTTGGTAAAAGAAGAAAATTACTTGCTTATTTAAAAGATAATGATGTAGTAGCATATAGAGATGTTATTAAACGATTAAATTTAAGAAAATAGGCACTAAAAATTTTTTAGTGTCTTTTTTTTATAAAGATGGTAGAAATTAAAAAAGAAGGAAGTAGAAGAAAATGGCAAAAAAAGTATTTAAAATGGATTTCTATGGTAAAGAATTAGTAGTAGAAAATGGTCAAGTTGCTAAACAAGCTCATGGTGCTGTTTTAGTTAGATATGGTGACACTGTTGTTTTATCAACTGCAGTTGTATCTAATAATGCAAACGTACTATCTGACTTTTTCCCACTAATGGTTTTATATCAAGAAAAATTATATTCAGTAGGAAAAATTCCTGGTGGATTTATTAAAAGAGAGGGTCGTCCAACTGATGCTGCAACACTTGCTGCACGTATGATTGATAGACCTATGAGACCAATGTTCCCAGAAGACTTTAGAAATGAAGTACAAGTAGTTAACACTGTATTATCAGTTGATACTGATAATTCTCCAGAACTAACAGCAATGTTTGGTTCATCACTTTGTACAAGTATTTCTAAAATACCTTTTGATGGACCTATAGCTGGTGTTAAAGTTGGTCGTGTTAATGGTAAATTTATTATTAACCCAACACCTGCAGAACTTGAACAATCAGATATTGATTTAACTGTTGCTGGTACTAAAGAAGCTATCAACATGGTTGAAGCTGGTTCTAAAGAAGTATCTGAAAAAGATATGTTAGAAGCTTTAATGATTGGTCATGAAGCTGTTCAAAAATTATGTGAATTCCAAGAAGAAATCATTGCTGAAATTGGCCAAGAAAAAATGGAATATGAAAAACTTGAAATCACAGATGAACTTAGAAATGAAGTTACTAAACTTGCTGCTGATAAATTAGATGCAGCAATGCGTATTAAAGAAAAACTTGAAAAATACGCTGCTATTGATGCAGTTAAAGAAGAAGTAGTAAATAAATATACTGAAGAAAATGCTGATCTTGATAAAGATGAATTAACAGTACTTATTACTAAAGTTAAATTAGTTCTTGAATCAATTGAATATGATATCTTTAGAAATATAACTGTTAAAGAAAAAACCAGATCTGATGGACGTAAGATGACTGAAATTAGACCTTTATCAACAGATATTGATTTACTTCCAAGAACTCATGGTTCTGCATTATTTACTCGTGGTGAAACTCAAGCACTAGCTATTACTACTTTAGGTGCTTTAAATGAATATCAAGCTTTAGATGGTTTATCATTGGAAGCTGAAAAACATTTCATGCTTCATTACAACTTCCCAGCATTCTCAGTTGGTGAAACTGGTAGATATGGTTCTCCTGGAAGAAGAGAAATTGGACATGGTGCACTTGGTGAAAGATGTTTAAAACAAGTTATGCCATCTGAAGAAGAATTCCCATACACAGTTCGTGTTGTATCTGAAATTCTAGAATCAAATGGATCTTCATCTCAAGCTACTATTTGTGCTGGATGTATGTCTCTAATGGCTGCTGGAGTTCCAATTAAAGCACCTGTTGCTGGTATTGCAATGGGATTAATTACATCAAAAGATGGTAAGAAATATACTATTTTAACTGATATCCAAGGTATGGAAGATCACTTAGGTGATATGGACTTTAAAGTTGGTGGTACAAGAAAAGGTATCTGCTCACTACAAATGGATATTAAGATTAAAGGTATTACTAAGAAAATCTTAAAAGAAGCATTAGATCAAGCTAAAGATGCAAGAATGGAAATTCTAGATGTTATGGAAGCACAAATTGCTGAACCAAGAAAAGAATTATCTAAATATGCACCTAAGATTGAATCATTTAATATCAATCCTGATAAAATCAAAGATGTTATTGGAAAAGGTGGAGAAACAATTACTAAGATCATTCAAGAATCAAGTAATGTTGTATCTGTAAGCGATATTAATGCTGTAAAAATAGATATCGATGATGATGGTAGAGTACTTATTTACCATACTGATAAAGATGTTATTGCTAAAGCAAGAGAAATGATTGAAAATATCACAAGAGAAGTAGAAACTGGTAAAATCTATACAGGTAAAGTAGTTAAAGTAGAAGACTTTGGATGCTTTGTACAATTATGGCCAGGATGTGAAGGATTAGTACACGTTTCACAACTTGCTTGGGAAAGAGTAGAAAAACCATCTGACCTTTATAAAGAAGGCGATGAGATTGTTGTTAAATCTCAAGGCTATGATAATAAAGGTAGATTAAACTTATCTCGTAAAGAATGTCTTCCAAAACCAGAAAGAAAAGAAGAAACAAAAGAAGATAAGAAAGACAAAAAAGATAAAAAATCTAAAAAAGAAGATAAATAATTAAGAGTTCACAATTATGTGAACTCTTTTACATTTATTATACAATCATTTACAAAATATATATTGTAAATAATTTGTAATAATAATATGATTAACATAGGAGGAGATTCCTATGGATAAAATTAAAAATATTGAAAATATAAAGATAACAAAAATATCTAGTTTTGATTCTGCTTCTGAAGAAGAAAAGAAAAAAAGAAATGAAACTGTTACTTTTGGTTTGCTTACTTTATACACTTATATAAATTTAAGTGATAAAAAGAAAGATTTAAATGATGCAATAAAAGTTGCTATCACTAAAGTAGGTGAAAATCCTGAATTAACTCCATATTTAATTTCTTTTTCTATAAGAGAAATCCTAAATGTATCACGTTCAGCTCTAGCTAAATGTACTGATATTATTAAATCTGGTACTATAGATTTCTTAAATCTTGGTAGTGAACTAAGTTTAAGTAGAGGAATGTAATATATGTTTAAACAGGGAGATGTATTAGAACTAGAAGGCTTAGAAGATAAGTTTGTAGTTCTAAAGTTAATAAATGATTTAGGTAAATTCTTTTTAGTACTTGCACCAGAGGATGATCCAACACAACTTAAATTTTGTGTGCTTGAAAATAATACTGTAAAAATAATTCAAGACCCAAAAGTAATCGAAGAAATTACAAATAAATTAGAAGCAAAATAAAATGATACACATTCGTGTATCATTTTTTTTAATGTTCCTTTATGTATAAGTCATAATATTCATCAAACGTTATTTTTTTGTCATGTATTTCTTTTGCTACATCTTTACCAACATATCTTATATGCCAGTCTTCTTCTTGGTATCCTGTTATGTTTTCAGAATTTTCTGGATATCTAATAATAAAGCCATATTTATATGCATTCTTTTTTATCCATTCATAATCGTCACGCGATACTCTTTTTTCACTATAATTTGGATCATTTAAATCTACTGAATAACCTAACTGATGTTCTGAGTATCCAGGTCTTGCAGAATATGTATCAGCTTTTGCTTTTCCATCCTTACTAACATATGAATCATATAAACTTTTTTGCCATCCAGCATCCCTATAAGCTGTTGTACCAATAAATGTAATTCCATCTTCTTTTGCTGCTTTGACAAATTCTTCATATGCATCAGCTGCAACTTTTACCATTTTAATATTACTATTATTAAATAGTGGTACTAAGTTTTTAGGAACATAACTCATATCTACATAATTATATTTATTAACAAGAGCATATATATCATCTTGTTTTTCTATTCTTTTAGTATCTGTATAATATGGTTTATCTAAATTAAGATTAACTCTAGTTACAATGTCTTGCTTTTTAAGTTCAGGGTTTTTGTTTTTAAATGCACTATATCTTTTTGCGTTACCAATTTCAAAATTAGAATATGAAGAATAACTTGAAAGTATTTCATCAATTTCATTAATTGCTAAACCATCTTTAGCTAAATTATTAATATAGATTATAAAGTTATCATTATCAACATACTTAATATTTTCATAGTAAGTTACAAAATCTATATTAAACTCATCACTATATATAGCAGTATCTAAGGTTTTGCTATATTTTTTAGTATCAACTTTATTTTTAATGTTTAACTCATTCATTTTATTAAGTGATTCTTTTGAATATGTAGTGGTATCTTTTTTGTTTACTTTTTTAGTTTCATCTTTATTAAATATAAGAGAACAACCTTTTATAATTAAAACTATAACTATAATAAGAATTAAAATATTTTTAACTTTAAGTTTTGTTTTTTTTCTCTTCATATTATCACCTATGAAAATTATAACACATAAAATTATAAAAAAATTTTAAAAAAGTGTTGACAATTTTTTTTGACGGGAATATTATAAACTCAATATCAAATATTAGAGATTAATTATGGAGGCATTATGAAGAACATACTAGTTTGGAAATCATCTAAAAAAGAAGTTAAAACAAATTGGCTTAGATTTGTTCTTTTAAATGTTATCTGGTCTCTTTTTGCAGTAATTATTTAAAGCATCCCGGTTTTTGCGCCGGGTTGCTTTTTTAATTTATGTAACATGATAAATGATTTACCAAAAATGAACAGGGAGGATATTGACCATGGAACTACCAGAAATTGAAAAAATTCTAATAAAAAGCGATGATACACTAAGTGATGAAGAAGAAGCTGAATTAAAGAATTGGCTTGAAAATATTATAATGCGCATTCAAAATGATGAAAAGTTCATTGCAAATATTGGAAGACTTTTAGATTATAATAGATTAAAAAAACAAGGCTTCACAAAAGAACAAATAGCCGAGTTTAGTTTAAAAGACGAGGAAATTATGAAGTTTACTCAAGATCTAGTTAATCAGCATAAAATAGATCATGATTATATGTTTGGCTATCCAGCTAATATGCAAAAAGATAGTTACGTTATTAGATATTTAAGATACCTTGAGTCAAAATTATATTTTACAAATAGTTGTGGTAATGCCTATTCCCAAGGAAATTATAGAATGAATAATGCTAAGCAAGAATTAGAAGTAATTGAAAAAGTTAAAGAGAATCTTGGCTTAAATATGGATGATTTTTGGGGTTATATTACAATGGGTGGAACAGAAGGAAATATGTGGGGCATTAGAGAAGGCTTTAATAATTTTCCTAATGGAATATTGTATTACTCAGATGCATCACACTATAGTGTTACTAAAATGTCAGATATGATAAGAGCACCTAAGCATGAAATTATAGAATCAACAAATGAAAAAATTAATATAGAAAAATTAATAGAGAGGATTAAAATAAACTATCAAACATCTATGGCTCCAGCAATTTTATTATTAACTTTTGGAACCACTACATTAGGAAGTATTGATGATATTGATATTATATGTGAAAGACTAAATGAATTAGGAATCCCACATTATATTCATGTGGATGCAGCATTATATGGGGGTATACCTAATAATCAAATTAGTTCACCAGCTGAAAAGTTTAGATTATTAAATTCAACGGATATTGATAGTATTTCAATCAGTTTTCATAAATACGTTGGCAGTCAAAAATCAAATGGAGTTCTTTTATCAAAAAGTAAAAAATATGACAAATTTATCGATTACATTGGAAATAATGATGTAACGTTTTGTGGATCAAGAGATTTTCCAACGTTTTCATTGCAGCAAAGAATTGAAGAACTATATCATCGAACTAATCCTGATGTATACATTGAAAATGTCCGATATTTTGAAAAATTATTAATTGATAATAATATTTACTATATTAAGGGTATTGAATTTGGAAATATATTTGTTATTAATAAACCTAATGAAGAAATATGCAAAAAATATCAATTAGCAACATTTATGAAAGACGGTATAGAATACGCTCATGTAATCATATTTCCATATCATAACAAAAAAATAATGAATGAATTAGTTAACGAATTAGTATATAATAAAGTTAGTATTCAAAGAAAAAGAGAGGAAGATAATAATGGTAAAAACTAATGAAATTAAAGAATTGACAATGAAAGAATTAAGTGATTATCAACAACAATTTTTGAGTTTAGATAATAGAAAAATATATGAAACAATAGTATCTTGTGATGAAACAAAAGACGAATTAATAATGAATTTGATAGCTAATCAACCTGATTTCATTACAACTTTTGTTCTTAGTGTAAAAGAAGCTTACAATAATAGAGATTTAAATTTTATTCCCTGGCTAAGATATAAGTCATTTTTTGCTGAGTATTTAATTATTATGAAGTCAATGAATAACCGCATAGAATCAGAAGTCTCAGCTTCAAGACAGAGGATAGCTGAATAAAAATATACTTAAAATATAGAATTATTTGAGAAGGGAAAACTATGAGTAAAAAAATTGATATATCAAGAGAAGAAATTGAAGAAATAGCAAGAAAAACAAATAAAACAATTGATGAAGTAGTAAACGATTATAAGTATGCATTGAAAGATTTAGAATATTCATTAAGTAAGATCAATTCAATAATTGATGAGAATAAATATATAAGATTTCCTTCGAAAGTAAGTATCCTTAATTATGGTAAAAATGGTGAACTAAATGATAAATATAGTTGTTATGATGGACTTGAACAAATGCAAAACCTTAGTAAAGATGAGCTTGCAATAGTAACAGGGTTTGGACCTACAAATCCACCTACAGCTGGGACACTTGCATCTATTTTTAAAGTATTAGAATTGCAAAAGGAAACAGGAATATATACTCATATTATTGTTTCTGAATTGAGTGCTTTAAACTCGAGACAAAAACCACTTAATGAGCTTTTTAAATATACTCGACAATTTATAGATTTTATAAAGAAACTTGGTTTTGATGAAAATAATGGAGAAATACGTACTCATAATTATCTTGATCATTCGCGAACATTTTCAATAATTTCGAGTGTTTTTAAAGTTGAAGATTTTGCTGATGGTGAAGCAACGGATGAAATGTATAGGAGATTAAACTTAATGGGTAATGATTATTCTACAATGGTAAGCCAAGCATATACTGTGGCAGATATTGTATTACCATTAATGAGGGATAAGAAAAAAGGAGTAATAGTTCCTGCTGGACTTGAAGAACATTTGTATCCGTATTTAGCCAGAGTAGCAGTTGAAAGAATGAAAACCAAGGATAATGGAATAAGTAGTCTTGTAGATAAGGACGCAAAAGTAGGGGCTGTATATGGAAAATTAATAAGTGGTTTATTTCCTTATGTAAAAATGTCAAAAAGTATCAAAGAGTCATCAATTAATTTAGGGGATTCCGATGATGAAATTAATCAAAAGATTGTTAATTGCGGAAAAAGAAATGAAGAAGTAATTTTGGAGATGATGATGTTAGCATCAAACTGGAATTATAAGAAGATAATTGACGTAAAAGAGGCATACAATAATAAAGATAAGTGTTATAATAAGTGGTTGTCATATAAAGAAGAATACTGTGAGTTTTTTAAAGAATTAAAAAAACTTTGGGATTCATCTGAAGTTATCGATGAAATAAATACATATGATGAATTATTTAATAAATAGGTGATAGTAATGAAAAAATTAATTATTTGTGACATGAGCGGAATTGCTAGTACAAGAGGAGTTAATAATGATGAATTACTAAATGTTTTGAATAACATGATAAACTATGATTCCTCTTTTTGTACTGGTAAAGGATATTGTGGAGGATATCAAACGATTAAAAATATTGATATGAAGGTTCCTTTTATATGTGAAAATGGATCTTTAATTGTTGATAAACAAGGTAATATTAAATTTTGTGATCATATGAATCCAGCAGACGTTAAAGAATTAATTGAAACAATTGCCAAAGAATGTAATTTTGAGTTTTTAGCATATATAGATACAAAAACTCATAGATATAAATTTTTGAAGGGAAATAAGAATTTAACTGAGGATTTAACTCAACCATGGTTTTATAGTGAGGAAATCTATGAAAATGTTAATGAATTTTTAGAAAATATTGACTTAAATAATGTATGTAGAATCACAACAAGAGGTTTAGATTTTGATGAAGGCCTTGAAATATTCAAGAAATTCCATGTTGTTGTATCAGAAGGAGAATTCCATTCTATATGTAATATTGGTACAAACAAAGGTTTTGGGGTAAAAAAACTTGCAGAGATTTGTAATATAGATATTAAAGATATTGTAATAATAGGTAACGATATGAACGATATAGATATGTTTAAAACAAATTGTGGATATAAAATAGCAACAGGTGCCATAATGCCACCTCAAGAATTATTAGATTTAGCAAGTATATATGTTCCGTTAGGAGAATTACCAAATTTTCTTAAGAAGTTTGACAAAAATATAAAAAATTGATATAAGTATTCATGTAAAGGGAGAGGATGTATATGGGTAATATAATTCTTACTGGAGATAGACCAACAGGTAGATTACACGTTGGACACTTAGTAGGTTCTCTATCTCAAAGAGTAAAATTACAAAATGAAGGTCAGTATGATGAAATGTATATTGAAATAGCTGATGCACAAGCAACAACTGATAACTCTGGAAATATTCAGAAGGTTAAAGATAATATTATTGAAGTTGCATTAGATTATTTATCATGTGGATTAGATCCATCAAAATGTGTTATATTTTTACAGTCACAAGTTCCTGAATTAAGTGATTTGACATTCTATTATATGAATCTTGTTACAGTTGCTCGTTTACAAAGAAACCCAACTGTTAAGCAAGAAATTATTTATAGAGGTTTTCAAAATACACTGCCAGTTGGATTTATGACTTATCCAATTAGTCAAGCAGCTGATATTACAGGATTTGATGCTAACATAGTTCCGGTAGGTGATGATCAATTGCCTATGGTTGAACAAACTAGAGAAATAGTAAGAACATTTAATAGATTATATGGAGATACACTTGTAGAACCTGAAGCTGTTTTACCAGAAAATGAAGCTTGCCATAGATTACCAGGTACTGATGGACAGGCTAAAATGAGTAAATCAATTGGTAATTGTATTTACTTAGCTGATAGTGAGGAAGAAGTTAAAAAGAAAATTATGGGTATGTTTACCGACCCTGGTCATTTAAGAGTTGAAGATCCTGGAAAAACAGAAGGTAATCCAGTGTTCATTTATTTAGAGGCTTTTTCTGAAGAGAGACATTTTGCTGAGTATTTCACTAATCAAGAAACAGGTGAAATTGAATACAAAAATTTAGATGAACTAAAAGCTCATTATGAACGTGGTGGTCTTGGTGACATGAAAGTTAAAAAGTTCTTAAACTATGTTATGCAAGATACTTTAAGACCAATTCGAGAAAGAAGACACGAATTAGAAAAACATATACCAGAAGTATATCAAATTTTATTTGATGGTAGTGCAAAGGCTAGAGCAAAAGTTTCTAAAGTATTAGATAGAGTAAAGAAAGCTATAGGCTTAGACTATGAAAATGATCTTGAATTAATTAACAGTCAAGTCCAAAAATATGCCGAATTACATGAAGCTCAAGAACAAAAAAAAAAGAGATAGACAAAAAAGAAGTTGCTGAATAGCAACTTCTTTTTACATGTTATTTAGAATATCATTAAAATGTTCTTTATAATCAAATGCTGAGTTAATCTCACAACTTTTGGTATTTTCAAATATTTTCATTAATTGTTGCTTTCTTGTAATCCTATCCACGTCGTAATAGTCAAGTAATTCTGTAAATAGCATTACAGTTGGTGCTAAACTTAGATGAAGAAAAGCATTAACATTTTCAAGCATGGAACATTTTTTAATTTGGAATTTATCATCTTTTGAAATAGATACTTTTAAAGAATTAGTAATATATTTATTATCAAGTGTTTTAAAAACACCTATTTGCTCAAAATCAATAGATTTTTGACCTTCCTTACCGATGCTAAATAACTCTTCAGAAGATAGATCACTCATATTAATAAAATCTTTAAATATAATTCCTTTTGATTTAAAAAAGTCAAGAAAGTTTAGATAAGTGCCAACACGAATATTAAAATAGTTGCGAATATTAAAAGGAAGTATTTCACCACTGGAAGTTATATATGTTGTTTCTTCAGTTATTATATCCCATCCATTACTTGCAAATAACAAAGCAAAAGTCGTTTTACCACCTAAACTTGCATTGTTAATAAGAATATTTTTAATTCCTTTGTTAACTAATCCACCATGAACTGCAAATAATTCTCCATACATTAAATATGGTGTCAAAATTAATATATTTATCATAGTTAATACTTTGATATCATCTTTAATAATCATGAATGCTCTTTTATAAGTTTTATCAAAAATATAAATGAAGTAATCATAACATTTCATTATATAAAAATTTTTAGCCAAATCGCATTTTGCTTTAGATGTAGTACGTGTTGCAACGTTAAATTCATCTAGTGCTTTGGTGGTTATTAAACTCTCATCTTTTAAAACAATCTCAGCTAGATTAAATATTTCATCATTATAAATAATATAATTATTAATTATGTTTAAGTCGCTAGTACAATTAAACAAAGAATTAAAAGCTATAGAAAAATCTGTTAATTCCTTATTAAAAATTGAAGAAGTAGCATATATATTTGTTGTTAGTTTATTGCTTCTTAAAACATATTTAAAGTTATTACTAGATATTACATTTTCAATATTTTTAATTAAATCATTCATATATAAACCTCCTACTTACTATCAATATGGTAAAGTTCTAAAACATTATAAGAGAAGAATCTATCTATAATGTTTTTAGAAGTAACATATTTAATACGTGTATTATATTGATCAAAAATTGTGTTTATAATATTCTTAGAACTTATCCTATTTTCTATTTTTTTTAATAATTGAGTAATTTCTTTAGTTTCAAAATCATTAAAAAGTGATGATATATTTATTAATGTGAAATATACAAAATCATAAGAATTTGTATAAGATATAGTTTTTTCAAGTTCAGTAAAGTTTATGTTCTTGTAGAATTTTTTAATTAGATAGTAAATATCTAAAACTTTATATAAGTCAAACACTTTTCTTTTACTAACAATATCCAAAAGTGCCATATCTTTATAAAAATGTGCACAAAGCTCGATTAAATTATAATACATGTTTGCAGAGTAAATGGAATCATTATCAATATCTATTTTAATTCTACTATCTAGTATAGTATTAATAATGTTTGTATCATAATTTGGATCCCAATCAAGAGAAAAATTTACATCAACATCAATAGTTTTAATTGTTAAATTATTGGATACCTTAACAAATGGACAAGTTTCACCTTTTTTAATAATACTCTCCTTTAATTCGTCTTCTGAAAAAGGTTCAATAGTATTAGTTTTATAATTATACTTTCCTTGTATAAATCCAATATTTTTCAAAATTTTAGTTACCTTGTTAATTGAATCTTTGTTTACTAAGATATCAATATCATTTGATGCTCTAGATCCAGGTTCATATATTAATTGATTCAAAACAGAACCTTTTAAAAATATATGTTTAATATGGTTTTTATCAAGAACACAGGAAATTTTCTTAATTTCATCAAGTTGTAGTTCACTTCTAATTTTTTGGCTTTGATTTACCATATATGTAGAAAAAAATACAGGATAATCAAGAAGTCTAACATTTATTTTGCTAAATCTCTCATAAAATAAGCCTGCTATTCTATGGTATGAAACAAATCCTAAGACTAAAGGCCAGTTTATACTACCAGATGTTACATATTCTTTAATTTTTAATTCATCAGGTTCATATTTAAATACTTCTAGGATTAATTCTTTTTCAATATTATTCATAATTCCTCCTTAGTAATTTTGATATATTATAACATTTATTATAATTTAATAAAATAATTTAAAAATAATTTATGTAATGGGGGTAGCAAAATAAAATTAAATATTGTAGAATATTTTTAATAGATTTCGGGGTGATGCGTTATAAATCATGCTGATATATCGAAGATTGGCTTAGGAACCTGGCTTTTAGGCGGGGATGTTAAGCCTGACCCTAATAATGATGACAAGAAAGATATAGCTGCTATTAAGTATGCTTTATCTAATGGAATTAATCATATTGATACATCTGAAAGCTATTCTGATGGAAAAAGTGAAGAACTTATTGGAATAGCCATTAAAGATTTTGATAGAAAAAAAATATTTATTGCAACAAAAGTTAGAGAATGGAATTTAGATTATAACAATATTATAAAATCTTGTCGTAATTCTTTAAAAAGATTAAATACTAACTATATTGATTTATATTATATTCATAAGCAGAATAAAGATGCAAATATAGAAGAAATATGTAGAGCTTTAAATTTTTTGCTTGATAGTGGATTTATTAGGAATGTAGGTCTATCTAATGTTAGTATAAATACCATAATAAAATACAATAAGTTCTTGCATAAAAAGGTATTTGCTGTTCAGAATCAGTATAATTTAATATGCAGAGAATCAGTCAAAAAAGGTATTATAGAATATTGTAAAAATAATAATATAAAATTTATATGTTGGAGACCATTAATGCTTACATATCCTAGGTGTAAGAATCCATGGTACGAAAAAGGAAATTATCCAATAATTGATAAAATATCAAGTAAATATGGCATTACGAATGTTCAATTAGCCGCTAAATGGTTAATTGATCAAGAAAATGTATACATTATTTTTAAGAGTAATAATTGTAAACATATACAAGAAATATTAGATATGGAAAATTTAAAATTAGATAAAAAGGATTGGGATGAACTAGACAAAAATTTTCCAATCACGTTCGAAGTGGGGTGTTCAACTAATGAATTCTTCGAAGTTGTATAAATGTATATTGTTTGATTTAGACGGGGTATTGCTAGATACTGAAAAAATATATATGAATTTAATGACAAATTATAACCGAAAAATTGGAATTTTTACTAATAATGATTTTTACATAAAAAATCTGTTAGGAAAAACTCAAACAGAAATTAATAAATATTATTGTAAACACTTTAAAAAATCATTTAATCAAACTACATATTGGGATGAGTTATTAAAATTAAGACATGAATTTATTGAGAATAATCAAATAACAATAAAACCAGGAGTAATGGAATTAATTGAGTATCTTAAAACTAATAAATATACAATTGGAATTGTCACATCAAATTCTGCAGATTTAACAAAAACGCTATTAAACAATTCGGGAATTGATATTAACCTGTTTGATGTTATTGTATCAAGAGAATTTGTGCTAAAAACTAAACCATCACCTGAATTATATTTGAAAGCAATTAATATTCTTAATGTTAGAAAAACTGATGTTTTAGCCGTTGAAGATAGTAAGGTTGGAATTAAATCTGCAATAAAAGCAGGAATAAGCGTAGTTTATATTGAGGATATCGACGTTATTCCTGTTGGTATTAGAAAAAAATGTATTTCTTCATGTAAAAACATAAAAGATGTCATGAAAATTTTAAATGAAAAGAGGGATTAAAAATGGAAATTATTAAACCACAAGAGGTAAAAGAACCTTTTGAGTCATTATATAAACTTAATATAGGATATTCACTAGATGAGTATGAGGCTGAAGAAGCATTATCAACAATACTTCATGAAAAAGAGGAACAAAAAAGAATTAGTTTATTAACAATGCTTTTAAACGGAGTAATGATAAAGGGCCCAACTGTTAATGAAGTTAGTGGTTTATTAAAGGCAGCATTGGGTATGGATGACATTTTAAAGAAAAAGAAACCTAGACTAGATTTACCAAAAGGTGAAATATTAGTTGGTGTGTCATCAAGCGGAAAGAAAGGAATTAAAACTATAAACATAACTAGTACATCATGTTTTGTAGCTGCGGCATGTGGTGCAAATATCGCAAAAGCGTGTTCACACTCTACTTCCAGTAAAACAGGATCATCAGATTTTCTAGATATTTGCGGGATTGATTTAAATATACCATTAGAAAAAAAGAATAAGATTTTAAATAAATATCATATATCCTTTTTTTCAATCGAGGATACAACACCCAAATTTGCTAAGGTATATGGTGGAGTATTTTATGCACCTCATGCGATGAGTTTTGGATTAGCTGGACTAAGTTTTCCAGTAGAAATAGATTCACTTGCATATGGAGTCGCCCACCCAAATGTTAAGTTATCAGCAGAAGTATATAAAAAATTTAAAATTAGAAATGCATTAGTATATTCATGTACATATGATGGTATTCATTATTTAGATGAACTTCTTCCAAATGGATTTATAAACTTAACTAGAATAAAGAATTCCCATGTAGAAAAAACTATATCAGCAAATATAAGTGAAGCGTTATCTTTAGATAATTCATTTAATGTTGGTAGTATTAAAGAAAAGCAAGATAAAATTAATAATGTACTTGCTTCTTTAAAAATATTAAAAGGTGAAGGCAATTTAGCTGAAATAGATACAATATGTGTAAATGCATCTATATTTATTCTTCTTGCTAATAAAGCTAAATCGCTAAAAGAAGGATACATTATGGCTAAAGATGCACTACAGTCTGGTAAAGTATGGGATTTATTTTTAAATGTTGTTAAAGAATATGATGGGGACATTAAGCAATTAGAAGAAAAAATGAATAATTATAGTGGATAATAGATATTTATACTTGAAATAATTAAATATGTGTAATATTATTTGAATAGTATTGCACAAATAGGGGATTAGTTAAATGGTATAATAATGGTCTCCAAAACCACTGTTACGAGTTCGATTCTTGTATCCCCTGCCATTAGTATTTACTGCTATAACTTTAATAGTTATTAGTTTTAAATATATAAAAATATGATTGCTAGATGGCAATCATATTTTTTATGTTAAAATTCTATTCTAATATATTTTGAAATCATTGAAATAATATTATATTTTTTTATATTTGTAAAACATAATTACTTGAATTTATTACCTTCTTATGCTAAAATCTATGTAAATTTAAGCAATGAAGGAAAGAGAGAAACATATAAATCTAATTCTAAGAGAGTGAAGTTAGGTGAAAGTTCACAATTAGATAGTTTCAAAAATGGCTCTGGAGCTTAATCGTTTATTCGCGTTAAGAATATAAGTGTATGAATTAAATTCATAAATTAAGGTGGTACCGCGGAATATATTTTCGTCCTTTAGTTTATGAATTTTTTTATTTTATAAGGAGGAATAATTATGGAAAACAAAAAGTTTTATATAACAACACCAATATATTATCCAAGTGCAAACTTTCATATTGGTCACTGTTATACAACAATAGTATGTGATGCTATTGCAAGATTTAAAAGATTAGCTGGTTATGATGTGTTTTACTTAACTGGTACAGATGAACATGGTCAAAAAATTCAAAAGAAAGCCGAAGAAGCAGGTGTAACACCAAAGGAATATGTTGATGAAATAGTTGCTAATGCAAAAGATTTATGGAAATCTCTTGGTATATCATATGATAAGTTTATTAGAACCACTGATGAAGAACATGTTGAATGTGTACAAAAAATATTTAAACAACTATATGATCAAGGAGATATTTATAAAGGAGAATATAAAGGCTTATACTGCACACCTTGTGAATCCTTTTGGACTGAATCACAACTTGTTGATGGTAAATGTCCTGATTGTGG
The DNA here is from genome assembly GCA_017548925.1 of Bacilli bacterium. Taxonomy (GTDB): domain Bacteria; phylum Bacillota_I; class Bacilli_A; order RF39; family UBA660; genus RUG13160. The sequence continues at coordinate 287,057 of JAFYYX010000001.1, forward strand.
TAGAGAAGTAAACGAAGTATCAGAAGAAGCATATTTCTTAAAACTATCTAACTACGCTGATAGATTAATTAAGTACTATGATGAACATCCTGACTTTATTGAACCACTTTCAAGAAAAAATGAAATGATTAACAACTTTATTAAACCAGGTCTTGAAGATTTATGCGTTTCTAGAACAAGTTTTGACTGGGGTATTCCCGTAACGTTTGATGATAAACATGTTGTTTATGTATGGCTTGATGCTTTATCAAACTATATCTCAGCGCTAGGTTACAAATCAGATGATGAAACGTTATTTAATAAATACTGGCCTGCAGATGTACATGTAGTTGGTAAAGAAATAGTTAGATTTCACGTTATTATTTGGCCAATCATGTTAATGGCTCTTGGAATAGAACTTCCTAAGAAAGTATTTGGTCATGGATGGCTAGTTATTAATGGTGGAAAGATTTCTAAAAGTTTAGGAAATTATAAAGACCCAAGAGAATATATTGAATCTTATGGAGTCGATCCAATCAGATATTATGCCTTAAGGGAAGTACCATTTGGTAGTGATGGAGTATTTAGTGAAGAAGCACTAATTAATAGAACTAATGCTGATTTAGTTAATAACCTAGGAAACTTGGTTAATAGAACTATCAGTATGACAAAAAAATATTTTGAAGGAATGGTTAATAATCCAAGAGTAAACGAGGAAATTGATAATGATTTGATTGCTTCCACTGAAAGATTATTTGAAGCTGTTCCAGCAAAAGTTGATGAACTAAAAGTAGGAGAAGCTTTGCAAGAAATATTTGATGTTCTTAAAAAAGCAAATAAATATATTGATGACACAACTCCATGGATTTTAGCAAAAGATGAAACAAAACAAGATAGATTAAGAACTGTTTTATATAATTTGCTTGAAACGATTAGAATTTGTTCTGTATATTTACAAGCATTTATTCCAGAAACAGCAGAAAAAATCTTTAGACAACTTAATACAGACGATAAAGAATTTGAATCTGCAAAAATATTTGGTTTATTAAAAGATGGAACTGTATTAAATGAACCAGAACATTTATTTGATAGAATAGAAATAAAAGAAGATTAATATTTATACCGGAGGTGATTATAATGATATTAGAAGATTTTGATAAATGCAAAACATCAACATTTGATCCAGAAGAAGTCATAAATGTTATTCCTAATTTTCCTAAAATTGGAGTATCATGTTTTTCAAGTAAGCTTTTAGAAAAATTAGATGAAGTATTTAAAGGTGAAGTAATTGCAAGAATATCAAACGCTAATGGCTATTTTCCTATATATAAAATAAATTATAATGGAATAGATATGGCTTTATTTAATTCACCAGTTGGTGCATCAGCATGTGTTGTTGCACTTGAAGAAGTATTTGCAATGGGTTTAGAAAAATTAGTTATATATGGAACTTGTGGAGTTTTAGATAGCAATATATCAGATTTATCAATTATTATTCCATCATCTGCAATTAGAGATGAAGGAACAAGTTATCATTATGCAAAGCCAACCGATGAAATAAGCGTTAATCAAAAATATAAAGAAGAATTTATAAAGTTGTTAGATGAACATAATTATTCATATACAGTAGGTAAAACTTGGACAACTGATGCTCCATATAGAGAAACTAGAGATAAAGTTTTAAAAAGAAAAAACCAGGGTTGTATATGTGTTGAAATGGAATGTTCTGCAATTTTTGCATTAGCAAACTTTAGAGAAAAAGAAATTTTTCAATTCCTATATAGTGCAGATAATTTAGATGCTGCTAAATGGGATCAAAGAAGTCTTGGAAATAGTGACAAGCTTGATGAAAAATCTAAAATAGGTTTATTAGCAATTGAATTTGCTAATGAAATAGCTAAACAAAAAAATAGAAAATAATAATATCATTAAATGATAATTACTTGAAAAAAGCACTTTTCGACAAAAATATAAAATAGCAAAAACATCAGTAAACTTGATATTTTTGCTTTTTTTATGTATAATAAGCATGATTTTAAGGGGGAATAATCTTGAAAAAATATGAGTTAACAAAGCTTAAAGAAAAGGTTCTTAAACTTGAGAACCCTAGCGATATTGAGAAATTAATTCCACACATGAATGCTTATCAGTTTTTAAGGGAATGTTGTGTGGATTATGGTAACATGTATGCAATAAACTACCTCGGTAGAAAATTTACGTACAATGAACTTTTAGAACAAATAGATACAATGACCAAAGGTTATGCTGAAATGGGTGTTAAACCTGGAGATAATGTATGTATGGCAATGCTTACAACCCCTGAAGCTATTATAAGTATGTACGCAATCATTAATCTTGGTGCAACTGTATATATGGTTAATGCAACTCATGAAAAGCCTTCTATTCGTGAAGAACTTTTAGATGCTAAAGCAAATCTAATTCTTATAAATGATATTTTTTATGATAATGATGTTGCAAATTTTTGTAACGAAGCCGGAATTAAGAAAGTAATTACAGCATCCCTAGATGAATCAATCCCTGTAGGTTTTTATGGTGATATAGTTAAATTTAAGATAGTATATGCTATAAGAAAAATGGCTGGTGCATGCTTAAAAGATAAAAAAACAATTTCTTGGAAACAGTTTGCAAATATTTCTAAAGAATCTAGATTAAATATTGAACCTATATATGATCGAAATGCTGCAGCCGTAATCACATCTACATCTGGTAGTACAGGAAAACCTAAAAGACCAGTTTTAACAAATGATAATTTAAATGCAATGTGTTTACAAATGGGAATGACGTGTGACACTTTTGCACCTAATGATTCAATATTTTCAACACTACCAATATGGATAATATATTCATTATCAAATAGTGTACATGAACCACTATGCTTAGGTGTTACATTAGATTTAGACCCATTATTCTCATCAAAAAAAGTAAGTAAAAGAATAAAACAATATAGATTTAATCACTGGAACACAATTCCTGCTTATATAGAAGATATGATTAAGGATAAAGGTATGAGACACTCTGATTGTTCTTGTTTAAAATCTATCACAACCGGTGGAGATTTTAGAACCCCAAAACTTAAATTTATGGCTGAAAAAATATTACAACAAAATAACTCCTATATAGAAATTGGACAAGGTTATGGTGCAACTGAAGCATGTGGATGTTTTGGTTATTCGTACATTAATGGAATGCCCGCAGAAAGTGTTGGAAAACCATTAACAGGTAATAAATTTAAAATAGTAGATTTAAAAACAGGTGAAATATTAGGACCAAATGAAAAAGGAGAAATATATCTATATTCACCATGTTTAATGAAAGAATACTATGGAGATAAAGATGCTACCGAAAAGGGTTTAATTAAAGATGATAATGGTATTATATGGTATAAAACTAGAGATATCGGACATTATGATGAACAAGGTATTTTATATTTAGATGGTCGTTTAAGAAGAATAGAACTTACAAAAGATGCAAATGGACTTCCAACCAAGGTATTCCCAGACAAAATCAAACAAGCACTATCTATGTTTCCAGGCATTAATCAGTGCGAAGTTATAATGATTCCCGATGAAAAACGAATTACCAAACCAATAGCATATATTGTTTTAGATGAATCATTATTACATGATCAAACATTAAATGAAAGAATTAATAAATTCTTAGAACAAAACTTGATAGAAAGTTATGCAATTCCGGCTGATTATGTAATAACAAATGAAATTCCAAGAAAACCTAGTTTAAAAAATGATATTGAGAAAATGAAAAATGATTATATTCAATCAATGGAATCTCAACCAACAAGAAAAAGAACACCATTTAAAAGAAGATAAAAAGTTAGATGAAGAATCTAACTTTTTTAATTTGTTTTAGTGTTAATATATGGTATAATTTAATAAAAATAAGGGATGGTTGCTAGTGAATATAGTATGGCTACAAATATCAAGTCTAATTTATATGACTATATTATTAATCTTGTATTATTCCTCAAAAAGAATAGTTACTACCGAAACTAAAATCTTTAAAGGAATAATGCTTGCAAATGAAATAGGCTTACTTATAGATTTAAGCTGTTTTTATACTGTCTCTCATGCTAAAACTATGCCTATACTTGCTGCTATTTCAACAAGATTATTGTTAGTATACTATTTAGTGTACGTATCATTATTTACAATATATTTATTCTTTGTTGTTAGAACAAACTCTATGCAAAAAGAAAAAAGACATAAAATGATGAAAATGTTTTTAGCTTTTGTTGGTGTAGCAATCTTTATAGCATGTATACTGCCAATGAAATATCATAATAGTGATGGTGCAATATATTCATATGGTATTTCAGTAGATTTTATGTACTATGTTTATTCATTAATAATTGTTATGTGGGTAATATGTATTATATTAAACTTTAAAAGAATTATTAAAAAGAAATTATTACCAATTATAATTTTAGTTGTACTTGGTACAATCGTTGGTATTATTCAAAAATCATATCCTGAATTATTATTAATGACGGCTGCAGATACTATCGTAACATTTATAATGTATTTTACAATTGAAAATCCTGATGTTAAATTAATTCAGGAATTAAATATTGCAAGAGATAGGGCCGATAAAGCAAATGATGCTAAAACTGAGTTCTTATCTAGTATGTCTCATGAAATTAGAACTCCGCTTAATGCAATAGATGGTTTTAGTCAGTTAATACTTGAAGAAGATAATATTAATACGATTAAAGATGAAGCTAAAGATATTATGGCTGCATCAAAAAACTTGCTAGAAATTGTTAATGGTATACTTGATATTTCTAAAATAGAAGCAAATAAACTTGAGATAGTTAATGTAGAGTATGAGCCAGCTAAAATATTTGATGAAGTTGGAAAACTTGCTAAATCAAGAATAGGTTCTAAACCTGTAATGTTTAAAGAACATATAGCTCCAGATTTACCAGATTATTTAGATGGTGATTACACAAGAGTTAAACAAATAACACTTAACTTATTAACAAATGCTGTTAAATATACTAAAGATGGTTATGTTGATTATTCTGTTAGATGTGTTAAACAGGATGACGTTTGTAGATTAATCATAATGGTTAAAGATACTGGTATTGGTATAAAAACAGAAAACATTGATAAATTATTTAATAAATTTGAAAGATTTGATAAAGAAAACAATATTACAATCGAAGGTACAGGACTTGGACTTGCAATTACTAAAAAGCTAGTTGATTTAATGGGTGGTAAAATAATTGCTGATTCAAGATATGGTGTAGGTTCCATCTTTGCTGTTGTAATAGATCAAAAAATAGTTAATAAAGTAAAACAACACGAAGTAGTTGAAAAAGAAAATAGAACTACATTTGACTTTGCAAGAGTACTTGTTGTTGATGATAACAAAATAAACCTAAAAGTTGCATCAAAACTTCTTGATTTATATCATATCAAAGCTGATTTAGTTGAAAGTGGTTTTGAATGTATTGAAAAAATAAAGTCTGGAACTATCTATAATTTAATATTAATGGATGATATGATGCCACAAATGAGTGGTACGGAAACATTCAAAAAATTAAAAGAAATAGACAATTTTAATGTTCCGGTTATTGCACTTACTGCTAATGCAATTTCAGGAATGAAAGAAAAATATTTAAATGAAGGATTTAATGATTATATTTCCAAACCAATTGACAAAAAAGAGTTAGAAAGAGTGTTAAATACATATTTAAATTAACAAAATTTAAATATGATATGTTATACTTTTTATAGTAATAGTAGGTGAATAGTGTGAGAGATACTGAATTTTTAAAAAATAATGGAGTAAACTTAGATAGCGCTTTAGAACTATTAGGTGACTTATCATTTTATGATGAAACTCTAGAACAATTTATTGAAGAAAATAAAACTAGGCTTGTAAATATTGCTAAATATAGACAAGAAGGTAACATGCCAGAATATGCTATATTAGTTCATTCATTAAAAAGTGATGCAAAATATTTAGGTTTTACTGATCTAGCAAATATAGCATTTGAACATGAAATGGCTAGTAAAGCGAATGATATTAATAAAGTAAATGAAAGATTTAATGACTTTGTTAATATCTATAATAAATATGCTAAAGTAGCATTTGAATATTTACAAACTGAGAAAAAAGAAGTAGCCCCACAAGCTAGTACTCAAGCTACAACTGTACCAGCACAAACTACTGATACTGAAAAGAAAATTATCGTTGCTGATGATTCTCCTATTATTAGTAGTATTGTTGAAAAATCATTTGATGGCAAATATAAAGTACTTGTTGCATCTAATGGACAACAAGCAATAGATTATATAAAAGTAAATGATGCAAATAGCATTGTTGCTCTTTTACTAGATTTAAATATGCCAGAAGTTGATGGATTTGCTGTTTTAGATTATTTCCAAGCAAATGAATTATTTGATAAAATCCCTGTATGTATAATTACTGGTGATGTTGAAAAAGAAAGAATAGATAGAGCATTTACTTATGGCATTGTAGATGTTTTACCAAAACCATTTACAATGGATAGTGTAAGAAATGTCGTAGAAAAAGTTATTTATGCGAATGAAAATAAAAATTAGGTTTTAACACCTAATTTTTTATTTTATTTAAGTATATAATATGTTAAAGTATTCGTAGGTGATTATTATGGATAAAAGAACTGTTATTGTAACTGGTGGGTCAAGAGGAATAGGTGAAGCTATTTCAACAAGATTTGCTAAAGAAGGTTATAATGTTGTAATTAATTATGTAAGTAATGATGAAAGAGCAAGTAAACTAAAAAAAGATTTAGAAGAAAAATATAATGCTGATATATTACTTGTAAAAGCTGATGTATCAAATGAAGATGATGCAAAAAGATTAATAGATGAAGCAGTAAATAAATTTGGAACTATTGACTGTTTAGTTAATAATGCGGGTATAGCAATAGATAAACCATTTTTAGATAAAACTAAAGATGATTTTATGAAAACATTATCTACTAACTTAGTTGGACCATTTTTAACAAGTAAATTTGCATATAATTATTTAATTAATGCATCTAATGCTGCGATTGTAAATATATCTTCTACTAATGGAATAGATACTTTATATCCAGAAAGTATAGATTATGATGCATCAAAAGCAGGTGTTATATCACTAACTAAAAATCTTGCTAATGTATATGCACCAAATGTTAGAGTAAATTCTGTTGCACCTGGTTGGGTTGAAACAGAAATGAATAGTGAACTTGATAAAGATTTTATGAAAGAAGAAGAAGATAAAATTCTTCTTGGTAGATTTGCTAAACCTGAAGAAATTGCTAAAGTAGTATACTTCTTATGTTCTTCCGAAGCATCCTATATTAATGGAGAAGTTATTATAGTAGATGGTGGAGCATATGGAAGTTAATAATTTAATAAAAAATGCTGAACTAGAAATAAAAGATATTTTTAATGATATAGATGATAGATCATATAAATTTAGTGAAAAAGTACTAAATGCTTTTCACAATAATAATGTAAGTGAATCATGTTTTAATTCAACTACAGGTTATGGATATGGTGACTTAGGTAGAGAAGTCATTGAAACAGTATTTGCCGAAATATTTGGTGGAGAAAAAGCATTAGTTAGAAATCAGTTTATTTCTGGTTCTCATGCCTTAAATGTATGCTTCTTTGCACTTCTTAGACCTAATGATTTACTTTTATCCATATCAGGAACTCCATATGATACACTTCATGAAGTAATAGGTATAAAAGATAATCCTAGCAGTTTAAAATCATTTGGAATTAAATACGATGAAATCGATTTAATTGATAATGATTTTGATTATAAAAAAATAGAAGAATATATTAAAAATAATAAAGTAAAAGTAGTTGAAATTCAAAGAAGTAGAGGTTATTCAACAAGAGATAGTTTATCAATAGAAAAACTAGAAAAAGTTATTAACTTAATTAAATCAATTGATAAAGATGTAATAATTATGGTTGATAATTGCTACTGTGAATTTGTTGAAGAAAAAACTCCAACTGAGGTTGGTGCTGATATTATGGTAGGTTCCCTAATAAAAAATCCTGGAGGATTTATTGCACCAAATGGAGCTTATATTGTAGGTAAAGATGAATTAATAAAACTATGTGGTGAAAGATTAACTTTACCTGGTGAAGGAGTAGAAGTTGGTCCAACACTTGGAATAAATAAATCTATATTACAAGGAATATACTTAGCTCCATCGGTTGTTGCATCAAGTTTAAAAACTGCTGTATTAACATCAAAAGTACTAGAGGATTTAGGTTATGATGTTAATCCTAAATATAATGGTAATAGAGTAGATATTGTTCAAACAATAATATTTAATGATGAAGAAAAACTAATTAAATATACTCAAGGTATTCAAATGGGTAGTGCAATTGATTCAAATGCACTTCCATATCCATCAGATATGCCTGGTTATGATGATAAGATTATTATGGCATCAGGTTCATTTACTCAAGGTTCATCAATTGAAATATCTTGTGATGGACCACTAAGAAGTCCATATATAGCTTATCAGCAGGGATCTGTCACATATGATTATGGTAAACTAGCTTTAAAAAAGGCTATTCAAAATATATTAGAAAAGTAGGGGTTTTATATGAATCATTTAGGTACAGTTAGATTAGAAACTGAAAGATTAATACTAAGAAAATTTGAAGAAAAAGATATAGAAAGTTTTCACGAAAATTGGGGAATAGATGCAAAAACTCATGAACATGATTGGTACTATAAAATTAACACAATTGAAGATACTAAAAAAATTATTTATGAAATGCTAGAAAGATATAATATGTTTCCTCTTCATTCATATAAATGGGTAATAGAACTTAAAAGTAATCATGAAGTAATCGGTAATATTGGTGTAAATATATTTGCTGAACAACATCAATTAGTTGAAATTGGTTATTCATTATCAAGTAAATATTTTAGACAAGGACTTATGACTGAAGCATTAACAAAAGTGGTTGATTTTCTTTTAAATGATGTTGGTGTAAGAATAATTGTTGCAAATGCAGATAGTGATAATATTGCAAGCATAAATCTATTAAAAAAAGTAGGATTTAATATGGATGCAACTTTACCTGAAAGAAAAGTAAGTAAGAAAAGTGGAAAAGTTGTTGATAGTTGCACTTTTTCTATTATAAACAAAAACTTTAAAGGATAATTATAAAAGATAGTCAAGTAGGCTTAACTACTTGATTTTTCTTTGTATTTTTGATATTCTATTTAAGTCAAGAAATGGCGGTATTGGTGAAGTGGTTAACACGCTAGATTGTGGCTCTAGTATGCGTGGGTTCGATTCCCACATCCCGCCCCATTTTGAAATCTCGTCGAACTAAGCTATTTTGGTTCGACTGTAGATACATGTATAAAGTTTTTCGAAAGAAAAACTTTTTTTGTGTTTAAGAAAAGGAGATGGTTAAAATGATAAACATAATTGAAAAAAAGTTAGAGATTGATGAAGGAGCTAAAAAAAGGTTTGAATTCATTGGTGATTTTACTGGATATAAGCCCAAGTATATTAATGGAAGTATAAGGAATATTGATAGGACTAATATAAGTTATATTGAGCCTCATAGGATTATATTTAAAGATATTACGTTCTTATACTTTAATTATACTAATGAAGTTTATGTAGAAAATTTAGAAAAGAAGATTAGGATAAACGAAATAGAATCCTATCTAAATGCCTAAACTATTGACTTTTAAAATAAAAGTGATATTATAAATAACCAATGAAAGAGGTAACTCTAGAAATGGAGGTACATCTATGATTAAAAACAAACAAAAAATATTTATTTATAATATCGATTATTTAGAGGAGTCAGTAGTACATAGACTTTTAAGTACTGCTGTCTCCTCTTTTTTTGTAAATCGAAAGGAAATATTAAATGAATAAGATTAGATTAGATGAAACAATAAATGAGATTTTATATCTAAAACATATAAAAAATATTATAGACAGATTATATAAAGAAAAAAGTTTATTAACAGAAGAAGAACACAAGATAATTATTAACGAATGTGATAAAAGAATCCTTAAATGTGAAAGTGATTATGTAAATAAAAAGGAGGAATACAATGAAGTTAAGTCTAAACAAGAAGAAAAGAAATCATCTAGAAAAAATAATAAAACAGAAAAATATAACAATGAGTCAATTAATTAACTTAATGCTAGAACAAGGTTTAAAGGGGATGATTGAAAATGAATGAAAATGGAAAAGTTGCTGGAATCTATATGAGAGTATCAACTGAAGATCAAGCACGTGAAGGATTTAGTCTTCCTGAGCAAAGAGAAAGACTTGAAGCATTATGTAAGTTTAAAGGATATGAAATATATGATTACTATGAAGATCGTGGTATAAGTGCTAAAACTGGAAATCATAGACCTGATTTTGAAAGATTACTTGATGATATTAAAATGAAAAAAGTTAATGTCTTAGTAGCTCTTAAACTTGATAGAGTTTCTCGTAGTGTTTATGACTGGGAAGAAATAATGAAATTTCTAGAGGAAAATGAAGCATATATAGATTGTGCTAATGATGATATTAATACTACTAATGCTAATGGAAAATTTTTATCTAGACTACTTATGAACATGAGTCAAAATGAAATAGAAAGAACAAGTGAGAGAACTAAGTTCGGATTAGTTGGTGCTTATAAAGAAGGACACTTACCAGGAAAAGCTCCATTTGGATATAAACGAGAAAATAAAAAGTTTGTACCAGATGAATTAACAATGTATCACGCTAAACGAGTATTTGAGTTATATTTAGAAGGTTGTTCATATACAAAAATAGCTAATATCTTTAATGAGGAACAAGTAGCTGGTAAAGTTAATTGGAATGATACAAGAATATTAAATATAATTACTAACCCTATTTATAAAGGAGATTTTATATCAAAAGCAAAAAGTAAAAATCCAGAATTTTATTTTGATGTTGTTGAACCATTAGTAAGTAAAGATGTGTGGGAAAACTGCCAAGTACAAAAAATGAAAAATCAAAAGAATTATTTGAGAAATAATTTTTATATATTTTTACAAAAGATTAAATGCCCTAAATGTGGAAGAATACTAGCCGGTGGAGCTTCACATAAAATAAAAGCTGATAAATGGTATTACTATTATAGATGTGATAAATGTAGAGATAACATCAGAGAAATAGATATAGAAAAATCCGTAATTGATTTATTAAATGGAATATTTGAATATGATTCTTTAGTTAATGATTATTTCTTACCTATCTTAAAAAATAAAGTAGATAATCCAAAAGAAAAATTATTTAAAGATATAAAGGATATGGAAAAGAAAAAAGAAAGAATCAAACAAGCATATATAAACGAATCTTTTACTCTTGAAGAATATGATAAAGAATCTAAAATTATTGAAGCTGGTATAAATGAACTTAAAAGACAACTTCTTGAAAATGAACAATCAAATGATTTAGGTTTTAACATGGAAAGTATTTTATATAAACGAGATCTAAAATTCTTAAATACAATTAAGTTTGCAAATTTATATGTTGGAGTTGCTAAAGAATGGAATGACTTATCTAGAGAAACAAAATTTAAATTAATAATGACTTATGTTGATGATATAGAATTAAGATACACCATTGGAAAAGGATATGAAGTTGATAAGATTAATTTCAGAAGTACATTCTATAATGACTTTAATAAAATATTCTCTCAGGGATATATTGATTGGTTTAAAAATTTCAAAACAGTTGATGGAATTAAGAAGATAAGATTTTCAAATACTCTTTCTAAAGATGAAATGGAAAACTATATATTAAAACTTAAAAAGAAATATCACATCACTTTCAATGTCGGAAAACTAATTAATCCTCCTGGTGCTTTCTATGTAGAAGATAAACCTAAGGAAAATGAAATAGTTAGGATATTCCCACTTGAAGGAGATATACAAGATAAGGAAGTTAATATTGGAGTTATATCGATTGATAAATGTCCATGCGAAGATGACTTTTATAAGTATATTGCACACCTACCAAGTATGGAAGAAATGTTTGAATCGTATGTTAAGGTTGTTGAAGGAGATCTAACTTCCAAGATAGTAACCGTTAGTAATGATGAACTATACGAAGTATAGCCCGCAGATGATTGTATGCTCGCGTACAATCTTCTTAGAGGGTTAAATAGTTTGGCATCCCAATCTGGGAGCTCATACTATTCTTTTAAAAGGAGATAATATATGGAAACTTTAGCCTATTCATTTCATCTTGGTAATGACGGAAATAAGTCTAGAAAAGCAAAAGCAAAAAGTAAAAATAATTTAAGTGGCACTACTTCTTTTGCAAATAATGCTATTCAAAATTCTCAACAATTATCAAAAGTAAGTAATCATGATTTTAGAAAATATGATGGAGATACAGAATATATTTATGGACTTAGAGGAACTAATGATGTTGTATCGGATGTTAAAGAATTATATCTAGATATGTTTGAAGAATCTAGAATAGAATATAACTCAAAACAATCAAGAGCTAGTAGAATGATTAATGATTATTTTAAACATGTATCAGATGATGAACAAAAAGATTTAGCTTGTGAAATTATAATTGAACTTGGAAATAAAGATTTTTGGGATACAAAGAATCTAGATTATAAACAGAAAATGGTCAATGTATTTAATCAACAATTAAAGGATTTAGAACATAAAGTTCCAGACTTTAAAATATGCTCTGCTGTTGTACATTTAGATGAAGGATCACCTCATATGCATGTTGTAGGAGTTCCAATTAAATATAACAATACTAGAGGAATGAATATTCAAGTGGGTAAGTCTGCAGTCTTTACAAAAGAAAAACTTGAAAAATTACAAGACTATATGAGAGAAAAATGTATTAATGCTTATAATGAGGTTTATGGATTAAATGATGAACACAAAGCTGAATTAAAAGAAAAACAAAAAGGTCGAGCATTTAATATACACGTTAAAGATATGGCAAACTATAATGAAATAATGAATCAATTAGAAGTGAATAAAAAAAGTATTAAAGAATCAGATGAGTTAGTTGATAAAATTGATAAAACATCTAAAGAATTAGATGAGATATTCTATGAAATTGAACCAGATGAATTTAATAATTATAAATTAACAGAAAAGCAAATAGTTAGATTTATTGAATTAAATGATGAAGTTCAAAGAATGGAAGAAGTATTTTTAAGACTAAAAGAAATATATCAAAATATTAATAAAGTAAAAGGTAATGTAGAATATTTAAATAAACGAAATAATGAGTTAATTAAGAAAAATGATGAACTAGCTGATATGAATCAAAGATACGAAAGAAAAATAAAAAATTATGAAGGCTCAGAAGAATTATTAAAAACATATATCCATACAAAAGATAAAGAACATTTAGAATTAGTTACTTATCTTTGTAAACATGCTAATAGTCAAGACTACACTACTTCTAGATTCTATAAACAATTATCTGACGATTTATATCAAAAAGGATTTATCAAAGATAAAGAACATAGTGTTATATTTAATCCTCCTAAAATTATTAATAGATCTGAAATAAATAAAGCTATTAATTCTATTAATAAAGAAATGGAAGAAGCTGCAGAAGAATTCTATAAGACAAAATCTGACAATTATAGTATATAATATATTATATAAAGCAATTGTATCTTGTGTTTGTTTTGGATTGGAGGAATACTGTGTTACAAGTAAGTAGGAATAATAATTTAAAAATCCCAAAAGAGATAGAAATAACTACTAAGAGTGCAAATAATGTAGAAGATATTATTGAAACAAAAAAAGTAATTGCAATAGCTGAAGGTAGAAAATTTAATTCCAAAAAGGAAAAAGAAAAAGCTGAGGTGGAAGATAACGAAATAAAAATAATAGATAAACTCCCATTTAATGCAAATGATCTAGTTGTAATTACCGTAGTGAAGAAATTATGTGCTTATGTAATTACTATAACCGAAAAATCTCCTAAGAAATTTCGAGGAGTTTTTGTTAATAGAATGCAGAATTATTGCTTAGATACGATAGAATATTTATTAAAGGCAAATTTTATTAGAATTGATTCTGCTTTAAATAAAGAAAAAAGAGAGAGTTATCAAAGAGAAGCTATTGTTAAACTGAAATTATTGGGTTATGTTTCTATGGTTGCAGAATCATCAGGTTGTATTTTAACAAGGCAATATAAACAAATTTCAATGCAACTTGCTGAAGCCATTAATCTAATCACGAGTTGGAAGAAAAGTGATGATGAGAGATGGAAAAATAAAAATTAGGATTTTAGGTTGAAAGGCCTTTAATTAAGGAGAAAATTTGTATTTGTGTCGTTGCGTTTTTTAGAGCCACTCTCTTGACTCGCGTGCGCGTTGTTAATAACAATGGTAATGATAACAACAACAATGTCAACAATCGTAATAATGGGGCTCGTCCAGATTCACTTTTGAAGGAATTAGTTATAATTCAAAAAACAGATCAGAGAAATATATTTTAAGTAAAATATATCAGTATTGTAAGGTGAAGGAATTTTCTTCTTTTCCAATCGCTAACAGATTAAATCTTAGTGCGATAGAAAAATAAAAGAACACTCACACAACCAACGGGTTTTAACTCTTTGCGCGTTATAAGGGGTGTTCATTTTATTTGGAGGTAAATATTATGAATTTGAGTGAAATATTTTCATTTGAAAATCTATATAGTGCATATAAACATTGTAGAAATTCAAAGCAACATAAAGGGGAGGTTATAAGATTTGAATCAAATCTTTCCGTTAATATAAGCAATTTAAGCAAGGAATTAATAAATAAAACTTATAAACTTGGTAAGTATAAAAAGTTCTATATCTACGAACCAAAAGAGAGATTGATTGAAGCCCTACCCTTTAAAGATAGGGTAATGGTTAGATGCTTTTGTGACATTGTTTTAAGAGACAAGATTGAAGTGAAGTTAATATATGATAATTGTGCATGTAGAAAAAATAAAGGGACTACTTTTGCAATTAATCGATTACATATATTTTTAAGAAATGAGTATATGAAGAGTAAAGATAATAATATATATTTCTTAAAGTGTGATATTTGTAAATATTTTCCAAGTATAAACCATGATATTTTGATAAGTATGCTACAAAAGATTGACTTTTCCGATGATGAAATGTGGATTATGAAAAAACTCATTAAAGAACAACCTGATAATGCAACTAAAGGGCTTCCTTTAGGTAACCAAACAAGTCAATGGTTTGCACTTTTATACCTAAATGGAGTTGATCATTTTATTAAAGAACAATTAAAAATAAAACATTATGTGAGATATATGGATGATATGATTTTAATACATAAAGATAAAGAATATTTGTCATTGTGTAAGAAAAAAATAGAAGAATATTGTAACAATATATTAGACCTAGAATTAAACGATAAAACTCAGATAGGGATGACTAAAAATGGTATTGATTTTTTGGGATACAGGCATATTATAAATAGTAATGGTAAAATAATAGTAAAATTAAGGCATTCTTCAAAACAACGAATGAAAAAACATCTTAAGACTTTATATAAAATATATAATAATGGACTTGTAGATGATGAATATGTCTATCAAAGAAAAAATGCCTTCTATAATCATATAGAGTGGACTGCTGAAAGTAAAAGATTAAAAGATGAGGTTTTCCCCTTTGAAGATGATAAAAGCTTTAAATTTGTCCAAAAATATGTTAAAGAATAGGAATTTATGTTATGATATATATGGTGATTATAAATGGATAATATGACTTTATTAACATATGAGCAAATCTTTGGAGATGAGCAATTAGATATAATTAAAAAATATGGAACTAAATGTGCTGTTACGGACTTTTCTATTCTTTTAGGGAACGCATATTCTAATGATACTTACACTAACGTTGGAGAAGAAACTGAAGATAAAAAGGAAAGAACAGGATGGTGGTGGACAAAAACTTCTTATCCGGGATATAGTTCAGGCGTGCGCGTTGTTAGTGACAGTGGTTTTGATGACGACTACAGTGTCAGCATTCGTGATGATGGGGCTCGTCCAGCTTTACCTTACTCATCAATCAAATTAATCGCCTCGAACGAAGTGAGAGGCAAGTTTGATATTAAGGAAGTTGAATATGGAGAATATCCGCAAACAATCGTTGATGAAACCCTTTCAAAGAAATTAGAAAAGTGTTATAACGAGGATGTTCCATTTGAAATAGATCTAGTAAGAACGGGAAAAGTATATACTACAGATTCAGTTAACTATGATGAATATGATACTAATTTTGAACCAGTAGAATATGAAGAGTTTGCATACAAAGGTAAAAAATATATTCGAGTTGTTGCCGGTTTTAATGGAAATGGTGAAACACTATCTGATGGTAGAGTAATAGAAGACGGTAAACCATATTGGATTTCTGTTGAACCAATAAAATGGTTAGTAGACGAAAAAGCAAATGTAGCACTATCAAAAAAGATCCTTTTTTCTGGAGTTCAATTCCAAAATGATACGGAGTATGATGGAGACTTCGATAAAACTGATATAAAGAAATTTATGGACGGATATTTTTCAAAAGAAATATGTAGAGCAACTGCACCTCGTATGTTGTTAGATGAAGACGAGTTGTCATCTTATGTACAAGCAGACACAGAATGGAATCAAGAATCAGAAGAAAGGAAATCAAGATTACAAAGATTAAATCCTGATACTACTAGTCCTCAAGATAGACGAAGAATGACTGATACAGAGATTATTCATTCATGGATAGAAGCAGGACAATCAGTATTACTTAGAGGCCCAAGTGGTATTGGTAAAACTGAAAGGATTAAAGCTTTATATCCAAATTTAATATATATAAAATTAACGAATAATATGTTTCCAGAAAAAGTTGTGGGTTCCATGAATCTTCAAACTGGGCAAAATATTCCACCTGATTTTGCTAAGCAAGCTTTACTTGCTTGTGCAACTAATGAGGAAAGAAGATTAATTAGCGAGAATGTCCAAAACCTTTATGATTTAGCTGACGAAATATATGAAAGATCTAAAAACAGCAATGAAAAGATAGTTATAATGCTAGATGAATTATTAAACGTTAAACCAGCTGTTCAATCATTAGTCTATACTCTAGTTTTAAATAGATTAGTTGAAGCTGGAAAAGGATTAAAGCTTCCTGCTAATACTGTTATAGTTGCAACGGGTAACCAAAGGAAGTATTCAAGCGTAGCTGAAGATTTAGCAGAACCACTTGAAAAAAGATTTGATCACATTTTAGATATGCAACCAAAAGTTGGTGAATGGATAAATGAATATGCAATACCAAATAAAATTCATCCATCAGTAATTGGATATATACTATCTAAATATATTCAAAGTGGAAAAAGTGAACATATTTCTGACATGGGTTATTTTTATGAGGAACCTGAAGTGGGAGAAAAGAGATTAGACCAAAATGGTTGTAAAGGAAGAACTAATGACCCCCGTGGTTGGACATCAATTTCAAATACTCTTTATGCTTTTGAAGAAGATTTAAGAAAAGGTAAATTTATTGGAAAAGATGTAGAGCACATGTTAGAGGTATCTATCAATTCTAAACTTCGCGAGGAATGGGCTAGAGAGTTCTTTGATTTTTATAATATACCTACAATGTCAGTTGATGAAGTTGTTACAGATTCGTTTTCACAAGCTGATTTACCAAGAGACATTAATGAAAGATTTGCTTGTGTAACATCATTATTGCTTGCTGATGAAAATCAAGTCGGAAAATGTAGAGATTTTATTAGAAAATATTGTGATCCAGAATATTTACAATTATATGATATTTGTTGGGCAGGTAATGATGAAAGAAAAATAATGAGAATAACAGAACTTCAAGAAATGACAATGATTAATGAAGAAAGTGCAGGTAAGAGACTATGAATAAAGAGTTAATTGAATTACAAAGAGGTAGTAAAGCTACTTGCGTTGTGGTAAAGAATAGTGATTTAAACAAACTTGGAAATGCTGTGCATATGGATTCAAGAATAAATGATTCATGGTTGTTTGGTGCTAAAATGGGTAATCCAATAATTAAAGAAAAGGTAGATATTGTTTCAAAAAATGGTGAAATAGGGTATTTTGTTATTACTAATTTTGATTCTTTATCAGTTGATGAACAAAATAAATATGTTCCAATAATTAAAGATAGAGAACTTCTTGGTTATACATTACCAGATAATATAATAATAGTATTATCTATAGAAAATAAAGAATCATTAAAAAATATTTCTTCAGAAATTTATCATTTTTGTGTAGTATCAATTTAGGTGATTGTTTATGGATGCAATGACAAAATTACTTTACGAAACTAAACGATTAATGATGTTAAGATATCCAAGATTTGCAAGTGAGATAGCATCAGCAAATATTTCCTATAGAACGGATTTAAAATGTCATACTGCGGCAACTGATGGAAAAAATATTTTCTTTGATCCAGAATACTTAGCAGGTTTAAGCGAGGCAGATAGATTATTTCTTATTGCACATGAATTAATGCATATTAAATTTGCTCATGCATTTAGACTTGAAGATAAAAATGGTGAAAAACGTGATATGGATACATGGAATATAGCAACCGATGCTATAATAAACGCTAATCTTGAAAGAGACGGATTTATTATTAAAGAGGGATATGTTAACAGACCTGAAGCTTTGAATTATTCTGCAGAAGAGTTTTATCAATTACTTTTAGAAGAAAAAAAATCTAAAGAACAAGAACAACAAAGTAATAGTGATCAAGGCAGTCAAGATAAAAATAGAAGTGAAGATTCACAAGAACAAACTGAGAGTCAAAATAGTAATGGCGAAACTCAACAAGATCAATCAAACGCTCAAGATGGTGAATCATCAAACGATAAGAATGATGGTGAAGGTCAACAAATCGGTGATGACCATAGTTTATGGGAAGAAGCTTTTGAAAAAAGAAAAAATGGTGATAAATCTAATGATAATTCTAATAGTTCTCAAAGCGATGATATATCAGCAAATGATGATTTAGAATCTCATAGTTTTGACGAGAAAGAAGAGTTTGAGAAGAATTATGAGGAAAGAAGAACAAGAGCTAAGGAAAATTTAGAAAGATTAAAGAAAGAGATGTTAACTGATTCAAATTTCTCTGATAAAACTAATTTAGGTTCAGTTGGTGAAAGCGTTGAAGAATTTGATTGGAGACTTTTATTAAGAAGAGAAGTTGAAAAGACTGAAACAATATGGTCGCAAAGAAGATCAATAGCAGAAAATAATTACGCTTATCGATTAGAAGAAAACGATATTGATGATGAAGCTGAAACAGAAGTTATGATAGATGTTTCTGGTTCGGTTGATTTGGATTTGGTTAAAGCATTTTTAAGAATGATAAAGCCAATATTAAAAGAATCAAAATTAAAAGTTGGATGTTTCAATGAAAAGTTTTGGGGTATGAAGGAAATTAAAAGTGTGAATGACATTGATAATTTTGAAATACCTAGTGGAGCAAGAGGGCACTCTGCATGGACAGAAGACTGGGATTTAGCTGTTAGATCTTTTACTAAGAAAAGAGAAATAAATAAAATTGTTTTTACGGATGGTGAACCTTGTCCTGGAACTATGCCTAAAGATGATTTAAAAAATGAAAATGTTATTTGGCTTGTATATGGTAATAGATATTTTAAACCATGCTGTGGTACTGTAATTCAAATTACTTCAAAGCAACTTGAAAGACTATATGATTGTAAAGTTGATGAAGATGCAAGTAGGAAGATTAGATAAATATAAAATGTGATAAATGAAATATTAATATTTGGTATATATAATTATAAAGTTGGAAAATCTATACTAAGGTGAAATATATAAGTTGATAATTTATAGATTTTTGTAGTATAATGTTTATAGAAAAATTTTATACTTGTGAAACAAGGTGGAAAGTTTAAAAGTATCTAAATAAACGCCCCAGATTTGATAATAAAACGAACTATATTAATAGTTCGTTTTTGTATGTTATAATGTAAGTAGGGTGATATAAAGATGGAAAAGTTTTACCTAGAAGAACCAACAATGAAAAGAAAACAAGAAGCATATTTATACATTTGTGAACATATTAAGAGTGGTTCTAATATTAATGGCTCTGGTAGTTTAGATAAATACATAGATAATTATGAAGGATGGCTAAAAAAACTAGAGCATGATAAAACTAGAATACCAGATGAATATAAAGTACCATCATTAACATATTTTTTAATTAGAGAAAATGATGATAAAATTATCGGAATGATTAATATAAGACTTACTTTAAATGAATTTTTAAGCAAATATGGTGGACATATTGGTTATGGTATTAGGCCATCAGAAAGAGGAAAAGGTTATAATAAAATCAATTTATATTTAGGCCTTCAAGTATGTGATAAACATGGCATAGATGTTGTATTTATGGATGCTGATTTAGATAATCCTGCATCATGGAAAACAATGGAAGCTCTAGGTGGAGTAAGAGTAAGACAGTATTTTGAAGAAATAGATCAAACTGAAACTGTTGATTATAATATTAATGTAAAGGAATCATTAGAAAAATATAAAGATATATATGAACCTTATATAAGTGAAGAAAGGATTAGAAGGTGAGTAATATGAGTGGTGGATTTATGATATTTTTTATAGTTGGAATAGCTTTATTTATATTTATTTTTACATATGTAATGATGATAATGTTTAGTCCAAAAGCTAGATCAAAAATTATAGCAAGACAAGTTAAATCTTTAAGAGGAGCAACAGATATGTCTAAAGATGACATTGAAGAAATGTTAACTAACTTATCTGGTGCTTCAATAAATTCTAAAAAAAGAATTTTAGATGAAAATGAAGATACACTTAAAGATATTAAGGACGCTGAAGCAAGAATAAATAAAGATGCTATTAAAGAAACTGCTGGAGCAGTTAAAGAAGGTTTATTTGGTTCAACAGTTTATTGTAAACACTGTGGTAAACAAATCGATAAAGATAGTAAATACTGTAAGCATTGTGGTGGAGAACTATAATGAAAACACTTATTACTGGTGCATCATCTGGAATTGGAAAAGATTTTGCAAAGATTCTCTCTGATAAATATGATGAATTAATTCTTGTGGCACGAGATACTAAAAAATTAGAAACTGTAAAAAAAGAATTGGAAGGCACTTCTAATTCTAAAATTGTAATTGTTTCTATGGATTTAAGTGATTATAAAAATTGCATTAAACTATACGATACATATAAAGATATTGATTTACTTATAAATGATGCTGGTTTTGGTGATTGTGGTTATTTTGAAAAGACAGATTTAGAAAAAGATATAAATATGATTAATACTAATATAACTGCACTTCATACCCTTACAAAACTTTATTTAAAAGATATGATAAAAACTAATAAAGGTCAAATACTAAATGTTGCATCAATCGCTACATTTGTACCAGGACCTTTAATGGCAACATATTATTCAACCAAAGCTTATGTATTAAAATTAAGTGAATCTATCAAAGAAGAGTTAAAACATAAAAATACAAATGTAAAAATATCCGTTTTATGTCCTGGGCCGGTAAAAACTAATTTTGAAAAAACAGCAAATGTTGAATTTCAAATAAGTAAAGCTGATAGTTACAAAGTAGCTAGTTATACTATTAAACATTTAAATAAATTTTATATATGTCCTGGACTTGGTGTTAAATTTACTAGAGTTTTATCCAAAATAATACCTAGTAGTTTAATTGCCAAATTTATATATAAAGCACAAAAAAGAAGAATAGGTTAATTCTTCTTTTTTTATTGCTTTATTTAAAAATAAATAATAAAATTAAATTAGAAAGGAAGTATGTGGATATGAGAAAATATATCGCAGAATTTATTGGAACTTTAATTCTTGTTTTATTCGGTACAGGTATTGCAGCATTTTCTGGTGGAGATTTAGTTGCAACAGCACTAGCATTTGGACTTGCAATAATTGCAACAGCTTATGTAATCGGAAACATTTCAGGATGCCATGTTAACCCTGCAGTTTCACTAGCAATGTTCTTAAAAGGTGAAATTGATTTATTTGAACTTATCGGATATATCATTAGTCAAGTTCTTGGTGCTTTAGCTGGTAGTGGCATTTTATATGCTATTTTAGCAGCTACAAACTTATCTACTAATGCACTTGGTGCAAACGGATATGGAGCATTATCTGCAACAAATATTTCATTGTGGGGGGCAATCATTACTGAAATAGTTTTAACAGCTGTATTTGTTTATACTATTTTAGGAGTTACAAGTGATAGTAAAAAATCAAGTGTAGCTGGTATTGTAATTGGTTTAACACTTACTTTTGTTCATTTACTAGGTATCAATTTAACTGGTACATCAGTAAACCCTGCAAGAAGTTTAGCTCCTGCATTAATACTTGGTGGTAAAGCATTATCTCAAGTTTGGGTATTTATTGTTGCACCAATGATCGGAGCTGTTGTAGCTTCATTCGTTTATAATTTTATAAATAAGAATTAATTTAGAAAAAGTAGTTTTAGTATTGCTACTTTTTCTTTTTTTATTAAAAGTTCCAAAAAAAGAATAGATAACATCTATTCTTTTTTCTTTATTTATTAGAGTAAAGATATTATAATTAAATTATAAAGAGGTATGGATATGATTAAAGATAACAGTATTTTAATTGGAAAGAATGAAAAGGTTGAATCATGTTTACTACTTAATCTTGCAAATCGACATGGTTTAATTACTGGTGCATCTGGTACTGGTAAAACTATTACTTCAAAAGTAATGGCAGAAAGTTTCTCTGATGCAGGAGTTCCTGTATTCATGGCTGATGTTAAAGGTGATTTATCTGGAACTGCTGAAAAAGGAGAATACAATGAAAACATTGAAAAAAGAGTTAAAAATTTAAATCTTAAAGATTTTGATGTTAAAGAATTTCCTGTAAGATTTTGGGATGTATATAAAACAAATGGTCATCCAATTAGGTTTAGAGTTTCTGATGTAGGACCAAATGTTTTATCAATTATGCTTGGTTTGTCTGAAGCTCAAGAAGGTGTTTTAAATATAACATTTAAAATTGCTGAAGATGAGGGATTAGATTTAGATAAACTAGAAGATTTAAAATCAGCACTTAATTATGTTGGTGAAAATAGATCTAAATATACACTTGAATATGGTAATATTACAACACAAAGTGTAGGAGTTATTTTAAGAAGTTTAAGTGTTTTAGAAAATCAAGGAATTGATAATTTCTTTGGTGAACCTGAACTTGATATTAAAGATTTTATGGCTGTTGATGCTAGTGGTAAAGGTATTATTAATATCTTAGATGCAGTAGAGCTTTATAAAAATCCAGATTTATATGCTGCAGTAATGCTTTGTTTACTAACTAAACTATATGATAGTATGCCAGAAGTTGGAGATGTAGAAAAACCTAAAATTGTCTTCTTCTTTGATGAATCATATTTCTTATTTAGAGAAATGCCTTCATATAGACTAAAACAAGTTGAGAAAATTGTTAGATTAATTAGATCTAAAGGAATAGGTTTATACTTTATTTCTCACTATACAACTGATATTCCTGCAACAGTACTTGATCAACTTGGAAACAGAGTACAACATAACTTAAAAGCATATACTCCAGCTGATCAAAAAAATGTTAAAGCTGCTGCAGATGCATTTAGAACAAATCCTAAATTTAATACATATGATACAATCTTAGAACTTGGAACTGGCGAAGCTTTAGTGTCATTTCAAAATGAAAAAGGTGAACCAAGTGTTGTTGAAAGAGTATATATTCTTCCACCTCAAAGTAAAATAGGTGTTATTGATTCATCAACTAGAAATAGAATTATAAATAATAGTCCTATTTGTGGAAAATATGATGAAGAAGCTAATGATGAATCAGCACATGAAAAGATAACTCAAATCCAAGCTGACAAAAAAGCTGAATCTGAAGCTATTCTTGCTGAAAAAGAAGCTGCTAAAAAAGCTAAAGAAGAAGAAAAAGCAGAAAAAGAAAGAATAAAAGCTGAAGAAAAAGCTAAAAAAGAAGCTGAAAGAAAGAAAAAGAACTCTGAAGCCTATAAGATGGGACAAAAAGTTAAAAATAGAACATCTAGTTTTTTATTAACTAAACTATTAAATTCAATTTGGAAAAGTATATTTAAAAAATAATGTGTACCAACACATTATTTTTTTCTTTTAATACTTAAATATGATATAATAAGTATAGTAATGGGAGTTGATTAAATGGAAGCTATTAAACACAGTAAAATTATTATTGTTTTACTAATTCTTTATATTGGAATCTCTATTCTTGTTGTTACTCTTGATAATTCTAATAGAAAAAATAAAAAAAGTAGTACATCATCTACAACTGAAAAAAATGATGAAGAAATAAATAATTTTATTTCTAAAGTTGAATCAATAAATGAAGATGTGATTGTTTATATAAATGATAATAATATTTTATATAACACATGTATTAAATTATCTGATGTTATGGGAACTGATTATACAGGTAGTGCATATGTTTCACAAAATGGAGAAAATATTAATATTTGGTATTCAGATGGAACTTACGCAGTAAACAATATTGAAACTAATCAAAATGAAATAACTAAAGATGATGTAGAGGATAGTTATAATACAGAATACTATAATAATTGTGGTTTAAGTGAGTAAATGTAAGCTTTAGTTGCGTAATTTCCAATACAACTTGGTAGTGCGCAACTAATTTTTATTATATACTTAAGGCATGAAAGGAAGAAAAATATGACCTTAGGAGAAAGATTAACTGAACTAAGAAAAAAGAAAAACTTATCTCAAGAAGAGGTAGCTGAAAAACTTAATGTTACAAGACAAACTGTATCAAAATGGGAACTTGATCAAAGTACACCTGATTTTGATAAAATAATACCAATTTGTAAGCTATATAATATTACAAGTGAGGAACTTCTAACAGGAAGAAAAAAAGATGTTAATAATGATAATATAGAATATAGTTTAATGACTGATGAAGAAATAAAGAAAAAAACTGCAATAGCAATATCAACAAGTGTTGGATTATTTATATTATCAGTTATTTGGATTATTATTGGTTCATCAATTAAATTCATTTCAGATGAAGTACTAGTTGGTATTTTCTTACTAATAGCTGGAGTAGGAGTTGTTAACATTATATATAGGTTATCAGTTTTACCTGATAAATCTGGTAAGCAAGAGAAAAAAGAAAGAAGAAAAAGAATTCATAAATATGATGATGCTATAGCAGTATTATTTGTAATAATTTATTTATTAGTAAGTTTTATTACAGGTGCATGGAATATAACATGGATATTATGGATTGTATATGCGCTTGTTTGTGAAATAGTACATATTGTACTTGATAAAAATGAGGAGGAATAATATATGATTAAAGCAATAAAAATTACTTTATTAGTACTTGTTTGTTTATGTTTAGTAGGCTTTATGATTGCATTTATAAAATCTGGATTCGATTTTTCAAAAATGAAAGCCGAACTTGTATACGATGAAAAATATGAAGCTGATGGTATTAAAACAATATTAGTTGATACAAAATCATCAGATATTAACATTTATGAATCTGATGATGAAGAAATTAAGATTAAAATTTATTCTGATAAAAAAGATAAAATAAATGTTAATAAAACTGATAATGAAATATCAATTGTAAACAAACAAACATCACAAATGTGTTTCGGATTTTGCTTTGGTAATAGAAAAATTGATATTTATGTTCCAAAAACATATGAAGGAAAATTCGAAATCAAAACAACAAGCGGTGACATTAAATCTGATTTAGAAACTTCAAATGATTACAAAATTAAAGTAACAAGTGGAGATATAAAGATTGATAGAGTTAATTCATTAAGTGGATCAGCTACATCTGGTGATATTGAAATTAAAGAGATAAGTTCTTCAATTAACTTTAAAACAACATCTGGTGATATTGAAATTGATATGTTTGATGTAAAAGCAAATTCATCAATTAAGGTAACAAGTGGAGATGTTGAAATTAATCAATTAACAGGTGCATATGTTGATGCATCTGCTAAATCTGGAGATATTAAAGTTAAAAACAATGATCGCCATGCAGATTATGAATTGATTATCAAAACTACATCTGGTGATATAGAAGTAAATTAAAACAAGTTAATAATATAACTTGTTTTTTTCATATTATTTTTTATTAGAAATATATATTAATAATAATCTTATTTTATTGACATGTTGCTTTAAATGTAAGATAATTAATTTATATAAAAAAAGTTTAGGAGGAGTATTGAAATGGCTGAAACTAAAAAAGGTGCAAAAGAAATCAAAATAGGAAAAGGAAGATTCTTCGCAATCATTTTTGCAGTATTTACATTCGTTGTAATGTTTGCAAATTGGTTCAAATATGAAATCTTAAGTGAAAGCTTCGGATATTCAATTTTCCATTCAGATATGTTTGATCTAAATACTTGTTTAGGACTTGCTAAAGTATTTGCTATCATTGCTTTAGTAGTTGGTCTTCTATACATTGTAGCTTTAGTAATTGATTTCAAAAAATTCATTCCTGGTTTAAAGAAATTTAAATTTGGATTTGATAGATTATTTGCACTTGTATACTATGGATTCTATGGTTTAGCATTACTATTCAATTTAATTGGATGTATTGCAACTGATGGTGTAGTTCCAACTGTTAGAATTATTTTCTTATTCATCTTAGTAGTAGGAATTATTCTTCATTTTGCTATTCCAGCAATTCATAAATTTGTAGCTAAAAACGTTACTTTAACAATTGAATAATTTATAAAAAGCAAGAGTGTTAAACTCTTGTTTTTTTATGTCAAATTTTAGTTAATGTATATTATTTAAAATAACAATTTTGTTATACTTATTAAGTGTAGAGGATGAATAAAAATGAATGAAGAATTAATTAAAAAAGTAAGTATGCTTTTATCTGTTAAAGAAAGCCAAGTAAAAGCTGTTATTAATCTTTTAAGTGAAGGAGCAACAATTCCATTTATTGCTCGTTATCGAAAAGAAGTAACTGGAAATTTAAATGAAGATGAGATAAGAACTATAAATGAAACTTATGAGTATCAAGAAAACTTAAAAGATAGAAAAGAAACAGTTATAAACTTGATTGATGAAAAGAAAATGCTAACTCCTGATATAAAGGAAGCTATTTTAGCATGCACAAAATTAAGTGAAGTAGATAATATATATGAACCATTTAAAGAAGAAAGAAAAACTAAAGGTACTGAAGCAATTAAACTAGGTTTAGAACCTCTTGCAAAAGAGATTATGAAATTTCCGAATATATCTAGAGAAGAAATTGCTAAACCATATTTAAACGATAAAGTAAAAACAGTAGATGATGCAATTGAAAATGCTGGTTACATAATTGCAGATATGATTAATGCAAACGTTAAGTATAGAGATTACATTACAGAAAACACAAGAAGATTTGGTTTTGTTGAATCTAAAAAGAAAAAATCAAGTGTTGATGAAAATAAACTTTACGAAATATATTATGATTTTAAAGAAAAGATATCAAAGATTAAAAGTTATCAAGTTCTAGCTATAAACAGGGCAACAAAAGAAAAGATAATTACATACTCAATATCTAATGATGATAATAGAATGATAGATTATCTAAAAAATAAAATTATAAAAGATAAAGAATTTCCACTTCGAAAAGATGTAGAACTATTTATTGAAGATGCATATAAAAGATTAATGTTTCCATCTATTGAAAGAAATATAAAGAATGAATTATTTGATAAAGCTAGTGAAGATGGAATTAAGGAGTTTGGAACTAATCTAGAAAATTTATTATTAACTCCACCAATTAAGGAAGCTGTAGTTCTTGGTTTTGACCCAGCATTTAGAACTGGGTGTAAACTTGCTGTTGTATCACAAACAGGTGAATGTTTAAAAATTGATGTTATATATCCACATGAACCTAAAAACGATAAAGAAGGATCTGAGAAAAAACTTTTAGAGCTAATTAAAAACTATAACGTAAACATTATTGCAATCGGTAATGGTACTGCATCAAGAGAAAGTGAAAGTTTTGTTGCAGATTTAATTCATAAAAATAATTTAGATGTTAAATTTGTTATTGTTAGTGAAGCTGGAGCATCAGTTTATTCTGCATCTCCTCTTGCAAAAAAAGAATTTCCTGATTTTTCTGTTGAACAAAGAAGTGCAGTATCTATTGCAAGAAGGCTGCAAGATGCATTATCTGAACTTGTTAAAATAGATCCGAAGTCTATTGGCATTGGTTTATATCAACATGATTTAAAACCAAAAGAATTGGATGAAGAACTTGATTTCGTTGTAAGTAAGATAGTAAATAAAGTAGGAGTAAATATTAATAACGCATCTGAAAGTTTACTATCACATGTATCAGGACTAGATAAAAAATCTATTAAAGGTATACTTGATTATAGAAAAGAAAAAGGTAAAATAAATGAAAGAAAAGAATTAGAAAAAATTAAAGGGATAAGTTCTCATACTTTTGAACAGTGTGCAGGGTTCTTAAGAATAATTGAAGGAACTAATCCACTTGATAAAACTAACATCCATCCAGAAGATTATGAACTTGTTACTAATATAATAAAAGATGTAGATTTTGATTTATCATTAATTGGTAAAGAAGAGGGAAAAAGTATTCTTGATAAAATTAATGATAATGAAATAATAAATAAATATAATATTTCTAAAGATAAATTAGATATGATTAAAGATAACTTAATTAATGGAATAATTGATCCAAGAAATGAAATTAAAAAAGTAAAACTTAAAAGTGATATTTTAACTATTGATGATTTAGAAGAGGGAATGGAACTTGAAGGAACGGTTAGAAACGTACTTCCATTTGGTGCTTTTATAGATATAGGATTACATGATGATGCTTTGGTTCATATATCAAAAATGAGTAAAGAGTTTGTATCTCATCCAAGTGAAATATTAAAAGTAGGAGATATAATAACTGTATATGTATCTGATATAGATAAAGAAAAACAAAGAGTAGGATTAAGTTTAATAAAATAGACTTAATTTTTCTTTACAAGAATTATCAAAAATTATATAATTTATGTATATAGAATACTAAGGTTAATGAGTTCGGGGGATGTATGTCAAAATACGATAAAGCAGAATATGATTATGTTAAAAGGTTAATTGGAGAAGGTATTTTTAAGGATGACTTCCAACAAAATTGTCGTCTTGATGGTGCAAACCTTCACCAGGTTTTATGTGGTTTTAGACAAGATGGTCATCGTATTTTTGAAACCGAATTTCAAGGACGCCCTTATTACGCTACAAAAGCAAAATATATGCAAATTAACGGCATTTCTGACAAAATTATATGCGATGCCGATTCATTAAAAATTCTTGTTTGTGCTGATACACATTTTGGTTCTATTAAAGATAATAAACATATACTATTTAATGTATATAATTTTTGTGTAGCTAATAACATTCATCACATCATTATCGTTGGAGATATCGTTGAAGGTAACGACTACTATATTCCTCATAAAACAGATGATCAATTACAATACTCATTATCTCCTGAAAACCAGCTAAAATATTTAAGTGAATGTATCCCATATGATAGTGGCATTACAATTCATTTCCTTGCTGCTAATCATGATTTATTTTCATCAACAGGTTTTGCAAATGATGTTATGTTCAAATTTATTAATGAATATAATAGAAAAGATATATCAATTGTTGGCTATGATTTTGGAGAATTACTAATTAATGATAGTTCAATATATTTAAATCACCATGCTCTTGATGGGATAAATAGGGTTAATTTATCATATTCATCTAATCTTGTTTTAAGTGGACACTCACATATGGCGGAAATAAACATCCTATATAATGAACCAATGGTTATTGAAAAGAAAATAGTATCTCTTAGTAATATTAAACATGGTGAAGAATCATCAAATAACTATACTGGATTTACAGTTTTAGAAATAACATTTAACAAAGGTGATTTTGATAAATTTTATCTTAAGGATTATAAGTATGAAAGCCCATCTGAACCTCCAATATGTTATGGAGAAGGAATGCGTATATTAACACGTCGCTTAACTAAATAGTTAGCGATGTTTTATTTTGCTAAAATATGTTATCATATATACTAGTGAGGTAGTTATGAAAAAGGTAATTATAGTTATGGCATCTTTATTAATAGTATCTAGTGCATTAGGTGCATATTTTATTTTCTTTAATAAAGATAAAAATATTAAAAAAGAAAAAGATAAGATTGTTTATACTGATATATTAGAAGATACTAATATAAAAGTACTAAAAGATTTAAATGTTGAATTTGGAAAAATAAATTATTTAAAAGATTTTATATCAATTGATAATGCTGAATTTAAAGATGAAGAAATTAAGTATGAAGATTTAGGTGAAGTACAAATTAAATTTAATTATACTTTAAATGGTATTAAAAACTATCGCATCGCTACTTTTAATATAGTTGATACGACTGCACCTCTTGCAACAGTACCGGCAACAAAATATATTTTGCTTGGTTCTGATTTAGGTTTTTTAGAAGATTTTTGGTGTGGTGATAACCATGATAAAATTCCTGATAAAACTATTGAAGGATACTTTGATTTATCACAATATGGTTCGTATAATGTTACATTTGTTGCTAAAGACATTTCAGGTAACGAAACAAGGAAACCATTTACATTAAAAGTTGTAAGTAGTATTCCTAAATCTAATGGTTCTTCATCATCAGGATCTATTAATTATTTAGATTATAATTATTTATATAATGAGTATAAAACAGATAATACTAAAGTTGGAATTGATGTATCAAGATGGCAAGGAGATATTGATTTTGAAGCCTTAAGCAAAGCTAATGTAGAATTTATTATGATTAGACTTGGCGGTCAAGATGGTATTGATGGGGAGTATTATATTGATTCTAAGTTTGAAAGAAATATGGAAAACGCTAAAAAATATGGTTTTGATGTAGGTGTATATTTTTATAGTTATGCATACACAAATGAAGAAGCTATTAAGCAAGCTAAATATGTAATAGAAAATTTAAAAGATTATAAACTAAAATTACCAATTGTATTCGACTGGGAATGCTGGAATAAATTTAACAAATTTAAAGTAAGTTTTTATGATGTAACACAAGTTCAAAATACTTTCTTAAATTATGTTGAAAGTAAAGGCTATAAATCAGCAAGATACGGTAGTAAAAATTATTTAACCAACGTATGGCAAGATTCTAACCATTTAACATGGCTTGCACACTATATCAGTAAAACTACATATGAAGGAGACTACTTCATGTGGCAAAGATGTGATACTGGTAAAGTATCAGGAATAAATGGTGCAGTTGATGTAGATATATTATATTTAGATAAATATGATTTATAATGCATATATTTAAGTAGGTGATACTTGTGAAAATAATATTACTATTTTTAATATATTCAGTGTGCGGTACACTTCTACATTTTACTTTTAAACTATCCAAAAATAATATTGTAGTTGGAATATTTTCTGCTATTAATGAATCAGTATGGGAACATATAAAGATATTATTAACACCAATATTTATAATTAGTTTTATAACTTTTGTAATTAATAGTAATTATAATTTCTTTATTCTATTAATTGAACTAGTAGGTGCAATAAGTTTAATCATTTTGTTTTACGAAATTAAAACTGCAATCTTTAAAAATAAATATGGAATCATAAACATAATATCTTTTTATATAACTTGTTTATTGATTTCTTTTCTTCATTTTGCTTTACAAGATGTAGAAGTATCTAAAATAGGTAATGGATTATCATTTATAGTTGTAATAATAATATTTGCAATGTATCTAACATTTAGTATTTTTCCACTTAAACATAGTTATTTTAAAGATCCAATAACTGGCACATATGGTATAAATGAATATGTAAATAAAAGTGTATAGTTATACACTTTTTTACATGCCATAAAATTAATTTGATATACTATAGATAATAGGAAGTGATTGATATATGAATCAAAATGCAAATAATGATTTATCAAAACCAATTGACTTTAACATGGCTGAATTAGCTAAAGAAACTAAAAAAATTGATGATTATAATAAAGCTCATCATCCAGAAAAAGTTTTTAGTGATAAGCCAAGTGAATTACCTGTAATAAACATTGGAGAACAAGAAAGAAACCAAATAGATTTAAAACATATTTATGATTTAATTGATAAAAGTACTAACAAAAATAATGGTATTAAAAAAAGTAAAAGGATAAAACCAAAAGATGTTGCTGTTGCAGTTACAATTGCATTAAGTTTAACATCAATTTGTTCAGCATTTGGTTTATTTATTGAAGATCGTATTAAAACTAACCTAAAAGAAAGAGAATTTGAAGCCGCTGTTGAATATATAAATGATAATTATATGTCTCAAATATTCTTTAATTCAGGATTTAATGTAGTACCAGATGAAAAAGGTAATCCAGTTTATAGTTTTGATCGAACAAATTATATAAAAGCTGTTAATGGTTTAATGGAACTTGGATTTACTAGTGACGAAGCTGAATTAACAATTGGTAAAATACTGAAAGAAGACCAAAGAATTTATCCTGAAGATATGACCCCTGCTGAATATTACGGAAGTAAATTAGAAATCGAAAAACCAGATGTAAGAGATGAGTTTGATAAAGCTATTAATAACGAGAAACTATATAAAGAGCAGCATGAACAAGATGTTATTGATAAAGTAAAACAAATTAAGGAAGAAGGTCCACGTAATAATGCAAGAAGTTAATGTATCTTATTATGAAATAGATGGTAAAGATTATTTAATTGCAAAAAAACTTGATTATGAAGGATCAACTTATGTACTTCTTGTAAATGAAAAAGATTATAATGACTCATTAGTACAAAAAGAAGAAAACGATAATTTATTACCAGTTGAAAATGTTGAATTACTTTATAAAGTATTATGTTTAATGAAAGATAATAAATAAGGTGATTATATGAATAAAAAAGGGTTTACGCTAACGGAATTATTACTTGTTATTTTACTTGTAGGTGTATTATCTATAATTGCATCAACTGCAGTTTTTAGACATATTACTTCTACAAGAAAAGACGCATCATTAAGAAACGCAGTTGCTTATGTTGCTGCTGTTAATGATTATAATTTCATTAGCGAAGGGGAAGATGTTATTACATCAGGTGATGTTAGTACTATAACGCCAAAGTTGAAAGATTCTTTTGAAGGTACCAAACCTATAAGTGGTACAATTACAGTTGATAGTTCAACTAAAAAAGTTACTGCAGCTAGTTTTGTTTTTAAATACTATTCAGTATCATATAATGGAACAAATTATACAGTAACAAAAAATTAAAAAACAACTATTTTTTATAGTTGTTTTTTTATGCTTGTTTAACTTCCATAATTACAGGAAGGATAATAGGTCTTCTTCCAGTTAATTCATTTATAAAAGGATGAAGTTCTAAAATAATTTGATTTTTTAAATCTGTATATGTATATGTATTATTTGCTAAAAAGTCTTTAACAATATCATTAATTTTATTTTCAATTTGTTGTATTAATGCTTGATTTTCATTAACCATAACAAATCCTCTTGTTGTAACGTTAGGTTTGATTAATAGAGTTCTTGTAAGTGGATTAATATTTAAAATGGTAACTAAAATACCATCGCGGCTCATAAGTTTTCGATCTTTAATTACAACAGAACCAATCTCACCAATTCTAGAACCATCAACATAAACATCTCCAGCTTGAACATGACCGTTTTTTCTAGCACCATCACTAGTAAGCTCGATGACATCACCATTTTGACATACAAATGTGTTTTCTTTTGGTATACCGCAGTCAGCTGCAATATTGGTATGTTCAGTTAGCATTCTATATTCACCATGTATTGGCATAAAATACTCTGGTTTAATTAATCTAAGCATCCATTTAAGTTCATCAGCTTTAGCATGACCAGAAGTATGAACGTTTGATAGTTCTGAATTAGTAAATACTTTAACACCTTTTAAATAAAGTTTATTAATAACTCTATTAATGCTTGCAGCATTACCAGGAATAGGACTTGATGAAAAGACTACTAAATCATCTGGCATAAGTTGTACTTGTTTATGAATACCATTTGCTATTCTTGATAAAGCAGCAAGTGGCTCTCCTTGTGTACCAGTACATAAAATACATATTTCGTTTTTCTTTAAATCTTTTGCTTTATTTGCGTCAATAAACATAGATCTATCAGTAATTAAACCATTATTAAGAGCTATTTCTATAGCATTTTCCATACTTCTACCGTAAGTAATTATCTTACGATTATTTAATTTACATGTTTCAACTATATGTTTAACACGATATATGTTAGATGCAAAAGTTGCAATTATAACACGTCCATAATGTCTTGAAATAACATCATTTAAAGTATCATCAACAATACTTTCTGAATTTGAAAACCCTGGAACTAAAGCGTTTGTTGAATCAGCAAGTAAAATTTTAACACCTTTTTTACCAAGTTCGGCCATTTTATGTAAATCAGCCATAGGTCCAATTGGAGTTAAATCAAATTTAAAGTCTCCAGTGTGAAATACAATACCATTTGGTGTATGAACAGCAATAGCAAAACTTTCAGGAATTGAGTGTGTTGTTGCAACAAACTCAACAAAGAAATGTTTTGTTTTAATTGTTGTATCAACTTCTATAGTTTCAAAGTTTTCATAAGTAATATTTCTATCAACTAACTTTTTATTAATTAATTCTTTTGCAATAGGAGATGCATATATTTTAGGTATTTTTATCGCTTGAAGTAAAAATGGAATACCACCAATATGATCTTCATGGCCATGGGTAATAATTAAAGCTTTAATTTTACTTTCATTTTGTTTTAAATATGTTAAATCTTGTATAACATAATCAACACCTAAAAGTTCATCTTCAGGAAACATAACACCAGCATCAATAATGATGATTTCATCATCATGATGAACAACATACATGTTTTTTCCTACTTCTCCTAAACCACCTAAAGCAATTACAGACGTAGTTTGTCCATTATTTATCATAAAATCTCTTCTTTCTTAAAATAATACAAGTTCTTTTAACTGCTAATAATATATCATAAAATTGTTATTTTGTCTAGTTTATGAGTGTTTTATAAATAAAATAACATTATTATATGTTATAATTATTATGTTGTAATAAGGGAGGTTTACATATGGGATTTTTTAGTAAACTTAAAAATATAATTAGTAAAAATAAAGAAGAAGAAACAAAAAATACTATAGAAGCAGAAGAAATAAAAAAATATGATGAAGGATTAGAAAAAACAAGAAAAGAATTTGTTTCTAAGTTATCACTTCTTGGTATTAAATTTAATAAAGTATCTGAAGAATATTTTGAGGAACTTGAAGAATTATTAATTAATGCTGATTTAGGTGTTAATACAGTTCTTAACTTTATGGATAGACTTAGAAAAAGAGTAAGTCAAGAAAAAATAACTGATACTAAATTTTTAAATGAAGTAATTGTAGATGAGTTATTTGTAGTTTATGTTAATGGGGAAAACTTATCAGATAAAATTAAAATTAACGAAAATGGACCAACAGTTATATTAATGGTTGGAGTTAATGGAGTAGGTAAAACTACAACTATTGCTAAACTTGCTTATAAATATCAAAATGAAGGTAAAAAAGTAATGATGATTGGTGCCGATACCTTTAGAGCTGGAGCTGTTACTCAGCTTAATGAATGGGCAGATAGACTTGGATGTTTATTCTTAGGATCTGATGAAAAAGATCCAGCATCAGTTGTTTTTGATGGACTTGTTAAAGCTAAAGAAGAAAATGTTGACATCGTATTTATTGATACAGCAGGTAGACTTCAAAACAAAGTTAACCTAATGAATGAACTTGAAAAAATAAATAAAGTTATTGGTCAACATGTAGAAGGTGCCCCTCAAGAAACTCTTTTAGTTATTGATGCATCAACTGGACAAAATGGTATTTCTCAAGCTAAAGCATTTAAAGAAATTACTAATATAACAGGAATAGTTTTAACTAAACTAGATGGTACTGCTAAAGGAGGTATTGTTCTTGCAATTAAAGAAGAAGTTAATATACCTGTTAAGTTTGTGGGTTTAGGAGAAAAAATGGAAGACTTACAAACATTTGATATTGAAAACTATATCTATGGTTTATTTAAGGATATGATGTAAGATGAAAGATTTTGTATATTATAATGAACTTTTTGAAATATATAGTAGTTTATTAACTGAAAAAGAAAAAGAAACATTTAAAGATTACTACTGTGAAGATTTGTCATTATCAGAAATAGCTGATAATAAAAATATAAGTAGAGCAGCTGTTCAAAAAACGGTTAGTAATGTAATAGATAAACTAAATTACTATGAAAATATTTTAAAGATTAATAAAAATAATAAAACATTAAAAGAATGTTTAGATTTAAATGATATAAGTTCAATAAAAAATAAAATAAATGATATATTAGATAAGTAGGTGTTATTACTTTGACAGCTGAAAAACTTCTAATAATATTATTAATAATTTTAGGTCTAATGCTTTTAATTCAAGGAATAATTTTTTATAAAAGACATTTAAATATAAAAGCTTATGATACATATTTACCTAAGTTTGATAATGAGATTGTAGAAAAGTATTACTATAAAATTTATGACGTTATTACAGTAAACTATAAAACAAGTAAAGGAAGAAATAGACAAATTTTATATAAAAAGTTAATTGTTTTATGCTTAATTTTGTTTGGTTTATTTTTCTTCATATATGGATCTACAGATTTTACATTTTGTAAGTATTTAGCATTTATTTCAATTATATGTTGTTTTGTATTTGCTATACTTATATATGCCTTTCCATCAACTATATTTAGAGAAGTTATTCCTAAGATAGTTAAATTTGTAAATGACTCATTTGTATACTATGATAATGCTGGAATTTTATTTAATGAATATAATAGTGCTTATTCTAAAAATTATAATTCATATACAAGTAGTGATTTAGTAAAAGGAACTATTAAAAACTGTGATATCAAGATGTCTGAAGTTCATACATTTAATGTTTATAAAGATGAAAATGATCAAGTAAGATATGAAACAGTATTTCACGGAGTAGTTGCAATAATAGATTTAAAAAATATTAGAAATAAAGAGATTAATAATAATGAATCTAAAACAAATGATGTGGTTATCTTAAATAACGGCTTAAATGGTGAATATAGCGTTAAAATATTAAATAATAATTTATACGCTAAATTTGAAATAGGAAGCTTATTTGATTTAGGTTATACAAATACAATTGAAGAATCACTACATCTAGCAAGAAATTTATATAATATTGATTATATGTTAAATATTATTGAAAGTAACATAGATGATATTATAACTAGACAATTATAAAGATAGATTAATCTATCTTTTTTTGTTATAATAATAACTTGTAAGGGTGATAACAATGTTCGAATTTATGGGAGATAGAATTTCTAAAGCTATTAAAAATATTCGTGGCATGGGTAGAATAACAGAAGAAAATATTTCTGATGCTATGAGAGAAATTAGAGTAGCTCTTCTAGAAGCCGATGTTAACTATCAAGTAGTAAAAGAATTTATAAATAATGTTAAAGAAAAATTATTAGGTGAAGAAGTTGCAAAATCACTTAAACCTGATGAATTATTTATTAAAGTATTAAAAGATGAATTAGTAACTTTACTTGGTGGAGATTATAAACCACTAGAAGTAACTAAAAAACCAACTATATTATTACTTGCTGGATTACAAGGTTCAGGTAAAACAACTACTGCTGGTAAACTTGCAAATTTAGTTAGAAAAAAACATGCTAAAAAACCATTATTAGTAGCTTGCGATATTTATAGACCAGCTGCTATTGAACAACTTCAAACAATTGGTAAACAGCTTGGAATAGAAGTATATACTGAGGGTAAAAAAGATCCTGTTGAAATAACTAAAAATGCACTTGAATATGCAAAATCAAATGGTTTTGATTACATTATTATAGATACTGCTGGTCGTCTGCAAATAGATGAAAAATTAATGGACGAACTTAAAAACATTATTGAAGTATCAAAACCTGATGAAGTAATACTAGTAATTGATGCTATGATGGGTCAAGATGCAATAAATGTAATTAATGGATTTAATGATGCTCTTCACTTAACTGGTGCAATATTAACCAAGTTAGATGGTGATACAAAAGGTGGAGTTGCTCTATCAGTTAGACATTTAACTAATGTACCAATTAAGTTTGTTGGTGATTCTGAAAAACTTGATGGTTTATCAGAATTCTATCCAGAAAGAATGGCAGAACGTATTTTAGATATGGGCGATATTTTATCTATTGCCGAAAAAGTTGAAAGTGTAATTGATGAAGACGAAGCTAAATACTCTGCTAAAAGAATGCAATCTGGTAAATTTGATTTAGAAGATTTTCTTGGAACTATGAAACAAATTAAAAAATTAGGTCCACTAGAAAAAATCTTAAAAATGCTTCCGCAAGCAAGAAGTATGGGTTTAAGTAATGTATCAATTAATCCAAAAGATATGGCTCATATTGAAGCAATTATTACATCAATGACACCACAAGAAAGAAGACATCCTGAAATATTAAAAGCATCAAGAAAACAAAGAATAGCTAAAGGTTCTGGAAGAAGTGTTGAAGAAGTAAATAGACTTTTAAATCAATTTGAACAAATGAAAACAATGATGAAACAAATGAGTAGTGGCAAAATGCCAAATATGCCATTTAAATAAAAAGAAAAGAAACATCTTTTCTTTTTTTGTGCCCAAACATAATATATATCTAGTCATATAGATAATGTAGAAAGGATAATTATTATGTTTCAAGATATAAACCAAACTGCAGAAAACTTTAATTTTGAAAAAACTGAATTTAAAAAAGAATCATATATGAATAACCAAGGTATGGGATGCTGCGAACAAGAATGTCCTAATATATGTGAAGCTCCAAGAGAAAAAGTGTGTCACAGATATTTTTGCTATAATGTCCCACATATTATACCTTGTAATACTAGGATTATTAATCATCATATATATAAGCATTCATATATTCCACAATACACATGTTGTGAAGAAAATGAATGTTGTAATGTATTTGAAAAATATCCAAATAACTTCTTTTAAGAAGTTATTTTTTTATTGTATAATATATATATAAGAATCGTGAGGCATTTATGAAAGCAGAAGAAACTTTTACAATTGATTATAAATATAAAAAAGCTCTAGAATATTTAGAAGAACACGATACTATTAGAGTTAATTTATTTGGAATAGATATAACTAACTTTAAAAATATATCCGATAATACACTAAAGCAGCAAGTAATAGATATTGTAGAAATACTACAAAGTATGAAAAAAGAAAACATTTCTCGAAGAAGAAAGGATATTAATTATGGCAATAAGTAAAACTGATTTTATTAATTATTCTAGATGTCCAAGATATGCTTTTTTTGATAAAGTTAAAAAAGAAAAACTAGATGCAGACATATCAATTGATGAATATAAAAAACAGGAAAATCAAGAATACATTGAAGAAATGCTTGGATCTATGTATGAAGTAGATGAAGAAGGTAATGAAACAGATTTAATAGATGTACCTAATAGACAGCTTGAAGCTATGATGGATTATTATAAAGAAGTTGAACTTGAAGCTGGCAGACTCACTAACATTTATTTTGGTGGTAAAACTACATTTTCTGAATCAACTTATAATCAAGAGTGTTTTGACTTTAACCATAATGGCATTAAATATTTATGTTATGTTGATGTTTATAATGAAAATGATGACGGAATAAATATTATCGAAGTTAAAGCAACAACTACTAATATGTATAATAAATTAGGTTTTAAAAATAAAGATAAAGAATTTGTTAGTATCTTTGAAAAAGAAGGACCTATTTATAGATTAAAAGAAGATGTCATGGATTTATATAGTATTCCTGATTTTGATGTTGATAAGTATCAAAAACAAGTAGAAAAACTATATGATAGATTTGGAACTGGTAAATATGTATATGATTTAGCCGTTCAAAGATTTATGATTGAAGGAGAATATAAATCATCCGGTAATGAAGAAAAACTAAATAATATTCATTATTATTTGGCAGTTTTAAATGCTGACTATATATTTGATGGTACTTATGAAAAAGGTAAAGCCATATATAATCAAGATGAAGACGGTAATGAAATAATAAATTTCTTTGACTTTACTAATTTAACTAAAGCAATGCAACCTAAAATAGAAGAGGATGCAAAAAAAATAGAACGTATATTATTTGATTTAAAAGATCAAAAATGTGATTTAGGTAAATGGTGTGGATATAAAAAACCAGGAGGTTGTAAATACTTTAATGCTATATGTGGAAAAGATATTCCTCATAAAAATAGTAGTTTAAACTATATATCTAATGGACAAGGTTTTCAAACTCCTGAGGGAAGAATTAAAGGACTTGATTTAATTAATCATGGATATTTAGGTATGCTTGATGTACCAGCAGAGTGGATAACAAGAAAAACACATATGATACAAAGAGAATGCTTAGAATTTAATAAAATATATATTAATAAAGAAAAACTTAAAAAAGGTTTGGATCAAATTAAATATCCAATATATCATTTGGATTTTGAAACATTCCCATGTCCAATGCCAAGATTTAAGGGTGAGTGGCCATATATTCAATCTCCATTTGAATTTTCTTTACATATTGAAAGTGAACCGGGAGTTTGTGATAAAATTAAAGATAATTATGTTTTTCTAGCTAAAACACATGACGATGAAAGAGAAGAGTTAGTTAAAGCTTTAATAGAACATATTGATGGAAATAAAGGAACTTTATTTGCTCAAAATGTTCCATTTGAAATGGGAAGAATAAAAGAACTTGCTAAGATATTTCCAAAATATAAAGATGAACTAATGAAAATACATGATAGGGGATTTGATCTACTTTGGCTTGTAAATACATCAAGTAAGATGTATGAAGCACTAGGTTTTAATGAAGAAGAATCTAAGATATTTAATTACTACAATAAAGATTTATCAGGATCATTTTCTATAAAGAAAACTCTACCAGTATTTTCAGATTTATCATATAAAGATTTAACTGTAAAAAATGGTACTGAAGCTATTGTTGAATATGCCAACTATGATAAGATGAGTAAAGAAGAATACAATATCAAGTATCAAGCCTTAATAGATTATTGTCAGCAAGATACATGGGCAATGGTAGTAATTCTTGATGAATTACGTAAACTTGTCAAATAATTGTATAAATTTGACATATCGCTTGTATAGTTTACATAATATTTAGTATAGTATTATTGTAAGGACGTGATTGATATGTTATACCCATCAATTGATAAATTACTAAATGTGGTTGACTCAAAATATATGCTAGTTCATATTGCTTCTATAAGAAGTAAACAAATGCATGATACTAATCATTATCAAATGAATGAAAATGATTATGTTAATAAAAAAGAATTAGGTCGTGCACTTGAAGAAGTAGACAAAGGGTTAATTAAAGTAGTAAAAAAGGAAAACTAGTATAAAAGTAAAAAAAGACTTGAAAAAGTCTTTTTAACATGTTATATTATTTTTGTCCTTTTGGGGAATTAGCTCAGCTGGCTAGAGCACCTGCCCTGCACGCAGGGGGTCAAGGGTTCGAATCCCTTATTCTCCACCATTTGAATTTAACTAACTATTCGTAGTTAGTTTTTTATTTATCCAAAAACTTGACATTTGTTCGATAATATGTTATATTTATATGCAGTTAAGGGGGAAATTTAATATGGCATTAAAAAAATATGATATTCCTATTTTTGCAACTGGTTTAGTATTTGCTGGTGCAGCTATAAATGCTTTTTATAACATTAATGAATACTATAACACAGTTGAAAAAATCGAATTAAGAAAAGGTGGCCATCGCTATAACATTGTTATTTGTTATGATGGAGAAGTAATTAATGGTTATGATGAACAAGCCAAAGAAATAAACGAAAATGTTAAATATTATGTAAGATACCAAGATGATAAGAGTTTAGTCATTTATGTATATACAAATGATCTTCCAAAAAATAAATATAATGGTTATATAGAATCTAAAGTATTTGTAAATGATAATAAAATATTCTTTGATGAATACTCAATTAATTCAGATGACTACGATAATTATATTGTAGCTCTTGAAAACGATTTAACAAGTGGTACACAACGTGTAAGATATAATCAAAAAGAGAACTAGTTCTCTTTTTTAGTTAACAATAAAAGAACAAAAACTTGACATTTGTTCGATAATGTGGTATACTTATATATAGTTAGAGGGGGAATTTAATATGTCAGATTTAGGAGAAAAATTATCTAAGGTTACCTTAGGATTTGTTGCAACAGGTATTGTTTTAACTGCTGCAGTAACAGGCCATGGTAAAACACACAAAAATAGACATACAGAAGATAAAAATAATGAAAGAAAATATGAATGTGATATTGTTTCTGTTCTTGGAGGAGAATTATCTCATGATAAAGAACAATTAACAAAAGAGTCTTGTAAAGATTTAAAATATAATGTTGCATTCAAAGATGATCAAGATTTAGTGGTTTATGTATATTCAGAAAATAAATCAGAAAGAGAATTATTTGCTGATTATATTGAATCTAAAATCTATGTTACAGATGAAGGTAAAGTATTATTTGATGAAAGGTCAATTAGTGAAGCAGATTATAATAATTATATTGCTGAACTTGAACTTGATCATACAAATGGTACACAACGTGTAAGAAATAATTATAAAAAGGAGAACTAGTTCTCCTTTTTTTATTCATATTTTATATTTAATATATCACTAAATTTATAGGGCTTTTTATCAACAAATACTAATTTATTAATAGAATCAAGTTTTGTAATTATACCTGTTACAAAACTATTTTTATATGTACCAAAAATAGTTAATGTAACCATTGAACTACTATTATAAGCTTCAACTATTAAGTTTTCTAATTCCATAATTTGATCTTCAGAAAACTCAGGTTTAACATTCTTAGTATTTTTATTAATATAAGTGTTTATTTCATCTTCTGAAATAACAGAATGAAATGCTGCCCATTTCATCATTCCACGATCTTCACTATTATTACTCATGATGTCCTCCAATTTTTTCATTTCTTTCCATTATTGTTGAATCTTCTAAAAGCGCTGATGCTTTTACTAAACTATTTTTTCCAAATTTGGCTTTAACCATATCAACAGAATGATTTAGTTTTTCATCTCTTTGTTCTTTTTCAAAATCTTTAAATAAATTAAGTTGAATAGAATTATTTTGAGATAATTTACCAAGTGAAATCATAATTTTTCTTATTGCTGAACCATCATAATATTCTTCAATCATTTGGTTACATACTTTAATTATTTCTTTTGGATCTCTAGTTGGAGCATCAAGCTTCATTGAGTGATAAAAACCACCAGTAACATATTTATTATAACCAAGTCCAAATCCAATTAATTGACAATCATAATTAGATGCTCTAAGTCTTGCACATACAACTTCTACCATTTCCTCAACTAATATTCCAATATTAGCTTTATAGTAATCTTTATGAAGCATCTGACTATGTGAAAAAGATTTTTCCTTTGGTGGAACTCTTAAATCAGATATAACTGATTCATCAAGCCCATTACAACTTCTCCAAAGTTGAACTCCCATAATACCAAATCTTTTTCTTAAGTCTTCTTTATCATGTTTTGCAACATCACCAACAGAAAACATTCCTAAAGTATTTAACTTTTTCTCCATAGCAGGTCCAATACCCCACATATCAGATAAAGGATTAATCTTCCATAATTTTTTTGGAACATCATCCATAGTCCATCTAGCAATACCGTTTTTATACAACTTAGCTTCAGTATCCATAGCTATTTTAGCAAGAAGCATATTAGGCCCTATACCACAGTTTGCAGTAAGTCCAGTTTTTTCTTCTACAGTTTTAAGTATTTCTTCAGCTAGCTCTACATCTGTTTTACCATAATATTTTAAATAACTTGTTACATCTAAAAAACACTCATCAATAGAGTAAATGTGTAAATCTCTAGCATCAACAAAATCAAGATAAATACTAACAACTTCCATACTCATTTCAGAGTATAGTTTCATTCTTGGAT
The DNA here is from genome assembly GCA_017548925.1 of Bacilli bacterium. Classification (GTDB taxonomy): domain Bacteria; phylum Bacillota_I; class Bacilli_A; order RF39; family UBA660; genus RUG13160. The sequence goes on from JAFYYX010000001.1 coordinate 331,356, forward strand.
CAACTATCATATATTTAATATCTTTAGGTATTTCATATAGTCTTCCTCTTGATTTAATACCTTGTTTTTTTAAACATGGTGTTATAGCAAGAGTAAGTGCACCTTGTCCTTGAGTAGTTGATGCAACAACTAAAGGTGTAGTAAATGGATCTAAACCACGGTCAATACATTCACATGATGCAAAGAAACTTTTAAGGTCTATGCACATAAATGTTCTATCCATTATCTATCACCCTCTAACTAATAATATTATAATATATTATTAATAAATTATGGTAAAATACTTATGTATTTGGTGATATATATGATGATGAAAAAAATGGATATAATTTATGAAGATAAATATTTATTAGTAGTTAATAAACCTACTAAACTTTTATGTATTGCAACATCAAAAGAAATAGAAAATACTTTATATCATGAAGCATCTTTATATGTTAAAAAGAAACATAAATCAAATAAAATATTTATCGTTCATAGACTTGATAAAGATACATCTGGAGTAGTAGTTTTTGCTAAAGATGAAAAAACTAAAAAACTACTTCAAGACAACTGGGATAAATATGCAGTTAATAGAGAATATATAGCTTTAGTTAAAGGTCATATTAAACCAGAAAAAAATACTTTAAAAAATAAATTAGTAGAAACTAAAACAAATATGGTTTATGTAGATGATAAATCTAAATTAGGTAAGCATGCTGTAACTAAATATGAAGTTATTAATTATAAAGGAAATGATTCTTTAATCAAAATAAATATTTTAACAGGAAGAAAAAATCAAATCAGAGTACAACTAGATTATATTGGATATCCAATAATTGGTGATACTAAATATGGAAAGAATAAATCTTTTTATAATAGATTAATGCTTCATGCAAATAAACTTGAATTAATTCATCCTGTAACAAGTGAAAAACTAGAACTTATTGCAAGAAATCCAAAAGAATTTAATAAGTAATTATTGTTTTCCTACCAATTTGGTAGTAAAATACTTTATGTAAAATTTATTAGGTTAAATGCTCTTTCAAAAGAACACTTTACTGAATATATTAAATTAGGATAATTATTAAAAAAATTATAAGTTTGGAGGTGATAGTTATGAATAGAAATGATTTTCCAATGTTAAATCAAGATATTATATATTTTGATAATGGTGCTACAACTTTTAAACCACAAAACGTTATAAATAGTGTAATTGATTATTATGAAAATTATTCTGCTAATGCTCATAGAGGAGATTATGACATATCTTATAAAGTTGATTTAAAATATGAAGATGTAAGAGAAAAAGTAAGAAACTTTATTAATGCAAAAGAAAAAGAAGAAATTATTTTTACATCAGGAACTACTATGTCACTTAATTTAGTAGCAACTAGTTTCTTTGCCAAATATTTAGAACCTGGTGATGAAATATTAATTGCTAAAACAGAACATGCATCTAATGTACTTCCTTGGTTTGATTTAGCAAATAAAATAGGTGTAATAATTAAATATATTGATCTTGATAAAGATTATCATGTAACTATTGATAATGTACTTAATGCAATTACTCCAAAAACAAAACTTATATCACTTGCATATATAACTAATGTAATAGGTGATATAAGACCAATTAAAGAAATAACAAAACTTGCACACGAAAGAAATGTTTTTGTATGTGTTGATGCTGCTCAAGCAGTCGCTCATACAAAAATTGATGTTCAAGATTTAGATGTAGATTTTTTAGGATTTTCTGCACATAAAATGTACGGACCTACTGGTGTAGGAGTTTTATATGGTAAAAAAGAATTATTAGATCAAGCTGATGCTTACATGCTTGGTGGTGGAATGAATGAATCATTTGATTCAGAAAAAGAAATCTTGCTTAAATCGCTTCCATATAAATTTGAAGCTGGTACTCAAAATATAGCAGGAGTTATAGGACTTGGTGCTGCTATTGATTATATAAATAAAATAGGAATTGATAATATCAATTCTTATGAAAATAATTTAAGAAAATATCTAATAGAAAAATTAGAAAAGATTAATTATATTGATATTATTAATTATGAAGCTGATAGTGCAATTGTATCATTTAATGTTGTTGATATTTTCTCACAAGATATAGCTTACTATTTAAATAAATATAATGTATGTGTTAGAGCAGGTAACCACTGTGCTAAGTTAGTTAAAAATGTAACTGGAGTTACAAACTCAGTTAGAATTAGTTTAGCATTCTATAACACAGAAGAAGAAATAGATGAAGTAGTAGATTTATTAAGTGACTATGAAAAAATTAGAAATGAGATGATTTAATTATGGATGAAGAACTAAAAAAAGAAATCATCTTAGAAAATTATTCTAATCCTTCTAACTATGGAAAAGTAGAAGATTCTTCATATGATAAATACAATACTAATAATGATTCATGTGTTGATAACTTAAACTTTTATATAAAGATAGAAGATAATGTTATTAAAGATTTAAAGTTTGAAGGTGAAGCATGTGCTATAAGTAAATCATCATCTTCAATAGCAACAGATAATATAATTGGTAAAACAATTGAAGAAGCAATAGAGTATATATCTGAATTTGAAAATATGATAGATCAAAAACCATATAAGGAAGAAGTACTTCATGATGCATGCTGCTTCTGTGATATTTATAAACAAAATAACCGAAGAAACTGTGCATATCTTCCTTATAGAGGATTAAAGAAATATCTTGAAAATTACCATAAATAATGGTATATTTTAACTTGTAAAGCGATTTTTACATGAGATAAGTAATATAAATAAATATTTTATAGAGATCTAATGGTTGGTGGAAATTAGAAAATATAATTTATATGAATCTACTCATATAGTGGATTTAATCAATCCCGGTTAATAGCCGTTATTAAAATTAAGTTAATTAAAGGATGGTACCGTGCATTATATGCACTCCTTAGGTACCATCCTTTTTTGCTTAAATAGGAGGGTTTTAAAAATGAATAATTTAAGAAATAAGTTTAAGGATGACTATCAAACATTAAAAGATTTACCTGATTATGAAAGAGCAGAAGTAATTGCTGAAGAAATGTTTAAAGGAGTAAAAGATAAAGAAGGTAGACCTTATATTGAACATTTACATTTTGTAAGTGAAGCTCAACCTACAGAAAGTGGAAAAATAGTTGGTTTACTTCATGATTTAATTGAAGATACTGATACTACACTTTTGGAACTTCAAGAAGTAGGATTTAGTGATAAAATTTTATATTCTTTAATACTACTTACAAAAGTAAAGGGTACACCATACTCGGAATATATTGATAAAATTTTAGCAAGTGGTGATGAAATAGCTTTAAGAGTTAAAGAAGCAGACATGAGAAATAATATGGACCCAGAAAGAATAGCAAGATTAGCTCCAGAGTATCAAGAAAAGTTTAACTTAAAATATCCACCACAATATGAAAAAATTAAAAATAAGATAGGAGAAATAGAAAATGATAGACATAAAGTTAATACGAGAAAATAAAGATTTAGTTAAAGAAAACATTAAAAAGAAATTTCAAGATGAAAAACTTCCTTTAGTAGATGAAGTATATGATTTAGATATTAAAGCAAGAGAACTTCAAACTGAAGGAGATAATTTAAAAGCTGAAAAAAACAGATTAAGTAAAGAAATTGGTATTTTAATGAAGGATGGCAATACTGCTGGTGCAGATGAAGCAAAAGAAAAAATTGCTGAAATGACTAACAGAATTAATGAAATAGATAATGAGTTACCAACTATTCAAGAAGATATTAAAGTAAGAATGTATAAAATACCTCAAATTATTGATGATACTGTACCACTAGGTAAAGATGATTCAGATAATGTTGAAGTTGAAAGATTTGGAGAACCAAAAGTACCAAACTATGAAATACCATATCATGCAGATATTATTAATAATTTAAACGGACTAGATAAAGAATCTGCTGGTAGAACATCAGGTGAAGGTTTTTATTTTCTACTAGGTGATATAGCAAGACTACATGAAGCAATGATAGCTTATGGTCGTGACTATATGATTGATAAAGGATTTACTTATGCAATTCCACCATTTATGATCAGAAGTGATGTTGTTAATGGTGTTATGAGTTTTGCTGAAATGGAAGCTATGATGTATAAAATTGAAAATGAAGATTTATATTTAATTGGTACATCAGAACACTCTATGATTGGTAGATTTAAAGGTCAAATGTTAAAAGATACAGATTTACCAGTTAATTTAACAGGATATTCTCCTTGTTTTAGAAAAGAAGGTGGAGCTCATGGCCTTGAAGAAAGAGGATTATATAGAGTACATCAATTTGAAAAACAAGAAATGATTGTTATTTGTAAACCTGAAGAAGCGATGGATTGGTATAACAAAATGTGGAAATATACTGTTGAAATATTTAGAAACATGGATATTCCAGTAAGACAGTTAGAATGCTGTAGTGGAGATTTAGCAGATTTAAAAGTTAAATCTTGCGATATTGAAGCATGGAGTCCAAGACAAAAGATTTATTTTGAAATTGGATCATGCTCAACACTAGGTGATGCTCAAGCTAGACGTCTAGGTATTAGAGTAAAAGGAGAAGATGGTACATACTATCCACATACTTTAAATAATACAGTTGTTGCATCTCCAAGAGGTTTAATTGCTTTAATTGAAAACAATTATAATGAAGATGGAAGCATAAATATTCCAAAAGTATTACAGCCTTATATGGGTGGAAAAGAAAAAATCGTTCCAGCTAATAAATAAAGTGTTATTTTATATAACACTTTTTTTATTTACTAAAAAAATATAAGTGTTATAATTTCATTGTATATAGTATGGAGCATTATTTATGAAAAGTAGACGTAGTAGTAAGAAAATGATTTTAAAACTTACAATTATTACTTTCATTATAACTATTCTTGCAGGAGTAGCTTTTTATGGTGCTTATATGTATTATGATAAAGTTTATTTAGAAAAAACATCTAAAATAAAAATTACTCTTAACGGTGATAAAAATATTGAACTTGAACTTAATCAGGAATATGAAGAATTTGGTGCAACAGCTAAGTTTAGAGATAAAGATATTACAAAGAGTATAAAAATATCAGGTGAAGTAGATAATAAAAAAGTAGGTAGTTATAAAATTAGTTATACTGCAAGTACGAAAAATAAATCTAAAAAAGTTGAAAGAACTATAACTGTTGTTGATAAAACTGCTCCTGTAATTAAATTAAAGGGTAATAATCCACTAAGCATGTATCAAAATGAAGAATATAAAGAACCAGGATTTACTGCAACAGATAATTATGATGGTGATATAACAAGTAGTGTTACATCAACAAATAATATTGATAAAACTAAACTTGGAACTTATGAAGTAGTTTATAAAGTAGAAGATTCATCAGGAAATACAGCTGAAGAAAAAAGAACAGTAAAAGTTGTAACAGCATTTAAAACTTTACCAAGTTTAAATGCTAAAGCAACTAAAATAGCAGTATTAAACTATCATTTCTTTTATGATGCTAGTAAAAAAGAATATAGTGGTGATGGAAACTTTACAAGTGTTCAAACTTTTGAAGAACAACTTAAATATTTAAAAGATAACAATTATAAAACTTTAACAATGGAAGAATTTAGAGCATGGATGTATGGTGAAAGAGATTTACCTGCAAGAAGTGTTTTAATTACTGTTGATGATGGAGGAAGAGGAACAGGTAGACAAAATGGTAATAAATTAATACCTCTTTTAGAAAAATATGATGCTCATGCAACATTGTTCTTAATATCTGGTTGGTGGAATAAAAGTAACTATACTTCATCACACTTAGATATTGAATCTCATACACATGATATGCATACAGGAAACTACTGTAAAGGTGTATCAAGAGGAGCTCAAATGCTATGTTTAAGTGATGAAGAAGTACTAGCTGATTTAAAAAAATCAATTGAAACTGTTGGAAGTAATACTGCATTTTGTTATCCACTTTATGTTCATAATGATCATACTATGGAATTAGTTAAACAAGCTGGATTTAAACTAGCATTTATTGGTGGAGCATCTAAAGCAACTAGATCAACTAATAAATATAAAATACCAAGATATCACATGTATAAAACAACAAGTCTAGTTGAATTTAATCATATGATTGCATAAAAATGTAAATATTAGTAAATAAACATATAATTTTTTTACATAATTTTATTGCAATAAAGAAATAGTTATTATATAATTTTATATAGAATAGGAAAGAAAGTTCGGAGGAATTTATTTATGAAAAAAGGATTTTTAAAATTATCTGTATTATTTGTTGCATTATTTGTAGGTATTATTGGAGCTAAAGCTGATATATTTTTCCCATCAGAAGAGCAATGTACAATTGAAACAACAACTGATGAACATCCAAATGGATCATGTAATTTAAGACTTATGATTACAGATTCATCAACTATTAGTAAAGGATATACATTCGATGTAACAGTTAAAAACCCATCTAATATAGTTAATAATGAAGTAACTATTAATCCACAATCAGATTGGACTATTACTACAGAAGTAACTTCATTAAAATTTGATATTACAAGCGGAGTAACACTTACATTTAAATATAATGGTGATGCTGATTTAACTGCAGCTAATTCTGGTTTAGTATTTGCAACAGGTACTTACAAAAAAGATGATGCTTATGCTGAAAACTGTGGATTCGGTTATGGTAATGTAGTAAAAGCTTGTGAAGTTAGAGAAGCACAAGATGGTACTAAATATTACTTTGGTAAAGATGGAGAACAAACAACTGAAGATCAATACTATAAAGATTGTTTCTCATGTAAATATGATGCAGAATCAGGTAAATACTATGGTTTAGATGGTAAAGAAACTGATGAAGCAACTTATAACAAAGAATGTAAAAATATTTGTAGAAAAGAAAATGGAAAATATTATTGTAAAGACGGAAATGAATGTACTAAAGAAGATTATGATAATGAATGTCCAGAAAATACAAAAACAGGAGCTTTCTTACCAGTAGCTGGTATTATTGCAGGTGTTGCATTAATCGGTGTATCAACAATAATGGTTAGAAGACAAACTAAACTAAGAAGATTATAATAAATAAATAAAAGAATAAGTATAAACTTATTCTTTTTTTTATGTTATACTAATTAAGTCTTAAAAAGAGGTGGAAAATATGAATTTGCCAAATATAAATGAAGCTCGTAAAAGAACTGATAAAAAAACAGAATATATTTATTTAAATGAAGAATATGATAAATCTGCATTTAAAGGTAAAAAGTATTTTATTAGAACTTATGGATGCCAAATGAACGTTCATGATAGTGAAGAAATAGCAGGTCACTTAGAATCAATTGGTTATAAATCAGTAGATTCTATTGAAGAAGCTGACTTAGTTATATTAAATACATGTGCAATTAGAGAAAATGCACATGATAAACTATATGGTTTTTTAGGTAGATGTAAACATGTTAAAACATCAACTAATCCTAATTTGATAATAGCTATATGTGGATGTATGGCTCAAGAAGAAAATGTTATTAATGAACTTAAAACTAAACATCCATATGTTGATTTGGTTTTTGGAACACATAATATATGTGATTTAGAAAAATTGCTTAATAATAAAACTGAAAAACAAAATATTGAAGTATTCTCTTGTGAAGGTAATGTATATGAAAATGTACCTTATAAAAGAGATTCTAAATTTAAAGCATGGGTTAATATTCAGTATGGATGTGATAAATTTTGTACTTACTGCATTGTTCCATATACAAGAGGAAAACAAAGAAGTAGAAAATCTATAGATATTCTAAAAGAATGCGAAGATCTGGTTAAAAATGGTTATTTAGAAATAACTCTTTTAGGTCAAAATGTTAATGCTTATGGAAAAGACTTAGATGGTGAAATATCATTTGCTGAACTACTTAAAAAAGTATCTGATACTGGTATTAAAAGATTAAGATTTGTTACATCTCATCCATGGGATTTTACAGACGAAATGATAGATGTAATTGCAAGTAATGACAATATTATGCCTTATATTCATCTACCACTACAATCTGGATCTGATAGGATTTTAAAGCTTATGGGTAGAAGATATACTAAGGAAGAATATATAACTTTATTTAATAAAATTAAAAACAAAGTAAAAGGATGTAGTATTACTACAGATATTATTGTTGGTTTTCCAAATGAATCTGATGAAGATTTTAATGAAACACTAGATGTTGTTAATACTTGTAAGTATGATAGTGCTTTTACATTTATTTATTCACCAAGAGAAGGTACTCCTGCAGCTAAAATAGACGATAAAGTGCCTATGGAAGTAAAAGAAAAAAGACTTCATGAACTTAATGAATTAATTAACAAATATTCTTTAGAAAATAATAAAAAATTATTAGATAAAGAAGTTGAAGTTCTAGTTGAAGGTATTAATGAAAAAGACAGTACTAAACTATATGGTTATACTGACACCATGAAACTAGTAAATTTTGAAGGAACTAAAGATTTAATTGGTACACTAGTTAATGTAACTATTACTGATGCTAAAAGCTTTAGTTTAGATGGTAAATTAAAATAAAATTGGAAGTGATATAAATGATTAACTTACTTTTTATTCTTGGAAATTTAAGAGAACTAAGTGATGAAGATAAAAATAAATTAAATGAATTACTATTAAATAAAAAAGAAGATTTTAATAATGATCCAACAAAAACAATAATAAGTGCTATAGATGAAATTATTAAAGCTAAAGATGCAAAAATAATGGAAGAAAAAGAAATTACCGATCCAAGAGTAATTGAAGTTCTTGATAAAAGAAAAGCATCTCATGATTTATTTTTAAATTACGAATATATTAATTGGATTTGTGACATGATTAAAATCTATAATATTACACTTGATATTCAATTTGCTAATCTTGAAGAAAGAATAAGTTTAATAGATAATTGGTATTTTAAAAAAGTGGATTTATTTTTTGACGGTTTATATGATTATGCCGTAAGAAAATTAAGCGATGGAGTAGATTATTTTTATGAAGATGACCGAGTAGTTTATTTATATGTTTCTTACAATAATAATGTATATAAAGTAGCTACACATCCAAACTCTGAGTTAGGAACAACATGTTGTTTAGTAAATAATATTACTGATGAAGACGTAATTAATTTTGAAGATGTAAAAGAATATTTTACAAAGTTAGATAAAGAAGAAAATCCTACAAGAAAAAGAAATAAAGAAGATGAATAAAAAATAGAGTTTAAAAAACTCTATTTTTTTCTTTTTAAATATAAAGTAATTAAAGCAAGTATACCGGCAAGAACTATTACTAATATTTCATATGATTTATTTAATCGATCTAAATATACATCTAATTTTTTCTTAGTTTTCTTTTTAGTAGGTTTAACTTCTTCTTTATAGTCTCCCCATATATTTAACTTATTTTCTTTAGCTATTACTTCAAATTTATTAAGTTCACTTGTATATTTATAGTCTCCATATAAATATGCTATCTTAGCATAACCTTCTTTAACTAATTCTTTTTGAACCAATATATCATCAGCCCATACCCATGCTAAGATTCTTTCATATTTATCTTCACTATCAGAATTTTTATCATATTCTAAATATATCTTTTTAGCATTAGTTAATATATTACAAGAAAATTCTTTGGCTTCTAAAGAGTAGGCTTCATTGGTATCAATTTCTGGAGCATCAACAGCTAAAAATCTAACCTTTTTTTCTTCTTTATTTATTATTATACTAACTGTATCTCCATCAATACATTTACTTAATTTTACTTCTTCTTTTTTAGCATATACATTAAGTGTAATAATAAATAAAGAAATAATAAATATATATAATATCTTTTTCATAAATTATCAAATTCTTTCTTAAGTATTATAACATATATGATATAATACATGCATATTAAGAAGGTGTAATTATAATGTTTAATCCAGAACAAAGTAAAGAGTTAAAAATTTTATCAGGATTATTAATTGGTAGTTTTGTATTATTTTTAATAGGTGTAGCTATTGCTATATATTTTATATTTTTAATGCCTATGAATAAAGAAAAGACCACTGCAACAATTACTAAAATAGAAAATAGTTCAACTACAGTAGTATATACTGCAGAAGGAAGAACTTATGAAAAAAGGTTTAATGCATATAGTTCTAATTATTATGTTGGCAAAAAAATAAAAATATACTATAATAAGCAGAAACCTTTTGATTCGCATATATCAAGTTTAAGATTTTTATCTTTAATAGCTCCTGGTATAGGAATTATATTTATGGGTGTTGTAGGAATACTATGTATGGTATTTTATAAGAAAAATATAAATATGTAATATTTTAAATTAACGGGGGGTTAATTATGAATAATAATGAATTATATAAAATTGCTGAACTTATAACAGATAAAACTACTAATTTATGTGATAGGTTAGTTGATAAAGTATGTGAAGTTCATGAAGCAAATAGAGAAAGAGTAGCAAAAGTTGTTGCTTTTGTACTTGTTAAAACTATACTTAAAAACTATATGTTTAACATGCAAATGTATGAAATTAAACATGGTGAAGAAGATTTAGGTCAAAGGTGAGATAATGGAAAATAATATGAGAAATAAAATTAATGAAGCGTTAAAGATTGCCAATGAAGAACATTTTGAATCAAAACATAATCTTACTGATCAAAAAGTTATTAAAAGATTAAATATATTAAAGCCAAAATTTGAAGAACAATTAAAAAAGGAAATCACAAATGATGAGTTTATTAATATGCTTGATTGGTGTATGAATTTTGATAAGATGCAAATATGGTTACTTAGAAATTCATTTAATCATATTGAAACTACTGAAGAAGAAAATCTTGCTAAATTTTTTGAGCTTACTACAGATGAAAGAATATTAGTTATTTATTCTTGCGTAACAAACTCTAATGAGAAAAATCTTGAAGATGTCAGAGCATCATTTCAAAGAAGGATCAAAAAAGATGAACAATAAGTTCATCTTTTTTAATTTCTTTTTCTTTGATTTTTATATTCATGTACGTACCATTTAATAAATTCATCTGTTGCATTAGTTCTGTCATCAGGTCTAGTTCTTCTTTCATCATCAGTCATCTCAGCTAAAGTTTTTGTGCAGTTATTAGGAACAAAAACATACCATAAATTAGACCAAGCACGCTTACGACTTTGTCCCTTTAATTCATATGTTAAAGATCCATTGCATCTTCCAAAAAATTGATAATATTCTTTTCCATCATAGAATGTTAAACAATCTAGAAAATAACAACTTCTGTCATATTCGTTTTTCATTACATCTAGTAGTTTACTAACATCAGTACTAATACCACTTCTTTTTACAAAAGCACCAGGATATCCAGGGTTATTTGGATATCCATTTATATAAAATCCTGAATCAGCAACAAATACCGGTGTACCTAATATATCATATGCATCTTTTGCTTTAGCTTTAGATATTACTTTTATATTATTAATATCTGGTTCATTTAAATCGAATGTAGCATATTCAATATTAATACCATGTCTTTCAAATTTTTCTTTAACTGATACATATTTACCATAATTACCAGTTACATATGTTAAGTTTTCCATACTAAACATCTCCTTTGTTAAATACATAATAACAAAAGTAGAGGAAATATATATGTCAGTTATATATTTCTTCTAATATTTTTATACTTTTAATTCTATTAATATAAAAGTGTCTTATTTCTTCTTTATATTCACAGTAAGCTGCAACTCCCCATTCACTTCCAAGAACTATTAAATCATATGGATGAATAGTTCTTTTAGAAATATTTTTTCTATCTTTAGAGTAGTATTCTATAAAGCATTTTTTCTTTTCTTTAATAGCTTTATTTATAAGATTATAAAATTCTTTATTATTAATATTTATTTTATTTGGAGTAATAAATCTTTTAGGTACATTAATATTTTGATTTAAAACATATCCGCCATATGGGCCTTTAATAGTATCTATATATATACCTGCTTTTTCCATTTCATCTTTATAAACTCTGATCATTCTTGGAGATACTTCTAGTTTATCTGATAACTCTTTAATAGAGTATTTTCTACCAGAACTTAAATATTCAATCATTAAAAGAACATTACTTATTTTAGACATATAATACCTCCAAATTATTTAAAGTTTATTATAGCATACATAACAATAAAAAAACTAACTATTTGATAGTTAGTTAATAACAATATGGTAGCGACGGTGTGATTCGAACACACGACCTGCCGGGTATGAACCGGATGCTCTAGCCAGCTGAGCTACATCGCCATGTCAATTGACAATTAGAATTATAACAAAAAATATACAAAAGTACAACATTTTTTAATTTAATATTCTTGATATATTTCCTAAATTAAAGTAAAATTAAAAAAGCGAGGTAGTAAATTATGAATAAAGATCAAAAAATATTAGTTTTAATAATTGTATTATTAGTTATAGTAGCTGGAGCTTTTGGAGTTTATGCTTATAAACATAAAGGCGAAAAGAAATGTAAAACTGAAGAAACAGATGCAGTTAAATTTAAAAGAGAATATGAAGAATATAATGATAAAAAATATGATAATGGTAAAGAATATTTTACTGTTAATCTAACTAACAAAAATTTATTTAAATATATTTCTGAAGAAGATGCAGTTAAATTTTTAAATGAAGGTACAGGAGTTATCTATTTTGGTTTCCCACAATGCCCTTGGTGTAGAAGTTTAGTTCCATATCTTGAAGAAATTGGTGAACAATATGGAGTTGACAAAATCTATTATTTAAATATTAGAGAAATTAGAGATAGTTACAAAGTAGAAAATAAAAAAGCAGTTATTGATACTAAAGGTACTGACTCATATTATGAATTATTAAAAGCTTTAGATAAATATTTAACTAAATTCTATATAACTGATGAAAAAGGTAACAAATATGATACAGGAGTTAAAAGATTATATGCTCCAACTACAGTTGTAGTTAAAAAAGGAAAAATTGTTGGATTTAATGAAGGAACAGTTGATTCACAAGAAAAATTTGTGGCTTTAACAGAAACTGAAATTAAAGAGTTAAAAGATATTTTATCAACAATGTTTTCTCAAGTATCAACAACAGTTTGTACTGATACAGGATGTTAATTAAAAATACAAGCTCACTTGTATTTTTTTCTTGTTTAGATATATATAATTCGTTATAATAAATAATTAAGGAAGGTGATGCAATTATGAAGCTAGTAACTTTATTACCAGCAGATAAATATGTAGTTATAAATAAAACTATTTTATCTGATCAAGATCGCATCACTATTAATACTTTATATGCTCCAATAATTGGTGCATCAGCTGTAGGTTTATTTTTTTCACTTTGGAATGATTTAGATCAATCTATGATTGCATCAACTGAGCATTCTCATCATCATTTAATGACTATTTTAAAAATGAGTTTAGAAGAAATTAAAAGATCAAGAGAAGCATTAGAAGCTATGGGACTTTTAAGAACATATTATAAAGAAGGAGATATTAATGAATATGTTTATGAACTATATTCACCACTTTCTCCAGCAGAATTCTTTGATAATGCTATATACAATGTTGTTTTATATAATAATGTTGGTAAATCAGAATATGATAAATTAGTTAAAAAATATCAAAGAGTTGATATTAGTTTAGAAGGCTTTAAAGATATAACTAAAAAATTAAATGATGTTTATGAACCACTATCAATATCATCTCCTGAAGCAATAATTAAAAGAGATGCCCTTGGAATTAATAGTGATAATATAATTGATTTTGATTTCATTTTTAGTTCACTTCCAAAGAATTTAATTAATGAAAAGACTTTTAATTTAGAAACAAGAAAACTAATTAATCAACTTGCTTATATTTATAATTTAGATAATATAAAAATGTGTGAATTAATTAGAGATTCTGTTTCAACTAGAGGTATTATTGATAAAAATGAACTAAGAAAAAATGCAAGAGGTATGTATACATCAAGTCATGGTAATTTACCATCACTTGTTTATAGAACTCAACCAGAATATTTAAAAAGTCCAACAGGTGATAATTCAAAAAGAGGTAAGATTATTGCTGTATTTGAAAATACAACCCCATATGACTTTTTAAAAAGTAAATATAATGGGACTAAACCAACAGCTAGAGATTTAAAACTTTTAGAAAGTCTGCTTATAGATTTAGATTTAAAACCTGCTGTTGTTAATGTACTTATAGATTATGTGCTTAAGAAAAATAATAATAAACTTACAACTGGTTTTGTTGAAACTATAGCTGGTCAGTGGAAAAGACAAAATATAGAAACTGCAGCTGATGCCATGGCATTTGCTGAGGCAGAACATAAAAAGACTAAAGAATATAAAGATAAAGTAGAAACAAAGAAAACAGCTACTAAAAAACCTGAATGGTTTGATGAAAAAATAGAAAAGAAAGAGATTTCTGCAGAAGAAGAAAAGAAAATGCAAGAAATGCTAGAAAAATATAGGTGATAATTATGGAAAATATTAATATGCCTACATCAAAAAAAATTGATACTGAATTAAAAAAAGAATTATCTTCTGCAAAAAAAGATGAGAAGTTTATTAAATTAATGAATAAACTTAAGATAGATGATTCAGTAGCAATTAAATATACATCTAAATTACAAGATACATTATGTGAACTAGATAATTGTAAAAACTGTAAAGGTTTATTTGCTTGTAAGAATAAAGTTGAAGGACATGTATCATTTCCTAAAGTAGAAGGAAATAGATTAATATTTAGTTATATTCCTTGTAAACACCAAACTAAGTTAGAAGAAGAACAAGATAAAAATAAAGGAAGCTTATATGAACTAAATAATGCAAGGATGAAAGATATAGATGTAAAAGATAAAAAAAGACAAGAAGTTATTTGTTATCTTGATAAATTTTTTGAAGAATATTCTCCTGCAAAAAATAACGTTGGTTTATATCTACATGGTTCATTTGGATGCGGTAAAAGCTTTTTAGTATCTGCACTTTTAAATGAACTACATGAAAAGAAAAAAGCATCTGTATGTATGATTTATTTTCCAGAAGCTTTAAGAACTCTTAAAGATGACTGGGATAATTTTGGTTCTAAAATGGAATATTTAAAATCAGTTGATGTTTTATTAATTGATGATATTGGTGCTGAAAAAGTAACTGAATGGGGTAGAGATGAAGTTCTTGGAACAATTCTTCAAGCAAGAATGGATAATCATTTATCTACATTCTTTACTTCAAATCTAAATATTAAAGAACTTGAAAGTCATTTAGCTTTATCAAGCAAAAGCGATGATCTAGTTAAAGCCAGAAGAATTATTGAAAGAATTAAACAACTAACTAATGATATAGAGTTAATTAGTGTTAATAGAAGAGAAAAGTAATTAATACTTGACATATGTTCGCATAAGTATTAACATTTAAGTGTAAATCGATGAAGAAAGACACGATTTATATACTGAAAAGATAGAGAGTTAATGATTGGTGTAAATTAACAAGAAGGTATATAAGTTACTACTTTCCAAGAGGATTAATAAATCCCGGTGATTATTATTAGCCGTTATTAGTAATTAAGTATAATTAAGGATGGTACCGCGTAAACTATGCTCCTTTGCATAGCTTATGCGGTTTTTTAGTTATTTATAGAAAGGATGATTGATATGATAAATATTAAAGAAGACGAAAGATTAAGTAAACTTAATCACTCATGTGCACATTTAATGGCACAAGCTGTTAAACATTTATTTCCAGATGCTAAGTTCTGGGTAGGACCAGTTATTGAAGAAGGTTTTTACTACGATATTGATCTTGGAGATAAAGTATTAACTGATGAAGATATTGAAGCAATATCAAAAGAAATGAAAAAACTTGCTAAAGATGGCAAAAAAATTGTAAGACAAGAAATATCTAAACAAGAAGCTCTTGAAATGTTTAAAAACGATCCATACAAATTAGACTTAATTAATAATATGGATGAAGATAATACCGTAATTTCATGCTATTCTCAAGGAGACTTCACTGATTTATGTCGTGGACCTCATGTTGATTCTGTTAAAGAACTTAAAAACTTCAAACTTCTAAAATTTAGTGGTGCTTACTGGAAAGGTGACTCTAATAATAAAATGCTTCAAAGAATCTATGGTATTTGTTTTGATAATGAAGAAGATTTAAACAAACATTTACAAGAACTTGAAGAAGCAAAAGAAAGAGACCATAGAAAACTTGGTAAAGACTTAGGAATTTTTATGATTTCTGATTTAATTGGTAAAGGTATGCCACTTTATTTACCAAATGGATATGTTTTATGGAGAGGACTACAAAACTATATTACTGATAAAGAAATCAAATATGGTTATAAACATGTACATACTCCAGATGTAGGAACTAAACAATTATATGAAACTTCAGGACACTGGGATCACTATAAAGAAAATATGTTCCCAGCTATGGAAGTTGATGGTGAAACTTATGTATTAAGACCAATGAACTGTCCTCATCATATGGTTATTTTTGGTAATGATATTCATTCATACAGAGATTTACCACTAAGAATTGCTGAAGTAGCTAATGATTTTAGATATGAAGCTGCTGGTGCATGTAAAGGTTTGGAAAGAGTTAGAGCTATGACTCAAAACGACTCACATATTTTCTGTAGACCTGATCAAGTTGAAGAAGAATTTAAAAGCGTTGTTAATCTAATTATGGAAGTATATGGAGACTTTAATGTTGATGTAAGTAAATTCCAATTTAGATTATCTTTAAGAGATAAAAATTCTAAAACTAATAAATACTATGATGATGATGAAATGTGGGATAAAGCTGAAAATGCTTTAAGAAAAGTATTAACAGACATGAATTTAGATTTCTTTGAAGCAAAAGATGAAGCTGCATTCTATGGACCTAAACTAGATGTTTTAGTTAAACCTGCTGTTGGTCCAGCTGTAACTATTCCAACAGTTCAATTAGATTTCTTACTTCCAAAGAACTTTGAACTTTCATATATTGATGAAAATGGTGAAAAGAAAACTCCAGTTGTAATTCATAGAGCTATCTTAGGATCTATTGATAGATTTATGGCATTCTTACTTGAAGAAACAAAAGGAAACCTACCTTTATGGATTGCACCAGTTCAAGTTAAAATCTTACCAGTTAATAATGAATATCATTTAGACTATGCAAATGAAGTATTGAATAAATTAGTTGATGCTGATATTAGAGTAGAACTAGATGATAGAGAAGAAAAAGTAGGTTACAGAATGAGAGAAGCAGTAATGCAAAAAGTACCATTCATACTTGTACTTGGTCAAAAAGAAGTTGATGATAAACTAATTTCTTATAGAAGAAGAGGTTCACAGGATACTATTACAGTTTCATATGAAGAATTCATCGATTTACTAAAACAAGAAATAAAAGAACATAAATAATATGTTCTTTTTTTCTTGTTTATAATTTATTAATTTATTATAATTGACTTATGGGATAGGGAGTTTTGGAATATGGGTATTAAAGACGAAATAATTAATAGAATAAAAAGAGAATATACAGTTGCAAGTATATGCGCTGATTTAAATATAACTTTAGAAGAACTTTATAATTATGTTGTTGAGTTAAGACAAAAAGATAAAAGATACTTTTATGCAAAAGTATGTTCTAATGCTGAAATGATGCTTTCAAGTCATAAACAACCAGAAAATGAAACAATTAAAATAACTATACCTAATGGTGAATTTTCTTGGGTTAATATTTCTGATTCACATGTTGGTAATATATATGATCAATTAGATAGATTTAGATCACTTGAAGATTTCATGTATAATGAAAATATTATAATGCTTGTTAATAATGGTGATTCAGTTGATGGACCTGAACATGAAGATCAAAGTATTGAAAGAAGAATACCAAATTTAGATGATCAATTAGTTGAATTTATTGAAAATTATCCTTATATAGATGGCTTCAATGCTGTTAAAATAGGTGATCATGATAATAGAGATAAAACAAGTGACGGATATAATTTCCAAAGTGCAATAAAAGAATATCGTCCCGATATAAAAACATATGGAAATGCAACAGGAGTATTTCAAATAAATAATAAGGAAATAATGCTTTGTCATGATATGAAGGATAAAAATATTAGTAAAGCTGAATTACTAGATGATAGAATTATTACTTATGGACACTCACATATATATTATAATCATTCAACATATGCAAATGGTAAACCAGTAATTAGAATTGTTGTTCCATCTATTTCAAATTTACCACTACATAATGGTACAACACCAGGCTTTCTAAAATTTACAGTTACATGTTCATCTAGTCAAATTGTTGGTATGGTTATTGATAATTATACTTTTGAAGGTAAAGGATCACACATTTTACATAATGGTAGTGTAGATTATAGATTTCCATTTGAAAATATAAAAAAAGAAGAAAGTAATGGTAAATCAAGAAAAAGAAAATAAATATTTATAATATTTATTTTTTTTATTGTTATAAATTATGAACTATTATATAATAAAAACTCAACTTGTTTAACAAAGGAGCATTCTTTTATGGCACATTCACCTAGGGAGAAAGAATTATATAGAGGATCATATCTTAGTGATAGAAAAAGAATAATGGCATTATGGTCTAAAAGAAATTTTTTTGATGCCAAAAACACAGATATGTTCGGAATAACTGTTTCAAATAAAAATCATATGACAGCTCATCATATATTTGTTAAACCAGGTAAATGTGTAGGACTTGCTCCATTATCAAATTTAGTACATTCATATCTAGATGATTATCTAAGAAATAACAATCTTGAAGAATATCTTAGATGGAATATGTATTTAAAAAATGCATATGATTTTGTGGAAAATAAGAATATGTTTATTACTAAGGAAGAGTTAATAAAAGAAAGAGATGCCTTGTTACTTAATATTTTAAATGATAAAAGTAATAAAGAAGCTGCTTGTTATCTTAGATTAATTCCATATATTAAAGAATGGGCACAAAATAGTACAATTAATCTTGGAAAATTAAAAAATCCTATATATAGCAAAATATTTAACAATAAATATATCAGCATAAATGATTTTAAATATATATCTGATTTATGTAGTAATAAATATTATCCAATTTATCATCCTTTAGAAAATATTGATTATAAAATTGATGAAGCAAGTATTAAACAATCATTATTAAAATATATATGTAACAAAATATATGAAATGCAAAATATGTACTTTGATTTTAATAATTATCCAAGTGATTACGAAGTATTTCTTTCAAAAGTAAATGAAGATATTAATTATACGTATACAGATAAAACATTAGATATTATGAATAAAAGCGTATGTGACTGGATGGGAGAAAAAATATCAGAACCATATTTATTTGCTGAAAAAGAATATTTTTTAACTGATAATAGTATGCACATACTTGAATATCTTAAAAATAATAACCTTGAATTATATGCTTTATGGATAAAATTATTCAGTATTTTTAAAACTGAACCATATAATAAAAAGAATTTCAGTTATAGAAGTAGATTAAGAAATAGAACCATGCAATCCATAGATAATGATATTGAAAGTCAAAATTATAAAGATATTTTTAATAAAGTATTACAAAAAATAGGTCATATACAAAGTGAAACTAATATATATGAATATAAAGATTTACGTAGAATAGAATTTGCTAAAGAATATAATCGTAGATATATATGTCAAAAATTAAATGAAAAATCTGTACCAAAAAATGAACCTGAAATAAAAGTAAATAATATTGATAAATATTTATATGATAATCGTTTTTTGAACAACGATGCCATGGGTTTAAAAGCAGACCATATAAGTAATACTTTTAATTTGTTCTTGTCAGACTTAGGATGGTTTATATATAATTTTTTGAAAGATAATAATAAAACTCTATACAAAAAATGGATAGATTTATTTAATATAATGAATAATAAAAATGATGGTATTAATATTAATATATGTAAAACTGATATTCTATTATACGTACATAATGTTTTAAATGATTTAAGAAAAGAAACTTGTGTTTATTTTAGGAACCTTGCTCATATACAACCTAAAATGTCTAATAAAAATAGGTGTATATTTTATAGTAGACAATTTAGGAAGAAAGATATAAGAATATATATAAAAAGCATTGATGATATATATGATAGTAAAGAAATAGATAAATTAACAAAAGAAAATACAAGTTATTGTAATTTTTTAAATCAAAATTACCAAAGATATTTGAAATCACTTTCAAAAAATGAAGTCAAATTTAAGATTAATAAGTCAAAAAATTATGATAAGTTTTATTCAAAAAATATTAAAACAGATTGGTTAGGTTTTAATATAGATTTATTAAAAGATAATATAAGAATGTATAATCCAAATTTATTTTTAACAGAAGATAGTTATTTAATTTTAAATATGTTAAAAAGAGTAAATAAAGATTTATATTTTGATTGGTTAGAATTATTTGAAAAGATTAATCTTGAAAATCCTGATAATAAACCTTTAGGGTATGATAGGGAAATTGAAAGATTAATTATTCAAACATATTATTTATTAAAATCAAAAAATAATCAATTTAATGATGAAGAGAAGAACTTAGTTAGAAAACTTAAAGTAAGAGTTTATGGTAATTAACTCATTGATTAAAATAAATAAATAATGTATATTAATTATAAATTATGGGAGGTTTATATATGTCACTAAAAGTAGAACATTATAATTTAGAAGAATTTGAAAAAACAATTAATGATCCAGAAACAACTAAGAAAATAAGTGAAGCATTTGCAAAAGCTGATGAACAAATCAAAAAGGATTTAAGTTCTATTCCAAAAACATCTGATGATATTATTAAAGATGTAGTTAAAAAAATTAGAAAAGCCAAGACTTTAGATGAAGCGAAAGAAGTGCTACTAGATAATATTGTTGCATTATATGAAACTGAAGAAATTGCTTATTTAATTCAACATAGTTTAATAGAAGGTTCAAATAATATTGATGCAGAAGATATTTCTAAGCAAGAACCTGAAACTGTATTTGGTGTAACTAGAGAACAATTTGATCAAATGTATAATGAAAATAACGGATTTAATGTAACATATCCTAAGGATAATCTACCAAGAGTTTCTGATGATTTTAATTCTTTTATGGTTAAGGCTTCTCAAGGATATTCTGAAACTATTGCTAATCAAAAAGAAGATGTTGCAACAAGAAGTAGAGGTAAGGATCCTAAAAGAAGAAATTAAAAAAATAATATAAATATTTATAAACAAAATTAAGGGAGGTTTTTTATATGGATAATGATGTAGCAAAACATGACGAAATAAAAAAGAAACTAATTGAAAAATATGGTGACAGAATAAATTCACTATCTCTTGAAGAAATAAAAGAAGTTGAAAAATCTCTTGGAATTGAATATAGTTTTACAGATTTACTTCTGTTACAGAAAAAATATCCTAATCCAAATGACCTTGATGAAGAAGGAAAAGAAATATTAAACAACTTAAAAAAGAATTTAAAGTTCAATATTCGTTTATCAGTTCAAACAGATCATGGAATAGTTCCTATTGATGAAGCTGCAATACGCTTCATCGATGATAAAAATAATAATAAAGTAACTAAAACTATGTGGTTACATGATGGAATAGCTGAACAAGTATATGAAGAATACGATGGAACAAAATATAGATTAGATGAAGTTGGAAATAAAATCTACTTCTTTGAAAATCAATGTGATGGTGAATTTTTACTTCCTGAAGAATCTATGGGTGAAAATGAAATTATAACTGGAGAAATAGTTAGAATAAGAAAACGCGAATCTGGCGAAAATAATTCTAATAATAAATAGTTGACAAAATCATATAATAATAGTATATTATTATCGTTATAAAAAAAGGAAAGCGATGTATCCACATCCACCTGATTGCGAAAAGTAATAGGTAAAAGGCCATGAATTAATAAATAAAATATATTTATAAATTAAGGTTTTTAAGTGGATACATGTATGTGTATCCACTTTTTTATAAATATAAAATAATGGAGGTTGATTACAATAGCAAATCAAAACAAAAACGAGCTACCAATTAATGAAAATATAAGGGTTGCAGAAATGATGGTTATAGGACCAAATGGAGAACAAATGGGTATTAAAAATATTACTGATGCCTTAACACTAGCTAACTATGCTGGTTTAGATCTAGTTTTAATGAACGGTAATGCTACACCAGCTGTTGCAAAAATTATGGACTATAACAAATATAAATATGAAAGAAATAAAAAATTAAAAGAAGCTCAAAAAAATCAAAGAGCTGCTAACAAAGATGTTAAAGAATATCGTTTATCTGTTAACATTGATGTTCATGATTTTGATACAAGAGTTAAAAATGCAAAAGAATACTTAATTAAGGGTCATAAAATAAAAGGATTCTTAAGATTTAAAGGAAGAAGTATTACTCACCCAGAACTTGGTCAAGAAGTATTACTTAGATTTGCAGAAGCTCTATCTGATGTATCTACAATCGAATCTCAACCTAAAATGGAAGGTAGACAAATGTTTATGCTATTAGCCCCTAAAAAGGACAATTAATTATAAATTAAACTAAAGAAAGAAGGATGTATTATGGCAAAAGGTGCAAAACAAAAAACACATAAAGCAAGTGCTAAAGTATTAAAGAAAAAGAAAAATGGTACTATCACTTATAAAAAAGGAAATGGTAACCACAAAACTGCAAAAGATTCATCTAAAGCAGTTAGACAAAGAAGAAATAAAGGAATCTTAGGAAAAGGAGAAGCTAGCAGATTAAAATCTGTTATCTAGTGGAGGTGTAAATAATGACAAGAGTTAAAGGCGGAACAGTATCTAAAACTAGAAGAAGAAAAGTTTTAAAAGCTGCTAAAGGTTATTTCGGAAGTAAACATAGATTATATAAAACTGCTCAAGAGCAAGTATTCCATAGTGGAACATATGCTTTTAGAGATAGAAGAGCAAACAAAAGAAATTTCAGAAAATTATGGATTACAAGAATCAATGCTGCTTGTAGATTAAATGAAATTAGTTATTCTAAATTCATCTCTGGTTTAAATAAAGCTGGTGTTGAAGTAAATAGAAAAATGCTTTCTGAACTTGCTATTGATGATGCAAAAGGATTCGCAGCATTAGTTAAAATCGCTAAAGATGCTAATGATGGTAAAATCACTAAAAAAGTAGAAGCTCCAAAAGCTGAAGCTAAAAAAGAAACAGCAAAAAAAGAAGTTCCTGCTAAAAAAGAAACTGCTAAAAAAGACTATAGTGCAATGACTCTAGCTGAACTTAAAGCTGTTGCTAAAGAACAAGGTGTTAGTGGTTATAGTACTATGAAAAAAGCTGAATTATTAGCTGCAATTAAATAATCTCTTTATAGAGGTTATTTTTTTTATATTTCTTGAAAGTTAACTAATATTTTTGTATAATTATATCTATAGTAAAGGAGGATATATCATGAGAAATATCATTGCAAGTTTAGATATTGGATCTAGTTTATTAAAACTTGTTGTTGGTGAAATAAATCGTGGTAAATTTCATATACTCCTTGCTCAAAATGTTGAAAGCCAAGGAATTAAAAATGGCTTTATAGTTAACCAAGAAAGCTTTAATGAATCACTTAACGATTTATTTAAAAAAGCTAATGAAATTCTTGGTATAAGAATTAAAAAAGTAATTGTAAATGTTCCAATGCTTAATGCTAAATATGAACTAGTTGAAGGATCTACTACTATTACAAATGAAGAATATGTTGTAACTGCAAATGACATAGTTAGATCTATGCAAGCTGCAGTATATAATAAAGTGCCAGATAATATGGAACTAATTAACTTAATTCCTATTATGTTTAAAGTAAATGATGATGTAATTACAAAATCACCACTTGGAATTGGTGCTGAAAAGCTATCTAGTAAATGTATGCTTATTACTGCTCCTAAAAAAGGTATTGAACCTATTGTTAAAGTCTTAGAAAAAAACCAAATTGAAGTAATTGATTTGGCATTATCTTCATTTGGTGATTATGAAGAACTACATACAAAATTAACTGATGATGAAGTAGGTGCAATAGTAAATATTGGTGCTGATACAACAGAAGTAAGTATATTTAATAAAGGTGTAGTTCAATCAGGTGAAGTTATAAATATGGGTTCATCAAATATTGATAAAGACCTAGCATATATGTATAAAATAATACCATCTGATGCTAAAAAAGCTAAAGAAGATTTAGCGCTTTGTCATACGAGAATGGCACAACCAAATGAATATTTAGAATTTGAAGCTTACGAAGAAGGTAAGATAAAAATTAATCAATATGAAGTATCAGAAATCGTTATGGAGAGAATTAAAGAAATCTTTAATTTAGTTAAAAAAACAATAAATCTCTTAACAAAAAAAGAAATTAGTTATATAATTATTACAGGAGGATTGACTGAAGCTACAGATTTTGAACTAATTGTAGAAGAGTCATTTGGTTCTATTGCAAGAATTGCTGAAACAAATGAAATCGGAGCACGAAATAATATCTATAGCACATCAATCGGTTTAATTAAATTCTACTATCGTAAATTAAAATTAAGAAATAAAGAGTTTTCTATATTTACTTTAGATGAACAAGAAGAATTTAGTGGGTTGGAAAACAAAAAAGGTATATCAGAGAATTCATTACTTGGAAAAGTATTTGGAATATTCTTTGATAAGTAAGGAGAGTGTCTATGAACGGATTACAAATGGATCAAATCGCAAAGATTAAAGTTGTTGGTGTTGGTGGCGGTGGATGTAACGCTGTTAACCGTATGATTGAAGAAGGAGTATCAAGCGTTGAATTTATCGTTGTTAATACTGACCTTCAAGCACTTAATGCATCAAAAGCTCAAACTAAAATCCAAATTGGTGAAAATATCACAACTGGTTTAGGAGCTGGAGCTGACCCTGAAGTTGGTCGTGCAGCTGCTCTTGAAAGTAAAGCTATTTTAGAAGAAAATCTAAAAGGTGCTGATATGATATTTATCGCTTGTGGTCTTGGTGGAGGAACTGGTACTGGAGCTGCTCCAATCATTGCAGAAATTGCACAAGACTTAGGTGCTCTTACTGTTGCTATTGTTACTAAACCATTTAGATTTGAAGGAAAAAGAAGAATGGAAAATGCTTTACTTGGTTTAGATGAACTTAAAAAGCATGTTGATTCCTTAATCGTTGTTCCAAATGATAGACTTCGTGATATTATAGATAAAACTACAGGATTTGATGATGCTTTCAAAGAAGTAGACAAAGTACTTCATAGAGGTGTTCAATCAATCTCTGATTTAATTGCTGTTCCTGGAATCATCAATCTAGACTTTGCTGATGTTAAAACAGTAATGGAAAATAGTGGTACTGCTATTATTGGTATTGGATGTAATTCTGGTGAAAACAGAGCAGTTGAATCTGCAAGACAAGCTGTAAGTAATGCACTTCTTGAAACTACTATTGAAGGTGCTAAAAATGCTATCGTTAACGTAACAGGTAGTAAAAATCTTACACTTTATGAAATTGAAGAAGCTGTTCAAACAATTACTGAAGCAGCTGGTAATGATGTAAATATCATCTTCGGTGCTATTAAAAATGATAACTTAACTGATGAAGTAATCGTTACAGTTATTGCAACAGGTTTTGATGAACCAAACACTGAAGAAGAAACACTTTATAGTCAAACTTCAGAAGAAAAACCAAGAAGAACTCAAAGTGATGAAGATTTAGATATCCCATCATTCCTAAGAAGAGGAGATTATTAAAATCGTATTTAAAAAATACGATTTTTTTATATCTATAAACTATTTATCGACATATATTTTCTAAGTGTAGTGTTATCATCCATATAATAGGTGATAGATAATGAAAATATATGTCGATATTTTATTTTTTATAAATTTAACATATGACTTTTTAATACTAAATGCAGTTAATATTGTCTTAAGAAGGAATATAAATGTATATAGAATTTTATTTGGTTCATTAATTGGTTCAATTTCTACATTTAGTATTTTTATTCCAGTGCTTAATAATATAGTTATTACTATACTATTAAGTATAGTTATGCTTTTAATAACATTTAAATATAAAGATATTATTTATCTTAAAAATAATATTATATATTTTTATATGATAAGTGTTATTTTTGGTGGATTTTTATATTTACTAAATATTAAATTTAATAATTTTTATAATATAGAAGATATTTATAATCGAAAAATAATAATTAACTTTGTTGGAATAATTATTATTTCACCAATTATATATTTTCTATATATTTATACATATAAAAATAATAAAGTTAATCATAATAACTATTATGATTTAAAATACTCTATTGATAATAAAATAACAAACATAAATGCTTTTTATGATACAGGTAATTTATTAAAAGATCCATATAAGGGTAGACCTATAATATTAATAAATAAAAAAATACTAACATGTGATATAAAAAATAAAAGCCCTATATATGTACCTTGTAACATGATAAATAATAATGTATTACTTAAATGTTATAAACCTAATTTACTTATTATTAATAATCATATTATTAATAATTGTTTATTAGGTTTATGGGAAAATAATACCTTTTATGATGGCATTGATGCCATCATATCAGGATATATAGGAGATAAAATAAAATGATACGAAAAATATTAATATTTTTTAGAAAATTATTTAATAGATGTTTTTTTCTTGGAGCGACAGATAAACTGCCACCACCACTATCTAAAGAAGAAGAACTAAAATATTTAGTAGAGTTTCAAAAAGGAGATAATAAAGCTAAAGATATTTTAATTGAACATAATTTAAGATTAGTTGTATTTATTGCTAAAAAATATGAATCGACAGGTTATGATATTGAAGATTTAGTTTCAATTGGATCAATTGGTTTAATTAAAGGTATTAATACTTATAAAGTAGATAAAAATATAAAACTTGCAACATACGCATCACGCTGCATTGCAAATGAAATACTAATGTATGTTAGAAAAAACAAAAATAGAAAAGGTGAGATAAGTTTTGAGGATGCTCTTAACTATGATGCAGAAGGCAATGAATTACATCTTGAAGATATTTTAGGAACTGATGATAATGTCGTTCCTGATGAAATAATAAATAAGTTTGATAAAATTAAATTAAAAGAAGAAATAGACTTATTAGATGATAGAGATAAACAAATTATGATCATGAGATATGGACTATTTAATACAAAAGAATATACCCAAAAAGAAGTGGCTGATTTACTCGGGATAAGTCAGTCATATATTTCTCGAATAGAAAAGAAAGTTATAAACAAACTTAAAGTATCTATGGATGTATAAATGAATAAAATATAAAAATCCTTTCCATTATATTTACTGGAAAGGATTTTTATATTTGAAAAACTACAAAGTTGAAATAACTAATTTAAATACCAGTAATATTAAAGTCTTAAGTAAAAAGGAAATGGATGAATTATTTAAAAGATATCAAGATGGTGATAAAAAAGCAAAGGATTTATTAATAGAAGGCAATTTAAAATTAGTATTAAGTATATTAAAAAAATATAATAATGGAAAACATAATGTTGATGATTTATTTCAAGTAGGTGTTGTTGGTTTAATTAAGGCAATAGATAATTTTGATTTATCTTATAATCTTATGTTTTCAACTTATGCTGTAACATTAATAATGGGGGAGATGAGAAGATATATTAGAGATAATACTCCATTTAGAGTATCAAGAAGTATTAAAGAGTTATCTTATGACATTCTTGCTTTTAAAGAAGAATATCAAAAAAAGCATGGTATAGATCCAAGCTTTAAAGAAATAGCAGATAACTTTAATGTAACAGAATATGAAATATCAAATGCCCTAGAATCTTTAACACCTACTATTAGTATTTATGAACCAGTTTATGAAGATGGAGGAGAACCAATTTATTTACTTGATCAGTTATCAAATAGTAAATATGGAAATGTTGAAAGAGATAATATAATATCTTTAAATGGTGCACTAGATAAATTAAAAAAAAGAGAAAGGGAAGTTTTACTTAAAAGATATATTATTGGAAAAACACAAATAGAACTTGCCGATGAATATAATATTAGTCAAGCACAAGTATCAAGAATAGAAAAAAGTGCACTTAATAATATAAAAAAACTTCTCGATTAATATAATTAATAAAGAGGTGCAAAAAATGTATTTAGGTGAACTTCAAACTAAAGATGTTGTAAGTACAAATGATGGCAAAAATCTAGGAAGAATAGTAGATGTTGAAATAAATAGTGATGGTGTAATAACAAATATTTTAATAGAAAAAAGAAGATTCTTTATAAAACTGTTTGGAAGTAGTAGTCAGTATAATATTACATATAAAGAAATAACTAAAATAGGTGATGATGTAATTTTAGTTAATATGTAATTGATATTTTATTTAATTATTCATATAATATAAATGTAAGTGTTACCTAGTCGGGTGGCGCCTACTTAGATTTCAACGCCACACACTAAGTGATGGCGTGCTTTTTATATTAAACGCAAGATAACTACGATTGACATAATTATTATGATGTAAAGCATTGTACTTCTTGTCATAACTCCAACTCCCTTCGAATACCTCCCCATGGTTATTCACGAAAGCAAAAGCATTTAGTAGAGATTGAAGTAGACCCACAGACGTAGGTAACAATTTTAATATTATAATTATGAAGATCTCTTTTTCAATGGTTTCGACAAAACTTGTCAAAACTTTCTACCGTATGTTTATCTAATTGAAAAAAAATATAAAAAAAGCTATAATTTAATTGGTGAGATTAAATGAAAAAAAGAGTATTAATTGTTTCATTTATTGTATTAATTATTGATTTAATAACTAAGTTTTTAGTTTTCTCAATTGATAAATTTAATGACTCTGTAGTTATTATTAATAACTTCTTTAAAATAACACCAGTAAAAAACTTTGGTGCAGCTTTCTCAACTTTTGAACACATGAACGTTTTATTAATAACTATATCAGTAATTATCTTGATTTATCTTTTATACACAATAAATCATGTTAAAAATACTAAATTAAATGCTTTATCATACGGTTTATTAATCGGTGGATTACTTGGAAATCTATTTGATAGAATGGTTTTTGGTTATGTAAGGGATTTTCTATCATTTAAAATTTGGAAATTCAACTTTGCAATCTTTAATGTTGCAGACATGGGAATAGTTATAGGTATTATTTTACTTATGCTTCTAAGTATAAAAAAGGAAAAAGAGTAGTATGAAAATAATAGTAAGTGAAAATGATGGAATAAGATTAGATAAGTATCTTGCTGAAAGTACTGATTATTCAAGAGAACATATTCTTAAAATGATTAAATCAGATTTTATTAAAGTAAATGGTAAAGTAGAAAAACCGAGTTATAAAGTAGAACTTAATGATGAAATAGATATTGATGAATCATTTAAAGAAACCTCTGATATTAAGCCAGAAGATGTTAAATTTGAAATCGTTTATGAAGATAGTGATTTAATGATCATTAATAAACCAAGTGGTTTAGTAGTTCATCCAGGTAGTGGTAACTGGGAACATACACTTGTAAATGGTTTAATGATGCATAATAAAGACTTAAGTGATATTAATGGTGAAGAAAGACCTGGTATTGTTCACAGAATTGATAAAGATACATCAGGTTTAATGGTTGTTGCAAAAAGTAATAAATGTCATGAACTTTTAACTGAATATTTTAAAGAACATAAAGTTAAAAGAACATATATAGCATTAATTAAAGGAGTCTTTCCTCATGACACAGCAACCATAGATGCTCCAATAGGAAGAGATAAAACTAATAGATTAAAAATGGCTGTTACAGCAGAAAATAGTAAAGAAGCTATAACCCATTTAAAGGTACTAAAAAGATATGAAAAATATACTTTAGTAAGTTTAAATCTTGAAACTGGTAGAACTCATCAAATTAGAGTTCACATGGCATATATTGGTTATCCTATATATAATGATCCAGTTTATACATCTAAAGAAGCAACAGAATTTGGTCAATTTTTACATTCAAGTGAAATAGATTTTATTCATCCAATAACTGGTAAGCATTTACACTTTAAATGTGATTTACCAAAAGAGTTTCAAGAATTTATTGATAATTTAGATTAATATCTTTATAAGTATATATATATTAAATAAGAAAAGTGTAGTTTTAAAAATACTACACTTTTCTTTTGTATAAAAATAAAGAAGAATTAATATAGATAGTATGTTTATTAAACTAATTC
The DNA here is from genome assembly GCA_017548925.1 of Bacilli bacterium. Taxonomy (GTDB): domain Bacteria; phylum Bacillota_I; class Bacilli_A; order RF39; family UBA660; genus RUG13160. The sequence goes on from JAFYYX010000001.1 coordinate 361,711, forward strand.
CAATTTCTTTATACATATACATAAACATGTATAAAGTTATAGAAAGTACATCTAAACTTATAATATAAAATAATTCATCATTGGTTATTTTTTCTAGTTTTTTAAATTCAAAATAATTTAGTAATACAAGTAATATAATATATAAAGTAACAATCATTATAAACTTTGCTCCTCTTTACTAAATTTATGATTTGTTGTAAAATTATATTCGTTAAGGAGAAATATTATGGGCTTAATCATGAGTGAAAAAGACGAAATTATAATGTCTTTAGTACACTACTTTATAACTGAAGAAAACTATACTCCGATTGTTGTAAAAGGTGCTAAAGATGAAATATGGCTTGAAAATATGGATGGCCCATATAAGGTTGTTCGTATTAATTCAAATCATATTCATAATAATGAACAACTTGAATATGATATTTTAAAAACTAAAGGTGTATTAAAACAAATAAAGAAAAAGACATTTTCAATGTCTGTAAATATTTTAAATATTTTCTTAGATATAAATAAAGTTCCAGAAAATAATTATAAAAATATGGATATTGTTTATATTGATTCACTTAAAAGTGTTCCTCAAAATAAAATACTTACGAGTGCTTTTAACAAGATTAAAACTAACTTATCAACTGAAGAAATAGACATAGAACAAATTATTCAAAAAACTGAAGATGTAAATAATAAAACTCAAAAGAAAAATAAAGTATATGAAGATATCTTTAAACCTAAAACTCCAATTGTAACTAATATTATAATTCTTACTTGTGTTTTATATTTTATATTAATGGCATTTAATACAAATGGTAATTTAAGTGCATATAATTTACTTAAATATGGAGCTAATTACCAGCCATATATAAAAAGTGGAGAGTGGTATAGATTATTTTCTTGTATGTTTGTTCATGCATCAATAATTCACTTACTACTTAATATGTACGCTCTTAAAATAATTGGTTCACAAGTGGAATCATATTTAGGTAAAATAAAATATATTGTTGTATTTATAGTAAGTGGACTAGTAGGAAGCTTATTTAGTGCAATATTTACTAAAACTGTATCAGTTGGAGCATCAGGCGCTATATTTGGAATTTTAGGTTCACTAATTTATTTTACATATCACTACCGCATTGTTTTAGGTAATAGTTTAAAATATGAAATATTACCAGTTGTAATATTTAATATATTGATAGGTTTATTTATACCTGGTGTTGATATATCAGCTCATATTGGTGGACTTATTGGTGGAGTATTTGTAACAATGGCAGTTGGTGTACCAGGTAAAATAAATAAAAGATCTATTATAAATGGCACTATATGTACATTTATGTTACTAGGATTTTTAAGTTATATATTATTCTTTTACATATAAAAAACGTCTTTATTAAGACGTTTTTATATGTTTCTTGATAACTCAATAATTTTACCAATTATTTTAACGTTATCTTTAAAAACTTGATTCTTTTCAGTAACTGTAATGATATCTAATCTATCAGTAAAAACTAGGATGGAGTCACCGATTATAAGATTCTTAGGCTTTGTTATTATTAATATATCGTTTTTCTTAAATTCTTTTAGATTATCATCAAGTAAAACTGAAAATATTTCTTCATTTTTAGGGATTCTTGATGCAGGAAAATCAAATGTTTTATCTGTTGATACATAATTATTTTTAGTAAATAATTTAAGTTTAACAGCTTCTGTGTTATTTACTTTAAATTCATTAATACCAACAACTTCAAGTGTTCTAAACTTAGAGTTGGTTTTTTTAATAAATCCGTCTCTTTCAAGACGTTTTATATGGGAGTGTACAGATGATGGACTATTTAAGCCAACGCCTTTAGCTATCTCTCTAACTGCAGGTGGAAATCCATGCTCAGCAGTATATTCTTTAATATAGTTTAAAACTAATTCTTGTTTTTTCGTTAATTTAATTTGCTTCATAATACTTCCCTCGGGAAGTATACTAACACAAATAGTTATAGTTGTCAAACAAATGTTCATATTTTTTTAATATTTTTTTATACATATTTATACTAATTACTATTAAATTGTTGTATAATTATTTTATGCAAGATAGATAAGGAGCTTTGCTATGAAGATTTTACTAACATCAGATATGTACGAGAACCAAATCAACGGAGTTTCTGGATCTGTTATTACACTTAGAGATGAACTAAGAAAAAAAGGCCATGACGTTAGAGTTTTAACTTTATCTAAGGATTCTGAATCAAGAATGGAAAAAACAGATTATCTTATAGGTTCTTTTCCAGTTCCTTTTTATCCTGATACAAGACAAACACTACATTTTAAAGATAAATTAATTAAAGAAATTATTAAATGGAATCCTGATATTATTCATATACAAACAGAGTTTTCAATAGGAAAAATATCTAAAAAGATTGCTAAAGCTTGTAATTGTCCAATGATTAATACAAGTCATACATTATATGAAGATTATACAGGTTATTTAATTCCAAGCAAAAGACTAGGAAAAATAATTGCAAGAAGATTTACAAAAAGTTCATATCAAGATGCTAAAGCAATAATTGCTCCTAGTGAAAAAATTAAAAAGTTATTAACGAAATATGGTATTGATAAACCAATTCATATTATTCCAACTGGAATAGATTTAGATAGATTTAAAATGAAAGTACATTTAATTGAAAAATCTACTTTAAGAGCTAAACTAAATATTCCAAATAAAGCTAAAGTTATTGTATCAATTGGAAGGATAGCTAAAGAAAAAAATTTAGATGAAATTATTTCATTTATGCCTGATCTAATTGAAAAAGATAAAAACATTATTTTACTTATTGGTGGAGACGGACCATATAAAAAACAAATTGAAAAACAAGTTAAAGATTTAGGTATTGAAAAGAATGTAAGATTTACTGGAATGATACCACCAAAAAATACGTATAAATATTATCAATTAGCTGATTTATTTGTTTGTGCATCAACAAGTGAAACACAGGGTATAACTTATATAGAAGCTCTAGCTTGTTCACTACCACTTGTTTGTAGATATGATGAATGTTTAGATGGTGTAATTATTGATGGTAAAAATGGTTATACTTATAAAAATAAAGATGAATATTTAAAATATGTTGAAAAGATTTTACATAATCCACTTTTACATCATAAACTAAAAACTAATGCTTTAAAATCATCTAAAAGATTTTCTAAAGAAAAATTTGCTGAAGATATTGAAGCCTTATATAAAAATGTATTAAAGAGGAAGTGTTAATTATGAAAGTAACTGATAAGATGTGTGTTAATTCACTAAAAATGTTATCAATCGATATGATTGATAATGCTAAAAGTGGGCATCCAGGAATAGCTCTTGGAGCTGCTAATATCTTATATACTTTATATACAAGGTGTTTAAATATTAACCCACATGATCCAAATTGGTTTAATAGAGATAGATTTGTTTTATCTGCTGGTCATGGTTCTGCACTTTTATATGCTACTTTATACATGAGCGGGTATGATTTAAATATTAGTGATTTAAAAAGTTTTAGAAAAATAAATTCTTTAACTCCAGGTCATCCAGAACATGGCACTACTCCTGGAGTTGAAGCATCAACTGGACCTCTTGGTCAAGGAGTAGGTAATGCTGTTGGTATGGCACTTGCTGAAAGATACTATGAAAGTATGTTTAAAAAACATAATCAAGGTGAATCCATTATAGATTATTACACATACGTACTTTGTGGTGATGGAGATTTAATGGAAGGTGTTTCATATGAAGCATTATCATTTGCTGGAACACAAGTTTTAGATAAATTAATTGTTTTATATGATGCTAATAATATTAGTTTAGATGGACCTATTAAATCAACATTCACTGAAAGTGTTGTTGATCGAATGATGGATTTTGGCTATGATGTTCAAATAATTGAAAATGATATAGATTCAATTGAAAAAGCTGTTAAGAAAGCTAAAAAATCTAAAAAGCCATCATTTATATATATTTCAACCATTATAGGTGAAGGTTCAAAATATCAAGATACAAACACAGTTCATGGTAAACCACTTGATAGTGATGATATTTTAAATTTAAGAAGTAGTTTTGAACTAACTACTGATCCATTTGTATTAAGCGCTGAAGTTTTAGAATATTGGCATAAAAAAATAACTGATAGATGTTCACTAATGTATGAAAATTGGAACAAAGATAAAATAGCTTTATCTAATGCTAATAAACATATCAAGATGTTATTTAATAATATTGAAAGTAACGAACTTGCTATTGATTTTGATTTAAATAACTTTACTGTAAGTGATGACTATGAAGAAGATTTAAGAGATACAAACCAAAAGATAATGAATATAATCGCAAGAAAATCACCATATTTTTTAGGTGGTTCAGCTGATGTTGCTTCATCTACAAAAACAATTATATTTAATGAAGAGGCAATGAGTAGTACTGAAGTGCTTAATCGAAACATTCCATTTGGTGTAAGAGAACATGCAATGGGTGCAATTTTAAATGGCATGGCACTATCTAACTTACATGTATTTGGTTCAACATTCTTTACATTTAGTGATTATTTAAAACCAGCTATTAGAATGAGTGCTTTAATGTCACTTCCTGTTAATTATGTATTTACTCATGATTCTATATTAATAGGGCCTGATGGACCAACTCATGAACCGGTTGAACAACTAATATCACTTAGATCTATTCCAAATTTAAATGTTTTAAGACCTGCTGATATTAACGAAGTGCTTGGTTCATGGGATGTAGCATTAAAATCTAAATGTCCAAATGCTATTGTTATTGCAAGATCTAGTTTACCAAAATTAAAAGGTACTAAACCTGAACTTGTTAGTCATGGTGCATATATGGTTAAAAAAGAAAGAAAACATTTAGATGCTATTTTAGTTGCTAGTGGTTCTGAACTTTATCAAGTATTAAGAATTTCAGAAGAACTTGATTTTATTGGAATTAACACTAGAGTAGTAAGTATGGTTTCTCAAGAATTATTTGATAAACAATCAACTGATTATAAAAAACAATTACTTCCAAGTGATACATTAATTATTTGTGTTGAACTATCAACACCAAATAATTACTATAAATATACACATCCAAAATATGTAATTGGTATTGATAGTTTTGGATATAGTGGACAATCAAAAGATGTATCAGAAAAAATGTTAGTTGATTATGATACATTAAAATCAAGAATTGAAAAAATGATTAGAAACTTCTAATTCGACAAATAATTTAATCACCAACTGCTAATATATAGTTGGTGATTTTTTTATGAGAACATTTCATGTATTTAATGTAGATAGTAGTATTGAAGTATTAACAAAAAAAGATTCATATCCTTTATTTCATTCATTTTTAAAAATTAAAAATCTAAATGAAATAGATTTATCAATGGGTATAAATTTATTTGAACAAATCGCAAAACCAATTGATAAGAAAAAGTTTTCAAGAAATATTTATAATCATTATAAAGATTGTGATTTTTATTCAAAATTTAAAGATGATCATACATATATAAATAAATATCGGGATGAAAAGAGTTATTTAAAAGTAAAAAGTAGTTGTATAAAAATTGATACAAACAGAAACAATCCAGAGTTTTTCAAATATTTAAAAAAGAATCATTCATTATTTGTCTGCGATTTTAATAATAAAGATTATTTTTGGATATCTGATATATAGACAAAAAAACTGATGTATGTTAGTATAGTAAAACACACGTGGGGGAAGTATTTATGACAAGATTGGCAGATTACATGGCAAGACAAGAATTTGATACTGTACTAAAAAGAACAGAAGATTTTAACATGTACAAAGGAATTGATAGTTTGTCATATGGTTATAAAATAGAATTTAGAGTTGAGTCATTACTTATCCTAGGTCGTTTTAGTGAAGCTGAAAAGTTATGTTATGAAGCTTTAGATAGTCAAAAATTAAATGAAACAAGAACAAGATACATTTATTATTTTTTATTATGTATATATTATTATACAAATCAATATTTAAAATGTATTTATTTATTAAATAGTGGCTATATACATGACTGTGATATAAATTCAAAAAAAACTAAATCTTTGTTTAAAAGTATAGCATGTGTTGGAAATCCAGAATTATATGATAAAATGTTTAAAATTCCAAAGACTACTTTTGTTAATCATGTTTTAGGAAGAAGAAAAGCTGATGTTAAACTTGATTTAAATAAATTATATGATGTAATGAAAGATAATTTTGTTAATACAAGAGCATATTATAAGGATTTATCATATTTTAGAATTTTTAGATGTTTTAATGTAGGTAAAACAGATTTTAATAATAAACCAGACCTTTGTAATTATATACAAGTTATTTCAGTAAAAGATGATCCTGACACAATGATTACATGTTACTTTATTAGTGATCCGGGGTCTTTAACATTTTATGATATTACAACCCAAGTATTTGACGATAAAAAAGTTAGTAGTGAATCTAAACAAAGATCAAAACAAAATATTGATAAGTTTAGATCTAGACAAGAAAAAAAGAAGAACTAGAAATAAATACTAATATATAGTAAAATATAAAAGTAAGGAGAAATTAAAAATGTTAGGAAATATATTATGTGCCATTGGTGGCATTATCGTTGGTTTAATAGCTGGTTTCTTACTAGCTAAAAAAATGATGGAAAAATACTTAAAAAATAATCCTCCAATTAATGAAAAAATGATTGAAGTAATGATGAGTAGTATGGGTAGAAAACCATCACAAAAGCAAGTAAAACAAGTAATGCAACAAATGAATCGTGGTATGAAATAGAAACTTTTTAAAAGTTTCTTTTTTATTTGTAAAAAATGTGTAAAAAAACATTTACAAACCTAAAACCTATCTATATAATAAAAAACAATTATTTTGATTAAGAGAGGTGATCCCTTTATGAAATATAATCTACCGGCTATATTACTTAAAGGATTAATCACCCTTCCTGATCAAGAAATAAAACTTGAAATAAATAATAAATATAGTAAAAAAACAATTGAAACTTCAAGAAGAGAATATAGTGGAAAAGTTTTAGTTGTATGTCCAAAGAATTATAAAGAAGAAGAACCTGATGTAAGTGATTTACCTAAAGTAGGTGTTGTTGCTGAAGTTATTTCTTCAGTTAAACTTCCAAATGGAAATGATAGAGTAGTTCTAAAAGGAATCAAAAGGGTTGCTGCTATTAAATATTTTAATTCCAAAAAATCAAGAGACGTTCTTTTAAGTAAAGTAGAAGACATAGAGCTTCCTAAACTAAATCAAAAAGAAAAAGAAGCATCTAAAAGAAAACTAACAACACTTCTTAGAAAATATATTAAATCAAACCCATCAATATCTAATAGTATACTTGCACAAATATCACATGTATCAAACCTAGATACTTTAACTGATATGATTGCTACATTTATGCCATTATCATTTTCAAAAAAACTTGATCTAATGCAAGAAATAAATTCTAACAAAAGAGCAAAAATCCTAATTGAAGATATCATGGTAGAACTTGAAATTATTGCTCTTGAAAATAAAATTGATGAAGACTTAAAAAAAGAATTAGATAATCAACAAAAAGAGTTTATTTTAAAAGAAAAGATCAAATTCATTAAAAAAGAACTTGGTGAAAAATCAGGTAAGGAAGTTGAAATTGATGAGATATTATCTGAACTAGATAATAAAGATTATCCAGAAAATATTAAAAGTAGAATAATTAAAGAAACAAAAAAATATGAAATGGTTTCAGAAATTTCACCTGAATCATCAATGATTAAAAACTATATTGATACACTTCTTAATTTACCATGGAATAAAAGTACTCAAGATGAAAAAGATATTAAAGAAGTTGAAAAGAAACTAAATTCTACACATTATGGTTTATCAGATATTAAAAAAAGAATTGTTGAATTCTTATATTTAAAAAAGATTAATCCAGATATAAATACACCAATACTTTGTTTAGTTGGTCCACCAGGAGTAGGTAAATCAACATTTGCATCTTCTATTGCAAGTGCATTAAACAGAAAATTTATTAAAATTAGTGTTGGTGGATTAAATGATAGTTCTGAACTTTTAGGACATAGAAAAACATATGTTGGTTCTGCTCCAGGAAAAATCATAAATGCATATGCTAAATGTGAATCAAATAATCCACTTATTTTAATTGATGAAGTTGATAAGATGGTTAAAGACTATAAAGGCGATCCTGCATCAACACTACTAGATATTTTAGATATTAATCAGAATAAAAATTTTGTTGATAATTATTTAGAAGAACCATTTGATTTATCAAAAACTTTCTTTATATTAACAGCAAATAATATTTATAATATTCCACCAGAACTAAGAGATAGACTTGAAATTATTGAACTTAATAGTTATACAGAATTTGATAAGGAAAATATTGCTAAAAAGCATATTTTACCAAGACTATATGATTTATATAAAATAAATAAAAATGATATTACTATAAATAATAAAGAATTAAGAATGATTATTAATTCTTATACTAAAGAACCTGGTGTAAGAGATCTTGAAAGAATTCTTGATACTTTATATCGTAAAGTAATTATAAATGAAACTAAAAAACCAATAATTATTACTGATAAGTTAATAAATAAATATTTAGGTAAACCTGAATATGAACAATTAATTTTTTCTAACTGGAAAGTTGGTTGTGTTAACTGTTTAGCATGCACATATGGTGGTGGAGAAGTTCTTCCAGTTGAAATGTGTTTTGTAAATAGCGCTTCTCCATCTATTACAGGGTTACTTGGTGAATCCATGAAAGAAAGCATATATGTAATTAATTCATATGTTTCAAGCAATTTAGATACATTTAAAATAAATGAAGAAGATTTTAAAAGACCAATGCATATACATTTTCTTGATGGATCTACTCCAAAAGATGGTTCGTCTGCAGGACTTTCTGCTGTAACAGTAATGCTTAGTTTACTTAAAAATAAAGTTGTTCCAAGAAATGTTGCTATGACAGGTGAAATGACTTTATCAGGAAATGTATTAAAAATTGGCATGCTTAAAGAAAAATTAATCGCAGCATACAATGCTAAAATAAAAAAAGTATATATTCCAAAAGCAAATGAAGCAGATTTAGATGATATTCCAGATATTATTAAAAATAAGATGGAAATTAAATTGGTTTCTGATTATATTGAAATATATAATGATTTATTTTAAAAACTAGATATAAAAATATCTAGTTTTTTTATTTCATAAAATATCATATAAAAGCATAGTTTTAAAATAGGAGATGATTATATGAATATAAGTATTCCATTTAATAAAGTAATTCCCTTTAAAAGTAACATTGCAGAGATATGTAGCATCTCATTAGAACATGATATAAGTATTAATGAAGGAGAATTGCTAGGAGATTTTTTAATATCTGGTGAATACAAGAACTTAGATATTAATGTTGATACTATGCCTTTTGAACATGTAGTTCCTTTTTCCGTTAAGTTAGATAATGATATTATTTTGGATACACTTAATTATGAAGTTGAAGATTTTACATATGAAATTAAAGATGGAAGTTCATTATGTATAAATATTGTTCTTCATGTTAGTGCAGAAAAAAATATAATTAAAGAAAAAGAAGAAATATTTAATGAAAAAGTAGATGTAAGCGAAAGTGATCGTTTAGATTTAATAGAAGAAGAACAAGATAAAAATATAAATATTGAAGAAGAAATAGAGTTAGATAATATAGTCGAAAAAAAAGATAATGATATTAAACAAAGTAATATTGATTTAATAAATGAATCAAATTTAAAACAAGATTATATAACGTATCATATACATTATGTAAAAATAAATGAAACTCTAGATTCAATTTCTGCAGAATATAAAATTGAAAAAGAAAAGCTTATGGAACTAAATGATACTTCATCACTACAAGTAGGTGATAAAATAATTATTCCTGATTTAGATGAATAATTCATTTGAAAATATAAGTCGAATATATAAACCATATAAATATAAAATTATTGGTAAAGTAAAAATTTTAAATTGTCAAAATATAGATATAGTATTAAAACCTAAAAATGACAAATTAATACAAACTCATAAATATTTATCATCTAGAGGTTTTGAAAATTACGTCAAAGTTCAAGATCAAGATAGAGACAATTACTTTATATATCCATATATATATGAAAATAGTGTTCCTTATGAACAAAAAGGAAATGATATGGCAAAAACAGTTGCTTTACTTCATGCTAAAACATCTTATTTTAAAGACATAGATGAAAGTATAGTAGATAAATTATATTTAGATATTGATAATAATATTGAATATGTAAAAGAGTATTATAGTAAGCTATATGATGATATTTTTATAAAAAAATATTATAGTCCCGTAGAAATGGTTTTTATTGATATATATAGCAAAATAAATAATGCATGCATATTTTGCAAAAATGAACTAGAAAATTGGTATAACCTTTCTCTTGATAAAAAAAGTAAAAGAGTAGCTCTTTTACATAATAATTTAAAAATAAAACATTTTCTTAAGGGAGAAGAAGATTATTTAATTAGTTTTGATAACGCTAAAATTGATACTCCTGTACTTGATTTAGTAAAGTTTTATAAAAATGAATATAATAACTTAGATTTTTCTAAAATATTAAATACATATACATATCACTTTGATTTAAATATAGATGAATACAAATTATTTTTTATATTAATAAGTATTCCAAATATTATTGATATTAGTAATAAAGATAAAAATAATTTACTTGAGATATGTAATTTAAAGAATTATTTATATAAAACTGAAGAGTTAATTAGGCCATATTATTCTGAAAATGAGGAAGAAGAAAAGAGATAATTCTAGTATTAAAATAAATACATTAAATCTAAGAGGTATAAAAAAGGTTACTATTAATTGATAAAATATTAAAACTGATAAACAAAAAAGAGCGATTATTGTAAAAAAATAGTTAGGTCTTTTATACATATTTTATCACCTAATATATACTATGAATTAATTAAAAATTACGTTATTAAAACGTAATTTTTTTAGTATTTATAAAATTGATTTATAAATATTACTATGTTATAATCTATTATATATAATAGTCAGGATGAATAATATGAAAAATAAAAAGGGATTTGCAATTATTGAAACATTAATTACAACAGTAGTATTAACTACCGCTTTAATCTCACTTTATGTTTTATTTAATAATATAATGATTAAAGAAAAAAGAAGAGTATATTATGATGATCCTATATTTATAGCTAGATCTAATTATATATTTGATGCTTTCTTTAAAATTTTAAAAGAAAAAAGTACACCTGCAAGTAATCCTGAATATTCTTTAAACTTTGGTGACTATTTAATAATGGGATCAACTGATGATACAACAGAAGAACGAGTATATATAAACTCTTTCAACTGTAATAGTATGATTATTGAAGATCGAGATGCTTGCAAAAGATTCTTTGATAATATGGCTTTAAGAAGCATTTATATTTCTCAGTTTGATACATCATATATTAATACATGTGAACATTCAAATGAATATAAATGTATCGTTTATAATCATTTAGATCATCAAGCTAAGCTATACTTAAGATCTCTTCCTTATGTTCCTGGAGCTGAAGGATATTATATTATTTTTGATTTCTATGATGATGGTAATGGTGGATTATGTAAAATTGATGGTCTACCAACTAGCGATTGCATGAGACAATTTACATCTATTAAATATGGTGGATCAAATACTGTTATTAATCTAAAATAATGAAAGGAAGATAATATCTATGAAAAAAAATGGATTTACATTACTTGAACTATTAATTGGTATTTCATTAATTTCAATTGTTATGATTTTCCTTTTTAGATTATTAAATGATATTCAGCATGAAGCTTTATCTAATACATATATTGTTGCAAATCAAACCAATAGAAATGAAATGATAAACATTTTAGATACAGCACTATATGAAAATGGTGATGTTTGTTCTTTATTTATTGGTTCATCCGCAACAGATAGATTATATAAAATTGGATTTTGTGATAACAATAAAGAAATTGATATAACTATATCAAAAATGAAAGTAAAAATTGAATATGATTCTCATAAATATGCTTATGAAATGAGAGACTCTCAAGCATACTATGAGATTGCTTTACCTTATACCATTACAACATTTAATGGTAAAAAGTATATAAGGTTTACGATTGTAACTCATAAAAAAGGTTTAAGAGAAACCATAATTGATGATATTGAAATGATGGGTACAGTAAGAACTCTTACAGTTAGAAAAGAAAATGTTGATGAATTTTCTTATACTGGTGATGAACAAGAATTTGTTGCTCCAAAAACTGGTAGATACAAAATAGAACTTTGGGGTGCATCTGGTGGTAAAGCCAAAGCAACATTTGGTGGAGCTGTTGTTGATAATGAAGGCTACGGCGGATATACATCAGGTATTATTCATCTTAATGCAAATGATAGATTATATGTTTATGTTGGCCAAAGAGGTGCTGAAGCTATAACTGGTTCTTCTTCAAGAAGTGCTGCATCATATAATGGTGGCGGAAGAGGAGCTGGATCATCAGATAATGATGATGCTGGTGGATCTGGCGGAGGTGCAACTGATGTTAGATTAGTTAATGGCGATTGGGATAATGCCGAATCTCTTGCATCTAGAATCATGGTAGCTGCTGGTGGTGCTGGTGCACCTGTTATTGGCAGAGCAACAGAGTATCATGGTGGATATGCTGGTGGTTTAACTGGTGTTGGTTACATATATAGATGGGAAAATGCACTTGTAGAAGATGCTGATTTTCATGCAACACAAACAACTGGTTATCAGTTTGGCATAGGTCAGGATGCAATTTTAGGTATCGGCTGTGCTGGATCTGGTGCTGGTGGAGGTTACTATGGTGGTAAAACGCAGCAAGTAAATAATGTATGTGGAGCTCACGGTGGTGGTGGCTCATCATATATCTCAGGTTATACAGGCTGCGTTGCAATTACATCTATAACTGATACAACTCCAAGAAATGATTCAGATGGCGAAGAATGTACCGAAGAAAGTGCACAAATTGATCCAGTATGTTCAGAACACTATTCAGGTTTAAAATTTACTAGTCCTGTTATGAAAGCTGGAAATGAATTAATGCCTAGACAAGACGGAGAAAACCTAATGATAGGTAATGAAGGTAATGGTTATGCAATAATAACTTATCTAGGAGCATAAAGTTATTAGAAATAAAGTTATTATTGTTATAAAAATAGATAAAATAAATTTATTTAATATTAATTTATAATTAGCATCATTATTGATGCTTTTTATTTGAAAATAAATAGCTATTCCACCAAATGAATTTAAAAAAATATATAAAATATTTTTAATGGTTATATTATTAATAAAATGTATAATATTAAATCCATTTGTAATTTCAATAAAGAATAAATAATTTTTATTAATAAAGATATCTAATAAACTAATTAATATATTAAAAAATATAATGACTCCCAAAATATTTATTATTGTTAAAGTTGTTTCTTTAACAATAAAAGTAAATGATTTATCTTCTATATTTTTAAACTTGCCAATTTTGATATTTTTAAATAATAATATATGATTAATAAATATATTAGTAAAAATAATAATTAAAACATTCTTAATAGAAAAATAATTAATTAAAATACTATATGAAAAAAGAGGATTAATGATAGTTGAATATATTAATTCTTCGTTATTTGCTATAACAGCGTTACTTGGTGCATAAGAAAGTAATAAACTTATATATTTTATATATTTGTTATTAGTTTTAGATAAAATATTATATTTAATAAAATTAGTTATAAAAATTATTGGAAATAGTGAATAAATTATATTTCTAAAAAAAGAAATAAGAATTAATTCTAAATTATTTTTTATTTGAATATTATATTTAAAAAGTAAAAATAAAGTAATAAATATTAAAATAAATTCTACTATAATTTTTTTCATAATACCTTCCATAAATGTTATAATTAAAAAGGTGAATAATATATGCTTAATAAAATTTATGAAAGACTGAAAAAATTTATTATTAAGAATTATAAATTTATAATATTTATTATTATAGCAACTATTATATTAAATATTAAAACCCCATATATTGTTAAAGCTCCTGGAGGAATAATATCTTTATCTGATAGAGTTGAAATAAATGGAAATAGTATTAATTCAAACTATTACACAAGTTATGTAAAAGTATTAGATGGAAAAGTAGCTAGTGTTATAGTATCTTTTATTTTTCCAAACTGGGATATAGAAAAATATGAAGAATATAGTGGAAAATCTAATTTATCATATGACGAACTTAATAAAGTAGAAAAACTAATGATGCAAGAAGGTAATAATAAAGCTATTATAACTGCACTAAATAAAGCAAATATTAATTATGAATTAACTAATAGTAAAATAATTGTTTATTATAAATTTGATGGTTATAAAAATGATCTTAAAATTGGTGATATTATTAATAAGTGTAATAATAAAAGTGTAGAGAATCTTGAACAATTACATGAGTGTATCAATAAAGCTAGTGATAATGTACAACTTGAAATAAAAAGAAATAACAAAAATAAAAATATTACTGCAAAACTATATGATTCTGAAAATGAAAAGATTATTGGAATAGGTGTATTAAATTTATACGATATAAAATCAGATTATGATATTAAAATTAAATCAGAAGAATCAGAATCTGGTTCAAGTGGTGGATTTATGACTACACTTGCAATATATAGTGAACTAACTAATTTAAAGCTTCCTAAAAATGTAAAAATTGCTGGAACAGGGACTATTGAAGAAGATGAAAAAATAGGCCCAATAGATGCCATTAAATACAAACTTTTAGGTGCCGAAAAACAAAAAGCTACTGTATTTTTTGTACCTGAAGAAAATTATAAAGATGCAATAAAAATTAAGAAAAAACACAAGTTAAAATTAAAAATAATTAAGGTATCAAAAGTGGATGATGCCATTAATTATCTTAATAGTTTAAGGTAGTCTATATAATTGACTAAACTATCTAAAAATAGTATACTTTTTATGGTAAGAAAGAAGTGAAAACTTATGAAAAAAAGAATTATTTCTGCTGTTGTTGCAACATTAATTTTTGCACCAATAATTTATTTTGGAGGAAAAGCATTCTCTATAGCTATTGGAATGCTTGCTGTACTAGCATTTAAAGAAATGCTTGATTTAAAAGAAAATGCAACAGAAATACCCGAAATTATGAAAGGTATTGGATTAGTTAATTTATTACTTATTGTATTTTCTCAATATACAAACGATTTATATATGTTTGGACTTTCATATAGAGTATTAACAATTTCATTACTTACACTATTTATTCCGACACTATTCTACAAGAATAATAAGTATACTACTAGAGAAGCATTATATCTAGTTGGTATTGTTATGCTTCTTGGCGTAGTATTTAATAGTTTTATATTTATTAGATCATTCTCACTTTATACACTTTTATATTTAATGATCATATGTATTATTACTGATACATTTGCAATGCTTACAGGAATGCTTATAGGTAAACATAAAGCATGTCCAAAAATAAGCCCTAAAAAAACTATAGAGGGATGTATTGGTGGATCAATTATTGGTACTGCTGTAAGTACAATTTTCTATTGTAACTTAGTTGGTAAGTTTTCAATTAAATTAGTATTAATTACATTAGTTTTAACTGTAATTGGTCAACTTGGAGATTTATTCTTTAGTAAAATAAAAAGAGAAAATCAAATTAAAGATTTTTCAAATATTATGCCAGGACATGGTGGAGTACTAGATAGACTAGATAGTTTATGCTTTGTAATTATGGCATACATGCTATTTATTTCATTTATTTAAGGAGGAAATTAATTGACACTACTTTCTATATTAGCATTCATATTAATTTTAGGTGTTATTGTTTTAGTTCATGAATTTGGTCATTTTATATGGGCAAAGAAATTTGGTGTTCATATCTATGAATTTTCAATAGGTATGGGGCCAGTTTTATTTACAGATGAAGGAAAAGATAAAATAAAATATCGTATTCGTATGCTTCCAATTGGTGGCTTTGTTCAAATGGCTGGTGAAGTATATGAAGATGATGAAAAAATTGATAAGAAAAAATTCATGTGTAATAAACCATGGCATCAAAGATTAATTATTATTGTTGCTGGAGTTATTAATAACTTTATATTAGCAATTCTACTTTTATTTTTATATGCTATTATTTGGGGATCACCAACTGATTCAACTATAATTACAAAAGTAGAAAAAGATTATCCAATGGAACAAGCTGGTATTAAAGCTGGAGATAAAATAATTGGAGTTAATGGTAAAAAAGTAACTTCTTGGGATAAAACTCAAATACTTCTTTTACTTAAATCAAAAGATAATACTTATGAAATTAAAATAGAACATAAAGATAAAACAACTGATACTTATAAAATTAAACCTAAAAAAGAATATGATAAAGAATTAAAATCTAATAGATATGTATTTGGTTTTATTATTAAACAAAAAGTAAATAAAGGTTTTATATCATCACTTAAATATGCTTTTGTTAAATTTGCATCCATTATGGATACAATGTGGTTAACAATTAAAAATTTAGTAACTGGTCAGTTATCATTTAAAAATATTTCTGGACCAGTTGGAGTATACCAAGTTGTTAACTCTGGTCTTGCTGCTGGTATATCATATTTAATTTATATTACAGCATTCTTAAGTTTAAATGTTGGATTTATTAATATCTTACCACTACCTGCATTTGATGGTGGAAGAGCTTTCTTTATGTTAATAGAGAAGATAAGAAGAAAACCAATAAATAGTAAGATAGAAAATACTGTTCATGCAATAGGATTTATATTACTACTTATATTAATGCTATTTATTACATGGCAAGATATATTAAGATTATTTAAATAAAAAAGAAGACTTAATTAATCTTCTTTTTTTATTGATATAAGTATAGGTTTATAATAAAATATATTTCAAGGTGGTTTTGGCAATGGAAAATATTTTTGGTTGTAATTTATATGTTTGCAATAATCCTAGCGCAAAATTTAATGATAAAATGACTAATCATGAAAAGATTACATCAGCACTTAAAAGTTCAGATTGTAATTACCGTTACACAAGTGGTCCTGTAGAGTTATATGGTTATTTTGGCACAATGAATATAATATGTAAGAAAACAATTCCAATAGTTAAAAAGAATAAGGTTAATTACGCAACAGAAATCTTAACTGGCGTAAGGATACCAATAATTGGCATGTGCGGATATATTTTAAATGGTCCTGTTTTTGGAAAGGTAAAAACACCTTACTATGCTGAAACTACTCTTGGCAATTCTATCAGAGTAAAAAACTGGTTATTTTATATTCCTAATGGAATATGTTCTTTTGTTAATACAGATATGTTAAATGAATATATTGAAAAACATATAGATGAAGATGGAACATTTAATAGTTATAAAAAAGAATTAGAAGAGTTAATCCAAAATTCAATTGAAGAATTTAAAAACATAAAAACCACTGAATATGTAATTGAAGAAAGTGTTAGTGATATATATAAACAAATTAAAAGAACTAGAAGAAGATAACTTCTAGTTCTTTTCTATATAATAAGCATAATACTCATCAAATGTAAGTCCTGAATCATGTATCTTTTTAGCAAGATCTATCCCAACGTATCTATAGTGCCAAGATTCAAATTTATAACCAGTAATATTTTCTTTACCATCAGGATATCTAAGTATAAATCCATATTTATACGAATTTTCTAAAAGCCATTTATATGATTCACTATCTTTAAATGTTGCTTGTGATGGACTAGCTATACTAAATATATCTAGTGCAAGTCCTGTTTGATGTTCTGAGTAACCAGGTCTAGCTGCTATATTATCTGCATATGCTTCACCATGATTAGTTTTATAGTTATTGTAAACTCTTTGTTGATCTTTATAGTTACGATAACTAGAATTTACCATTAAATAAATGTTAGCTTCACTTTGTGCAGCTTCATGCATATTTACGTATGCATCATATGCATCTTGTCTTATTTTTTGACTTCCTAAGTTTCCCCAAGAATATTTAGTTGATATTGTAACTAAATCATCAGGTTCATAATCTTCACTTAAATGATAATATTTATTAACAATTATTCCATATCCTTTATCCATATCAGTATCAATAGGATTATCATAATATTCATGATTTCTATGAATATTAACTATTTGAATAATTTCATCAGGAGTTTTATTAGCATTAACATCATAGTATTCTTGATATTCAGCTAGATTTTTATGTAGATAATATTTACTGTTCATTAAACTAAGTAGTGTGGTATCTTTTTTATTTTTAGCTAGTTCTTTTAATTCTTTTTCATCAAAATATTTATCTAACAATTTAATATCTTTTTTAGTATAGCCTTGAGTTATTAATTTATATTCAGTAGTTTTATGGTATTTATATTCTTTATAAGCATTAATACCTTTTTTAGCAAAAATAATTAAAATAATAATAACTGCTAAATATAAAAAGACATCAAATTTAAGTTTATATTTTTTTCTTTTTGCCATAAAATCACTATCCTTAAAGTAAGTATATCACAAACTTAAAAATTTTTTTTAAAATCTTTTGACATAATATACCTGTGTGTTGTATGATTAATTTAAGAGTAAGGTAGGTGTCACTTATGAACAATAAACTAGTATTAAACTACTGTCCTAATTTCCATAAAATAGTTAATTTTGATATTGAAGAAGATGACGCTATCTCTCGTAAATTAATACAAGTTTATCAAGATTATATCTTTAATATTGATCTTGCTAATGTAGAAGAAACTAAATTAGTAATGGAAATTGATAAGGTATTATCAAGATACATTGATGATTATGAATTTAGAAAAAATTTAAGAATCTCAATGCTTCAAGTTAAAATTAAAAAGAGTTGCACAAACATCTTAAAAGCTATTGTTGAAAGTATTGTAGCAATCTTTGATAACTATGAAGAATACACAACTCGTAACGTATATATTTCAAGATGGATTTAAAAAGAATAGTTAAAACTATTCTTTTTTTAATACATTAAAAAATATAAAAACTAACAATATAAGTGGTAAATATTTATATATAAATAATGAGCACTTATATTTATCACTAACAAATTCTGTTATAAATAATATAAGTGTAACTAATATATAAAAGGTGTAGTTATTTTTAACTACATTTTTTATATTAATAAGACATAAACTTGATGTTATAAATATATTTAAAAAATATACTAAACAAACTAAGTTCTCTACATTTTCAACAAAACCAAATAAATTTATTTCTTTATATATCATATATTCTGGGAACCTATATATGCTTATTAAATTAGGACCTAGTATAAATATAATCATTACAGACATAAATACTAAAAATATATTTGTAAAAATAAATAGTTTATTATCAATTTCACTATCTTTAATAAGTATTAAAGGACTTAAAGTAAATATAACATAATAAATTATTCCTTTAATTATATTTAATAAAGATATATTAAGTGTAGGGGTTAAAAACTTAATAGATCCAGTTTTAGTAGCTGCAATTATATTTAGTGTTATTCCTATAGCACTAAATAAGAATAATAAATTACTTTCTTTATATAAAGTATTTATATCTTTATTTCTTAAACAAAGAAGTATAAATGGAATAGTAATAAATAAACCTGGTGTTTTAGTTAAATAAAATGATGTTATAAATATTCTAAGTATCATCATACAAATTAAAAGAATAAATAATATATTAATTAATTTAATATATTTATTATTCTTATTAATTATTTTTTTATAAATAGGTAAAAATATAATACTTATAATAGATCCAATTAATATAACTATCCATGAATTACTTTTACATAATCTAAATATAGATGAAAAACCTGCACCATACATAAATATACTTGTTATAAAATATATTAATTTATTATTCTTTTTCATTTAATAATTGTCCATTTCTATTAATATCTATATTTAAAATTACTTTTTTGTTTAATAATCTTTCTAAATCATCCTTTAATAATTTATTAATATTTATATCTTTCTTTTCTCTAAGTTCAGCATCTAAAGAAATATAAAGAGTATCTTTATATTTTTTAACCTTACTATGATATATATTAATATTCTGATAGATAATATTAGGTTTAGTATTTTTATATATTTTATAAAGTCTTGTATCATTAATATTAAATTCTTTAACATTATCTTTATCTTTTATAATAGAACCAGTTATATAGTTATCAGTCATAACTGGTAATATTATTTCTTTATTATCTAAATAATTAGTAAGTATTTTTTTAAATAAAGGTGATGTAATTACATCATTATTATTAGTGATTATATCTTTGATATAATCACTTTTAACATCATTTATATCATCTGATACTATTAAATAAAAATTATTTCTAAAGTCATTATTTCTTAAAAAATATTCAATAATTCCATTTAAATGATTTATAAATATTTCTTTTGAAATAATTAAAACTTTTGTGTGTGCATAAAATGGTTTTTTAGAAATAGTTTCTTCAAAATTTCTAAAAGCATCACTTAAATTTAAACCTGTACTTTCAACTGTTTCATCTGCATCAAATTTAAGTTTATATAGTCCATCTTGGTAATCGACAAATATTCCATTTACTAAAACTAAATTATTAATCTCTGTATAATTGTAACAACCACATAAAAGTAAAATAATTAATACTAATAATATTTTTTTCATTTATTTCTCCATATATACTTTTTAAAGTATTTAATATTAAATGGTGATAAAGGAGTAGTATATGATTTACCAAATGATGAGTGTGAACATAAATTTATTATCATAAATAAGAATATTAAAAATATTCCATATAAACCTAACATAGCTGCGCTTATTAGAAATAAGAATCGATAGATTCTTATTTCATTATTAAAATCAGGATCATTAAATACGAGTGATGCAATATAAGATATTGCTATTGTAATAATCATAATAGGTGATACTATTCCAGCTTTAACAGCAGCTTCACCAAGTATTAATGCTCCTAGTATAGATATAGTTGATCCATATTTAGAAGGAAATCTTGAATCACTTTCTCTTAATAGTTCATATATAATAAGCATTAAAATTGCTTCAAATATGGAAGGAAAAGGAACTCCTTTTCTTTGCTCAATAAAATTATTAAGTAAAGAAGTAGGTATAGTTTCTTGATTATAGTTTATTGTAGCTATATAGTATGCTGGTTCTACTAAAGTAATTATTAAACAAATATATCTAATTAATTTAATAAAGTTATTTTGAAATGGTTTTAGATATTTATCTGTAATAGGATTTATATAGTCAACAAAAAAAGAAGGAAGCACTAAAGCATATGGACTATTATCTACTAAAATAATTATTTTTCCATCAACTAAACTATTAGATACTTCATCAGGTCTTTCACTTAGAATAATCGTAGGGAAATTATATTTATTATTCTTTTGTAAATAGTTTGATAAATTACCAGAGTCTAGTACTTCAAGTTCTCTTATATTATCTATATCATTAATTATTTTATTAACAATTTTTTTATCTGCTAATTCATCAAGATATAAAATATCGATAAAAGTATTGGTATACTTACCAATACTTTTATTAATTATTTTTAAATCTTTATGTTTAATTCTTCTTTTTATTAAACCTAAATTAAGCTCTATGCTTTCTGTAAAAGAATCTTTAGGACCATTAACAGATGGTTCACTATCTGGCGTATTAATTCCTCTTGATAAATCTTTTTTAACCTCAGATGCATAAAGTTTATTATTTTTATATATAACAATTACAAAACCATTAGTTAAATAATTAACTACCTCATTAAAATTTATATCAAGAGTATGAGGAGCAGAAATGTTATTATTAATTAATATTGGTTTTGTAATATATTCATTAATTTTATCAGGTGAACAAAGTGATTCAAAATATATAATAAAGTAATTACTATTAATTTTTTTACATATTAAATCTGGATTATTATTAAATAAATTCTTAATTTTATTAATCACTTTATTCACCTAAAAATATTATTTGCAAGATTTTAATTGGTATACTTTATTAGTAGATATTTTTTTTGTATAATAATTAGTAGGATTTGATTTTTATGGTTAAAGTTAAAATTGAAAGATTAAATGATCAACTTGAAGGTGTAGGAAATATTAATGGAAAAATAGTTTTTGTTCCTAAAGCTAAGGTTGGTGAAGAAGTAGAAGTTAATATTACTTTAGAAAATAGTAAATATTTAAGAGGTGAAGTAATATCTAACATAACTTCCGATTGTCCATATTTTAATAAATGTGGTGGTTGTTTTTTAAGAAATTATTTTTATGAAGAATCATTAAAAATTAAAGAAGAAAACATTAAAAATCTATTTAATAAGAATAAATTAGATGTACCATCATTTAATGTTATTAAAAATCCAAATCCATATAATTACCGTAATAAAATATCATTAAAAGTAGTTAATAAAAAAATAGGTTTCTACCAAGACAAATCAAATGATTTAGTAGAAGTAAGTAATTGTTTAATAGCAAAAGATGCTATTAATAAATTGTTACCTGAACTAAATAAAATAGGTATTAGTAATGGTTTTATTATAGTTAGATGTAACTATAATGATGAACTATTAATAATTATTGATACAGATGATAAAATAGATTATGACTTTGCTAAGTTAAAAGATAATCATAAGATTGCTGGAGTAATTATTAATAAGAGATGTGTTTTAAATAATGATTATTTTTTTGATAAAATTAATAACCATTTATTTAAAGTATCATATAATTCATTTTTTCAAGTTAATAATTTAGTTGCTGGAGAAATATTTAATATAATAGAAAATAATATAGATGAAAATGATGAAGTATTAGATTTATATTCGGGTGTTGGTACTTTATCTATTACTGCTGCAAATAAAGCTAAACATGTAATAGGTGTAGAGATGGTACCTAATGCAGTTAAAAATGCTTTAATAAATAAAGACGTTAATAAAATAAATAATGTAGATTTTATGTTAGGTGATGTACCTAAAGTAATATCTAATATCAAAAATAATATTGATACTATTATTTTTGATCCACCAAGAAAAGGATTAGATACATTTACTATTAATTACACTTTAAATAAATTACCTAATAAGATTATTTATGTATCTTGTAATCCAATAACACTTGTTAGAGATTTAAAATTATTAAATGATAAATATATAATTAAAGAAGTAAATATTCTTGATATGTTTAGTTATTCATATCATGCTGAAACTGTTTGCATATTAGAAAGGAAAAATTGAAATGAACAACTATTTTATAATACATGGAAGTTTTGGTAGCCCATTTGTTAATTGGGTACCATATTTAAGAAGAGAAATAGAAAACAAAGGATTAGAAGTATATACTCCTGATTTTCCAACTGGTGTTGGTTATCAAAATTATGAGAATTGGGATAAACTATTAAAGGTATATTTAAATGCTGGTCTAATAAATGAAAATACAACAATATTTGCTCATTCAATAGCACCTATATTTGTATGTAAGTTTTTAATTAATAATAAAGTTAGTGTTAAAAGATTAGTATTTGTATGTGGTTTTAATAATTACTTAGGTATTGATGAAGAATATGATGCTGTTAATGAATCAATGTATGTTGATAACTTAACTGAAGTAAAGAAATATTGTAATGACATAATTTGCTATTATTCAGATAATGATCCTTATGTAAAATACGATGTAGAAAAAGAATTTGCAGATACTATTTCAACTGAACAACACTGTATATCAAACGGTGGTCACCTAAATGCTGAAAGTGGATATACAGAATTTGCTGAATTATTAAAGTATGTATAATTTTATCTTTGAAAGGAAGTGTTAATTATGCTTGATCCTATAGTAATGGAAACAATTAAAAGAAATTTTGAAAATCGTATTGGTATGCCTTACGATGATTTTAGTAGATTAACAATTGAAGAACAACAAATAATTATATCTGAATACAGAAAATCATTACCACAGAAAAAATTTGGTGATCCTGTTCATGTAATGTATGGTTATGGTGAGCATTCAGGTTTTATTACAGCAAAAAAAGGTGAACGTGTAATGGTTAGATATGGTAATATCATCGAAGCAGGACTTACCTTAGAAGAAGAAAAACAAAGATTAGAAGATAGTTTAGATGATATAATTTATAGTAAACCTGTTGCATTTGTAAGAAAAATGGGAAGAAGAATAAATAGACATTTTAAAAAGTAAAGAAGGATTAATATATGAATTTTAATATTAAAAGAGTAAAGATTTTTGTAACTATACCTATTGGTAAAACGGATGAAATTAGAAAAGCCATATGTGAAGCTGGCGCTGGAGAAATAGGTACTAACTATAATGAATGTTCATATAAAGTAGAAGGTATAGGAACATTTAGACCAATTAATAATGCTAATCCTTTTATAGGTGAAAAAAATAAATTAGAATTTGTTGAAGAAGAAAAACTAGAAGTAATTTGTGATGTTGATAAAGTAAAAAAAGTTGTTGAAACTTTAAGAAAAGTTCATCCATATGAAGAACCAGCAATAGATATTATTCCACTTCTAGATGAAGAAGATTTTTAATAATATAAAATAAAAACTGATTTAACAAAATCAGTTTTTTTATGTTATACTTATTAAAGTAAGAAGGTGTTTTTTATAATAAAGAAACTATTTAAAAGTGATGAACTTAAAACAGGTTATTTATATTTTTATATACACTTTGTTGTAGAAGTAGCTTGCTTTTATTATTTAAGTAGGGTAACAGATGGATCAATGATTGTATGGTTAATACCTCTTATATATGATGCATTTGCTTTTGTACCTCAAGGTATATTTGGTTATATATCTGATAAATTTCCCAAACTAAAACTTGATTTAATTGGAATAGCATTTTTATTCTTAGCTTATATAATATTAATATTTACAAGTTTAAATGTATTTTATTCATTATTTATATTATGTTTAGGAAACTGTATGCTTCACATAAGTGGAGCTGAAGCAACACTTAAAACATCAAATGGAAAACTATCACCATCAGCAATCTTTGTTTCTGGTGGATCATTTGGTGTAGTAACAGGTAGATTACTATATCGCTTTAGATTATCTATATTTATAATTCTTCCATTAATACTTACAATGATTCCATTTGCACTACTTGCAAAAGAATATGAAAATGAAAATAAAGATAAAGAACTTAAACATAATTATGTTAAAGAAAATATTAACCCAATTCTAATACTATTTGTTGCTATATTTATTGTAACAATAAGGGGATATGTTGGATATGGTATTCCAACAAGTTGGAATAAGTCAATTATTCAAAATGTTATGTTATTTTCATTTATGGGAATAGGTAAAGCCTTAGGAGGAATTTTATCTGATACCATTGGTATTAGAAAAGTAGGTATTTTATCAACACTTGTTGCAATACCATTTTTATCATTTGGAGATAATATAATGGTTGTATCTTTAGTAGGTGTTATGTTCTTTTCAATGACAATGGCAATTACTCTTGGAATGCTTGCATCAATATTTAAGAAAAATCCAGGACTTGCATTTGGTTATACAACAATTGGATTATTCCTCGGAACTGCTCCAATATTCTTTATAAGAGTAATAGGTCTTGCAAATAATATTATCTTAATAGCTATATCATCAATTATTTGTTCACTTCTTTTAAGTTTAACTTTAAAAAAGGAGGTTAAATAATGAAATATATATTTAATGAATTTTATATAAGACATGATAAAGCATTATTTATAACATCATCTACTATAATAGTATTAATTATTATTTTACTTATAGTTATGGGAATTAAGGTGATTAAGAAAAAATGACCATTAATGAGATTCCATACTATATGTGTAGATCACTAATACTTACAATTATTATTGAAGTTATAGTTGGAATTATAATTGGAATAAAAAATAAAAAAGATATATTAAATATAGTGCTTGTTAATATGATTACTAATCCAGTAGTAAATATTATTCCTATTACTTTAAATGTATATGTTAGTTTAAAAGCAAGAACAATATCAATATATATTTTAGAAGTAATAGTTTTATTTACTGAAGCCTTAATATATAAAAAAGTATTAAGTTATAAAAAAATAAATTATTTTTTAGTATCACTAATTCTTAACTTATCAAGTTATGGTATTGGTGAGGTAATAAATCATTTTGTTTAAAAAAAGAAAGAAGGATTTAAATGAAAAAAATATTTGTAATTATTTTAGGAGTTATCTTTTTAATTCCTATAACTGTAAAAGCTGATATGGGGCCACCTGCTGTAAGAGAATATAAAGCAACTCCAAAATCAGTAGATGGTGTAAAATACTATAGTGATATTTATCAATTAAACAAAGCAATAGGTACATTTGAATATAAAACTATTCTTACTATAGCTGAAGAAAGAAAAGTAAATGGTAAAAGTTATGCTTATGCTTGTGACAAAAAGAATAACTGTGGTTATGTTTTAATAAGTGAATTAACTCTATCTGAAAAATCAAATCTAGATGGATTTGAATTAAAATATGTTGGTCGTGTATTTGCTAAAGATGGAGTAGAATTATATGAAGGACCTGGTTATATTTACAAGAAAACTGGAGATAAAATACCAGCTAACGCTAATGTTGTAGTATCTGGTTATGATCAAAATGAAACTACATGGTTAAAAATAAAATACAAAGACACAGTTGGATTTGTTGATTCAGATGATGCATCAGTTATGATTTTATATAAAGGTCAAGCACTAATACAAAAAAATAATAAAGTAGCAACAGAGTTCTATAAATCAAACGCATGGGATAGAAAAATAGCTTATAAAGAAGATGGCAAATATGTAATTCAAGATGAATATTTTGAATTTAGTGGAGATTTTAAATATAGTAAGACTGAATTTAAAGCATTAGATGAATTAAATTTATATAAATTATTAGATTATTCAGAACATAAAGATTCTATTTACACTATTAAAAAAGGTGACACAGTTAAATTTATATATGACGCTGCTTACCAAGGAACTTTAAGCTATTATGTAGAAGTAAATGGTAAAAAAGGTTGGATTGAAATGGATTATGGTGCTGGTGGAGAATATTTTGAAGGATTCGACTATGATAGAATACTAGATTATATTTATGATAATAATCTATATACTTATAACGAACCTGTAGAAGCAAAAGAAGATGAAGTTGGTGATATTGTTCCACCAGAAGAAAAAGATAAAGATGAAAAATATGATTGGTTCTCAAAACAAAATATTATTATTTTATCTTGTGCTGGAGCTTTCTTAATAGTTCTAACTGCTATCGTTACAATGTTACTAGTTAATAAGAAAAATAAAAAGAGTGTTCAAGATTAATTGAACACTTTTTTTATTTATATTATAATTTTATTTAGGTGATTATAAATGAAATTAGTAGTTCAAAGAGTAAAGTATGCAAGTGTAAAAGTTGATAATAAAGTTGTAGGTAAAATTGACCAAGGTTTTATGGTTTTAGTTGGCATCACTGATACTGATACTAAAGATACATGTGATCAACTGGCTGACAAACTAATTAAACTTAGAGTTTTTGATGATGAAAATGGTGTTATGAACAATGATATTAAAAGTGTAAATGGAAAGTTATTAATAATATCACAATTTACTTTATATGCTGATTTAACTAAAGGTAACAGGCCATCATATTTTAAAGCAGCAAAAGGTGAAATATCAAAACCATTATATGAGTATTTTTGTGATAAGTGTCAAAGCCTTGGTATAGATGTTGAAAGAGGTATTTTTGGAGCTGACATGAAAGTGGAACTACTTAATGATGGACCAGTCACAATACTAATGGAAAAATAAATCTACTTTAAAGTAGATTTTTTTATGTTATAATATGTTTATAGAATAGGAGTGCTTTAATGAAAAAAGATGAGACTCAAAATACTTTTAAAGAAGAAAAAAAGAGTGGTAAAAAGAAAATTATAATAGGAATTATATTATTCTTATTACTTATTGGTTTAATTATCTATATGCTTTATAGATTAGGTATTGGACCAACAGCAAAAGATAGTGTAACTATTAAAACTAAATGGGGAAGAAAATATTATAAAGAATTAAAAAATCTTGATATGAAGAAAATTCAAGAAGAATTTTTTAATATAGAATATGAAGATGTTGATGAAGTAGAAGTATATTTTCTTCATGGATATAATACAAAATATCCATTAATGATGATAGATTTTGTAAATCATAATAAAACATATCATAGAATTGTTGCTATAAATCATAATACTTCAAAGGAAGACTTTTTATATAATGGATTTAATTCTGATTTTGGTCTAAAAATCGTATATGATGCTGAAGTTGGTGGCCTTGATAGAACATTTAATTGGACTTTAAATGAGGGCGAGTATAAGGGTGTAAGAGAATATTATACATTTAGATATTTAGCCCGTAGTTATTTACCATCTTCACTAATTGTTTTCCAAAAAAATGATAAATCTGATGTTTATAAAATGTATGATGTAACAGATAAAGTAGATATAAAAAGAGCTAATAAAGCAAAATTTACATATAATTTAAAGAAAGATTCTGATAAAGATCTAGCTAAAAAAATTAATAAAGCTATCGATGAGGTAGAATACTTAGAAGATTTATTTACCGATGAAGAACTTGCCGCAATTAAAAAAGAAGCAGAAAACAAAAAAATTGAAATAGAAGAAGGAAAAAATAAATCTACTTCATCTAGTTCAAGTTCATCATCTAGTTCATCAAAAGCAGATAAATGTGATCCAAGTAAAAATCCAGATCATTCAATTAATCCATGTGATTGTATTGAAAGAACTAAATGTCCAGATAGTAGTTGGAGTTTAATTTGTAGTATGGAATGGTGTGAAAAGAAGATTACATCTATATCTAAAGAAAATTGTAATGATAATGCTGCAAAAGCATATGGAACACCTGCTGCTGGTGCAACATCATGGAGTGACTATGAGGGTGCATGTATTGTTAATATAGAGGCAACTAAATAAAAGTTATGACAAAAGTCATAACTTTTTTAATTAAAATATTAATTTGATAATAAATATAATTTAGTATATAATTACTACCTAGAGAGGATAGAAAAATATGAAGGAAATACTTAAAATATTAAAGCCACTTACAATTCCTATATTGATAGCTATTCTTTTTTTATTCTTTCAAGCAAGACTTGAATTAAAACTACCTGATTATACAGCAAATATTGTTAATACAGGTATACAGCAAAACGGAATAGAAAAAGCTATTTATAAAGAAGTATCTATTAGTACCATGAATCATCTTTTACTTTTTACTGGAAAAGATGATGAAATATTATCTTACTATCATGAAAAAGATAATTTGTATGTACTTAATAAAGATATAGGTGATACTGAAAAATTAGAAAAACTATTATCAGATCCTATATATATTGTTGGAGCATTTGATAGTTTAAATGGTAAAACTATTAAAGAAAGTAATATCGAAGGACCTATTAATACAGAAGCACTATATTTATATATTTCTAGTTTAACTAAAGAAGAATTTGAAAAAGATTTTGGTAAATATATAACTAGTATGACTAGTGTTAATGATTCACTTAAAAAACAAACTAATATATCTTATATTGTTAAAGAATATAAGAGTATTGACTATAACATTAATAAAGTGCAAATGAACTATTTACTTAAATCTGGTTTAAAGATGCTTATCATAGCATTTATATTAATGTTAATAGCAATAGGTGTATCTTATTTATCTAGTGTTATTAGTGCTAAATTTTCTTGTAGATTAAGAGACAAATTAGTTAAGAAAATTATGACATTTTCTAAAAAGGAAAGTGAAGAGTTTTCAACTGCATCACTTATTACAAGAACAACTAATGATGTGCAGCAAGTTCAAATGTTTTTATTATTCTTACTTAGAATAGTAATATTTGCACCTATTATGGGATTTGGTGCTTTAGCTAAAGTATCAGGTAGTAGTTTAGCTTGGTTAATAGGACTAGCTGTTTTATCAATCTTAATTGTTATTATTTTACTTTTTGCTATTGCTTTACCAAAGTTTAAAATTATTCAAAAAATAATTGATAAAGTAAATTTAATATCTAGAGAAATAATATCTGGTATTCCAGTTATTAGAGCATTTTCTAACGAAAAACATGAAGAAAAAAGATTTGATAAAGCCAATAAAGATTTAATGAATATTAATTTATTTGTTAATAAAGTTATGGTATTTATGATGCCATTTATGTCATTTGTTATGAATACTATTGCTGTAGGCATCATATGGTTTGGATCAAAAAGTGTTGACGCTGGATCACTACAAGTTGGTGATTTAATGGCACTTATTACATATTCAATTCAAATTATTATTTCATTTATTATGATTTCAATTGTATCTATTATTTTACCAAGAGCAATTGTTTCATTTAAAAGAATTGTTGAAGTACTTAATAAAGAAACTTCAATTAAAGATATTGATAATCCTAAAAAGTTGAATAATAAAGATGATTTAACTGTTAAGTTTAATGATGTATCTTTTATGTATCATGATGCTCATGAAAATGTACTTGAAAATGTTACATTTGAAGCTAAACCAAATACAGTTACAGCAATAATTGGTTCAACAGGTTGTGGTAAATCATCACTTATTAATTTAATACCAAGATTCTTTGATGTAACAAAAGGATCTATAACAATTAATGATATTGATATTAAAGAACTATCTTTATATAACTTAAGAGAAAATATTGGTTACGTTCCTCAAAAAGGTTTCTTGTTTACAGGAACAATAGAAACAAATATTAAGTTTTCTGATAAAAAAATATCTGATGAAGATATGATTGAAGCTGCTAAAATAGCTCAAGCAACTGAATTTATTAATAAAAAAGAAGATAAATATAAAGAAGAAATATCTGAAGGTGGAACTAATGTTTCTGGTGGTCAAAAGCAAAGACTTGCAATTGCAAGAGCCCTTGCTTTTAAACCAAAAATATTAATCTTTGATGATTCTTTTTCTGCAGTAGATTATAAAACAGATTCTAAACTAAGAAGTAGTTTAAAGAAAAATTTAAAAGGCACAACAACATTCATTGTTGCTCAAAGAATATCTACAGTTTTAGATGCTGATCAAATAATTGTTCTTGAATCAGGTAAAGTAGTAGGTATTGGTAAACATAAAGATTTAATGAAATCTTGTAAAGTTTATAAAGAGATTGCCTTATCTCAACTTAGTGAGGAGGAGTTAGCATGAAAGGAAAGAAAATGAGCCTTGATAAAGCTACTAATCCAAAACTAGCAGTTAAAAAATTACTTAACTTTATGAAACCATACTACAAATTAATATTCATTGTAATATTATTTGCAGTTGGATCAACAATCTTTGCAATTGTTGGACCAAAAATATTAGGTAATGCAACAACTGAATTATTTAGTGGCGTAATGAAAAAACTATCAGGTACTGGTGGTATTAACTTTACTAAAATAAGAAATATAATTATTCTTTTATTAGTTTTATATATAATTAGTGCTGTTTTTGCAGTTATTCAAGGACTAATTATGAATAGAGTTAGTCAAAAAACTGGTTATGAACTAAGAAAAAGATTAATTGAAAAAATGAAAAAACTTCCAATGAAACAATTTGATGGTAAATCAACCGGAGAAGTTTTATCTATTATTACAAATGATGTTGATAATTTAACCCAAGGATTAAATCAAGTTGCAACACAAATTATTTCATCTGTAATTACAGTAATTGGAATTTTAATAATGATGTTCTCAATAAATTTTGTTATGACAGTTGTATCTCTTTTAGTATTACCATTTTCACTTGTAATGATGGCATCAATTAGTAAGAAAAGTCAAAAACACTTTAAAAATCAACAAGATTATCTAGCTAAAGTAAATGGTAACATTGAAGAAATGTATGGTGAACAATCTATTGTTAAAGTATTTAATGCAGAAGAAAAAATGATTAAAAACTTTGAAGAAAATAATAATGTGTTATATGAATCAGCTTGGAAGAGCCAATTTTTAACAGGACTTATGCATCCAATAATGATCTTTGTAAGTAATATTGGTTATGCAGTAATAGCTCTTCTAGGTGGTTACTATACAATTAAAGGAAAACTATCTGTTGGTAGCATTCAATCATTTATTTCATATAACAAACAGTTTACTCATCCACTTGGTCAAGTAGCTCAAATAGCTAATATGCTTCAATCTATGATTGCATCTTCTGAAAGAGTATTTAACTTTTTAGAATTAGAAGAAGAAATCGATGATGGCAAAGTTAAACTTCCATCAAAAATTAATGGTGAAATATCATTTGATCATGTTAAATTTGGTTATGATGAAAATAAAACTATTATTAAAGACTTCTCAATAGATGTTAAACCTGGTCAAAAAATAGCAATTGTTGGACCAACAGGTGCTGGTAAAACAACTATTGTAAAACTTTTAATGAGATTCTATGAAACTAATGCTGGTAAAATTACTGTTGATGGAATTGATATTAAAGATCTAAAACGAAATGATTTAAGAAGTATGTTTGGTATGGTTCTTCAAGATACATGGTTATTTAATGGAACTATTAAAGATAACTTAAAATATGGTAACTTAAATGCTACTGATGAAGAAGTTATAGAAGCTGCAAAAGAAGCATATGTACACCATTTTATTGAAACCCAATCTGATGGATATAATATGATAATTAATGAAGAAACAACTAATATATCTGGTGGACAAAAACAACTTCTAACTATTGCAAGAGCTATCCTTGCTGATCCTAAAATATTAATTTTAGATGAAGCAACTTCATCTGTTGATACTAGAATTGAAATATTAATTCAAAAAGCAATGGATAAATTAATGAAGGGTAGGACAAGTTTTATTATTGCTCACAGATTATCAACTATTAAAAATGCTGATGTTATATTAGTGGTTAACGATGGAGAAATAGTAGAACAAGGAAATCATAAAGATTTACTTAAGAAAAATGGTTTCTACGCAAATCTATATAATTCACAATTTACAAAATAAAGGTGCAAGTAATTGCATCTTTATTTTTGCATATAATTTTTGATATAATACTTTATAGTGAAGGTAGGTTATATAGCATGATTAAAAACATCATATTATTTATTAAAGGTTTTATTATGGGAATAGCAAATATTATTCCTGGAGTAAGTGGAGGAACACTTGCAATTATTTTAGGTATTTATGAAGATTTTATTGGAGCACTTTCTCACTTCTTTAAAAACTTTAAAAAGAATTTAAAATTTATTTTACCAGTTGGTTTAGGTATGCTTGCATCAATTGCAACAATGAGTAATGTTATAGATTATTCACTTAATCACTATACACTTGCAACAGTTTTATTTTTTGTAGGTTTAGTACTTGGTGGTATTCCGCTTCTACTTAATAAAGTTAAAGGTAAAAAAGATTCTAAAGTAGTAAGTAATGTAATAGCATTTTTAATTACATTTAGTATTGTAATCTTTATGGCTGTTGCTAAGTTAATATTCTCAACAGACTTTGCTGTAAGTTTCAGTGGAATGGGATTAATAGGATTTATTCTTTTATTCTTAGTTGGTATTTTAGCTGCTGGAACAATGGTTATTCCTGGAGTTAGTGGATCACTAGTATTAATGCTTATTGGATACTATGAACCAGTAATTAAAACCATTAAGAATTTAGTACACTTTAATAATCCAGCTCATAATGGATTAATAATTGCAATCTTTGGACTTGGTATACTAGTTGGTATTGTAGGTATTGCAAGATTATTTGAATATTTATTTAAAAAACATGAAACAGTTACATACTATGGTGTACTTGGATTTATCTTTGCATCTATAATTGCAATTCCAATTTCAACATTTACATCAATTTCAGTTACATTTAAAGTACTTGAACTTGTTATTGGACTTGTATTCTTACTAGTAGGTACAATAATAGCTTATAAATTAGGTGAAAAATAGGAATTATTAATTCCTATTTTTTTCTTGATATTTTATTTAAATAAATATAAAATTAATAGGTATTAAAGGAAGTATTATCCATGGAAAAACATTTAGAAGTAGAAAGAAGTATTATTAAAAAATTTAGAAAAGAAATCTGGTCTAAATTTACTAGGGCTATAAGAGATTATAACCTTATTTCTGATGGAGATAAAATTGCTGTATGTATCTCTGGTGGAAAAGATTCTTTTTTACTTGCTAAATGTATGCAAGAAATTAAAAAGCATGGAAAAATAGATTTTGATTTAAAATTTATTGTTATGAATCCTGGTTATAAAGAAGAAAATGAAAAATTAATTAAAGAAAATGCCAAGCTTTTAAATATACCAATTGAAATGTTTAATACAGATATCTTTGATGTTGTATATAATGTTCCATCTAAAGCACCATGTTATTTATGTGCAAGAATGAGAAGAGGACATTTATATAATAAAGCTAAAGAACTAGGTTGTAATAAAATAGCACTAGGTCATCATTTTGATGACATAATTGAAACAACTCTTTTATCAATGTTTTATGGAGCAGAAATAAAAACTATGATGCCAAAATTACATAGTGATAATTTCGAAGGAATAGATTTAATTAGACCTATGTGCTATGTAAAAGAAAAAGATATTATTGCATGGAAAAATTATAATGAACTAAAATTTTTAAACTGTGCATGTAAATTTACTGAAAGATCACAAATTGATGAATCTTTATCTAAAAGAAAAGAAATGAAACGATTAATCGAAGAACTTAGAAAAGAAGAAAAAGAAATAGATCATAACATTTATAAAGCTTTAGAAAATGTAAATTTAAATTGTGTACTTGGATATAGAAAAGATGGAGAATATAAGTCTTTTCTAGATGATTATGATAAATAAACTATCAGTAGAAACTGATAGTTTTTTTAATACTAAACGAAGAGTTTATTTACTAAATATATTTTTATTTATATAATTGAAAATGTAAGGTAGGGAAAGTAAATGAACTATGACAAAATAGGTGAGTTTATTGCATCTAAAAGAAAAGAAAAAAATATGACCCAAAGTGAACTTGCTAAAAAGTTAGGTGTAACTGATAAAGCAGTATCTAAGTGGGAAAGGGGACTAGGTTGTCCTGATGTATCTATATTAGAAATATTATCCAAAGAATTAGATGTATCAATTCTTGAACTATTAAAGGGAAGAGAAATTGAAAATGAGGTTGTTAAAGTAACTGAAGCAGATGATTACATAAAAGATACATATAAAACAACAAAAAATAAATATAATGAGGAACTTAAAAAGAAGATCAGTTACATTATTGTTACCATATCAATTTTTATAATTATTATTATTGGAGTATTCAATTTTAATTCATATAAAAGAGTTACTAAAAAGTATGAAATAAATTTTGAAAGTTTCTATAATGATGATACATATAAAGGTAAAAATACAAGTTTTAAATATAAAAAAGAAAAATTAAAAGAATACATAAATATTATTGAGAATAATAAAGGAACTCTAACAGATGATGAACAGCAAATTATGCTAAGTACTTTAAAAGGTTTTTATAAATATTATGATGAGTGCTGGATATTTAGTATAAAAGATGGAACAAAGATGTCATATCAAGAAGCATTTGTTAAACTAGTTAAGTCATTCTATAAATATAGTTGGCCAAGATTCACAGAAATGTTGAAATTATATAAAAATCTTACAAATAAAGAAACACCAGATGAATTAATGGTAGAAACTTTAAAGAGAAATAATGCTGAATATGAATTTACAGAAACTTATGATAATTTATTTAGAATACAATTATCTTTTGAAATAGAAGAGTATATTTATAAAATGGCGTTTGGTAATGTAGAAGATAAGCTGCAAAGTGTTGTTGAACGAAATATTGGTTATTTAACACCGTTATTAACAATGACTGAAGAAATAATGGAGGCTGCTGGTATAAATGAATAAGATATTAAAATATGTAAAATATACTTTATACGTAGTAAGTGTTTGTTTGTTTATCACATTTGTTATTAGATATAAATTAAAACTTAGTGGTAGTTTTGATACCCAATTTACTCTTGGCCTTGCATTAATGATTGTTCTTCTACTAGTAACACTAACTTTAAATATTATTACAGATGTTAAGAAGAAAAAAATATCTAATCTTAATGGATATAATTTTTTAACTATTATGAATTTACTTACTCTAATATTTATATATGGAAGAACAATCTTTGACAAGAATATTGTCTCAAATGTATTAAGAGGTATCGCATATGATTGGTATAATATCTATGGATATAAATATTGTTTATTCTATAGTAACTTTATTTCATTATTATTTGTATTAAATATAATTTACTTCATTGCTAACGCTAAAACACATAAGTAGATTTAAAAATTCTAATAGATTCTATTAGAGTTTTTTTAGGTAAATGAAGAATCGATTTACAATTATATTATTTTATTTGTATAATCGAATTATATAGTAGGAGGATTTTATATGAACTATGAAAAAATAGGTGAGTTCATTGCTAGTAAAAGAAAAGAAAAAGATTTAACGCAAAAAGAACTTGCTAAAAAAATAGGTGTAACTGATAAAGCTGTCTCAAGATGGGAAAGAGGGCTGGGGTGCCCTGATGTATCTATACTTGAACTTTTATCTAAAGAACTTGATGTATCAATATTAGAACTTTTAAAAGGAAGAAAAATTGAAAATGAAGTTATCAAAGTAACTGAAGCAGATGATTATATTAAAGAATCATACAAAGAATCTAAAAATA
The DNA here is from genome assembly GCA_017548925.1 of Bacilli bacterium. Classification (GTDB taxonomy): domain Bacteria; phylum Bacillota_I; class Bacilli_A; order RF39; family UBA660; genus RUG13160. The sequence continues at coordinate 398,616 of JAFYYX010000001.1, forward strand.
AATTTAATAAAGAAATTAAAAAAATAGTTAATATTCTGATAATATTTCTATCATCTTTTTTGGTTTTTATAGCACTATACTTTAATGTTACATCATATCTAAGATTAACTAAAAAACAAGACATGGACTTTACCTATGAATATGAAGATTTCAATATAAAATTAGGCCCTGGAACATCATTTTATGATAATAAAGCAAAATTAAAAAAATATATAGATATTATTGAAAACAATCAAGGAAAATTAACTGATGAAGAGTATACTAGCTTATTAAATTATTTGAAAACTGAGTATGAATTTATATCTAATTCATTTATATTCAAAGTTAATAAACTTAGATATTATTCATTTAATGATATATTTGTAAAACTTGCAAAAGATTATGATAAATATAATTTTGAACATTTGTATTTTGCTCGAATATATCAAAACTATGTAGGTGATATTTCTAACACAACATTCTATAGTGGCCTTCGTGGTGTATCAAACGCTGAAAGTGAATTTACTCTCGTGTATAATAGTAATTTCGAAAATTTACTTTATTTTAAGATGGAAGATGATACCTTCTTATCACCACTATTTTTATTATTAGATATTGTTTCTAACCATGTATACATGCTTAATCCTATACTTGATATGACTGAAGAAATAATGAATGGAGCTGATATCCATGAATAAAATATTAAATATAATTAAATATGTCTTATTTATAACATCTTTTCTTTTAATTATATATTTTATTAAAGAATATAATTTAAGAGGTAAAGATGAAATAATTAAATTTACTTTTAGATTTATTACAACAATAACATTATTATGTATTGTATTTATTTTAAATATTATAGATTTAATTAAAATTAAAAAAATAAATAAACTAAAATGTTATAATATTTTAACCATAATAGATTTAACATTCATTATTTTTATTTTAATTAGAACTTTATTTGATAAAAGTATTGTATCTAACCAACTTAGAACAGAATTTTATGGTTATTATAATAGATATGGGTTCCAGTACTTTATGTTTTATTGTATATTCATTATTATCTTACTCATTTTAAACATCGCTTACTTTATAGTTAACACTAAAAGAATTAAACAAAAAAAGCACTAAATAGTGTTTTTTTTTATGTAAAATACGTATATCTATGATATAGTATTAATGGAATATAGAAAGGTATCAATGTATGAAGAAGTTTTTAATATCTATAAGCATTTTTATAATTACATTATTTATATCTATTTCATACACTCATGCCTTAACTGAAGTTGGTGATTTAGCTACTTTAACAGATAGTTTATCACAAGGTGGAGAATTACTGTTAACAAGTGATATCACTGCAAACGCAGATTTAAATGTTACAAGTGATGTAACACTTAATCTAAATGGTCATAAACTTAAAATGGGTAGTACAGTATTATATGTAAAAAGTAATATGACTATTTATGATGGCACAGAAAATAAAAATGGTTCAATTGAAGGAACAGCTGATTTTGTAATTACTGTTGGTACATCTACTTTAAGTGGTAACTTAACAATTGACTCTGGCACTATAAATTGTAAAGGTAAATATGGTATTAAAATTGTACCTAATAGTTCTTTAGTTATAAATGATGGAACAGTAGTTGGTAAACGTTATCTTATTTATAATGATGGTAACTTTGAATTAAATGGTGGTTTAATTCACGCAAAAACTGGTCTAACAATTCAAAATAGAGCAGGTTCATTATTTACTATGAATGGTGGAACTGTAACTACTGATGTTGATTATCAAGCAGTAAATCTTCATGGAAACTGTAAAGCTATAATAAATGGTGGAGAGATTCATGCTCATAAAGAAGGAACTGATTATCAAGGCAACGGTATAACTCTTTACAAGAATACCGAACTTATCGTAAATGGTGGCTTAATATCAACTTATGGTAATGCTATTATGGGTAATGGTTCGATTTCCGGTACTAGTGACGGATCTAATGCCAAAATAACTATTACAGGTGGAACTATAATATCATCTAATGGAGCTGCTGTTTATAATCCACAATATAATGGTGAAACACTAATAACAGGTGGAACTTTAACTGGTACATCAGCTATTGAAGTAAGATCAGGTAAAGTTACTATTGAAGGTGGAACCTTTAATGGAACTTTTCCATATGTTGTAACCGATTTTGCTAATGGTACTTCAACTGATGGAGCTGCTGTTGCTATAGCTCAGCATGATACAAAAAAACCAATTGATTTAACTATCAAAGGTGGAAACTTTAATGCTGAAGTTCCAATAAGTTTTACTAATCCACTTAATAATGAAGAAGAATATATTAATCAAATTAACATTAATGTTTTTGGTGGAAACTTTAGAACAACAGGAACTACTAATGTTATATCTTTAGATGATAGAGCTATTTTAGCAGGTGGTTCATATAATACTGATGTTTCTGATTTAGTAATTGATGGCTATGGAGTTAAAGAAGAAAGTGGTATTTATAGTGTCCTTAAACTATATAATATAAACATAGATAAAGATTCTAATGAAGATCTTTCAGTAAATGCAAATAAATCGTTTAAAGGTGAACTTATTAAAGTTACTCCAAAAGAAAAATGGGGCTTTGAATCTAAAGTTATATTAAATGATGGAACTAAAGATTATGAAATAAATAATAATGAATTTATTATGCCTGAAAATAATGTTACTTTAAAAGTATCATATAGTGTTAGATATAAAATAATATCAGGTGATAATCAAATTTATAATAATAGTGATATAACTATAACAACTAATGGAAGCATAGATAAATTAGAAAATATTAAAATTAATGGTGATAGTGTAGATAAAGATAGTGTGATTATTGAAAATGGTAGTACTATTTTAACTATTAAAAATGATTACTTAAAATCACTATCTAGCGGAGTATATAATATAACATTTACTTATACAGATGGTGATGTTTCAACTAATTTATTGGTTAATAAGGAAACTCCTAAAAATCCAGAAACATTTGATAATATCATCACATATTTTATAGTTTTAGTTTTAAGTTTATTTTCAACTAGTGTAATGATATATAAAAAGAATAATTAAAAGTACAGTCTTAAACTGTACTTTTTTAATTAACATCTTCATATATATTTTATTATGAACTATGAAAATATATATCGAAGGCAAAAAGTATTTCTAATAATAACTATTATTTTATTTATATCTATAATTATAAAAATATTTTATATTGAATACATTGATTATAAAAAGATAAATAAACTTGCTAATGACTTATGGAATAGAGAACTTCCTATAACAGCTGATAGAGGATTAATACTAGATAGAAATGGTAAAGTTTTAGCAAGTAATATAACAACAACATCTTTAGTAGTTGTTCCAAAACAAATAAAAGATAAAAAGTATGCAGCTGAAGAAATATCTAAGATACTAAATACTACTTATAAAAATATATATGGTCACATTACTAAAAATACATCAATAGAAAGAATTCATCCTGAAGGAAGAAGACTTTCTTATGAAATAGCTGATAAAATAAATGCTTTAAATATAGACGGGGTATATCTTTTAAAAGAAGGTAAAAGATATTATCCATATGGTAATGTCTTATCACATGTTTTAGGTTATGTTGGAATTGATAATCAAGGTTTATCAGGTATTGAATCTATGTATGAAAAATATTTAAAAGGAACCGATGGCTCCATTAAATATTTATCAGATGGAAAAGGCCAAAGACTTAATTTAAGCGAAAGTTATAATGAACCAGAAAGTGGTATGAACGTTCTTTTAACTATTGATTTAGATTTACAACTTGCTATTGAAAATGAACTAGATATAGCTATGAGTAAATATAATCCAGAAAATGTTTTAATACTTGCAATGAATCCAACATCTGGAGAAATTTTGGGTATGGCATCAAGACCTTCTTTTGATAGCAACTATTATAAAAATTATAGCACTGAAACTATAAATAGAAATTTACCTATTTGGAAAACGTATGAACCAGGATCAACTTTTAAGATAATTACTTATGCTGCTGCAATAGAAGAAAAAGTAGTAAACATATTTGAAGATACTTATTATGATAGTGGATCAATAAAAGTTTCTGGTTCAACACTACACTGCTGGAAACATGAAGGTCATGGACTTCAAACATATTTAGAAGTAATTCAAAATTCATGTAACCCAGGTTTTGTTACCCTCGGGTTAAAACTAGGTAAAGAAAAATTAATGAAATATATTCATAATTTTGGTTTTGGCAAAAAAACTGGTATTGATTTAAATGGTGAAGCCAAAGGTATTTTGTTTAAAGAAGAACAAATGAAAGAATTAGAACTTGCAACAACAGCATTTGGTCAAGGTATATCTGTTACTCCAATTCAGCAGGTAAAAGCTGTTAGTGCAGCTATTAATGGTGGTAACTTATATACTCCTTATATAGTAAAAGGTGTTGAAGACTCTAGTACTCATGAATTTATTTATGAAAATAAAAAGCACTTAGAGAAAAAAGTAATAAGTGAAGAAACAAGTAAACTAGTTAGATATGCACTTGAAACTGTTGTTGCAAAGGGAACTGGTCATAATGCATATTTAGAAGGCTATAAAATAGGTGGTAAAACTGGAACAGCTCAAAAGGTAGATAATGGTGCATACATGCAAGGAAACTATATACTATCTTTTATAGGTTTTTTACCAGCAGATGATCCTAAACTTGTTTTATATGTTGCAATTGATCATCCACATAATGTTACACAGTATGGTGGTACAGTTGCAGCACCAATTGCTAAAAATATATTTAAAAGTGCTGTAAGTATTTTAAATATTAAAAAAAGTAAAGATGTTATTCCAAAAGAATATACATGGCTTGATGAAAAATATTATTTAGTGCCAGATGTAACTAACCAAGATGTTAAAGAAGCAAAAAAATTACTTAAAAATTTTAAAGTAAAATATATTGGAAAAGGAAATACTGTTATAAAACAAACACCAAAAGCAAATACTATGACTAAAGAGTTAGGTGATGTAGTACTTTACCTTAATTAATGTCAATAATTGTAAAATGTTTTTTTGATATTTAAATAAAAGTAGTATTTATTGTATAATATTGTAATAAAGAAAGAGGTGTATTTATGCTACTTTTAGCTAAAGCTGCACTTGCAATGATGCTTGGATTTGGTTTATCCATCATTGCTGGACTTATTATAGTTCCTCTTTTAAAAAAATATAAAATAGGTCAACAAGTTAGTAGAACTGTTGGAGAAAGACATATGGCAAAACAAGGTACTCCAACAATGGGTGGTTTAATATTTATTATTCCAACACTACTTGCAATGTTATTTTTATATTTAAGAGGTAGTATTTCTTATAGTCATAATATGTTAATACTTATATTTGTATTTATATCATATGCCATTTTAGGTGGTATAGATGATATACTCAAAGTTAAGTTTAAAAATAATAAAGGTTTATCAATAAGTACAAAATTCTTACTTCAAATGGTTATAGCTCTAGTATTTTTCTATATCTTTATGAAAAATGGTGGAGAACCAACACTAGCTATTTCATTTTTACATTTAGAAATACCTATGGGGTGGACATTTGGTTTATTTATATTATTTTTACTTGTTGGTTCATCAAATGCTGTTAATATAACAGATGGTTGTGATGGTTTAGCCGGAGGCTTATCTGCTATTGCATTTGTTGCATTTGGTATTATTGCATGGAATACATCGTGGATGGAAGGATACCAAGAAGTAGGTGTATTTTCATTCTGTTTAGTAGGATCTTTACTAGGATTTTTAATATTTAATACTCATCCAGCAAGAGTATTTATGGGAGATTTAGGATCTCTTGCTCTTGGTGGAGCACTTGCAACAATAGCTGTTATTACAAGACACGAAATATCACTTGCATTAATTGGTGGAATATTTGTTATTGAAACATTATCTTCATTAATTCAAATTATAGCTATTACAAAGTTTCATAAAAGAATATTCTTAAAAGCACCATTACATCACCACTTTGAAGCACTTGGTTGGGATGAAAGAGATATTGTTAAAATGTTTTGGACAATAGGTCTTCTTCTTGCAATGGCTGCAATTACTTACGGGGTTTGGTTATAAAGATGTATCCTCAAATGTCAGATATTTTAATTTGAAAAAAGGATATATTTGAATAAAATAATTTGATAATAATGAAATGGAAGCAATTATGAATAAAAAGTTCGTAATTAAAATATCTGACATTTCAAAATGCATCAATATAACTTATTAGGCATCACTTAAAGTGATGTTTTTTTGTTAATTTAAATTAACTGAAAAGTTATTATAACGATAAAAAAATAACTTTCAATACTTTCGACAAAACATGTCAAAATATTCGCTTAATTATTAAATAAAATTAAATATGGTGATGTATTTTTGAAAAAAGAAATAGTAATTGTAAAGTTATTATCTACTATATTAATTTTATTTGGACTACTAATAATCTACTCATCTAGTTATGTTTGGTCCAACTATAAATTTAATAATGGATATCATTATGTTTTATATCAATTTATATTTTTATTAATAAGTTTATTTATATCTAAAGTAGTTATAAAAATAGATTTAAATATTATTAAAAAAAATATAAATAAACTATTACTAATTGGAATAATTTTATTACTGCTAGTTATAATTCCTGGTGTAGGAGTAGTTAGAAATGGATCGAGATCTTGGTTTAGTATTGGTCCACTTAGTATGCAGCCAAGTGAATTTATTAAAATAATTTTAATAATATTTACTGCAAAATATTTGGAAAAATACCATTACAAAATAAATAAATTAAAAGATAATTTATTTCCATTAATTATTATTCTTGGTGCAGTAATACTGCTAATAATGCTAGAACCTGACTTTGGAAGCTCCATGATTATAATTTTAACTATTTTATCTATGGTTTTTATATCGGGTTTAAAATATCGATTCTTTAGTTATATAGGGTTACTTGGAATATTAGGAATTACTTTTATAATAATTATTGCACCATATAGGATGGCAAGAATAATATCTTTTATAAACCCATGGAAAGATCCTCTTGGATCAGGATACCAAATTATCCAATCACTTTATGCTGTTGCACCAGGTGGTTTATTTGGCCATGGAATATTTTCTTCTATTCAAAAATATTTTTATTTACCAGAACCACAAACTGATTTTATATTTGCTATTTTCTGTGAGGAATTTGGTTTTATAATATCAGTTCTCGTAATATTAATGTTTATTATTCTTTTTTATAATATATATAAAATAAGTGCAAAACAAAGTGATTTATTTAAAAAGTTTTTATCTTTTGGAATACTATCTAGTTTAGTTGTGCAAACAGTAATGAATTTATGTGTTGTTGTTGGGTTAGTACCTGTAACAGGAGTAACACTTCCATTTTTTAGTTATGGTGGATCAAGTTTACTTATATCTATATTAGAAATATCTTTAATTATTAATATTTCTAAAAGTTGAATTTTAATGTTTTTTTAGGTATATCAATAGAACGTTTGTTTGACTTAAAGTAGCAAAAATGCTATAATACTTGGCGACAAGTAAGGGGAATTTATATGGAAAGAAATGAAGTATTAGTTGCCAAAAATACTGATGAGTTAATCTCTTACACTAAAACACAACCGAGTGCAAATGAACTTTTTATAAGTTCGGTTACAAATCTAGATAAAATAGATTCTTTTCATAATCTCCAAAATCTTAAAATATCCGCTTTTAAAGCTATTGAATTAAATGATGATGCAATAATTGATGGATCAAATATTAAAAAACTTAAAGCATTAAAGACACTATATATTGAAAACGATGATCACATTGAAGAGTTATCTTTACCATGCACAATGAATCTAGATACTTTATTTATATCTTCATGTCACATACTTAAATATATTGATAACTTATTTTATCAAAATAGATTAAGGACTTTAGTTATATATGATGTACCTAATCTTGATAAAAGTTTTTATAGTAAGTTAATAAGTTTTTTGGATAATTCAAACTTAGATAGAGTTATTCTTGATATAAACACTTATACATTATTTACCGATAAAGAACTTGAAAAATTAAAGGAATATCATGTACTATTTGCTGAAAAAATAGGTATAAAAGATAACTATATTTTTACTCCAAAAATGATGGAAGATTTTCATAGTAAAGTTCTTGAAATTTATAAAAAGGTTCATGATGAATATAAAGATTTATATAAAATCTTATATGAATATTATGATTATGTAAGAAATACTCATTATGATGAAGAATCCCTTGCTAAAAGACAAAAGTTTACTCTTGAAGGTGGTAAATTTTATAAATATGCAAATAGATATAAATCTATTAATTCTTCATATAAAGCTCTAATGAAAAATAATGCTGTTTGTGAAGGTTATGTAAACTTACTTAGATATTTATATAATCTTGAAAATGTTGATTTATATCCAGTATTTTGTAACTATAAAGAATCATCACATGTAGCTGGAAAAGCCTTTATTGATGGTGTTGAAGTATTCTTTGATCCAGAATTAGATCATAGATTTATGAATCACAATAACTTTATGATAAGTAAAGATGAATTTCAAAGAAATCATGATATCTTATTTTATCGCGATAATTTTGATATAATAATAGAAGTAAAGAATAAAGTGAGAAGTAGATAGTTATGAAAAGAATATTACAAGAATACTTACAAAATAATCATGGTATTGGAGATATTATATTAAATGATACTAGCAAGATTATATCTATACTAGATGATTTAAAAATAGATGCTTTATATAAAAGTAACTTTCATGGTTTATATCACTCTCAAAAGGTATGTTTATATGCATATATAATTGGTACATGCATGGGTTTAGATGAATCTGAAATGAAAATTATTTTAGATGCAGCTAAGTATCATGATATTGGAAGAGAAAACGATAATGAAGATACAACTCATGGTTATGCAGCTACTTTAAGAATAGATAAAGTAGTAAATTATTCTAATACAGATGATATATATTATTTAAAAGCAATTATTGATGCGCATGCAGTTCCTGATAAAGAAATGGATTTAATTTTTAGTAACTGGAATGAAAGAAAACATGATGATGATATTGCTTTAAAAAGGGAAAATGCTAAAGATCTTGATTTCGAAAAATTCAAAAAATTATGTTCAATATTAAAAGATGCTGATGCCCTTGATAGATTTAGATTTAAAAACTGTCCTGCAGAACTTGATGAAAACTATTTAAGAACTGATGCAGCTAAAAATAAAAAACTAATAGAAGCAGCTAAAATTATTAATGATCACTACAGGAAAGTTGAAGCTGAAGAGCAATATAAAAATGCTCAAGGTAAATATAATAAATTCACTTTTGATAAACAAATATGTTATCACAGTGTAGGGTTTGATTTTTTCAAAGCACTAAGTGTATTAGAACATGGAATATTATCATATTACAGTGCTGAAAAAAATAACATAAAATTATCAAGAAATTTTAATGGAAATAATTCTGACTTTTGGATATCTGTTGTTGATGCTAACCAACTATTTTCTCAACCAAAAGCCTTTGATAAATATGTAAAAAATGGAATAAGTTTCCTATGTTATGTTGATCAGCTTGTTCCAGGAGTTAGTAGATCTAAAGATAATGGTTCTTTAGAACCAAGAAATTCTGAATATTGTGATGAAAAATTTGTTTTTGATAAAATTCCACTTGAACATATACAATTTATGTTAATTCCTAAAAAATATATGAATACAAGTATTACTGAATTGGAATATTTATACTGTAATTCAAACTATGAAACAATAAAAAATAATGTTAATAGATATTTAGGTGAGATAGAGCAGTACTGTGATATTAAACTAAATAGAAATAATATTAATAGAGTTTTAAATGAATTATTCCAAGTTCAAACAAATTATAATAGTGCTTATTATCATTCTGAATTTGATGAAAAGATGTATTATCTTAAGATTGATCATATGAAAGCTGCACTTAATTTATATATTCAAGAATCAATGCAAATTGGTTTTTGTGAACTAATGGAAAAAACAATTGATGAAAAAATCACATTAAAAGAAGTAGTTGAATTTATTCTAAAAAGAAATGGTATTGAATATACTGAAGTTCAAAGTAATAGTGATAGTGAGAGTTTTTCATCAGCAGATGATATTTTATCATTTGATGATAAAGGTGCATATATGTTAAGACTATCAACCTTTGATTTAAATAAAACTATAAGTCTTTCAGATTTAAATCAAACAAGAGGTATTTAAAAACCAAGATTAAATCTTGGTTTTTTCTTGATATAAATTAATGTAAAGTTATTTATAACTTAACATTAATTAATAATTTTATAGTATAATTTAATATAACAAGAAGGAGGAACTTTATTTATGAAAGTAATAGTTTCTGCTGGAGGTACAGGAGGACATATTTATCCTGCACTTGCAATAATTGATATGTTAAAAAAAGAATATAAAGATTTGGATATTTTATATATAGGTACTCATAATAGAATGGAAAAAGATATTATCCCTAAAATGGGTATTAAATATGAAACTTTAAAAATATATGGGGTTAGTAAAAGAATATATCTTAATTTAAAAAACTGTTTTTTAATTAATGAAGCATTTCATAAATGCCATAAAATAATAAAAGAATTTAAACCTGATTTAGTTATTGGTGCTGGAGGTTACGTAACATATCCGGTAATAAAAACAGCACAAAGAATGGGTATTAAAACTTTTATTCATGAACAAAATAGTTTTTCTGGTAAAACTAATGTAGCATTAGGTAAAAAAGCGACTTTAGTTGGTGTTTCATTTGAAAACTCAGTAAAAGATTATAAAAAATGTAAGGGTAAAGTATTCATAATGGGTAATCCATGTGGAAAAAGAGCTCTTGATATTAAACCAATTAAAAAATCTGACATAGGGTTTAAAGATAATAAACCACTTGTTGTTGCAGTTGCTGGATCACTTGGTAGCGTAACAATAAACAAATCATTTAAAGAAGTGTTAACTTCTTTAAATGATAAAAATTATCAGTTTTTATATATAACTGGTCAAAAATATTATGATGAATTTATTAAGGGTTTAACTTTACCAGATAATGTTAAAGTAGTACCATATTTTGAAAATTTATCAGGACTACTTAAAAACACAGATGCATTAATTTCAAGATCTGGTGCAAGTACTATGAGTGAAGTAATAGCTTTAAAAGTACCAACTATCTTTATTCCATCACCATATGTAGCAAATAACCATCAGTACTATAATGCAATTGATTTAGTTAATAAAAAAGCTGCTCTTATGATTGAAGAAAAAGATTTTAGTAAAGATTTATTACTAAGTAAAATTGATGAGTTATTAAATAATAGTAAAGAAATAAAAAATAACTTAGAAAGTATTTCAGTTGTAGATTCTGAAAAAGTATTTATTAGTGAAATAAAGGGGATTTTTAAATGAAAGATGAATTAAGTAAATTTGGAAAAGTAAAAGAAAATGTCGATTTAAAAAATTATAATACTTATAAAGTATCAGTTAATGCTAAATATTTAGTAGAAGTAAAAAATGTAGATTCATTAAATGAATTAATTAAATATTTAAAGAAAAATAAAATTAAATATTTAATTTTAGGTAATGGATCTAATGTTGTTTTACCTGAAAAAGATTTAGATGGCGTAATTATAAGACTTAATGGTTTAAATAAAATAGAAATAGATGATGATGAAGTATATGTTGAAGCCGGAGTAATGCTACCTAAACTTGTTAATGAATCAGTAAGTAACTGTTTAGCAGGACTAGAGTGGGCATCTGGTATACCAGGTACCGTTGGTGGTGCTGTTGTTGGTAATGCTGGTGCATATTTATCAGATATTTTTTCATTTATTATTGATATTGATGTTTTAGAAAATGGAGAAGTTAAAACAATTAAGAAAAGTGATGTAACTTATAGTTATAGACATACATCATTTAAAGATAATAAAGACATTATTGTTTTAGCAGTTAGATTAAAACTTAATAAAGGTAATGCTGATGAATCTCAAGAAATAATGAAAAACAGATTAGAAAGAAGAATTAAATCACAACCACTTAATTATCCAAATGCTGGTAGTGTATTTAGAAATCCTGAAGGTGACTATGCTGGTAGATTAATTGAAGAATGTGGACTTAAAGGAAAACGTATTGGTGGCGCAATGGTTTCTGAAAAACATGCAAACTTTATAATTAACTATGATAATGCAACAGCAAAAGATATAAGAGACTTAATAAAATTAGTACATGATGAAGTACTTAAAAAGGAAAAAGTAGATTTAATAATTGAACAAGAATTAATAGATTGGAGGTAAGTAAATATGGAAAAGAAAAAATCTAAACGTAAAATAAATATTATTGCATTAATAGTTATTTTACTTTTCTTGTATTTGGTTTTTTCTTTTATTTATTATGTAATGACACTTCCAATTAAAAATATTTATATAGAAGGAAATACCTATGTTTCTGATGTTGAAATAATTGAAACGGCTAAAATAAAAAATTATCCTTCACTTATAAAGATAAGTAGAAGAAAAGTTAAGAAAAATCTTCGTAAAAATGAATTTATTAATAGTGTAACTATTAAGAAAAAATTAAATGGTACTATAAAAATAATAGTTGATGAAAGTAAACCTCTTTTTTATAATCGAACAAATAAAAAATTAGTTTTACTTAATGGAAAAGAAGTTGATAATAGTTCTTTAAATGATAAAGTACCATCACTTATAAATATCGTTCCAAACGATATTTATAAGAGCTTAATCAAAGCTTTTGAAAAAGTAGATTATAATGTAATAACTCAAATAAGTGAAATAGAATATGATCCAGATATTATAAATGGAAAAACCATAGATCCAGATAGATTCTATTTAAGAATGGTTGATGGAAATAGTGTTTATATTAATCCAGTAAATATTAAAAGACTTAATAACTATTTTAGTGTTTATGATAGACTTCCTGATGGCGTAAAAGGAACTTTGTATTTTGATTCAAATAGTAATAATAACATGTTTAAAATGTATGGATCAAAAGAAGCAAGCGAGGTTTTACCAAGTGAAAACTAATTATAATTTAGTAATGAAAGATATTATAAATAGTTTAGGAGATAAAACTCCTAAACTTTTACTTCATAGTTGTTGTGGACCATGTTCAACAACTGTAATAAATATTTTAAGTAAATGCTTTTATGTTGATGTTTTATATTATAATCCCAATATAGAACCAGAAGAAGAATACTTAAAAAGGAAACATGAACAAATTAAGTTTATAAATGAATTTAAAGGGAAATATCCTGTTAATTTAATTGATGCAGATTATGATAATGAAGAATTTATGATTGAACTTCACCCTCTAAAAGATGAAAAAGAAGGTGGGGCAAGATGCAGTATATGTATTGGAAAAAGAATGGAGTATACTGCAAAAAAGGCAAAAGAATTAGGTTTTGATTTTTTTGCTACAACTTTAACTGTAAGTCCACATAAAAATAGTGAACTTATAAATAATATTGGTAAAAACTTAGAAGAAAAATATAATATAAAATATTTATATAGCGATTTTAAAAAAGAAGATGGATATTTAAAGAGTATAAAATACTCAAAAGAATATGATTTATATAGACAAAATTATTGTGGATGTAGATATTCAATATATGATGAAATAGACGGCGATTAAAGCCGCCTTTTTTTGTTGACATTTGTTCGATGCTATGTTAGGATAAAAAACACTTTTTTAAAAAGGGAGAGGTTATAATGCCAAATTATATAATTGAAAAATTCAAGGAACATTGTCATGATATTGTTGAAGGTAAATATGAAAAAATAGAATATGGTCAACAAATACTTACAAACATAGTATTTAAAAATGTAGATAAGAATTTTGCTAATGATTTTTCAAATGCAGAATTAGAATTTGTTAATTCAGACTGTGTTTGTGATTATGTTAAAGAACTTATGACTAAATGTTTAAAAGCTGATGAAGATTTTAACGAAGAAGAATCAGAAGCTATAAAATTACTTCAAAGTGAAAAAACATTTAATAAAATGACAGCAGATGAAATTGAAAAACTAGTTGAAGAACTTGGTAATTCAAGAGGTTTTTATTATATACCTGGACTTTATCAAAGATACTTTTTCACAATAAAAGGAAAAGGTGTTAATGAATATTTATTAACAAAAGTAGATAAATATGATATAGCAAGAGAATTTTTACAAACTTCTGGTTTATCAACACGTGCTGAATATTATGCAGGCCTTGGAGTTAGATACTGGGATTTAGAACCAAATCATTTAAAAAGTATATATTATAAATTCTTAAGATTAAATCCAGAAGCTGCTGTAGAGTTTTATAAAATGGTTATATTAATGAAAACTCTAGGTGCAACAGAATTTATTGATACTCTATACAGATTTGCAAGAAATGATTTTAAAACAGAAGGTTTATTTATAGCTGATAATAATGTAGTATCTGATAGTGCTACACATACTGGTATGGCAATTGGATTTTTTGCAGCACTTGGAAATAATCAATCAATAGATGATCAAGTACGTTTATCTAATAATATGAAATATTCGTTCTTCAGTGATATTTCTGATTCGTTAAGCAAAATTGCTCCTGAATTATTTGAAAAACATTTAAAGGAATTTAGAAAAAGAGAAATGAATAATTATTATAATTATGATTTAATTATAGATAATAGTAAATCTAACAGAAAACCAAGATAATAATATCTTGGTTTTTTTGTGCACTAAATATAGTATTATCTATTGTATTTAAGCATATTATTTGATAAAATACTATTGGCCTTAAAAAAAGGAAAAAATACACATTAATGGGGATTATTTATATCGAGTGCCAGAATTGGTGTTATAGATGAGGAGATCCATTAAGCGGAAAAAAACGAAGGAGGATGAAATTTATGGCTGTAGTTTCTATGAGTTATTTATTAGAAGCTGGGGTTCATTTCGGTCATCAAACTAAAAGATGGAACCCTAAAATGAAGGAGTATATTTATACTTCTAGAGATGATATTTATATTATCGATTTACAAAAGACACAAGCTTTAATCGAAGAAGCTTATGCAGAAATCAAAAGTATCGCAGATAACGGAGGAAGTTTCCTATTTGTTGGTACTAAAAAACAAGCTAGCGAAGTAGCTAAGGAAGAAGCAATAAGATCTGAGTCTTATTACGTAACTGAAAGATGGTTAGGTGGTACACTTACAAACTTCAGAACTATCAGAAGTCGTGTTAAGAGAATGGAACAAATTGAAAAAATGGAAGAAGACGGAAAATTTGACTTACTTCCTAAGAAAGAAGTTATTGGTCTTAAAAAAGAACATGACAAACTAGAAAAAATCTTAGGTGGTATTCGTGAAATGGTTAAACTTCCTCAAGCAATTATTATTGTTGATCCTAAGAAGGAAGCTAACGCTATCCATGAAGCAAGAAAATTAAATATACCTGTATTTGGTATTGTTGATACAAACTGTGATCCAGATGACGTTGACTATGTAATTCCTGGTAATGACGATGCTGTTAGATCAGTAAAAGTTATTCTAGGAGTACTTGCAAATGCTATTTGTGAATCTAAAGGTTTAGAAATTGTTGATTATGTAACTGAAGATGAAACTAAAGTTAAAGCTGCTAAAGCAGAAAAAACTGAAGAAGTAAAAGAAGAAAAAGTTGAAAAGAAAGCTCCTGCTAAAAAAGAAGAAAAAGTAGAAGAAAAAGAAGAAGTTAAAGAAGAAAAACCTGCTAAAAAAGCAGCTGTTAAAAAGGAAGAAAAAGAAGATTTATCTTCTAAAACTTTAACTGAACTTAAAGCTATCGCTAAAGAAAAAGGCGTTAAAGGTTACTCAACAATGAAAAAAGACGAACTTGTAAAAGTTCTTGGATAATAAAGAGAAGGGATTAATTAATTATGGAAATAACTGCTAGTATGGTTAAAGAATTACGTGAAGCAACAGGCGCTGGAATGATGGATTGTAAAAAAGCCCTAAGCGAATGTAATGGAAATATGGATGAAGCTGCAAACTGGCTTCGTGAAAAAGGTATTGCTAAATCAGCAAAAAAAGAATCAAGAATTGCTGCTGAAGGACTTGCAAATATCTATATTGAAGGAAATAAAGCTGTTATTTTAGAAGTTAACTCTGAAACAGACTTCGTTTCTAAAAATGAAGAATTTAAAGCAATGATCGATGAAATTGGTAATGCTATATTAAAAGGTTCTGCTAAAACAATGGATGAAGCATTAGCTTTACCATCTGCTGAAGGAACTGTTCAAGATTTAATCGTTGCAAAAGTTGCAAAGATTGGTGAGAAGTTATCATTTAGAAGATTTGAAGTAGTTGAAAAAACTGATGCAGATAACTTTGGAGCATACTTACATATGGGTGGAAAAATTGCAGTTTTAGTTGTTGTTGAAGGAGCTACTGAAGAAGTAGCTAAAGATGTTGCAATGCAAGCTGCTGCTATGAAACCTAAATATGTATTTGTAGAAGATGTACCAGCTGACGTTTTAGAAGAAGAAAAGAAAGTATTAAAAGAACAAGCTATGAATGAAGGTAAACCTGCAGAAATAGCTGAAAAAATGGTTGCTGGTAGAATTAATAAATTCTATAAAGAAATTTGTTTAACTAAACAAGCATTCATCAAAGATGGTGACATCGATGTTGAAACTTATGTTAAAAACAATAAAGGTTCTATTAAATCTATGGTACGTTACGAAGTAGGCGAAGGAATGCAAAAAAGAGAAGACAACTTTGCTGAAGAAGTAATGAACCAAGTTAACGGAACTAATGAATAAATAAATTAAGCACTTTACAATAAAAGTGCTTTTTTATTTGTTATTAATAGTACTTATAATCTATAATTAAACTAGGGTGAGATGCTAATGAAACTATTTACATCATATACATTTTTACTTAAAAATATGGTTGATGATTTAAATAAAAAGTTTGATGATGCAAGCGAAATATTTGATCAATTTAATGATGGAGGTTTTGTAAGCGTATTATTTATATTATTAGTATTATTTATTGTTCAGATTATAATAGTTACAATATTTAATTATAGTAAAAGAAGAGAAATCTCATTAGAAAAAAAATTAAGAACTAAAAATACTTCAAGTGAAATTCCTTGTAAGGGTGATTTATATATTACATATTTTATTGCATCTAAATGTAACCTTGCTGATTATCTTTCACTTAAAGGAAATTTAATTTCATCATTTTATTTAAAATGGCTTAAAAAAGGCTTATTAAAAATAGATAAATCTGATGCTAAAGACAAACAAGCAATTCTTTATTTTGATGACAAAGCTGCAAATTGTATTGATGATGAAGTAGAAGCTGAATTATATACCATTACAAAAAATGTTTTAGATGCAAGTGGAGCAAATTATTTTAAAGCTGATGATTTAGTAAGTTATATGACTAATAATAATGAAGATGTAATTAACTTTTTTGAACATGCATATTATAAAGGTAAAAAAAGAGTTTATGCTGCTATAACACCAGTATCAGAAAAAGTTACAAGAGTTGATAATCGCATCTTAACTGAATACATGTTAGAACTAAAAAAACAAATTGTTGAATTTATTAACTTTATTAATAAAGTAGATATCTTAGATAACTATGAATTCGAATCAGTAAAAGTATGGGATAATTACTACATATTTGCTAATTTACTTGGACTTAGAGATAAGATTAAAGATGGTAGATTTAAAGATAAAGTTAATCCAAATTTAATCAAGTTAAAATATACAAGAACATTTGAAAATATTGATAACATTGTTCATGTTAATGTTTTATGTAGTGAAAAAGAATATAAAAATAATAAAAGAAAAATTATTAAATCAAAACGTAATTATGAAAAAGAAACTAATAATAATTAAAAATGGTGGTGTATAAGATGTACATTTTGGGTAAATTAAATGAACTTGATAAAGTATCAGAATTTATGAATTTTATAAAAGATCATAAAGGATTAATTATATTTATATTTATGGCAGTACTTATTCTAGTAATTGTTTATTATATATTTATAATGTTTACTGATAAAACTAAAGAAAATACTAATATAGTAGATGAAAATACTGAAACAAAAGAGTATTTGAAAGATGTACCATGTAAGGGAGATTTGTTTATTACATATTTTGTTTTATCTAAAAGTAATTTAATAGATTATTTAACAGTTAAAGGTAATTTTATTTCTTCTATATATTTATCATGGATAAAAAAAGGACTTATCAAAACCAAGTCTATAGATAAGGGAGATAATCAATTAAATCTTTATTTTGATAACACAAATATAACTGCTATAGATAGTGAGATAGAGAAAAAATTATATGAATCAATAAAAAATGGTATTACAGTAAATCAAACAGGTGTATTTAAACTAGATGAATTAGTTAAATCATTAGTTAGTAGTAATCAAATAATCGTTAACTTCTTAAAAGAATCTTATGAAGAAGGTAAGAAAAGAATTATCAAAACGCTTACTAATTCTTATGAATTAAATGAAGATTATAATGTTGAACCTTGCGTCCAAGAACTAAAAAAACAAATAGTATCATTTCAAAATTATTTAATTAATTTTGCAAATGGTCCAGAAAATGAATCTGCATCAGTTTATGTACTTGATAATTATTATGAGTTTTCAAAATTTTTAGATATTCATGAAAATATTAAAAATACATGGATTAGTAATAAGGTAAATGCTGACATGGTTAAAGTTGCTTGCACTGATTTATTTAGTAATATTAATGAATATGCACACACAAATAATTTGTATTCTGATACCGAACTTAAAAAACATAAAAAAGCCATAAAAAAATCAGAAAAAGCATTTAATAATGTTCAAAAGAAAGAATTTTTTCATGCTTAATAAATTAGACACTTTAAAAGTAAAGTGTCTTTTTGTTTCTTTATTTAAATATAGATAAATAGTATAATATTATGTAAGGTGAAATTTATATGAAAAAATTGCTTAAATTTATTATATTTATTTTATTAATTATTTTATTTATATATTTTGGAACTAAAGAATATAAAAGTAATTATAAGAAAGACGTTGAAGGAAAAAATGCTAGTAGCACTTTACTAAGTGGTGATTATGTTTTTGTTGGATTAAATCATTCAAAAGTATTAAATAAATTATCAACTAAGAATAGTTCAATTATTTATGCTTGTATTGATGGAAATAAATTATGCGTTAAATATGGTTTTTTAATTGATGAAGTAGCAAAATCTTATGGAATAGATACAGTATATTATTATGATATTAAAGAAGATAGACAAAACAATAATGGAACATATCAAAAGATTGTTAATAAATTAAAATCTTATGCAATAACTGATGATACAGGTAAACAAAACTTATATGCACCAACTTTAATTTTTATTAAAAATGGAGATATATATGCTTTTGATGATTCACTATCTATAGTTCATGGAAATAAAGATATTGATGAATTATGGAATGAAGAATTAGTTAATGCTAAAAAAGCTTATCTAACTGAAGTAATGGAAGGATATATTAGTAATGAATAGATACCTTGAAAGAAAAAAAGATTTTATCGGGGGAATTACATTTATTATTTTTGTTGCTGTTTTAATTGTTGGAGGATTCTTCTTAACAAGATATCTAACAAGTGAAAAAGAACATAAAAAAGTTGTTCAAAGTGAAATAGATAAACTTAAAATTGATTCTAAAAAAGATTTAGTATACTATGAAAATGAAATTATACTATCTCCAGATCCAGATATTATTCATAAGGATATCATTATTAATTTAAAAGAAGCAGATACAGTTAATGAACTTTTAAAAAAATCAATGGATAATATTAGAAATAGTGTTAAGAAAAAAGGCGAAGTAGAAATTGATTCAAGTAAAGAATTACTATATGATATTGATATTATTTCTACAAAAGAAAGAAACTATACCGTATATGAATCTTTAAAATATTTAAGTGTTCTTGTTACAGATAGTGATTTTACTTGTTATAATGGTAGCACTATAACAAGTCAAACAGCATATACATTTAGTTTATCAACAGGTAAAAGATTATCAAATGATACTTTAATTGGTTATGCTGGTTTATCAATTGATGATATAAAAAATAAAGTTAGAAATAAACTTGAAGAAGATCAAAAAGATTTACATGATGGTGAAACCATAAATATTGATGAGACAATTAATTTAATTAACATAAAAGATTTAGTTATTTATACTAATAAAACTGGTAAGATTGTTATATCTTTTGTTGTAAAAACTAATGATGATAGTTATAATGATACTATAGAACTTAATTAAAGGAGGTTTTATATATGGATATTAATGAATATGAACTTAAAATGATGAAAGCCATTGAAACTATGGATTCAAGACTTTTAAATATTAGAGCGGGTCGTGCAAACCCTGCAATGCTAAATGGTATTCAAGCAGAATACTATGGAACACCAACTCCAATTCAATCACTTGCAAATATTACAGTTCCAGAAGCAAGACAATTGTTTATTAAGCCTTTTGATAAATCAGCTTTAAAAGATATTGAAAGAGCAATAAATGAAGCTAACTTAGGTATTACACCAACTAATAATGGAGAAATGATTATTTTAACTATTCCAGAACTTAATGAAGAAAGAAGAAGAGAATATGTTAAACAAGCTAAACAAATTGGTGAAGATGGAAAAGTTGCAGTAAGAAACGTAAGACAAGATGCTAATAATGATCTTAAAAAACTAGAACTTCCAGAAGATGAAGAAAAACTTTACCAAGAAGATATTCAAGAACTTACAAATAAATACAACAAGATTATTGAAGACAAAATTAAAGAAAAAGAAGAAGAACTAATGCAAGTTTAGTTCTTTTTTATTTTACTTTTTAAAATACTTAATGTATTATATATATCAATAAAAAGGAAGTGTTTTAATGGATAAGTACTATGCGTTATATTTAGATAAACACGTTGATAGAAAAAATAAAACTCAAGTTGAAAATTATAGATTCATTCAACCTAAGTTTAAAATGTGGAACACTGATCATATATATCTTCATATTTTTAGTGGGATAATTATGTGCAAGGATGCATTCTTTGTTGGAAACTTACAAAATATTCCACTTATAGTAAGACAAGATGAAAATGGTATTTATGATGCTTACTATGGGGAAAAACTAACAATTATTCCACCAATAAAGTTATCTAAAAAAGAAATATCATGTGAATATGTTCAAGATGTATTTACAAGTTTAAATTCAGATTGTCGCAGTAGAGAAAGTTATA
Source organism: Bacilli bacterium (assembly GCA_017548925.1). GTDB lineage: Bacteria > Bacillota_I > Bacilli_A > RF39 > UBA660 > RUG13160. The sequence goes on from JAFYYX010000001.1 coordinate 419,950, forward strand.
AATATTCTTTAGCTGAATATAAATTAATAATAGAAGAATATATAACTTTTATATCTAAACTAGATGAAATACATGAAGATCTTAAAAATACACTTTTTATGCATAAAACTGATAGTAGTCAATCATTACTAGTTCAAAGTAGTATGCCTAGAAGTGAAAACAATAATCCAAGCATTCTTGTACAATCTTCAATGAGAAATAAAGATGAAAAAACAAGACAAAGAAGTAAGTAGTTGTCTACTTACTTCTTTTTTCTTGACTTTAAATATTAATTATAAGTATGATTTTAGTAGAAGAAGGTGTTTATTATGGAAAATAATGAACAAACATATTGCTATATTAATGTTAAAGAAGTACCAAACTTTTATAATAGTTTCATAAATAGGATTAATAGTAGTAAGTATTTAACAGTAGCTAATATTGGTGGACAAAACTGTTTATGTTTTATTATGGATAATCATAATAAAAATGATAAAAGTTTAAACTTTGATTTTGAAAATCAAGTTTATCCATTTATCTTTTTAAATGATAAATTAAATAAAATGTTTGTAGATATTGTTACAAATAGAGCATATTTTTATAATGCTGTTAATAAAGGTGTTGGTGACTATATAGAAGAAGTTATACCTTCCGGCATAAATTTATCAAATGAAGATGTTAAAAAATATGTTAATACAATTCCTTTTGTTAGATATAAAGAGATTATAGAAGAATTTGAAAAGATTATGAAAGAATCTTATTGTTTAGATATGGGTATAGATAGAGCTAACAGATAGTTAACTCTATTTTTTCTTGACATAAACTATTAATATAAATAAGATATAAATTAAATCAAGGAGAAAGTTATGATTAAAAATAATTGGATTTATTGTTACATAAATATATTTAAACATAAAGATGATACTATAGCATATGAAAAATTAATTGAAGCTATAAAAAATGATGAGCTATTATCTTTATGTGAAGAAGAAATAGAAATTGATGGAAATGTGCAAACAATTAACTATTTAGGTTTTAAATCTTATGGTGTTGATTTAGATGATATAACTCCATATAAAGATAAAATAAAATATAGAGTTATTCCATTTATATTTAAGCATGATGTAGTAAATAAGAAATTTGCTGATTCTGTATCAGGAGAAATATATAGTTATCATACTTATGATTATAGCGAGAGTGAAAGAAAGTTTTTTGAAGATAAAGGACAAACTGGTGAATATTTAAATTCAGCATTAATACTTACAAATGAACAAAAATCATCAGTGCTTAATACTATGAGTAATAATGATGTTCAAACTTATAGAAAAGCTTTAAGAAAACTTGATGCTTTAATAAAACAAGTTTATGGTAATTACTATACGGATATAAGAAAAGAAAAAAGAATTAGAGAAAGAAAACAAAATTAAAAAACTAACCTATGTTAGTTTTTTTATTTTGGAATATGCAAGCATTAATGCATATTGAAAAATTAGCAAAAATATGATAATATAAACACATAGAAATAAGGAGAGTGATTGTTATGCCAGTATGGCTAATTGTAGTACTAGCAGTAGTTGCAGTATTAGTTCTATGGATTATTGGTTCATATAATGGATTAGTAAGACTAAGAAACAGAGTTAGAGATCAATGGGCACAAATCGATGTTCAACTTAAAAGAAGATTTGATTTAATCCCAAATTTAGTAGAAACAGTAAAAGGATACACTAAACATGAAAGTGAAACTTTAGAAAACGTTGTTAAAGCACGTAACACTTATTTAAGTGCTACTACACCTGAAGCTCAAATGGAAGCTAATGGTGAACTTACACAAGCTATTTCTAAATTATTTGCTTTAACTGAAGCTTATCCAGATTTAAAAGCAAATACTAACTTTGTTAAAATGCAAGATGATTTAAAGGAAACTGAAGACAAGATTTCTTATGCAAGACAATTTTATAATGATACTGTACTTACATATAATAATAAAGTAGAAGTTATTCCTACAAACATTATTGCTGGTTTATTCGGATTTAAGAAAGAAGCATTCTTTGAAGCACAAGGTGCTGAAAGAGAAAACGTTCAAGTTAAATTCTAAGCTTACAGATCCTGTAAGCTTTTTTTTAAAAAAGAAGGAGGAATAAAATAATGAAAAAACTATTATTAATAATTTTCTCTTTTTTTATTTTTCCAGTGCTTACATTTGCCGTTGATAATGTAGATTATGATGTAGAACATTATTATATTAAAGCAAATATTTTAAGTAATGGAGATTTAAAAGTAAAAGAATTAATAGTTCTAGATGGTTCATTTAATGGTTATGAAAGAACTATCAATTATAGAAATAGTGCGCTTAATAGTTATAGTGATATAGATTTTGAACACTCTGCAATTTATAATTCAGATGGTATTAAAAATGTAACTATTAAAGCAAAATATTTAAATAATGTATCATTTAATAATATTGATGACTTAGATTATGAATCATTTACAGAAGTAGATTTTGCATATAAAGGTGATAAAAGAAAATATACTTTAAATGAAGGTTATGATGGTAATACATATAGAATGTATTATGAATCAAGAAGAAATACTGTAGGTTTTTTAATTGAGTATACTTTAGATAATGCTGTTGTAATGCATGAAGATGTTGCAGAACTTTACTGGCAAATCTTTACTGCATCATCAGATAATGATGCTTATAAAGATTTAAAAGTAAAAGTATATCTTCCAGGTGAAGATGATACAGATACTTTTAGATTCTGGGCTCATGGTCCACTTTCTGGTGAAATTAATCCTATAAATGGTGTAATTAATTATAAAGGTGCTGTTGCAACTATTGATAAACTTGCAGGTGATGAAGATCTTGATATCAGAATGACTTTTGATAAAGATTTAATTACAGATGATTATGAACTTGATCATACATATGTTGATGGTTTAGATAGCATTATTGAAGTAGAAGAAAAAAGAGCTGAAGAAGCTAATAATGAAAGAAAAAGATTAAAAAGAATTTACAACTTTTATAAAACAGGTTCTCAAGTAATAACTGTTTTAATAGTTATAGCTCATATAATAATTAAATTTATTATTTTAAGAAAACCTAAAGTTGATTTTGATGCCGAGTATTATAGAGAGTTTATTGATGATTATAATGTTGAAGTTATTGATTACTTATTTAAGAAGAATTTAACTCCTAATGCTTTATCAGCAGCAATTATGAATTTAATTTATAGAAAGAAAGTAACTGCTGAAGAATTAGTAGATACAAATGCAAAAAAAGAATCAAAGAAAAAAGATTACACATTTACTATTGTTGATAGAGATGATTTAAATGAATCTGATACTAAATTAGTTGAATTCTTATTTGATAGAGTTGGAGATGGAACAACATTTACAACTAAGGGATTAAAAAAATATGCATCTAGTTTATCAACAGGAAGTAAGTTTAATAACAGTTATACTAATTGGAGTAAATCTGTTATAAATGAAGGTAAGAAACAAAACTTCTTTAAAGGTAAAGGTGCAGCATATGCAATTGCTATTCCACTTTTAGTTATTAGTATCATATTCCAGTTTACTGGAACAGGACAAGGTGTTAATTATCCGCTATTATTCTTTATAGGTTTCTTTGGTGTAATGCTTGTTATTATGACAGCAAAACAAAAAGCTTATAATGAAAAAGGTGCACTACACTACAAAAAATGGAATGCATTTAAAAACTTCTTAAAAGACTTTGGTGATTTCTCACCAAAAGAACTTCCAGAAGTAAAATTATGGGAAAGATATTTAGTATATGCTACTATCTTTGGACTTGCTAAAAAATTACAAAATGATATGAATGTAAAAATTAAAGAATTTGATGATTCTATCCAAGGAACATATTCTGATACATTTACACATTTATATTTATATGATTCTATTAGAAACTCATTTTCTACAGCAGTTTCTGATGGTAAACGTGCTTACGCAGCATCAAGAGCTAACGCTTATTCTTCATCATCATCTGGTGGCGGATTCGGTGGAGGCTTCTCTGGAGGAGGAGGCTTCGGCGGCGGCGGTGGCGGAGGTCACGGATTCTAATAAAAATAATAAAAAAAGGTATAAGTTTATACCTTTTTTAATTTGCTTTTAACAAAAAGTATTGTATAATAAATCTTATCTTTTTTAAGTAATGAGGTTTAATTGTGAAGTATGATTTTTTTAAAGACTTTAATCATAAGCATGCACTAGATATTTATCATCTTTATTCAGAACTATTTAAGGGAGTAAGATTTATTCCTAATACTTATTATGTAGTAAATGAATCAACTGATAAAAATGGTCAAGTAAATGGATATATATGTGTTAATATTAAAGACCCAAATGATAATAAAAATATTATAAAATTTTATATTGGGGTATTTAAACAATATCCAACTAGTTATCATGTTCATAATATATATTTTATATATAATAATGAATATTTTGTTATATCTAATATTCATTTTGAAAATGATGGCTTATCATATAAGTGTGAATGTTTTGATGATATAAAATTAAAAAATGTATGTGAAAGTAAAAACACTAATTTACCAAAACCAGAAGATTTTGCCGAACTTAAAGTAGAAGCAAATATCGAAAATAATGAAAATATACCACATTATTTTAGAGGAAATATAATTAGTTATATTACTGAAAAGTATTATTTTGAAAAAGATATTAAAACAGTAAGAGAATTACTAGAAGATAAAAACGAACCTAGAAGGGTTAGAGCGTAGTCTTAAGAAAGGAAAATATATATGAATTATAGTTTAAGAACATGGTTAGAAAAAATGAAACAATTACAATTTACAAACTCAGATGCAGAATTTGATATTATTAAATTATTTAATATTGTTCCTTGTGTGTCTGTTACACGTTCACATAAAACGCCATGTACTGAAGTTGTGGAAACTGAATGTAAGACAGTTGATATATTTTGCGAAAATAATATATATATTCAAGGAATAGAAGAGGATGGATTTATAGAACTAAAATCAATCGATTTTATGTATAATTATAATTTTTATAAAATTACAGATTCAGAATTCAATATTAAGGTCGGTGTATATTATGAAGATGCTATATCAGTTATTAAACGAAAAACTTGTGATGATGTTCACTGCGATTTAGATTTTGAAGACAGAGGTTTTTTGCCAGATATAACATTCTTGATAAATAAAAGAGAATTAGCTGATAAATTATCAACAAGAGCTGTTAGTATTTATCAAATAATTGAAGATGCTCTTAAAGTTGAACAGGAAAAAGAAGCAGTTAGAAAAAGAGCAGCAAGAAATTCTGGTGAACTTCCATTTGAAATATAAAAAGGTATATTAATACCTTTTTTTATATGTTAAAATATAAGTGTAGGTGATCGTATGAAAACTAAAAGAATTAAAACTAAGAAAGAGAAACTAATATTACTTCTTGATATAGCCGTAATTATAGTATGTATATTAAGAAGTTTAGGTAACTATAAATTCTTTGCTGAAGGATTTGCTATGGTAAAAGAATTTAGTGGTAGTAATCCTTTTATGTCATGTTTATTAATATTTTATATGATATGGTTATTTATTTTATATATAGCTATTAAAAACTTTATTATCCTTGCTATTTATTTAGCTTATAGAATTCCTAAAAAGAGAATTATAAAGCATAATACTAAATATGAAGTAATAGAAAATATTGATTATTTTAGAGAAAGATTTACTGGTATTACACCACCAGAAATAAGTTTATTAACAGATTTAGAAATTGAAACTAAAAAAGACTTAGCTGCATCTATATTAAATCTATATAATAAGAAAGTAATATCATTTGATAGTAAAAATAAAATGGTAGTTAATAAAGATGTCAACACAGATCACTTAAAAGAAAGTGATAGTTATTTATATAGTTTACTACTTAATAACAACTTAGATATTATAAGTGTTAAAAAGTGGAAAGAAATATCAACTAAAGAAGCTATTGAAGATGGATATATTAAAGAAAAAAATAGAGAAAAAAGATATGGATTTAATGATTCTCTTTTAACTATTTTTAGATGGGTTGGAATAATGTTCTTAGCTGGTATTATTGGTGGAGGATATTTAGTTACTCCTCCAGGACAAAAACTAATGAAGAACATGGAAGAATATGAAACTATAACTAAAGATATTAAAGATCAAGATGTCATAGTTGATATGATTAAAGAAGATAAGGACTTTAGAAAATTAACATATGATTTATATGTTGGATCTATTCCCGTATGTTTAGTTGGTACTTTTGCTGTTATAGCTTTATTTGCATTATTCTCAATGCCTTTCTACCTAAGAGCAAGAAAGATAACATACTTCTTTGTTGATGCTAATGATAAATATGAACGAACTCCTGAAGGAAAAATTTTAGTAGAACAAATTGTTGGTATGAAAAACTTTATTCATGACTTTAGTAATTTATCACAAAGTGAGAAAGAAGAAGTTGTTTTATGGAATGACTTTATCATCTATGCAATACTTCTTGAAGAAAATGAAAAAATCATTCATGAAATACTTAAGATTAAAAAGATGGATGTTAACATCTTAGATAATGTTAATACTCAAGTAATTGATTTAAGTAATAATAAAGACTAGATAATTCTAGTCTTTTTATTTGCTCTACAAATCATAGAGACGAAGTATATACAAATCATGCTATATTAAATTTAATAATAAAAGAAAGTAGGAGGGTTTTATATGACCAGAGAAGAAGAAATATTATTAAATGAATTAAATCGTAAAAAAGAGTATGAGGCTAGATGTTCCGAATATCTATATGATATTAGTTCATATTTTCGAATTTTACTTGGAAATGTTGAATTATTTGAAAATACTGTTGAAGGTGAAGAAAGCTCACTTGATTATAGTCCTGCACATTTAAAAGTTATAAGAATAAAAGGAAAATTCAATATTGAAGAAGACGAATTTAATGGTAATATTTATTGTTGTTTATTTGAAAACGATGGATATTATCGCATCTATAGAACCAAAGACATTTATGTTGAGTATAATGATAAATGTTATAACATTGATATAGAATGGGAAAATTTAGAATATAATTCTAGTAATTATAATTTACTTTGTGATGTTTATGAATGCGATAAGAATATATTTAAATTAAGTCATGGTAATATAATAGCTTACAATAATAACTATCATGAGAATCAAAAAATCATTAATATGTTGCATCGAGAAAGATTTGAATTAACACTTAATTATAATACGAATATAATAAGTGAAGTAATAAGTAGAATAAGAAAAAAAGATAAAACTAGAACTCATAAATCATAATAAAGGTATGTAAATACCTTTTTTATTTGGTATAATTAATAAAGAGGGATTTAAGTATGCAAGTAGAAATCAATGATCAAATTATTAATGTCGTTGTTGAAAAAAAGAGAAACAAAAATATGTATTTTCGTTTTTCTGATGCAATTACTCTTCATGTTACTTGCCCGCACTTAACCCCAAATTCATACATCTTATCATGCATAAATAAAAATATTAAATCATTATCAAGAATGCAATTAAAAGCACAAAGAAACGATGAATCAGATGAATTCTTTTGTTTTAAAGGAAAAAGATATATCAGAGTATTTGATGAATCATATAAAACTGTATCTTTTGATGATGAATTTGTATATGCTAAAGATCAATTATCTTTAGACAAATATATAAAAAAATATATTAAAGAATACTTTTATGATGAAGTATACTTCTTAAAACAATATTTTAATGATATACCAGATTTTAAACTTCGAATTAGAAAAATGACAACAAGATGGGGAGTATGTAATAGAACTGATAAAGTTGTTACATTAAATAGTGAACTTATTAAAAGAACTAAAGAAGAACTTGATTATGTAATAATTCATGAACTATGTCATTTCTATGAAGGAAATCACTCAAGTAGATTCTGGGAACACGTATCAAGATACTGTCCTAATTATAAAGTATTTAGAAAGACTATGAAGGAGGCTATATAATGTTAATTACATCTTTAACTAATGATAAAGTTAAAAATTTAGTAAAACTTCAAACTAAAAAATATCGTGATGAAGAAAGAAAATTTCTTGTTGAAGGAGATCATTTAGTTAGTGAAGCTTATAAAACTAATAACTTAATTGAAATATTTGCTGTAGAAGATGTTTTAGTTACTTTTGCTGATATACCAGTTACTTATGTAACAAAAGAAGTAATGAAAAAAATATCAGAACAAACATCTTCAACTAATATTATTGGAGTATGTAAATATATCAATAATAAAATAGATGAAAACAAAAATATTGTTCTTCTTGATAGTATACAAGATCCTGGTAATCTAGGAACTATTATAAGAAGTGCTGTTGCTTTTAATTTTGATATCGTATTAGGTGATAATTCAGTTGATATTTATAATAGTAAAACTATAAGATCTACTGAAGGTATGATTTTTAATGTTAATTTTATAAAATCTAATTTAATAGATTTTATAAATAATCATAATGATTATAAATATCTCATTGCTGATATGAATAATGGTACTGATATTAAAAACTATAATAAAACAAATAAGGTAGCTATTATTATGGGTAATGAAGGTAATGGTATATCAGAATCTATTAGAAATTTAGATATTGATTATATTTATATAAAACAATCAAGTAAGTGTGAAAGTTTAAATGTTGGTGTAGCTGCATCAATACTTATGCATGAGTTAGGTGATATAAATGAATAAGTTATATGTTGGTAAAGTAGTTGGAACTCATGGTATTAAAGGTGAAATTAAAGTATATACTGAAATTGAAATAAAAGATAAAGTATTTAAAGAAGGTACTAAACTTTATTTTAATGATGATGATAAAGAATATACCATCGAACATGTTAGATTTCATAAAGATAATTATTTAGTATTACTTAAAGGTTTTAATAATATAAATGATGTTCTTTATTTAAATAAATCAAAAGTATATGTAAATAGAGATAATTTTTTAAATAATTCTGAATATGTTATTGATGATCTACTTGGGTTTATAGTAGTAGATGAAAATGAAAATATTTTAGGAACTATTAAAGATTATGAGGTTAATTCTTCATATGCCACATTTTTAGTAGAAGGAGATAAAAATTTTTATCTTCCTAATGTATCAAATTATGTCACAAAGATTGATTTAGAAAACAAAAAAGTTTATACTAAAAATGTAGGGGATTTGATGTTATGAGAATAGATGTTTTAACACTTTTTCCAGAATCAATTGAAGGATTTTTAAATGAATCAATTATTAAAAGAGCAATAAATAATAATAAGGTTGAAATTAATTTAATCAACTTTAGAGATTATTCTCCACTTAATAATAATCAAGTAGATGATACACCATATGGTGGTGGAGCTGGAATGGTTCTTAGATGTGAACCAATCTTTAATGCAATTAATGATATTAAAACAGATGATTCATACGTTATAATGCTTACCCCTGAAGGAAATAAATATAATCAAAAAAAAGCTAGAGAGTTAACAAGTAAAAAACATATTATTTTACTTTGTGGACACTACGAAGGCTTTGATGAAAGAATAAAAACATTGGTTGATGAGGAAATCTCTATAGGTGATTATATTCTAACTGGTGGAGAAATAGCAGCAGCTGCTATTATTGATTCAACAGTCAGATTAATCGATGGTGTGATCACTAAAGAAAGTTTAGATTCTGAAAGTTTTGATGATAATCTTTTAGATTATCCAACTTATACTAAACCAGCTGAATATAACGGAATGAAAGTACCTGATGTTTTAATTAGTGGAAATCATGCACTTATAAATAAATGGCGTGAAGAAAAAAGAATCGAAAAGACAAAAGAAAAAAGACCTGATTTAATGAATTAGAGGTGAAAATCATGAAGTATAAAGTATATCATCGTAAGAAAAAACTTACTGGTAAAGTAAAATATTCAAAAGAATTACCATATGTTTTTAACCCTTCTTATCATAAAAATGATTCAATAATTGATATTTCTAAATTATCTATTTATAACAAAAATATGATCAATAATATTATTGTAAAAAAATATATTAGAAAATATAAAAACTTACTTAAAATGGTATATTTATTATTTCATGATGCTTTTCCAGGAGATACTGGTTATCCGGCAGTTCTTGGAGAAGTTGATAAATTAAGAGCAACATTAATAGATAAATATGAAAAGTTTTTAGCTCGTGAAAAAGAAGAAAAATTCTTAAAAGAACTTGCTTATATTGAAAAGGAAGTACAAAAGAAATTTATATCTGAAAAAATATTTATGAATGATTTAGTACAATCAAATGGTATAAATAGATAGGAGTAAATAAACTATGGTTGAAAAACTATTAGAACTACATAAAAATAGTTATGCCCCAATATCACATTTTCCTGTTAGTGCATGTGTAGTTACTAAAGATGGAAATAAGTTTTATGGGGTAAATGTTGAAGATGCGTCAACTAGAGCAGGAACTTGTGCTGAAAGAAATGCTATTTTTAATGCCATAACAAGTGGATACACTAAAGGTGATTTTAAAGAAGTACATGTTATGATATCTGGTGGAGAAATTGGAACACCTTGCTTTGTATGTAGACAAATGATATCTGAATTATTTGATTTAGATTCTACTATTTATTGCTACTCAACAAAAGGTGAATGTAAAACGTATACTGTTAAAGAGTTATGCCCATATCCTTTTGGAGAAGCTGATTTAAAATAAAGATGATTGAAAAATTATCTTTTTTTAATTAATTCTTGTGTTATTTATAGGTTTATGTTATAATCTTTTTGACCCAAAAAAAGTAATCCGCTTAAAGTATTTTAATGATTGCTGGTTAATATATTTTATAGAAAGGATATTTTTATGGCAAATTTAGTTGATAAAATCAATGAAAAACACATAAGAAAAGATATTCCTAAATTTCAAGTTGGCGACACTGTTCGTGTAGATGTATGGGTTAGAGAAGGTAAAAAAGAAAGAATTCAAGCATTTGAAGGCCTAGTAATAGGAAAGAAAAATGGTGGTGTTTCTGAAACATTCTCAGTTCGTAAAAAATCTAGCGGCGTAGGAGTTACAAGAGTATTTCCTGTAAATGCACCTACAATTGATAAGATTACTGTTATCAAAAAAGGTAGCGTAAGAAGAGCTAAACTTAACTTCATTAAGAAGATGACTAAGGAATATAGAGTAAAGGAAAGAAATTAAGGCTTAGTCCTTAATTTTTTTGTTTAAAAAGGAGATTAGTTGATATGAATAAAGAAAAAGTAATAAACGTTTTAAAAAGTTTAATACCTTATGTAGCTATAGTTTTAGTAGTAGTTTTAATCCGAACATTTTTAGTTACACCAATAAGAGTTGTAGGTCCATCTATGAACCCAACCCTTACATCAGGTGATATTATGATTCTAAACAAAGTTGCTAAGATAGATCGCTTTGATATCGTTGTAATTAAATCTGATAAAACCCCTGATGTTTTAATTAAAAGAGTAATAGGTTTACCTGGTGAAAAAGTAGAAATAATTGATGGTGAAATATACATTAATGATAAAGTGCTTAAAGAAAACTATGGTAAAGGATCAACATCAGATATGTCTGCAATTAAAATACCTAAAAATGAATACTTTGTTTTAGGTGATAATAGGCCGATATCAGCTGACAGTAGAATGTTTGGTACTTTTACTAAAAAAGAAATAAAAGGCACAACAAGATTAACAATCTTTCCATTTAAACATTTTGGTTTAAAAAAATAGTTAATAAAAACTAAATATTTTTTACAATATTTAGTTTTTTTATGTAATTGATTTTTAAAATAAATTTTTATATAATTTTTTTAGTTATTAATGGTAGTAGGAAGTAGTAGTTATGAAAAAGAAAGTTCTGTTTATAATTCTTGGTTCATGTATATTTTTACTTATATCTGCCATAACTACGCTTTCAATTATTAGAAGTCATATTAAACTTTATTTAGTAGATGGTAATAGGGTTAATGTTCAAGTATTTACTGAATATAAAGATAATGGAGCTATTTTAAAACTTGGTAAAAAGAAAATAAATAGTAAAAAGTATAAGGTAAAAGTTACTGGTAAATATGATACTAATAAAACTGGTATGTACAAAGTTGATTATGATGTTAAATATCATGGAAAAGAGCTTCATGAAGTAAAAATTGTTTCTGTGTATGATGATATAGCTCCAGAGTTAACTCTTAATTTAGAAAAAGTATCTAAAGATTATTGTACTAAAAAATATAAACAAGAAATTAAATATACCGCTAAAGATAATTATGATGGTGATATAACTGATAAAGTTGTAGTAAAAGAAGAAGAGGATAAAATTACTTATACTGTTACTGATACAAATAAAAATACAACATCTAAAGAAGTACAAATAGATTATGGAACAAAACCATCAAATAAATTTAGTTTAAAAGGACAATCTAAAGTATATGTTGTTGTTAATAATGATTATAACGAGCAAGGTGCAACATATACAGATGGTTGCGGAAATAAAATAAATAAAGAAATTAAAATATCAGGTAGTGTTGATACTAAAACATTAGGCACATATACAATCACTTATGAAGTAGATGGTGAAAAAGCAATTACAAGAACTGTAGTTGTAAGAGAAAAACCTCATAAAATAATTTATTTAACATTTGATGACGGACCTGGTGCAAATACTAAAAAGGTGCTTGCTGCTCTTGATAAATATAATGTAAAAGCAACATTCTTTGTAACAAATCAGTTTGGTGGAGGTAAATATCAATACTTAATTAAAGAGGAGCATGATAAAGGTCATGCTGTTGGAGTTCACACTTTAACTCATGTTTATAAAAACGGGGATCCACGAAATATATATGCAAGTGTTGATGCATATATTAGTGACTTTAATGCTATGAACGAAATTATAAAAGAACAAACCGGATCTTATACTAAGATATTTAGATTCCCAGGTGGTTCTGGTAATACTGTAAGTAAGTCATCAAGTATAGGTGTTGTAACAGCAATAGCTGAAGAAATGACTAAACGTGGTTATGTATATTTCGACTGGAACTTAAGTAGTGGTGATGCATCTAGTGGTAAAGTTACATCTGAAAAGATAATTAACAATGTTTTAAATCATGTAGATAACTGTGCATATAACTGTGTAATATTATTTCATGATTATAAATCACAAACTGCAAATGCAATTGAACCAATAGTAAAAGAACTAGTAAATAGAGGTTATGAATTTAAAACATTATCTGAAGATGGACCTACTGTACATGCTAAGATTAAAAATTAAAAGTAGATTTAAAAAATCTACTTTTTTCATGTTATAATAGATAAGGAAAGTTGTGGTATATTGTGGCATCATTATTAATACATTTAGCAGTAGGTAAAAAAGTAAATGAAAAACTTTGTAAAAAAGAAGAACCATTTCTAACAGGTTGCATTGCACCTGACCTTGCTAAATTTGTTGGTTTAAAACGAAGTGACTCTCACTTTCAAGATCATGATGGAAATTATGATTTAAAAAAGTTTTTAGATAAATATTATGATTATATAAATAATGAATATGTATTAGGATATTATGTTCATTTATATACTGATTATTTATGGTACAGATATTTTGCATCAGAAATAATGGATGATAATTATATAACTAAACTTGATGGAACCAAAGTTAAATATGTAAGTGAAAATATGGCTAAACTATATCTTTATAATGATTATTCAAATATGAGTTTTGATCTTATTAATGAATATGGTTTAGATTTAGAATTTTTTCATAAAAATGAATACTACTCAAATAGTATTATTGAAGAAGTTCCATACGATCAAATAAATATCTTAATTGATGCAACTGTTGATATCTTAAACCAAAAAACATATAAGAGTAATTTTGTTTTTAACTTTGAACAAGTTAAACAATTTATTGATATAATTGCTGATTATATTATTGCTAATTTAAAAGAAGAAAAACTAATATAGGAGTTCTATATGAAATATAAATATGTAGTTGTAGATTTTGGTAAAGTACTAGCAGTACCACCAACAGGTAACTGGTATTTAACTCCAAAATTTTTAGAATTAGTTGGTATGGATGAAATAGATCAAGAAAACTTTGATGATATACTTAAGGAACATCGTCAAAAACTTCTTGATATTATCGATGTTAAAACTTTAGATGAAGAATATGAAATGTTTTATAAATTTTATTATAATTTTTTAAAAGATTTAAAATATCAAGGTGATATTGAAAATGTATCTAAAGAAATTGCTTATGATAGAGTTTATAGTACTACTAAATATAAACTTTGTGATAATCTATTTAATGAACTTGATAATTTAAAAAATAAATATAAATTAATAATGCTTACAGATAATTATCCAGATATTGTAGATTTTTTAAGAGAAACTAAAGTAGATGAGTATTTTGAAAAAATATATGTATCTAGTTTGTACGCAATGACTAAAAAGAATATAAAATTCTTTGAAGAAGTAATTAAAGATTTTGATATAAAACCAGGTGAAGCATTATTTATTGATGATGTTGAATCAAATTTAGATAACGCTGTAAAATGTGGTTTTGATTGTTTATTAATGGATAGATATTGTAGTAATAATAAAAACTCAAAATATAAAATAATAAATAATTTAGAAAACATATAGAAATTGGTGATTAATAATGGTAAACAATGTAATATTTGATATAGGAAAAGTTATAGCTTATGTCGATTACGATGAAGCATTAGATGCTTTACTTGATAATGAAGAAGATAAAAAATTTGTTATTGATAACGTACTTAATTCTCCAGAATGGGAAGGCGATGACCTAATAGATTATGGTTTTCTTTCTTTAGATGAATTTGTAAGTGTATTATGTGATAAATTTAGTAATAAAAAAGATGACATAATTAAAGGATTTATTTATGGCCATTATGATTACTTTAAAATTAATAATAAAATGCTTGATCTTATTAAATCACTTAAAAATAATGGTTATAAAGTATATTTACTTTCAAATATAAATGAAGTAGTAATAGATATGTTTACACCAAGTGGTTTATTTGATATTGTAGATGGCAAAGTGCTTTCATGTGAAGTACATCAAGTAAAACCTAATGATGGTATTTATAAAACATTATTAGATAAATATAGTATAAATCCTAGCGAATCATGTTTTGTTGATGATAGAATAGATAATATTAAAAAGGCAGAAACTTTTGGTATAAAAGGATTATATGTTAAACCAAATAATTATGATG
The DNA here is from genome assembly GCA_017548925.1 of Bacilli bacterium. Lineage (GTDB taxonomy): Bacteria > Bacillota_I > Bacilli_A > RF39 > UBA660 > RUG13160. Next base: position 435,206 of record JAFYYX010000001.1, read on the forward strand.
ATGTTGTAAGTAAATTAAAAGATTTAAACATTAATGTAGATTAAGGTGATATAAATGAAAGAAAAAGAATATAAATATGATGCCTTTATTAGTTATAGACATTGTGACTTAGATAAATATGTTGCTGAAAACTTACATAAAGTTTTAGAAACATATGAACTACCTAAAAACATAAAAGAAAAACTAGGTATAACTGGTAGAACTATTAAAAGAGTATTTAGAGATCAAGATGAACTTCCACTATCTAGTAATCTAGAAGATCCTATAGTAGAAGCTTTAAAAGAATCTAAATATTTAATTGTTATTTGTTCACCAAGATTAAAAGAATCTATGTGGTGTAAAAAAGAAATAGAGACTTTTAAAAAATTAAGAGGTAGAAAAAATATCTTTTGTGTTTTAATTGAAGGTGAACCAAAAGATTCATTCCCAGAAGAAATATGTTTCGATGAAATTGAAACTATAGATAAAAACGGTAAAAAGAAAATTGAAAAGAAACCAGTTGAACCCCTTGCTGCTGATGTAAGAGGAGAAACTAAAAAAGAGGTTTTAAAGAAAATCAAAGAAGAAAAATTAAGATTAATTGCTCCAATGTATAATCTTGATTATGATGATTTAAAACAAAGACATAAATTAAGAAAAATGAGAAGAATGTTTATAACATCAGCTTGTGTATCAGCATTCTGTATTTTATTTACAATCTACTCATTATTAATGTTCTTAAAAATATATCATCAACAAAAAACTTTAAAAACTCATCAAGCTTTATCTTTATCAGAAGATGCTATGAGATATATGAAAGTTGATAGTAAACATAGTGCTGTTAAATCAGCTTATGAAGCATTAACTAAATTTAATGGTGTTAAAATGCCATATACACCTGAAGCTGAATATGCTTTATCAGAAAGTTTAGGTGTATATAATGCTGGTCTTTCATATAAAGCTATGGATGAAGTTAAAACTAAAGGTGTAATTGATTATATTAAATCATCATATGATGATAACTATGCTTTATCTTTTGATGAATCTGAAGAATTAGTTTTATGGGATATAAATAAACTTAAAAAAATAAAAACTTATAGTGACTTAAATGCCTTTGCAATGACTAAAGATCAATTTACTTTTATAGGTAATGATAAACTTGCTTATATAAATAAAATAGGTAATGTTATTATTGCATCTACAAAAAATGGTAAGGTTCTAAAAGAAATAAAAAAAGACAATTATGGGTATATGTCTGTTAAAAGTAATGAAGAAGGAAAATATTTAATAATAAATGATTCTCCTAAACTATATTTATATGATGCTGAAACATATAAAAATATAGCAACATATTCATCTAAAGAAAAAATAGCTAAAGAAATCTTTACTACTTTTGATGGATCTAAAATCTTTATTGGTACATCCAAAAATAGTGCTGATCCATTTAAAGAAGATAACGTGACAGTTCATGTACTTAACTCTAAAGATTTAAATGAAATGGATTCATTTGAACTTGAAGCAAGATATTTAAATGCATTAGTTGAAAAGAATAATAATGTTTATATTCTATCTAACCAATCTGTTGGCAATGATTATCATGCATTAGTAACATCTTATAATGTTAAAAATAATAAAGTTAATTGGACTAAGAAATTTAATAAAGACTGGGGAGAATACATCCAAACAAGTTTAGCTGAAGGTACTCATAATATAGCTTTTGCATCTGGTAATGTAGTAACAGTTATGGATGATTCTGATGGAAGCGTTATTAAAAAATATTCATTAACAAGTGATGTAATTGATATTTATGTATCAACTACAAATGATACTTATATTGTATTTACAGCAGATGGTACTGTACACTTTGTAAGTGTTAAATATGAAGAAAGTATTGTTTATGGTAATTTATTTGAATTAAATTTAGATAACTATAAAGCTGTTATATTAAATAAAAAAGGATATTTGCTTATTGCTGAAAATGATAACAGAATTATATATTATGAAAAAGATAGCAATAAAAATTTAAAAGAAGAAAAAGTAAAACTTGATTATCCTAAAAATCAAAGTATTGCTGGTAAAGATTTAGAAAAAATTAAAAAAGAATATGACTTAAAGAAAAAGAACTTAATTAAATATGCTATTTATGATGATAAAAAAACATTATTATTTATAAGTTATACTGATTCATCACTTGGTATATATTCTGTTAAGGATAAAAAACTTATAAAGATGATTGATGATGTTACAGTTATTGAATACTACTTTGGAAAAGATAAAGAAAATAGAGTATATGTAGGTAACATAACTGATTCATACATCATTGATAAAGACTATAACAAAGTAGGTCATATTAATAGCTTAAATAAAGTAGATAAGAAAAATAATAAAATATATATTAAAGATGGAGATAATTCTTATTCACTTCCAATTTATTATTTAGATGATTTACTTAAAGAAGCAAAAGCTTATTTAAATAAATAAATTGATTATATCTAAATAAAATATTATAATTAATATATAAATAAAGAAAGTAGGTAGTTTAAATGAAGTATTGTGAAAATTGTGGTGCTGAACTAAATGAAAACGCAGATGTATGTGTTAGTTGTGGTAAAGCATTAAGAAAAGTAAAGAAAGGTAATGGAAAAGCTGTTGCAAGTATGGTACTTGGTATCATCGCAGTATGTTGGGCAGTGTTATCTTTATTTAGTTTAGGTAACATTGAACCAAAACTAACAGAATTATTACTTGAAACAGAATTATCTGAAGCTGGAGCAAAATTAAGCTTTGGTATTGGATATAACTTATTATCACTTCCATGTGGTATTATTGGTTTAATCTTAGGTTTACGTGCTAAGAAAAATGGTAAAGCTATTGCTGGTATTGTAACATCTTCAATTGCTTTATTAGTTGCTTTAATCGCATACATTGTAATCTTTACTGTATAAATTATAAGTAAACAAAGTATCAAGAGTCTCGTAAGAGATTCTTTTTATATGCTATAATTTTTATAGTATGGTGATTATATATGGTAAAGGTAAAAATATGTGCTAATAAAACAGTTGATGATATTAAAGCATCTATTGATGCAGGTGCTGATATTGTTGGACTTTTAGTAGGTCAAGAACACGCTAGCACAGATTTTATCGATAAGTATAAAGCTAAAGAATTAGCTAATTTTGCTAAAGGTAAGTTGGATGTATCATTGGTTACACATTTAACAAATGCAGATGAAATAATTGATTTAACAAATTTTATTGGAAATAATGTTATTCAGCTTCACTCTGATATATCAGAAGAAGAAGTTGAAAAGATAAAAAAAACTTTACCCAATATTAAATTGATTAGATTAATACATATATCAAGCGACGGAAAAATTTGTACAGATTATAAGAAAATGAAATATGCCGATTACTACTTACTTGATAGTTTTAATTTAAAAACTAATCAAGTAGGTGGAACTGGTTTAACTCACGACTGGAATAAAAGTAGAGAATTAATAAAAATTTTAGATAAACCAGTATTCTTAGCTGGTGGTTTAAATCCGGATAATGTTGCTGATGCTATTAAAATTGCTAAACCATATGGTGTTGATGTAAATAGCGGATGCAAAAATAGTTTAGGTCTAAAAGATAAACAGAAAGTAATGGAATTTGTAAGAAATGCAAAAAAAGGTGAATAGTATGAAAAAAATAATATTCGATCTTGACAATACTTTGTTATTTTTATCCGATGAATGGTTAAATGTTTATGATAAATTTAGAGAAAAATATTCTCTTAATGTTTCATCAATTGAAATGTTTAAAACAATTGGTACAATTGAAGTAAATAATAAAGATAAAATTATAAATCATGATTTCTTTATTAATTATATTAATGAAAATTTATCTCAAAACTATGATGAAAATATGGGCAAGGAAATTCTAGAAGAATATGCTAAAATACCGCTTCTTAAAGTAGATATAGTTGAAGATGTTTTAAAATATTTATCAAGTAAATATGAAATTATTGCATATACTAATTGGTTTACTGATAACCAAATTTATAGACTTAAAATAAATAATCTTGATAAGTATTTTACTAAAATATATGGTTGGGATATTCTTCCGGTAAAACCATCTAAAAAAGGTCTAGAAGAAATTGTTAATGGTAGTGACATTAACGATTATATATTTATTGGTGATAACATTGATGCTGATATGGTTATACCTGATGAGATGGGAATGAAAACTATATTTTATAATAATAAGGGTATAGTTCAAGATAAATATAAAGAAGTTAAAAATATAGAAGAATTAAAAAATATTTTATAAAAGGGTTGGTGTTTATGAATAGCTTAATATCAACAAATAAAAAATTTATGTCTATTAATCCTAAAAGACTTTGTGAAATACTGCTTAGTTATAAATATACTAAAGGAATAGAAATATATATTGATTATAATAATGAAGATGAAGTTAAATATTTAAATGATTTAGTATATGAAATAAAAAGAAATAATCTTTTATTACAAGTACATGGAGAAATAACTTTAGATATTAATAAACAAATAGAATACCTAAAAAAATTAGAAAGCTATTCAGACTATTTAGGTTATCCAATTATTTTTACACTTCATACTATTTATGATGATAATAAAAATATTTCCATGAATAAAACTATAGAATATATTAATAATTTAATTACTAATATAGATTCAAGTAAAATAATTATTTCATTAGAAAACTTAAATGATATAAGAGGTTATGTTAGATTAGGTAAGGAAGAAATTAAACCATTAGTTTTAAATGATGAAAAAATATTTTTTACATATGATATAGGTCATGAAATATCTGATTATGGATTAATTACTAATCTAGATGGATATATGTTTAGTGATATTAGAAATGTTCATTTGCACTCAATTAGTAGTGATTTAAAAGATCATATGCCAATATATAAAAATGATAAATATTGGAATAATATTATGAAATCAATTGAGTTCTTAATATTAAATAAATACAAATATAATATTGTTTATGAATATGGTTTAGAATATTGTCATGGAAATACAGTTGAAGAAAAATTAAATGATTATTTATTTTCAATTGATTTAGTAAGTGAAAAGTATAGTGGTTAAAGGAGTCTTATTATGTTAATATTTTGTACAATATATTACACACTTAGTTATATGCAAACTATTCCTCAAATAGTTAAATTAATTAGAACTAAGTCAAGTAATGATTATAGTTTAGGAATGTTACTACTACAGTTTATATCTGTTACTAGTTGGTCTATATATATATTTACATCTAAACAAAAGAATTTAGTATATATAGGAACAGTAATAGATTTATTATTAATAATTGTTGTAGATTTATTTATATTAAAATATTATAAATTTGATAAAAAGAAGGTAAAAGCATAATGACTATAGATTTTAGTAAACAAAATAATATATATGAAAAAAAGGCATTAGTTTATGCTCTTTATGAAAGATTTAATCAAACATTTGGAAATTATGTAGATTTAAACATAGTTAAAGAAGGATTAAATAATGTAGAAAAGATGACTAAAGATGTCGGTCTAGGTATATCAGCTTATCAAGAAGATGATAAAATATACGTTAAAGACGATGTTGATATTAATACATTTTTTCATGAAGTACTTCATTATGTAACAAGAGAGCATAATGGTATGGCATATTCGCTTGTTGGAGCATATTCAGATGAAGAATTTGATAATTGCTGTCGCGAATTTGGCCAAGATAGATTTGTAAAACAAATTGCTATGCTTGATGAATCATTCACAACTTTTATAACAGAACTTGCTATACCTGAAACAGATTATACAAATCTATATGAATTTGGTACTAACTTTTTAAGAAAGTATTATAGTGCCCTTATTAATAATGGTATAGATACATCATTTTTATTTACGATGTATTTTAATGAAGATCCTGTAATTGGTTTAAAATTTAAAGAAAGTTTTGGAAGTAAATTTAAAGAACTAATTGATACTATCGAAAAATCAAATAACGCTCAATATATTGGTAAAATAATTAGAGAACAAAGAAAAAATCCAAGCTTAACAGCTGATGATATTATTGGAAAAAAATTAACAGAAGAAGAAATAGATAATTTAATAGAAGAATCTATTAATAATATGAAAACAAGATCATAAGGAAGAAACCATATATGAAAAAAATAAAACAGACATTTATATTAATACTACTACTATGTATTACAATGATGCCGGTGGTAGTAAATGCTGATTCTGGTTTAGATGCAAAATATACTGATGCATCATCTGGTGAATCAATTTTTGGTGCACTTTCATCTGGTTTTTCTTTTACAGGAAAACTACTTAAAGCTAAACCAGGTGATAAAGACTTTAGTTCATCTCATATAATAGGGGCTATTATATGTATTATTACTTTCTATATATTTACTTCTAGATACATATTTAAAATAGATGGTACTAAACATAAAAAAACTAAGATAATATTTACTTTACTTGGCATAAGTTTAATACCAACTATATTGTTTTCTTTATTTTGCTTTCTAGTAAAAACATATTTAATTCTTTATATAATCTTACTTATTATTTATATTATTATCTTTAAGATAATAACTAAAATTATTACTAAAAATAGATTTAATAATAAATTATCAAAATTAAAAGATTTTGATAAAGATGAATTTAATACTAAAGCATTTGAGTTATATAAAGATATTCAAATATCTTGGATGAATTTTGATACCACAAAATTAAAAGAATTAGTTACAAGTGATATTTATGAAGACTATAAAACAAAATTAGACAAATTAAAAACTGATTGTGAAAAAAATATTATGGATAATATTTTATTTAAATCAAATAAAATAACAGATATTATTTTTGATGATAATAAAAAGTTAATAGAATGCGAATTAAATGTTACATGCAGTGACTATATAATAAATAAAGAAGAAAAAGTAGTTAAAGGAAAAAAAGATAAAGTAAATGATTATAAATATAGATTAGTAATTGATATTACAAATTCTAAAAAATATGTTTTAGTTGAAAAAAAGATATTAAAACAAAAATAAATGTATTATAATTTAATCATAGGAGGATTATATGAGTGTATCTGAAATCGTAATGGCAATCCTAATCGGTGGTATTGCTGGATGGCTTGCAACTATAGTTATGAAAACTAAAGGAAACATCGTTAAATACATCGTACTTGGTATTTTAGGTGGATTTGTTGGTGGTTATCTATTTGGTTTACTAAACTTAAGCATAAGTTTAAGTGTAGGTCCAATTAATTTTGGAACTGTAATTGTATCAGCTATTGGTGCTTGCATAGTAATTTTCTTAGTAGATAAATTACTTAAATAAAAGAGAACTTAGTTAAGTTCTTTTTTATTTGTGATATAATATATTTATCAACACGGAGGGTTTTATGAGAAAGACAATAAAAGAATATACATTAAATGAAAATCTCACTGAAGAAACATTAAAAAGTAATGGTTTTAAATATAATAATGAAGGATCTGTAACAACTGCAAAATTACCTTTATATTTTTACTATAAATATATAGAAGATGAAATTGAACTATTTGTTGAAATAGGTATAAAAGAAGATGGAACATTCATGTTTGATACATTTGATAATGTATTAGTGTTAGATGATGATTTCTGTCAACCATATCATCCATTTTATAGAGATGATGTTGATACACCTTTTGTTAATAAAGTTATAGAAAAATATAATGAAGCAATGGATGAACTTGTTAGTATGGGAATATTAAAAGAAAAAACTAAAGAGTTTACTATAGATAAAAGCATAATATTTAAAGATTATCCACCACTTATAGTTGATGATAAAACAAGACATGATGTAATAAATAATCCACTTGCACATATAAACTGTCCACTTACAACAAGGTTAGGTAAATTTTATACAAATGAGGAATATGAAAAAAGAACAGAAAAATTATCTAAAAGAACTTTACCTGGAGATAATGGTGGAGCAAGAGTAAGAAAATAAAAAAGAACTTATATAAGTTCTTTTTATTTATGCTATAATTTAATAGTGAAATGAGGCATAATAATTATGAACATAGAAAAGTTGTATGAAATTCTTTTAAGTAAAAAACCTAGTGATGAAATAAAAAGATGTGAAGAAGAAATTTTTAATTTTATTCCAGAACTTAGAGTATGTAAAGGATTTGATCAAAAAAATCCATGGCATATATATGACGTTTATGAACATACTCTTCATGTTGTAGATGGAGTAAAACCTAATTTACTTGTTAGACTTGCAGCTTTATTTCATGATATAGGTAAACCTATATCATTTAATCAAGATGATCAAGGTATAGGCCATTTTCATGGACACTGGGAAGAATCGCAAAAAATATTTGAAGAGTTTGCAAAGAAAAATAATATTGATGATGAAACTATATATATAGTTTCAAACTTAATTTTCTATCATGACTTAAATTTACTTAAACTATCGGATGATGATATTGGTGTAGTAAAGAATATTTTTAAAGAAGATGGATTAGAACTACTATTTAATTTAAAAGAATCAGATTTATATGCTCATTCTAAAAAATATCATAGTTATATTGAAGTCATTAATAAAATGAAAGAAAGATTAAATTATACAAGATGAACAAAAGATTGGTAATAACTAGTCTTTTTTCTTACGTCTACAAATTATAGAGACACAAGAAGAAAATATATGATAGATTCTAAATAAGGAAGTGAGTTATATGTGGTTATTTAGACATGAAGTTGCAGTAATTAATGCTTTATATGCTAGAGGTGAAGGAAGATTAAGTTATCAGGAGATAAATAAGTTTTCAAATATACTAGCATCCAAATGGTGTGAAAATCATATACCATTTATAGTAAGTGATGAAAATGATGGAGAGCATGATATAACATTTATGAATGTTAGATATATTCGTGCGATAGATGAAGTACTTTTATGTACTCCATTAACAGAAGAAATAGTAAATAAAGTAAACTCTATTTATGATGAAAAAATGCAAAAATTAATAGTTGAGGCAAGAGAAGAGTATTTAAAAAAGGAAAATAATACAAGAAAAAAGTCTAAATAATGGAAAATGTTTTATTCCAACTTTATGGTATAATAAAAACATAAATGAGGTGTAAACATGAAAAAATTAGAGTTTATTGGTGTTGGTGGAGCCAACTAATATTGAATTTGGTGGTAATGGAGCTTTTGTAAAAGATAATGAAAATTTAATTATTATTGATGCTCCAGAAGAAGCAACAAAAAAATTAAACGATGCGAAAGCATTTGATAATATAAATAATATTTATATTATTATTACCCATTCGCATTATGACCATGTCGCTGGACTTGGTATTTTAATATGGTATTCTAATTTTTATTTAAAAATTAAACCAAATATCATTTATAGTAAAAATAGATTTAAAAGAACTTTAAACAAATTATTAAAAATAACTGGTGTTCATGATAATTTATTTACCTTTATTAAAGATAATGAAGTAAATTTATCTTTTAAAGTAGATATACTTCCAACAACTCATTCCAAAGGTTTAGATTGCTTTGGAATTATGTTTACTGATAATACTGGAAAGTATTATTATACAGGCGATACTAATGATATTAACTTTGTTAGAAAATTAAATGATGAAAAAGAAGTTAAAAAAATATACTGTGAAGTTGCAACAGAGACTTATGATGTTCATATTAAATATGATGATATTAAAGATTTGGACAAAGAAAAATTTGTTCTTATGCATTTTGATAAAATAGAATTATATAATAAAGTTAAAAAAGATGGATTTAATGTTGGCAAATAATTAATAAAGTATGTTATAATAACTCACAAATTTAAAGAGGTGATTTAATATGAAAATATTTATTTCATGTAGTACATCATTTTATAATAAAATTCCCCATATAAAGGAAGAGTTAGAACAAAAAGGATATGAAGTTATCCTTCCATGTAGTTATGAAAATCCTAATGCTGAAGAAGAAGCATGGGAAGAAGGACATGAAACGCATGCAAAAGTAGTAAGAGAGTTTTTTAGACAAAGTGAAGAAAAAGTAAAAAGTGTAGATGCGCTATTATGTTTAAACTTTGATAAAGTAAAAAATTGTACTATATATCCAAATTATATTGGTGGTGCAGTATATACAGAGTTATATGAAGCATTTAGAAATGAAAAGAAAATATTTTTATATCATGATATTCCAGAAGGTATTTTATTTGATGAAATATCAGGTTTTGATGTAGTAGTTATTAATGAAGATCTAAATAAACTATTTAGCATTCTTGATAATCATAAAAAAAGTAAAGAACTATCATTTGGAAAATTTAATCCTCCAGTATCAGTTAAAAGTGTTTCTGGTTTTGATGAACCAAGTAACTCTTATAGAAGATATGTTGAATATCAAAAAGATTGTAGTGCTGGCGGAAGAGTAAGAGCTGCAGAACACAGAACTACTGGTCCAATTAGTGACAAATAAATAAATCAGATTTTAATCTGATTTTTTTATGTGATATAATATGTATATATACAATAATTAGGAGGCAATATGTTATTAACAGCTATAAAAATATTTTTTGCACGTATATGTGATGTATCTATCGGTACAATTAGAACTATATATACAATTGAAGAAAAAAAGTTCTTAGCAACTCTTGCTGCATTTGTTGAAGTATTTATTTGGTTTCACGTTGCAAGATCAGCAATTAATGGGGAATTTACTCCAATAGTTCCATTTGCTTATGCTGGTGGATATGCAACTGGTACTTATGTTGGAATGCTGATTAACTCTTTATTTAATAAGGGTAATAAAATGCTTACAGTAATTACATCTAAAGATGAAATGAAATTTTATTTAGAAAAGAATCAAATTAAATACTCACTAGTAAACCTAGAAAATGCTTATGACAAACTAGAAAGAAAAATGTATATTTTATTTATTGATAAAAGAACTACTGGTAAAACAATTAATTTAATTAGAAAATATGATCCAGCTGCAGTAATATCATCAACTAGTACTAACTTTGTTGAAAGAAATGATAAATAGTAAAAAAGAAAAAAGCCTAAAAGGCTTTTTCTTTTTTTACTAGTATTGTTATATAGTTAAGAAGAGTATCTTCATCTTCAACCATACCACCAATAAACCACTCTGATAATATTGCAAGAACAGCTGATACATAAAAGTGTGCTGCATAATTACTTGGTACTTCTTGAATATTTTGTTTATTTATTTTTTCTTCTATATCTTTAATATATAGTTTTTCAAATAATATAATACCAGTTCTATTATCGTTAGAAATAATAGATTTAAATAACTTAGGATTATTCTTTATATATTTAATATAGTACTTAGCAACAGATAAATAATAATCAATTAAACTTCCTTCAAATTTAATATTTGAAATTATGTCATTATGCATTTGTAAAAGAACATAGTTAAGAAGTTCATACTTATCTTCAAAATGATTATAAAAGGTAGTTTTATGTATTAATGCTTTATCACATATTTCAGTTACTTTAATATTATCAAAACTTTTAGTTTTAAGTAGTTCAAGTAGAGCATTAGCTAAATACATTTTCGTTTTTTCCATGTAAATCACCGTAAACAATTATAACATAAAAATCTACTAAAATGTACAAAAGTAGAAAAATCTACTTTTGTACATATTTTGTACTTACTTTAACTATATATAAATAATAAAATGTAGCAGTGGTGATTGAAGTGAAAGAAAAATTTTTAATTACACTTGGAAATATAATAACAAAATATAGATATTTATTCTTAGCTATCTTTTCAGTTTTATTTGTTATAGGTTTAATTAATCTTAATAACGTTAAAATTAATGAATCATTAACAGATTATTTACCTGAAAAAACAGAAACTAAAGAAGGTATTAAAATCATGGAAAAAGAGTATGGAACTCTTATTTCTATTGATGTAATGCTAGAAAATGTATCAAAAGAAGAAGCATCTTCTTATTATGAAAAATTTCAAAATATTAATAATGTAGACTTAGTTATGTTTAGTTTAAGCGATAAATATTATAAAGAAAATAATGCTTTATATAAATTTGAACTTGTAAATAAAAATAATGATCAAGCAAAGAAAATAGCTAAAGATATAGAAAGTATCACTAAAGATAAAAAAACTTATATTTATAGTGATAAGTTTGAAGATCCAACTCAAGGTGTTACTTTAGTATTACTATTAGTAGTAGCTATTATAGTAATAGTTTTAATATCAGCATCTAAAACATATTTTGAAGTTGTCATAGCTTTTATTATTTTAGGTATATCAATAGTTTTAAATATGGGAAGTAATTTCATCTTTGGTGAAATATCATATATAACAAAAGCTATTGCTGTAGTATTACAGCTTGCTCTTTCAATTGATTATGTAATTATATTTATGAATCAATTTATGAAAGAAATAGAAGATACTACGGATAAAAAATTAGCAATTAAAAAAACACTATCTAAATCCATACCTGAAATATTTGCATCATCACTTACAACAGTTTCTGGTTTAATAGCGTTAATCTTTATGCAATTTAAATTAGGTGGAGATATTGGTATTGTTTTATCAAAAGGTATATTATGTAGTTTTTTAACAGTAATACTTATAATGCCATGCTTACTTGATATCTTTACTAAACCTATACTTAAATTTAAAAAGAAAGAACTTAAAAAAACAAATGGTATTTTAAATTCTTTATCTAATTTTATTGTTAAATATAAATTTATATTATTACCAATATATATTGTTTTAATATTTGTATCAGTTTTATGCATTAATAAATATGATTATGTATTTAATTTAAATTCAACTAAAGCATTTAGAGTAAGCGAAAATATTAAATCACTTGATAAAATTCAAAATACATTTGGTAAAGATAATACACTTCTTGTTTTAACAGAAAATAAAGATAAAGATTTTAATAAAGAAAGAGAATATACAGAAGATTTAAATAATATAGATGGAGTAATATCTGCATCATCTATAGCATCATATAAAATAAATGATAATATTTCTTTACTTGCAAGTTTTGATTACCAAACTGTATCATCAATGCTTAATATTAATCCAGAGCTATTAAAAGGAATGTATACAAGTTATGCTTTAGTAAATAATGAAAATGTTCCGAATATTGATGAATATAAAGTACCTCTTATTAATCTTGTTTCTTTTATTGAAAATAATAGTGATAAGTTAAATATAGATACTAATACTAAAATAGAATTAGTAAAAAAATATGGAAAGAAATTTGAAAGCTTTAAATTTCTAGAAAGTAATAATTATTCAAGAATAATCCTTACACTAGATGCTGAAGTAGAATCAAATAAAGTAAGTAGAATAGTTAAAAATATTAGAGAAGTAACTAATAAGTATTATAGTAAATCACTACTTGTAGGTAACTCTATAAATGCAAGAGATTTAAAATCTACATTTACTAGTGATAATATTAAAATTACTTTTGTAACTATTTTATTTATTTTAGTAATATTATTAATATCATTTAGATCATTTGGTATGGCACTACTATTAATTCTTACTATTGAAGGAAGTATATTAGTAAACTTTGGTATTGTAACATTAACAGGTCATAAAATATTCTTTATAAGTTATATTGTTGTATCAGCTATTCAAATGGGAGCAACAATAGATTATGCAATTGTAATAGCAAGTAGATACATGCAACTAAGAAAAAAACAAGATAAAAAAGAAGCTATCTTAGGTACACTTAAAGATAGATTATCAGCTGTTATTACATCTGGTTTAATACTTTTATCTGCTGGATTCTTAGTAGGTACAATAACAACATCATCATGTATATCAAGTATAGGATTATTCTTAGGACTAGGTACTTTAATATCTCTTCTTGCAACAATACTTTTCTTACCAGCAATCCTATATACATTTGACAAGTTTATATTTAAAACTACTATAAAAGGCAAGTAATTGTCTTTTTTTATGTTATAATTTATATGTAGTTAAATGCCGCATAGGATGTGATATTATGGATTTTCGTGAAGAATATAAACTATTAATAAAATCTTCAATTAAACAAGATGATAATATTTTAGCAGATAAGAAAAAAGCAGCTCTTCAACACTTTAGAGGCAATTTAAATGCTTATTGTATTGCTCTTGCAAAAAACTATGGTAAAACATTTATATTATATGTTGCACCAGTAAGGCAAATACATGGTTCGTTTTTAGTTTGTTTTCCATATTCAAACTGTATAGATATCTTTGTTGATCCAGAATTTTTAAAAAAGAATCCAGCATATATAAATGTAATATTACAACACGAGGTATTACACGGACTTTCACAAGAAAAAAATTTAGATCAGTTTAGTTTTGGCCATTCTGTTCGTGAAAACTATAAAAATTATGTAGGAGTAGATGAGGCTGTTACTCAAATGTTTGCTGAAGATATACAAGGTGTAAGACTAAGTAGTAAAGAAGATTATTTGTTATATGTAAAAAACATGATGAGAATCTTAAAATCAATATTTGGCGCTGAGTTAATTGCAGCACAGTATATTAAAGGTGATCTTACATTTGAAAATACTGTTAATAAGTTAATGGACTATAAGTTTGAAGCATTTGCTATTAAAATGAAAGAAGTTTATACATTATGGAAAAAAGAATTTTATAGTTTTTTAACTCAGGAAGAAATAATAAAAAAAGAAAATATAGAACATGATATAAATGTTTTTATATCATCATTAATTAAAAAATGTCCAATTGAAAATTTAAATAATATTTTATATCAAGAACTTGATCAAGAGTTTATTGATAGATATAAAGATAAAATAGGTATTCTTACTGAAAGAATAGTTTAATAATTAATTGTGAGGTGATAGCTATGATGTTTAGAGAAGAAATTAATGAATTTGAAAATCTTAAATTTAACGAAGACTACATTACTAAAAAAGGAAGGATTCCCATTCTTTTTACTGCACCTCATACAATGGAGCAACTAAGAGAAGATGGAAGTATTAAACCAAGTGAATCATTTACTAAAGCTATCGCACTATATTTAAATAAATACTATGATGTAAGTTCTATGATAAAAATTAAAGATACAGGACTTGATTCTAATAAAGATAATAAAGATGAATTTAAAACAGAGATTATTAGGTTTATTAAAGATAAGAATATAAGACTTGTAATTGATTTACACGGATCTAAAAAAGAAAGAGAATTTGATATTGAATTTGGAACTATGAATAATTTATCAGCAGATTTTTCTACTATAAAAGAATTAGAGAACTGTTTTATTTCAAACGGCATTAATAATATTGTTCATAATGATCCATTTAAAGGTGGAGCTATTACACAGTATGTGTATGGT
This sequence comes from Bacilli bacterium, assembly GCA_017548925.1. Lineage (GTDB taxonomy): Bacteria > Bacillota_I > Bacilli_A > RF39 > UBA660 > RUG13160. Next base: position 450,561 of record JAFYYX010000001.1, read on the forward strand.
TTAAAAGATGTTGATATCATTCAGCTTGAAATAAATAGTAAATTTAGAGATATTGAAAATATTGATAAATTAGAAAAAGTATGTAAAAGTTTAGGAGATTTTATTAAAAAATATAATGATTATATAAATAGATAAAAAGATTAAATAAATAAGGTGATATATATGAAATTAATTTATTTGCATCATTCAGAAAGAGATATGACTAGCAATAAAAAATGGGGAACTATAGAAAGAACATTTGATGATATAACTATAGAAGGTATAAATCGTGCTAATTTTTTAGCAGAAAAATTAAAAGGCCAAAAAATAACAGCAATCATAACATCACCATATTTAAGATGCAAGCATACTGCACAAATAATAAATAAGTATCAAAATCTAAACATAATAGAAGATGATAGATTTAATGAAATTCAAAAAGGTGAAAAATGGGAAGACTTATTAAAAAGAAATATAAAGGCAATTGATGATATTGTAAAAAAATATCCAGATGATTCTGTTATAATATGTGTTACTAGTGGATTAAATATCTCTGCTTTTATATGTTATACATATAATATTACTCCATCTAATGATGTTCCTTTAAGTCAAGCAGCAGATTTATCACCAGTAATATTTAATATAAATAAAACAAAAGAAACTAATCAAGTTTTTGATACTTGGTGTTAATGTAAGTATAAGGAGAGTAAAATTATGGAATTACTAGATATAGTTGATGAATATGGAAATAAAACAGGAAAAGTAATGGAAAGAGATAAAGTACATGAATTAAATTTATTTCACTGGGAAATATCTGTATTTTTAATTAATAATAAAAAAGAAGTCTTACTTCAAAAAAGATCGGCAACTAAGAAAATGAATCCTAATATGTGGGGTTCATGTGCTGGCCATGTAGATAGTGGTGAAGGACTTGAAGAAACTGCACTTAGAGAAATTGAAGAAGAAATAGGTTTAAAATTCTCACTAGATGATTTGCATGTTTTAGAAGAAAGACAAGTTACAAAAAAAGAAATTAATTCCCATTTAACAAAAGTTTATTATGTTTACTATAATGGTAATGATTTTAAATTACAAACTGAAGAAGTATCTGAGGTTAAATGGTTTAATATAGATGATGTTATTAATATGATAAAAAATAATGATGAATCATTAACATTTAAATCTGATAGATTATATTTATTAGAAAATCTTAAAGAAAAAATGATTTAATGAAGTGAGTGCTTAAAGTTTTAGTATAAGAGGTGATTAATATGATTAAATTATTTGATAAAGATATGAATGAATTAATTATTGAAAGAAGTATGTATCAATGGCAATTACTTCCACTTGATAATTTTTCTGCATTCGGTTTTGAAATGAATGGAGAATATTTTCAAACAAGTGAACATGCATTCCAATATTTAAAATTTATAGAAACAAATAAAGAAATAGCAAATAAAATTAAAAAATCATATTCACCTAATGATGCAAGAAGAATAGCTCATGAAAATAAAGAGTATAGATTACCTAATTGGTCAGAAATAAAATATGATAATATGGAAAAAGTATTAAGATTAAAAGCCTTACAAAATCCTATTGTAAAAGAATGCCTTCTTAAGACTAAGGATTATGTTATTGCTGAATGTTGTATTGATGAAGATACAGATTGGGGTATAGATAATAATAATCAAGGCAATAATCATTTAGGTAAAATATGGATGAAAATAAGAGATGAAATTGGAGGTAATACTCATGAATGAAAATAAAACTAATATAAATTGGTATCCAGGACATATGCAAAAAACTAAAAGATTAATTAGTGAAATGAAAGATATGATAGATGTAGTAATAGAACTAATTGATGCTAGATGTCCATACTCATCTAAAATGAGAGATATTGATGAACTAATTAAAAATAAACCAAGACTATTAGTTCTAACTAAAAAAGATTTATGTGATATTAATGAAACTAATAAGTGGATTAAACATTATGAAGATGAAGGATACAATACTTGTTTAGTTAGTAGTGTAGATAGTAAGGATTATAAACTTATTTATGATAAATTATCTTATATTTCTAAACAAATACAAGAAAAAAGAGCGTCTAAAGGTTTAAACAATAGAGATATTAGATGTTTAGTAATAGGTATTCCAAATGTTGGTAAATCAACTTTAATAAATAAAATGGTTGGAAGAAAAGTAGCAACTGTAGGTAATAGACCTGGTGTTACAACTTCTTTAAACTGGCTTAAAACTAATGCAGGAGTACTTCTTTTAGATTCCCCTGGTATTTTATGGCCTAAGTTAGATGAACAAAACGTTGCTTATAACTTAGCAGCTATATCATCTATTAAACAAGAAGTAATAGATGTAGATACTGTTGCTAGCTACATATTAGAATTTTTAAGTAAATACTATCCAGATATTTTACACTCTAGATATAAACTTAATGACACAGAAGATATGGAAGAAGTGTATAATGTAATAGGTAAGCAAATTGGTGCTTATAAAAATGGTGAAGCTGATTATAATAGAGTTTCTACTAAAATAATAAATGATATTAAAGATGAAAGCATCAAAGGAGTTACATTAGATAGATGGAAAAACTAGACTTATTAGCATACGAAAAAAAATTATATAAAAAGAATATAACTCTTATTGCAGGAGTTGATGAAGTAGGAAGAGGACCACTAGTTGGTCCTGTTGTTGCTGCTGCAGTAATTTTACCTAAGAATTATAAACTTGATGGTTTAAATGATTCTAAAAAACTTACTGAGAAAAAAAGAGAAGAGTTATATCCTATTATAATGAAAGATGCTATAAGTGTAGGTATAGGTGAAGTATCAGCTAAAGAAATAGATGAAATAAATATCTATGAAGCATCAAGAAAAGCTATGATGATAGCAATAGATAATCTTGATGTAAAACCTGAACATATTTTAGTTGATGCTATGCCACTATTTACAGATATCCCACATGATGCTATAATACACGGCGATGCGCTCAGTTTATCTATAGCTGCAGCATCAGTTATCGCTAAAGTTACAAGGGATAAAATGATGATAGAGCTTGATCAAAAATACCCAATGTATGGTTTTAAAAAGCATAAAGGGTATCCAACAAAGCTTCATTTAGAAAATTTACAAAAATATGGCCCACTTGAAAATTATAGATTTACATATGGCCCTGTTCGTGATTTAATTATAAAGGATGGTTGTGATAAAAGTGATAAATAGAATAAAAGAGTTTACTAAAACTACATGGTTTAGATATACATTAGTATTATTTTTAGGCATCTTTCTTGGAGAGATGATTTTTAGACTTTGTGCTAAAATGCCTATTTTTAGTTATCCAACTTTAAGAATATTTATATCAACATTACTACTTAGTAGTTTCTTTGGGTATTTATTATCTTTCTTAAAGAAAATACCTGCAAGAATACTACTTGGTTTAATAGTATTTGCAACTAACTTTTATGCATATTTACAACTAGGTTTTAATAACTTTTTAGGTGTATATATGTCATTTGGTACATCAAGTCAATTTGGTGCAGTAGTTGATTATATTAAAGATTTCTTACATAGTATTAAACTTGTTTATTATACATGCTATATACCAGCTATATTAGTAATTGTATATTTAGTGCTATTTGAAAAGAAACTATATAATAATGATAGAACTAATGCAACAAAAGAAGAAAAACAATATAAATTTTATTTAAAAACTATTAATTTAGTTGGTTTTGCATTATTTTTAATTGTTATGTATTATTTAACTATTTCTCTTAAATTTATGCAAAATGATTTACAATTAACATCAAATAAAAAATTAATTGTTAATCCATCTGTACCATCAACTGCTATTCAAGAGTTTGGTACAACACTATTTTGTTTAGATGATATTAAAATAACATTATTCCCTAAAGATGAATCTCTTGCTTATGAAAGAAAAAATAATAGTGGAAATAATAGTGGAGGATCACATATTAATCCTGATTATAAAAGAGTAATAGATGATACTGCTTGGGAAAAAGTTATCGCTAATGAAAAAAGAAGTACTTATAATACTTTAAATAATTATTTTATTAGTCAAAAGATTACTGATAAGAATGAATACACAGGTTTATTTAAAGGTAAAAACGTTATCTTTATAATGATGGAATCTGTTGGTGATGAAATGATTAATGAAGAGTTATTCCCTAACTTCTATAAGATGTATTCTGAAGGATGGCACTGGGAAAATAACTTCTCACCAAGAAATGCTTGTGCAACTGGTAATAATGAAATGTCTGGTATGCTTTCTTTATATACTATTAATAATAACTGTACAGCAAACTATTATCGTAATAACCAATACTTTGAAAGTATCTTTGGTATTTATAATGATGCTGGTTATAGAACTACATCAATGCATGATTATACTGAAGCATATTATTATAGATCAACAATCCATAGAAATATGGGTTCTGGAAAATACTATGGTGTTAGAGATCTAGGTATTTCATATCAAAGTGAATATGTTAACTGGGCATCTGATGATGACTTTATGAATAAAGCTGTTGATATTTTAACTAATACAGATGATGAAAGGCCATTTATGACATGGCTTACAACAGTATCTGGTCATCAACCATACAATGTATCAAGTATTTTAGGTGATAAATACTTAAAAGAATTCTCTAACTTAAAATATTCAACTGAAAACAAAAGATATTTAAGTAAGATTAAAGTTACAGATGATGGTCTTGGAACTTTAATGAGAAAATTAGAAGAAAAAGGTATATTAGAAAATACTGTTATAGTTATGTATGGAGATCATTATCCATATGGTTTAAGAAAATCAGCTGTTAAACAAATGATAGATCGTAACTTAGATGATTACGAAATCGAAAGAGTACCATTTGTAATTTATACTCCTGGTATGGAAGCTAAAACATTTAGTGAATATACATCATATATTAATATTTTACCAACACTAGCAAATCTATTTGATTTAAATTATGACCCAAGACTATATATGGGTACAGATTTACTATCTAGTGATTATGAATCAAGAGTAGTATTTGCTGATGGATCATGGAAAAATGAAAGAGCATATTATAATGCTGCTAATGGTAGAATTAAAAACTATACTGATAATCCTTACTCAAGTGAAGAAATTAAAGCTATAAATGAAACTGTATCTTATAAAATGAAGATGAGTAGTTTAGCTATAAAAAATAATTACTTTAAATATTTAAAAACACAATTAGATAAATATAAAGAAGAAGAAAAACAAGAACCTGTTGCAGTAGTTTCTGAATAGAACTACTGCTTTAGGTATTTATGGAGGAAAATACTATGAAAAAAGTTGTTATTGTAGAATCACCTGCTAAAAGTAAAACTATTGAAAAGTATCTAGGTAGTGACTTTTCTGTTGTATCTAGTAAAGGTCATATAAGAGATTTAGCAACATCTGGTAAATATGGACTAGGTGTTGATATTGAAAATGACTTTGCTCCTAAATATATAATTATAAAAGGTAAAAATAAAGATGTTAAAGCCCTTCAAAAATTAGTTGATAATGCTGATAAAGTATATCTTGCAACTGATCCAGACCGTGAAGGAGAAGCTATTAGTTGGCATCTTTATGATGAACTTAAAATACCTGATGAAAAATATGATCGTGTAGAATTTAATGAAATAACAAAAGATGTTGTAAAAAATGCTATCGAAAATCCTAGAAAAATTGATATGGATTTAGTTCATAGTCAAGAAACAAGAAGAATTCTAGATAGAATTATTGGATTTAGATTATCTAAATTAATGCAATCTAAAACTGGTGGTAAATCAGCAGGTAGAGTACAAAGTGTGGCACTTAAAATTATTGTTGATAGAGAAAGAGAAATTGAAGCATTTAATCCAGAAGAATACTGGACTATATCAGCAAACTTTGGACAATTTGAAGCCACTTTAGAAAAATATCATGGTAAAAATATTGAAATTAAAAATGAAGTTGAAGCAAGTGATATTTTAGATAGTTTAAGTAAATCATTTGAAATTGAATCAATTGATGAAACTGAGAAAGCTAAAAAGAGTAAAGAAGTATTTAGGACGTCAACTTTACAACAAGCTGCATATAACAAATATAATTTTGATGCATCTAAAACAATGCGTATAGCACAAAAACTATATGAAGGTATAGATTTAGGATCTGAAACTGTTGGTTTAATTACATACATGAGAACAGATTCAGTTAGACTATCTCCTGAATTTACTAATAATGTATTTGGTTATATTAAAGGTAAATATGGAGCAGAGTATGTAGGTACTGTTAAATTTGGTAAAAAGAATGAAAACATTCAAGATGCTCATGAAGGTATCAGACCTACATCAATAAATAGAAATCCTGAAGAGATAAAAGAATACTTATCTCCAGATGAATATAAATTATATAAATTAATTTATTATAGAGCTTTAGCATCACTAATGAGTGATTCTAAATATCTATCTACAACAATTAATTTAGAAAATAATGGATATTTATTTAAAGCAAATGGTTCAGTTATGACTTTTGATGGTTATTTAAAAGTTTATAGTGAATTTGAAGATAAAGAAGATGTAGTTCTTCCAGACTTTAAAAATTATAAGAGCAAAACTTTAGTATGTGATGAAATAAATAAAGAACAACACTTTACTAAAGCACCAGCTAGATATACTGAAAGTTCTTTAATTAAAGAACTTGAAGCCTTAGGTATTGGTAGGCCATCAACATATGCAACTATCATGCAAACTATTAAAGCTAGAGGTTATGTAACACTTGAAGATAAAAGATTTGTTCCTACTAAAATAGGAATAGAAACTAATGATAAATTACAAGAATATTTTGACTCTATTATTAATGTAGAATATACAGCTAATATGGAAAAAGATTTAGATGAAATAGCTGAAGATAAAAAAGATTCTGTTAAAGTACTTAAAGATTTCTATAAAGGTTTTGAACCACTTCTTGATAAAGCATTTAATGAAATGGAGAAAAAACAAGCTGAAGAAACTGGCGAGATGTGTCCTAACTGTGGAAGTCCACTAGTTATTAGAAATGGTAGATTTGGTGAATTTACTGCTTGTTCAAATTATCCTAAATGTAAATACATCAAACAAGAAGAAAGAGAAGTTAAAACTGTTTGTAAATGTCCTAAATGTGATGGAGATATAGTTGAAAAAAGAACTAGAAGAGGTAAAATATTCTATGGATGTTCTAACTATCCTAAATGTGACTTTGCATCATGGAATAAACCTATTGATAGAAAATGTCCTGATTGTGGATCAATTCTAACAGAAAAAGGTAAACAAATAGTTTGTTCATCTTGTGATTATAGTGAATAAAAAGTGAAATTATATTTCACTTTTTTATTTTATATAGTATGTATACTTATGTTAAAAAAATATTTTTTTCTTGATATTTTGTATGATATAATTTTTGTATAGAAAGTAGGAAACTTATGAAACGAAAAATAGTTATGACATTATCACTATTTTTAGTTTTAACAATTTCTGTCTTTATTGTACGAGCTTTAACTTTTTCACAACCAACAGATGTTGTAAATGTAACTAAAACTAGTGCAGCTGGCTGCTCAGATTGTGCAAGCCATGCAACATACACACTTGATGTTAGTCAAACACATCTAGAAAATGATCCATACATTGGTATTGTTGTACTTGATGTAGACCCTGGATACTACATTAAATCATTTGCTGCAACATATGATGGAAATCCACTTGAGCTTGGCTTTGTTGGAGGAACAGAACAAGGTGAAATATTTAGACCTAGTGGATATAGAGCTGATATAACTGAATATCAATTTATTATCCCTGATGAAGCTTCAACATCTAAAAAGGTTGAAGTAACTTTTGAAGTAGATAAGAAAAAACCTATAGATATTACTTATATTAAATATACTTCAAATGATACATCTGATGATGCTTTGAATGATCCAGATAATTATGATTTTGCTAATGAAACACCATTAGTATCCAAATATATGGATGGAGATATTGTTCTTCCAACTGAATGTTTAGAAAAAGGTTGTGCATTACAATTTAAATTTAATAGTGTTGCTGATTATGAAGAATATGAAAGCCATATTATCCATAATGACAATAATCAGTGGTTTTGGGGCGATGGATTTATCTTTGAAGAAGGTAGCCAAAATAATGTTCAAAAAAGAACTGTTCTAGCAGAAAAAGATATGTGTGATAAAGATAATTTATCTTGCTTTGCTGTAGTTAAGAAAGACTTTAATGAAATTGCCTATACTCCAATAACAATTGGTTATACTGAATTTGGTTTATATAGTCCTGACTTTGTAGGCGTTAGAGTAAGTATGGATATAAATAATTTCTCTGATACACTTGGTCAAGATGGAACTAAAGTGGTTGGATTTACTAACGAAAAAAATGTAATGAATATTGAACTATTCTATGGTACTAAACGAATTTATTTAACACCTGAAAATGGCAAACCTGTAGTTTTAGGTGAAGGCGGAGCAAGTAATATGCCAGCACTAAAGGATTTTGATACTATAACAGGTGAAGATTTTGCTTATGAAACAACATATGATAGTGTTAATAATAGATATGTTGTTAATATAAATTCTTATTACCAAGACAAAATAACATTAGAGTTAACATTTAAGAAGAATAATACAAATATCTTTAATGATAAAGTAAAAATAAATCTTGATAGATTTGCATTTAGTGGTAATGGTGGAGAACTTCTTGAAGTTGATTCACTAGGAAGAAACTGTAGAGAAACTACTAATGGTAATACTTGTGATCAAGGTAGATTCTATTCAACAGAATATAGGGGAATGCTTAGTGCTTTCTATGTTAAAGAATCTGAACTTGAAACACATATGGATGAAGATAAATGTGTTAATGATGAAACTACAACAAATAGTAATACCTTAACACTTACTGATGGATGTCCTGATAGAGCGTATAAAAGAAATAAAGACTTTAATCCACATGCTATAGCTCTATTCTATGATGAAAATGGTGAAATCGTTTTAACTAAAGACTTTGATTTGAATGCTGAAGTTAAAATGTCTGGATTTGTAAAAAATGATGTCTTTACAAGTGTATATACAACAGTTGGAACAGATGATTCTGCTGTAACTGTTACTAAAGATTATATGTACTTAGGACATACAAAATTCTTTATGCCATTTATAAAAGATATTGAATATTTTGAACGTCACTTAGATGCAACTATAATGCATGAAATGGTTTTAATATCTAAAGATGAAGCACAGGAAAAAGGTATTAAGAAAATAGCATTATTTATTGTTAATGGTGAAGTAGAAGAAAACAATATACCAGCACTTACATATGGTGTAGGTGAAGGTAAAGTTTTAGAAATAAGGGATGGTGAGTAGCAATGAAGAAAATTAAATATTTACTTTTCTTATCACTTTTCTTATTTCCAGTAAAAGCTATAGCATCAACTATTGAAACTTCATTTGATAATGAAAAATGTGAACTTACTATATCTGGTAAGTTAACAGAAAGTGAAAGCCATGATGCTGTTGTAACAATATTTAATAAAAATGGTGATACATTAGGTGTTAAAACAAGTGAACTTAATAATGAAAATTATTCTGTTACATATGTTTTAACATATGATTCTGAAAAAAATATAGATGTAACTATAGCAAATCAAGAGGGAAAAGGTAACTATTCTAAAGAAGATGTAACAGTTCCTGCTTGTGAACTAGCTAATGTTCTTCCAAATGGAAAAGTAAAATTTATAAATGATTTTGATGGTAATGGTCACATGATTGTCATCAAAGATGAATCTGTTGGATTTAATCATGATGATAGATTAGATGTTGAATTCATTAATATGGAACAAATGGATGCTTTACTTGAATCAGTTAAAGGTACACCGCAGTATGAAGGTTTTGTAGCAGTTAGAGATTCTGTATTATCATTAATTGGTGATTATAAAGAATTCTTATATTTTTCTAATATATATGTAAGAGATTCTCATGGAACAGATATTGATTATAGTAATTATAATAAAGGCTTTATATTAAAACTTAAAGTTACTAAGGAAGAATATGCTCAACTAAAAGGTATTAAAGCTATAATGTTTGATCAAGAAAATTTAAAACAAATAGGTGATGAAATAACACCTACATATGATAGTGAAAATGAATTATTATCATTTAATATTCCAAAACCTGGTCAAATGATTCTATATATTAGTAATGACTATGAATTTATTAATAATACTGCTAATCCTACATTTAAGCTAGGTTCTGATAAAGAAGCAACTTTAGAAATTGATGCTGATTATAGTAAATATAAAGAATTATATATTGATGGTAAAAAGGTAGATAAATCTAATTATACTTCTAAAGCAGGTAGTACTATAATTACTTTAAGTAATGAATTTTTGAACTCATTATCTAGTGGTTCTCATGAAGTAGTAGCTTACTTTGCAAATGGATCAGCTAAAACAACTTTAACAGTGGAAGCTAAAGATGAATCTGTAATATCTAAATTAGTTAATCCAAAAACAAATGACCCAATTTATATATTCGCTAGAATAGCGATTATATCATTTGTTGGATTGTCATTTATGATAATTAAAAAGAAACTTAAGAAAAATTAAGTTTCTTTTTTATTAATAAGTGTTATAATAAAAATGTAAGTGTTACCCAGTGTGGGTTATGCCTACGGTTTTTTTTCTAATCTCACCTTATTAGGGTGAGATTATTTTTATATCAATTTTAGAATTATTAAAATTAACAGAATCTCAATGATCCAGAACATTACAAAATGTTTCATAAACTCCACTCACTTTCTTAATTACCCCCTGATAACTCCAGTACTACGAAGTACTTGGAAAATAAATGAAGTAGACATAACCCGCTTAAGTAACGATATGTTATTATATTTAATAAATATAATATTTCAATACTTTCGACAAACGATATCATAATATGACACATCAAATTAAACTCTTTACAATTTATAAGTGTAAATGAGTGTAAAATTAATTCATATTTATTGCCTTAAAATAGGGGCTTTGCTATAATAATTTTTGTGAAAAAATAGGAGGAATAGAAAATGACTAAATATGTATACTTATTTAGTGAAGGTAATGCTGATATGAGAAACCTTCTTGGTGGTAAAGGTGCAAACCTTGCTGAAATGACTAACATTGGTCTTCCAGTACCTCAAGGTTTTACTATCACTACTGAAGCTTGTACTAAGTATTACGAAGATGGAAGAGAAATTAACTCTGAAATCCAAGAACAAATTAACGAATATATCGTTAAGATGGAGGAAATTACAGGAAAGAAATTTGGAGATGTTGAAAATCCACTTTTAGTATCAGTTAGATCTGGTGCAAGAGCATCTATGCCAGGTATGATGGATACAATTTTAAACTTAGGTTTAAATGAAGAAGTTGTAAATTCAATAGCTGAAAAATCAGGTAATCCAAGATGGGCTTGGGACTGTTATAGAAGATTCATTCAAATGTATTCTGACGTTGTTATGGAAGTTGGTAAGAAATACTTTGAAGAATTAATCGATAAAATGAAGGAAGCAAAAGGTGTTAAACAAGACGTTGAACTTTCTGCTGAAGATTTAAAAGAACTAGCTAACCAATTTAAAGCTGAATATAAAGAAAAAATTGGTTCAGAATTCCCAACTGATCCAAAAGAACAATTAATGGGAGCTATTAAAGCTGTATTTAGATCTTGGGATAACCCTAGAGCTAACGTATATAGAAGAGATAACGATATTCCATATTCATGGGGAACTGCTGTAAACGTTCAATCTATGGCTTTTGGTAATATGGGAGATGACTGTGGTACAGGTGTTGCCTTTACTCGTGACCCTGCAACAGGTGAAAAAGGTTTGTTTGGTGAATTCTTAACTAATGCACAAGGTGAAGACGTTGTTGCTGGTGTTAGAACTCCAATGCATATAACTGAAATGGAAGAAAAATTCCCAGAAGCATTTGCTCAATTTAAAGAAGTATGTGCTACACTAGAATCTCATTATAGAGACATGCAAGATATGGAATTTACTGTTGAACATGGTAAACTTTATATGCTTCAAACAAGAAATGGTAAAAGAACTGCTAAAGCAGCATTAAAAATTGCTTGTGACTTAGTAGATGAAGGAATGAGATCTGAAGAAGAAGCTGTAGCTATGATTGATCCAAGAAACTTAGATACACTACTTCATCCACAATTTGATACTACAGCACTTAAAAATGCTACAGTATTAGGTAAAGGTTTAGGAGCATCTCCTGGAGCTGCTTGTGGACAAATTGTATTTACTGCTGAAGATGCTGTTAAATGGCATGAAGCTGGTAAAAAAGTTGTATTAGTTAGACTTGAAACATCTCCAGAAGATATTACAGGTATGAAAGCATCACAAGGTATTTTAACTGTTCGTGGTGGTATGACTTCACACGCTGCAGTTGTTGCTCGTGGTATGGGTACTTGCTGTGTATCTGGTTGTGGAGACATCGCAATGGATGAAGCTAATAAACAATTTACATTAGCTGGTAAAACATTCCATGAAGGTGATGAAATTTCTATTGATGGTACAACTGGTAATATTTATGATGGATTAGTTCCAACAGTTGATGCTACTATCTCTGGTGAATTTGGTAGAGTTATGGAGTGGGCTGATAAATTTAGAACACTAAAGGTTAGAACTAACGCTGATACTCCAAGAGATGCTAAAAAAGCTCATGAACTAGGAGCTCAAGGTATTGGTTTATGTAGAACAGAACACATGTTCTTCGAAGAAGATAGAATTGCTGCATTTAGAGAAATGATTTGTGCAGATACTGTTGAAGAAAGAGAAGCTGCACTTGAAAAAATCCTTCCATATCAACAAGGTGATTTTGAAGAATTATATGAAGCAATGGAAGGTGATGGAATGGTAGTTAGATACCTAGACCCACCTCTACATGAATTCGTTCCAACTGAAGAAGCTGATATTAAAAAGCTAGCTGATGCTCAAGGTAAATCAGTTGAAAGAATTAAAGAAATCATTGCATCTTTACATGAATTTAACCCAATGATGGGACATCGTGGTTGCCGTTTAGCTGTTACTTATCCTGAAATAGCTAAGATGCAAACTAAAGCTGTTATTAGAGCTGCTATTAATGTTTCTAAAAAACATCCAGATTGGAATATAACTCCAGAAATTATGATTCCTTTAACTGGAGAAGTAAAAGAATTAAAATATGTTAAAGATGTAGTTGTTAAAACTGCTGATGAAGAAATTAAAGCTGCTGGTGTTGAAATGAAATATCAAGTTGGTACTATGATTGAAATCCCAAGAGCTGCTTTAACAGCAGATGAAATTGCTAAAGAAGCTGAATTCTTCTCATTTGGTACTAACGACTTAACTCAAATGACATTTGGATTCTCAAGAGATGATGCTGGTAAATTCTTACCTGCATATTATGAAAACAAAATTTATGAAGAAGATCCATTTAAAACACTTGATCAAAAAGGTGTTGGTCAATTAATTAAGATGGCTGCTGAAAAAGGTAGATCTACTAGACCAGAACTTCACTTAGGAGTTTGTGGTGAAACTGGTGGAGATCCTAAATCAATTGAATTCTACAATGCTGTTGGACTTGATTATGTATCATGTTCTCCATTTAGAGTTCCTGTAGCTCGCCTTGCTGCTGCGCAAGCTGCTATAGCACTTAAAAACAATAAATAATTAAAACTAAATAAGAAAAACTAGGTAACTTCATACAGCCTAGTTTTTTATGTTATAATGTATCTAGAAGGTGGAAATATGGAACTAACAAAATCTGAACTACATACGCATTTGTTTGGAATGATTTCGGCAAAAGAATTACTAAAAATGGTATCTGAATATGTTGATTTTATTTATTGGCCACTAAATAAACCTGTCGATGAAACTAGCAGATTAGTTAGTATTAATGATTTACTTAATAATGAGACTGCACTAAAGCAGTTAAGAATAAAACATGGTGAACAAGCATCGTATGGTGAACTTGAAAATTATTATCGAACTAGAATATCAATTATAAATTACTTAATATCTATTTTTTATCTATCTAACGGAAAGAAAAATTGTAAATATAACGATTTAATCATGAATGATGCCATAAGAAGTAAGATAAGTTGTTATTACAATAAATCATATAATGATAAAAATGTCGCATATATTATGGCTATTTTAGATTATGTAAAGCTGGATAAAAAATTAAATAAAGAAAAAAATGATTCAATTTCTAAATTAATCTATAGTGATTATTTAAATAGAGCACTAAAAGAACTTACAAGTATGGGATGTAAATATATAGAAGTTAGCTACTCATCTGAAAACATAATGTCATTAATAGAACTTAATCCAGATGTTGCTAGTACTATTAAATGTAAATTTCTCTTATCTACAGAAAGAAGTAGGAGAGTAAAACAAATGGAAGAAAGCATCTCATCACTAAAAGAAGGCATAAAAAAAGGGATGATTATTGGATTTGATATTATGGGTCAAGAATTACCGCTTCGTGATGATGAAAAAAGTTATAGTCAAATCAAAAATTCATATAGTTTAAAAAGAAAATTAGAATTGCTTGTTGAAGTATTAAAAGATACGAAAAATGGGATTAATACTCTAAGAATACATTCAGGAGAATCTAAAACATCTTTTGGAAATACTGAATGGATATTAAATACACTACTTGAAATAAAATCTGAATATGAAAGTAATAATTCAAATGAAAAAATATTGCCACCACCAGAAATAAGAATTGGACATGGTATATATTTTGATAAGAATAATAACTATCTAAAAATGTTACAACAATTAGGAGTTGTTATTGAGATTAATGCATCAAGTAATTTTGCATTAGGAAACATTGATAATTATATCACTATTCCATATGATTATTATTTAGAAAATAATATTCCAATAGTAATATCAACTGATGGACATGGTTTATATGACACATCACTTAAAGTTGAAGATTATATAGCTAGTGAAGTTAGTAAATATTATAAAATAATTCCAAGGATAGAAGATAAGATTATAGAAGGGAAAATAAAAAGATGATTTCATTTTATGATAATTTAAACGAAGAAATATCATTGTTAAGTAATAATCCATCTCAAGAAGAAATCACTCATTTTACTATTAATGGTAATGTACTTAATGATGAAGCAAAATTATTATATGAAAAGGATAGAATACTTCTATGTTTTACACACCTTAATAAAGAAAATATGGATTTTATAAAATACAATACGTTCAGAAGAATAATTGATGAGCTGTCATATAATGTTGATAATTTGACAACCGATTATGAGACTTTAAAAAAAATAATAGTTCATATGGAACTAGAATTAAGTATGAATGTTTTGTTCTCTTCTACATTAACTGATATTTTGAATATGGGATTAGAAAATTTGATATGTTATGAAAATATAGATAATTTAACATACGGAAAATTAAATGAACACTATTCAAAAGATCGTAGCAAGGGTTCAAGGTGATAATATGGGTAATGAATTATTAAAAAAAATGAACAACAATAATTATAAAATTATTAATGAATTAATTGAGATTATTGCTGATGAAAATATTAATACTATTGATGAGTTAAGAACTTATCAAAATAATTTATTTAAAGTAAATGGTAAAAAATTAAATCATGATGAACAAATAGAGTATTGTATAAAATTAACTAGAAATACACATATAAAAGAAAATATTGACTTTGTAGATATTCAAAAAATAGGTATTATTAAAGAAAAACTAAATAATAATAATTCGAATAAAGGAATAATGGTGTTATTAATTCAATTGATGTCTTTACTTGAAGAAAATATGCTATTACCATATGATGCATATAATTTAATTATGAATAATGAATTATAATTAAGTAGGTGATAAATATGAATGAAAAAATTCAAATAGTTGAGTATGAACCTAAATATGCCGAAGAAATTTCTGAAATTATTTTAAGTAATTTATATACAATAAATATTAAAGATTATGGTAAAGAGTTAATAGATCGTATTTCAGTATATTTTACAAAAGAAGAAATAGCAAAGAATTTTCCAAATAGAGTAAAATGCTTTGTTGCAGTTAAAAATGGTAAAGTAGTTGGTACTGCAAGTATGGATAACATAAAAAGTATGTATGGAGTTGAAGTTGAAAGTCAACCTAATAAATATTTAATATTAACTGTTTTTATAGATATGAATAATCAGCATCAAGGAATTGGAAAAAGATTAATTAAAGCAATAGAAGATTATTCTATGAAAATAAAAGCTGAAGAATTAATCATACCTGCTTCAATTCATGGTTTAGAATTTTATAGAAAATGTGGTTATGATTATTTAAATGGTAATAAAGAAATAAATAAAGACGGTGAATACATATTGTCTAAAAAATTAAAATAATACTTAATAAAATATGAATATTCACCATTTTATATTATTTGACAAATGTTCGATATTTTAATATAATATCATACCAATGGAGGAAGTTATATGATTGAACTACTCGATAAATATTTAAATAATGAAGAACAAAAAGAGTTTCTAGAAATTGTAAAACCAATTATAGAAAGTGAAGAATTTAAATATAGATGCACAAGTGTATTTAAGCATCATGATAATATAACACTAGGTGAGCATATTCTTGAAGTAGCAATACTAACATATTTAGAATGCAAAAAAAGAAATAATGTTAGTATAAATGAAGCTGTATATATTGCTATGATGCACGATCTATACACAAATCCATGGCAAAATAATCCAAATAATAAAGTTAAATACTTTTTTAATAAACATGGATTTAGACATCCAGTTGAAGCTGTTATTAATAGTGCTAATTGGTTTCCTGAAATATATAAAAAATATGATATCAATATTTTAATAGATGGTATTATTCATCATATGTATCCACTTCCTGTTAGAGTATATAATGATAAAAATCTAGAACTTAAAACTAATAATCAAATTGATGGAGATTTAAAAAAAGCATTAATAGATTCAACAAATAGATGCAAAATTGGTGATATATCTTTTTGTAGATCTAGATACAAAGAAGGCAGAATAGTATCTATGTGTGATAAAAAGGTAACTAGAATACATTTAAAAAATGTTACAAGTTTAACATCAGGGGTAACAGGTCGTAATAAAAATATAACTAACTAGGTAATTTAATTACCTAGTTTTTTATGTTATAATCTTTACTGGATGTGAAATTTATGAAAGATTGTTTAATGGATGGATTACTCGATACAGTAAAATTACTTCCATATTTACTTATAACATTTTTACTACTTGAATTTATTGAACATAAATTAAGTAAAAAGAATCAAAAGGTATTATCTAATAATAAAAAGTATGGACCTTTTGTAGGTGGTATATTTGGAGCTCTTCCACAATGTGGTTTTTCATCAATGGCTGCAAATCTATTTTCTGCAAGAGTAATTACAATGGGAACATTAATAGCAGTATTTTTGTCAACTAGTGATGAAATGCTTCCAATAATGTTAAGCGAAAAATGTAGTCCTATATTATTATTTAAAATCATTGGTTTTAAAGTACTTATTGGCATTACTATTGGTTTTATTATTGATTTAATATATAGAAAAAATAATAGTAGTAAGAATGAAGAAATTAAAGAATTATGTGAACATGATCACTGCGGATGTGAACATGATGGCATAATTCTATCAAGTATTAAACATACTTTAAAAATAGGTTTCTTTATTTTAGTAGTAAATTTAATTATTAATTTAATTATATTCAAAGTAGGGGAAAATAACTTATCAAATCTACTACATCATAAAAACATTTTATCTTACTTTATAGCATGCTTAATAGGTTTAATACCAAATTGTGCTGGTAGTGTAATAATAACAGAAGTATACTTGGCAAAATTTATTACCGTTGGTACAATGATTGGTGGACTTTTAACAGGTAGTGGCCTTGGTATATTACTTTTATTTAAAACTAATAAAAACTTAAAAGAAAACTTATCTATTTTATCTATTATCTATTTTACAGGTGTAATAATAGGTTTTTTAATAGATTTATTTATATAGTGATATAATTAAAATATAAATGGAGGGTAAATATGGAAAATAAAGAATTTGCAAAACAATTAATTAAAGATATTAGAACATTTTATATAATGACTAGAAATGATAATTATAAGGATAGACTTTTAGAAGCTTATAAATACTTAAAAGAAGTTGGTGTAACTTCTTTAGAAGATTTTAAAACTAGAAAAGGTTTAAAAATCGGAGCTTTTGAATATGACGAAATAACTATCTTTGATAGAATTCAAGATGAAGAATATAAAAATATTATCTCTAATGGATATTATGAAATATCAAGTATTGAAGATATTGTTAATGATAAAACTTATGGTGATCAGTTAGCAAGCTGGGGAACACTTGGTTATACACCATATAGAGAAAAAATGATTAATGATGGAGTAATAATTGAAGGTTTAACACCGGAAGAAAAACAAAGACATGGATTATTATAAAGACTAGATTTTTCTAGTCTTTTTTTGTATAATACTTTTCAATTACTTGAATTGGTGGTGATAAAATGAATATATTTGAAAAAATATTTGGTAAAAAAACAAAAGAAATAGAACCAGAGAAAAAATTTATATTACCTGATAATTTTGAAATTACAATGCAAGATATTAATTATTATCATTTCATGGAAACAGGAAAAACTTATACAAGTCCTGAAGAACTTAAAAGAGATGGTAAAGAAATAGATAGAAAAATAGAAGAATATAAAAAAACCGATATTTATAAAATTTTATCCACTAATTTAAATGATCTTGACTTTAAAGAAATTATTATTAATAAACCATCATATTCTATCGGAAATATTAATCTTACATTAGGTATCAAGGGAGATTCATATACAAGATGTATATTTAATCCATCTATTGGTCTTTCAATAGTGACAAAGATAAATAATAGTAGCAAACTTACTTTATATGACTTTATAAAATTTAGTCCATATTTTTTAACATCAAGTAAAGTTGCATATGAAAAAGGTAAAAAAATAGAATTTTTTAATAAAGTAAATGGATTAAGTGAAGAAAGTGATAATAACAACAAAGAAGTAACTTTTACTAATAATGTTGAAAAACGTGATGTAGATAACGTATATCAGTATTTTGCTTTAGATCAAAAACAAGATTATAGTATTAAATATCTAGATGATTATTCATCAAAAATTCTTGCATTCAATTTAACTATGACAGATTATGAATTATCTATAATTAAAACATTTTCTGAAAATGTAAATTTTAACAATTTTGATGAATTATCTAACTTATTAAAAGAAACTTTAAATAATAAAATATTATTTATAAGTATGATGTATGGTGTAATCGTAATTAAAGGTATTGATAAAGATGAAAATGTTATTTATACATCACTTAGTAAAGATGAATTAACAGATGAATTAAAAGAACTACCAGAAGAAAAAGAAAGAAAAAGAAACTAGGTTATAAAACCTAGTTTTTTATTGCATTAGTATAGTGCATATATTAAAATAAATAATTATATTAAAAGGTGATTATATGGAAACAAAAGGAGATATTACACCTAGTGTAAATCATATTATTAAAGAAGCAAGAAAAGAAAAAATAATTAATTCTAAAGAAATAAAGGTTGATTATCATACAGTTAGAGAGCTTTACACAAGAATCCAATCTCTATTTAGATTTTGTACTGCAGTATGTCCAGAACTTGCTTTTAAATCACTAAAACATTATGATGAAGATAATGATTCTATTGATAAATTTAATGATGATTTTATTGTTGGTATATATACACCAAAAGGTCCTATATCATTTCATTTTAAATTAATATATTTAGATAAATATAATCATATAGATTTTATAGATAGAGCACCATTATATGATGGGTATAATGAAGAAGAAATGATTGATAGATTAGAAACTCTAACTAATTATATATGTAGTGGAAAAACTACAAATGAAATAATTGATGAAATTATAAATAATCCAAATTTACATGAATCACAAAAACCATCACGAGTAAGAAAATAAGTTAATAATACTTATTTTTTTATGATACAAAAGAAAGGAAGATAGTCATTATGGATAACAAGATAACAATTAATTCATACAATATGGCAAGCCCCAAAGTTTTAGTTGATCATCAAATTGCATTTATAAGTGATATCCATAGTGATGATGTACAATTTGAAAGAATTCTTAAAATATTAAGACTTCTTAGTATTAAAACTATAATTATTGGTGGAGATTTAGTTGATAGTTTAAGAGATAAAAACAGATGTAAAAAAATCCTTAAATTATTAGAAGAAAATTCAAATTATTTTACTATATATGTATCTATTGGAAACCATGATATGGTTTTCTATAGAAACTATTTATATCAACTTAATAATAGTGCATCTCCAAATACATTTGATTTTTGGAAAAATATAAGTAGTATTGATAATGTTAATGTATCAGATATACCTTTAAAAGATCCAACAGTTAATAAATGGACTTTAAGTGATGATATTGATATAACAGCCCTTAATATGCCGATATCTTATTATAAAGATAAAGAACCATATTCTGAATATAAAGAAATAATAAAAACTTTAGAAACTATAAATCTTGATAAAAAGAAATTTAATATTTTATTATCACATTCTCCAAAACATATTATTCAAAATGGTGAAATAGATGAATATTTAAGACAAAAAAGATTTAATTTAATTTTATCTGGTCATGTTCATGGAGGATTAGTACCAATTCAATTTAGAATTAAACAGCATGGAGGAGGATTTGTAGGCCCATATAGTACTAAACTTCCAGAACATGCTTATGGAACAGTTAAAAATGGAGGAGTTGTATCTTTAACATCTGCAGGAGTTATAAAAATAGCTCATGAAAAAGGTAGAGAAAAGTTTAAGGGTGTAATTGATAATATCTATCCATCAGAAATTGAAATAATTAATTTATCACATAAAGATAGAACATCTTTTCAAAGAGTTAAAAGTAAAAAAATCTAACAAAATTTGCATTTATCGTACATTTGTGCTATAATTATAATTGTATTTAAAAAGAGGAGGAATTGGTTATGGAACAAGTTAAAAAATATGGAGAGTATTATGTTAATGTTAATCCACAAGAATTAGAACAATTAAACGAACTTGAAGTTTGGGATATAATTCGTGAAATGGAGCTTGAATTAAAGTATAATGCAATGGATCCAATGCTAGGTCATTGTTTATCAAGCTCAAAAGTTATAAATTATGAATATGATTTACAATACATCATTTACTTTACGAGAAAATTTGGCGTTCAATTCGATTGTGAACCATCTGAAAAAAGAATTGAAAAAAGTGAATCATTTAATAAATGGTATGCTTTTTATGAAAAACTTATTGAAGATATGAAAGAATCAGGATTATATGCAGAATATTTAAAAGATAAACAATTACATAATAGTCTTGATAAGTATATGCCAACAACAAGTTGGAAAGAACATACTAGATAATTAATAAAAGATAACATATAAATGTTATCTTTTTTAATTACAACATCAAAAAAGTTTATTTATGTTATAATAAAAATAGGTGATAGTTATGAAAGAAGTACAAGAATTTTTAAAAGAATGTGGTGTTTATTATTTAGCAACAGTAGATAATAATAAACCAAAGGTAAGACCATTTGGAACTGCAGAAATATTTGAAAATAAATTATATATTCAAACAGGAAAGTCTAAAGATGTATCTAAGCAAATAGAAGTAAATCCTTATGTTGAAATATGTGCTTTTAAAGATGGTAAATGGCTTAGATTATCAGGTAAACTTATTAAAGATGATAGAGTAGAAGCTAAAAAAGATATGCTTGATAAAAATCCAAATTTAAGAGGAATGTATAATGAAAATGATGATAACACAGAAGTATTATATTTTGAAAGTGCAAAAGCTGTATTTTCATCATTTATAGAAGCTCCTAAAGTAATTGAGTTTTAATAAATAAAGACTAGAGTATTCTAGTCTTTATTTGTTATAATATTTTTAATGATGGTGGTGTTATTTATATGAAAGTAGTTGTTTTAGGTGGAGGAACTGGTTCATCAACTTTACTAAGAGGATTAAAATTATTTCCTCTTGATATAACAGCAGTTATATCAGTTGCTGATGACGGAAGATCAACAGGAAAACTAAGAAAAGAATTTAATACTGTTGGTGTTGGTGATATAAGGCAAGTTATTACAGCTTTATCCGATACAGAACCTTTAATGGAAAAGTTAATGAATTATAGATTTAAAACGACTTCTGATTTAAATGGTCATGCAGTAGGTAATTTAATACTAACTGCTCTTGCAAGTATGAATGGTAATTTATCAACAGGTATAGAGTCTTTATCTAAGGTATTTAATCTAAAAGGTAAAGTACTACCTTTAACAGAAGATTATGTTACATTAAAAGCTAAAATGAAAGATAACTCAGTTATTGAAGGAGAACATAATATAACTGAATCTCATAAAGGTATTAAAAGTATTTCTTATAAAGAAAAAGTTAAAACAAATCCACTAGTAATTGATGCTATTAAAGATACCGATTTAATTATCCTTTCTATGGGTAGTTTATTTACATCTTTAATTCCTAATTTAATACCTAGTGATATTAAAAATGCTATTAAAGATTCTAAAGCTAAAATAATGTATGTATGTAATATGATGACACAACCTGGAGAAACAGATAACTTTAAAGCATCTGATCATATTAAAGTACTAAATAAATATTTAAAAAGAAATGTTGATATTGTTATTGTAAATGATGGAGATATTAAACAAGAAGTAATAGATAAATATAAAGTAGAAGAACAAAAAGATCAAGTTATCTTTGATAAAGATAATTTAAAGAAACTTGGTGTTAAAATTATACATAATAATTATGTTGATACATCAACAGGAATGCTAAGACATAAAGTTGATAGACTTGCACTTGATATCTATGGTTATATGATTGATAACATTAAAAAATAAGGTGATAAAAAATCACCTTATTTTTTTACTCTACAAATCATAGATACAAGCAAAAATTAACTATGTTAATCTTTAAGTGTAAGGGAGGTAAAATGTATCTATTATGAGACAAGTTAATAATCATGATTCTTGTGACCATTTCTTTATTAAATGTTTTGATGATTATGATTGGTATGAAGGAACTCATTGTTTTTGTTACGGATGTATAAAATGTAAACTTTGTACTGGTGGACCATTTTATGAAAGCTATATGGCAAATTATTTTACATTTGAATCAAGTTTAAAGTATTGGTGGTCTAAATTAGAATTTAGTTATAGTTCTTATGAAATAAGTTTTGGTAGAGCAATTCACTTATATGAACAAATATCTGCTGAAAAACCAAATATTTCAAATAAGGAATTATATGAAATATTAAAAGTTAAATCTGAAGAATATATGAAATTAGATACCGAACCAAAAAAAGATGAAATAAGTAGAAAAAGAAGTTAAAGGAGGAATTTAAATATGAAGTATTATTTGGATCCTGAATTTGAAAAAGGATATAGGGAGTATCGATTAAAAAAATATCAGGGATGTAAACACTTTCTTGTGTTTAACAAAACAATCGATAATAATGGACGTTTAGATAATTGTTATGTATGTATTAAATGCGAAATTAATGAGATATTTAAATATTTTCCCTATAGTGAATACGATAATTTATATATGATTGATTACTTAAGAGAAACAAATGGTGTATTACCTGGGTTTAGATCAAAAACTGATTTAAACCCTTATCAAGTGTATGATATTTATCAAAAGGTAATAAAACTAAATCCAAAAATATCAAATAGAGATTTTGAAAAAATATTAAAAGAAAAGGAGAAAGAATTGTATAAATCAGGAATATCAAGAAGTAGATCAAATATGTTTTATATGTAATTATAAGTTTATATGGTAAAATAGTCTTTATTAGGAGGTTTTATTATGTCAATTGGAGATAATATAAAAAAGTTAAGAATTCAAAATAAATTAACCCAAGCAGAACTTGGAGAAATGTTATATGTTTCAGATAAAACAATATCAAGTTGGGAAAGTAATAGAACATACCCAGATATTGAAGCATTAGCAGACTTATGTGGTGCATTAAATACTAACATACTATTTTTAACTAATGGTTCAAATAAAACTGAAACAGAACTAGAAATTAAAATTAGAGTTACTGAAGAAGAACAAAAAAGAATCTTTGACATTATTAAAAAAGATGGAAAACTTTTAAGAGAAGAAGAACAAAAAGCCACTTATTTTAAATCTACTCTAAGAGATATGAATAACGAATGGCTTCGTATTAGAAGAGAAGATAAACACATTGTTTTAAACTATAAAAAGAAAACAGATGGTGTTGTTAAAGAATATGAAGTAAATATTGATAATGAAGAAAATTTAAAAAAGATATTTTCTTACTTAGATTTTAAAGAAGTAGGTAATGTAAATAAATATAGAGTTGCTTACCTTTATAAAGATAAATATGAAGTATCTTTTGATGATGTTGAAGATTTAGGTTTATTTATTGAATTTGAACTTAAAAAATATGATAAAGACTATCTAAATGAATATGAAGACTTAATAAAACTTTTATATGAACTTAATATAAATATAAATGATATAGAAAAACGAAGATATCCTGAAATGATTATGCAAGAAAATTAAAAAGATGGAATATAACAAATATACAGGTTTAAAATATATTATACCTACAATACATTTAATAATGATTGATAATAATTTTATTATGAGAGAAATATCAGTTTCTGCTGTAAAAGATCTAATTGATGTTTTTAATAAATGCTCTAAAAAACTAGGAACTGATGTTGAAGCTAGTTTTGATAGAGATGATTTTGATGATAGATTTATTCAAGATTATGAACTTGATAGGGATGAAAAAAATGTAGTTATTAAAGATTTATCAAGAAAAAGATGGTATATAAATCATATGTACTCACCAATGTTTACAGTGTATGATAATATCCTAAAAGATGAAGATTTTATAACTGAAGCTAGAAAAATTGTTGATCGAGAAAGAAAAAGACAAAGATATGAAGTTCTAAAACAAAAATGGATAGATTCATCAAAGAGAATCCATTTTTTAGAAGAAGAAATTAAAAAATATAAAGGTAATGAAAAAAGAGTAGAATATCTTGAAAAAGAATTAGAAAAAAGAAAAGAAGAAAATAGTATTAATTTTTTTAAACAAGCAAGATTAGGTTATGAATCATGTAATCATGTGTTAGTTGAAACTATAGAAAAAGGTAGTGGAATAAAAATAAATCAAAATCCTGATTTTCACAGACCTAGATTTGAATATAGATGCATTAAATGTGGACTATCTAATGAGGTATATTTAAGTGGTGATAAACACTTTTATGGACCACTTGGAGAAATCATGTGGGAACTAACTGATGATACAAGTGAATTTCATAAATTAACATATAGTGAATTTAATAATGCTTATGTATTAAGTGAACCTAACGTTGCAGAAGAAATATATAAAGAAATGACATTACGTTATCCATATTCAGCATTATATGAATCAAACCTTAGTGTAATTAATGACTTAAGAGAAGAAGTAGAAAAAAGAGAAAAAGGTTCATTGAGAATAAGGAGAGCAAATTAATGGAAGGCTATTTTTTATGTTTAGATGATTTATTTTACTATATGCTTAATACTTTAAAAGAAAAAAATATTACTCCTGATAAATTAACATACAGGGAAATGCATGAATATGGAGAAAGACTGATTGAATATGCAAAAACAAAAAATATAAAGATTTATTTATATTTAAGTAGAGAGTTAACATCAAAATGTTTATATGGTCATCAAAACTATATAAAAGAAGATTTAATGTATTCAGGTTACAAAGGTTTAAAACTTATAAAAGAATGTTCACAAGAAGAACTTGAAGAAGAATTTAGAACTTATATGCCTCTTGAGGTATTGCTTCTTACTGAAGAAAATGAATTTGCGGAACAAATAGCAAATAAATATAAAAAAGAGCATGGCATGATTGAATCCAAAGATGAATACATCTATTACTCTAAAAATTATTACGTAACTTTAGCAGATTTATTTTTTAATATGCTTATTACGTTAAAAGAAGCAGGGATTAATCCTAATAGTTTAACTTATAAAGAATGTGAAGATTATGGAGAAATAATTAAAGAATTTGCAAAAAAGAATAATATTAACATATGTTTAGTTTTAAGTAGGAAAGATACAAATGACTTTTTTAATGATTATTATGAATATGTTATAGATAATAATGATAATGAAATAAAATTAAAAAAAGATGTTGATGTGATTGAATTAATCAACCTATGTCGAGGATATTTATCACTTGATATACTGATGATAATACTAAATAAAGAGTTAGAAAAAAAAGTTGTTTTCAAATATGATAGTGAACACAATATAGATAATGTAATGCCAGATTTTAATATTATACCCAAAAAATGTAACAAAAAGTTTTATACCGATGAATATGGCATTATAAGAGAAAGGAAAAAACTAGATTAACATCTAGTTTTTTTATTATAGAAATATCATATATTATGGTATATAATAAATTATTAACCGAGGTGTTATATTTATATGAAGCAAATAGATGTACATGATATTATTAATAAATTTATTAAAGAAATGGATTATGAAAATAATGAACATGTATTAGGCGTATACTTTTATGGAAGCTATCAACTTGGTTGTGCAAATGAAAAATCAGATATTGACTTACATGTTATTTTTGATGATTCTAATCCAAAACATATAATAAGAGGTAATCATTTTATTGATGGTAAAAGAATTGAATACTTTGAAAAACCGTTAAAAGAAATGTACCTAACTATAATGCTTGATTTTAAAAATCAAAGTAATGCTTTACTTGCAATTGTAGGTAACTCAGAAATTATTATGGATAAAACAGGTGAGTTATACGAACTATCAACTTATGCAAAAGAAGTATTTGAGCATCCACTACCAAAACTAACAGAAAATGATGCCAAAGAATATGTTTCAATATTAAATAATCGTATGGAAAAACTTGATACTCTTGCTCATAATGGTGATTTAACTTTCTATCACTTATATCATTTAACAATTGAAAAAATAAGAAAATTTTATCACCGCGTTATTGGATCTCCAGAAATTCAAACCACTAAAGTAATACGTATTTATACTGACGATTATTATAGAGAATTAATTAATAAAGGTGTAATGCCAGAACAAGAATTTATTGATATGTATATAGATGCTATTTGTGATTCTAATAAAGATATGTTTATAAAATTAGAAAAAGCTAAAAAACTATATAGTTATGCAAAAAGAAGTATAGATCTTGATGAAAAAAGTAATTATAGAATACCAATTAGAAGTAGAAGTAATGAAATAAGAAGATAATAAAAAACTAGATTTTATCTAGTTTTTTTATTATCTACAAATCATAGATACGAGCTTTTATATTTTCTGTTAGTATTAAATTGTAGGGAGAGTGAGTAAATGGAAAATGCAAAACCAGTAACTGTTACACAGTATGGACTTTTATGTTTAATTACCGCATCAATGTATATGCAAAATACTAATTTTATAATTGGAAGGAATGATTTAGAGCACAGACTTTATAATTATTATAAAGACGATAAATATAAAGTATTATTTGAAGATGTTGTAGCAAGAAAATATATTGATGATCTTCCATATGTTGATTTATCAGAAGGATTCATTAATGCTCTTGCTTGGGGATTACTTATAATGATTCAAGATTTTTCTCCTGAAACAAGATATATAATAAATATAACTAATGATAAAGAAGCTCAAGAATTATTAAATAATTATCCATTAGAAATCCAAGGTTTAATTACTGACCTTGTTAAGGATTTAAGTGGAAAAGAGAGAAAAAGAGTAAGTTAACTTACTCTTTTTTTCATGTTATAATTTATTTAGGTGATTGATATGAATAATATAAGTTCAAGAGATTTACATACAGATAGATTAGATTTAAGACTTCCTAGTATGGGTGAGCAACATCGATTATGGGAGATTCTTTGTCTTGAAGAAGTAAATAATTTATATTTTCCAACACCTGATAGAATCTTTAGAAAATATGAACTTTCAAAAGATAATATAAATGATTTAAAAGAAGCTAGAAAAATATTTTTAACGCAGCTTAACAATTGGGAAAGGCAAGGACCATTTTATAAAGCTAAAGTTGAATCAGTAAAGAATCAAGAAGATTCATCAAAATTTACTTGGAGTGTTTTTTTAAAGGATACTGATATTGTAATAGGCCAAGTTACATGTCAACCAAAAGATAATGAGCCTGGTGATATAAGAGATGTTGGGTGGTATATAGACCCAATATATCAAGGAAAAGGATATGCGACTGAAGCTGCAACTGCAATGCTTGATTTTATGTTCAATGAAGTTGAAATAAGTAAAATAGAAACTAGTGCAGCTGATTACAATTGTAATTCATGGAAAATAATGGAAAAACTAGGGTTTAAGTATACTGGTAATTATATTTCAACATATTATATGGATGATAAAATTCTTGAATGTAAAAAATATTTTGGGACTAGAGAATTGTTTAATAATAGAAGTTCTAAAAGAAGGTAATGTAATATGAAAAAATTAACACTAAAATACATTGATGAAATGCCTGAAGACATAGTTAATTATTTATTAACTTTGCCAGGTATGAAAAGAGTTATAAAATCAAAAGATGATGAAAACGCTATTATTTTTGATTTTGAATATGAAGATGAAGTATTAAAACCAAAGTTTATTTTAGAGGAAATAGAATTATATTTTAAAAATGGAAGACCAATGATGGTTTATTTTGATAAACATATGGATAATATAAAAACTATAAGAGTGGATAAACCAAAAATATGTTGTGAATTTTGTTTTTTAAACTGTTTATATGAATTGTTTTATGATGATAATGTTAATAGTTTTTATAGTAAAAGAGATTCAATATATGATATTGAAAAACAAGCTGATTATTTTGAAATTACCTATAATAAAGATGATATAAATATAAAAGCTGTTATAGATAAATATACTAGTTAATGTATTTAAAGTAATTTTATTTATAAAAATATGTGTTATAATGAAAATGTAAGTGTTACCCAAGTTGGGTAGTACCTACTCGGATTTCGGCACCACACTTTTTAGGGTTGGTGCTCTTTTTTTATATTAATCTTAAAATAACTAAGATTAGCATAATTATTATTACTAAAAAACAAAAGTCTTTGTTCATAGCCTACACCTCCAGTATTCCAAACCCCCCAAGTTATTTTCGGACAACAAGCCGGAATAATAAAAGAGAAGCAGGCACCACCAACTTAGATAACAAGATGCTATTATATGTACTTAAAAATATATTTCAATACTTTCGACAAAACATGTCAAAACTTCTTATTTAAATGCCTTAATATGTTATAATAATAAGTAGGGTGAAGCATATGAAAAAAATCGTTTTGGTTGATGGTAATAATTTACTTTTTAGATCATATTTTGCAACTGCATATACAGGAAATGTTATGAAAAACTCTAAAGGTTTTCCAACAAACGCTTTATATGGTTTTATTAATATGATTAATAAAATTGTAGAAGAAGAAAAACCTGAATATATGGCTGTTGCTTTTGATATAGGTAAAAACTTTAGAAAAACTAAATATGACTTTTATAAAGAAGGAAGAAATAAAACTCCCCAAGAGTTAATTGATCAAATGCCTGTTGCAAGAGACGTTTTAAAAGCTATGGGAATTAAATATTTTGAACTTGAGCCATATGAAGCTGATGATATTATTGGAACTATCTCTAAAATGACTGAAGAAGATCCAGATGCCTATACATTAATTGTTTCATCTGATAAAGATTTACTTCAACTTGTTTCTGATGAAACAGAAATGAAATTATTAAAACAAAAAGATTATATTAGATATATTAGATCTTCATTTAAGGAAGAATATGGTATAGAACCTATTAGAATTATTGATTTAAAAGGTTTATCAGGAGACCCATCAGATAACATTCCTGGAGTTCAAGGTGTAGGAGATAAAACAGCATTAAAACTACTTCAAGATTATGAATCTGTTGAAGGCATTTATGAACATATTGATGAAATAAAGGGTAAGCTTCAAGAAAAGTTATTAGCTGATAAAGATAATGCTTTTATGAGTAAAGAAATAGCTACTATTTATAGAGAAGTGCCTCTTAATACAAATTACGATGAAATGAAATATGTTGGTCCTAATGCTTCTGAACTTGAAAAAATCTATAATGAACTTGAGTTCTATTCACTTCTTAAAAAGATAGATGTTAAACCTAAAGAAGATAACTTTAAGTATGAAGTAGTTAGTAGTGTTGATGATATCAAACTAGAAGATAAAGTATCTATCTATGTTGGTTATGAAACTGAAAACTACTATAGATCTAAAGCTATTGGTTATGGTATTTCATCAGGTGATAATAACTATTTTGTTAGTAATGAAATCATTAACAAAATAGATTTTACTAATAAAAAAGTTTATACATATGACTATAAAAAATTACTTGCTGATTTAGATATAAGTGTAGATGGAGATTTAATGCTAATTGATTATTTAGTAAATCCATTACATAAAGAAGACTTTGGCTATATGATACTTGAAAACAATGAAAAAGTACTTCTTTTAAATGAACTTAAAAAACAAGAAGAATCTGTTTTACAAGAAAATATAGTAAGAAAATCAAGATTTATACTTGATTACTATGATAAATACTTTGAAAAACTAAAAGATGAAGAAATGGTTTCGTTATATGAAACAATTGAATTCCCGCTAGTTAGAGTTCTATCTGATATGGAAAAAACTGGAGTATATGTTGATACTAAAGTAATTGATGATATGAAAGAAGACATTGAAGCTAGAATGGATTTAATAACTAAAAAAATCTATGAACTAGCAGGCAAAGAATTTAATATTAATTCACCAAAACAATTAGGTGATGTCTTATTTGTTGATTTAGGGCTTCCAGCTCCTAAATCAAATAAAACAGGATTTAAAACTGATGTTAAAGTATTACAAAAATTATATGATTATCATCCAATTATTGAACATATTTTAGACTATCGAAATTTAGCCAAGATAGCATCAACTTACTTAGATGGTTTAAAAGATTATATTCATGAAGATGGACTTGTTCATACAATCTATAAACAAACTTTAACAAGAACAGGAAGACTTTCTTCTGTTGAACCTAATCTACAAAATATACCAGTTAGAAATGAAGAAGGAAGAAAGGTAAGAAAAGCCTTTATTCCACAAAATGATATATTCTTAAGTATAGATTATTCTCAAATAGAGTTAAGAATTCTTGCTCATTTATCAGGCGATGAAGAATTAATTAAAGCCTTTAATAATGATCAAGATATCCATACTAAGGTAGCTGCTGATATCTTTGATATAAGTGAAGATCAAGTAACTAAAAACCAAAGAAGAACAGCTAAAGCTGTTATCTTTGGAATTGTCTATGGTATTAGCGGTTATGGACTAGGAGAGAATCTAGAACTTAAACCTAGCGAAGCAAAAAAATATATTGATAAATATTTATCACTTTATCCTAAAGTAGATGAATATATGAAACATAATATTTCATTTGCTTATGAAAATGGTTATGTTAAAACTATGTTTAATCGTAAAAGAATTATTGATGAACTAAAAAATACTAACTTCATGATAAGACAATCTGGTGAAAGAATGGCTCTTAATACACCAATTCAAGGAACTGCTGCTGATATCATGAAGATGGCTATGATTAAAGTTTATGATGAAATGAAAAAACATAACTTTAAAAGTAAAATTGTAATGCAGGTTCATGATGAATTAATCTTTGATTGTTTTAATGATGAACTTGATGAAGTAATTAAAGTAGCTAAAGAAGCTATGGAAAATATTTATAAAATAAGTGTACCATTTAAAGTATCTGCTGATACTGGTAAAAATTGGTACGATGCAAAATAGAAGGTGATAGTTTATGCCTGAAATGCCTGAAGTAACAACTGTTAAAAATGCTCTTTTAAAAAAGTTAAGAGGATACAAAATTAAATCAGTTGATGTCTATTATCCCAAGATTATAGAATCTAATTTAGAAGAATTTAAAAAACTATCTAATAAAGAACTAAAAGATATTAAACAAATAGGTAAATGGATGATCTTTGATTTAGGAGATATTTATATGCTTTCACATTTAAGAATGGAAGGTAAGTTCTTTATTAAAGAAGCTGGTTCTAAACCTGGATTTCATGATTTAGTATATTTTCACTTAGATCATGATACAGACTTAATTTATAACGATACAAGAAGATTTGGGATCTTAGCTTTAATAGATAAAGATAAACTATATGAATATCCTGGAATAAAAAAGATGGGATATGATCCATATGATGAAAGATTAACAAAAGAATATTTATATAAAAAATATTCTAGATGTAGAAAAGCAATAAAGACTGTCTTACTTGATCAAACTATATTCTGTGGACTAGGTAATATCTACGCTAATGAAGTATTATTTGCCTGTGGTATAAATCCTTATACACCAGCAAATGGATTATCAATAGAAGATTGTCAGAATATTATTGATAATTCAAGAGATATATTAAAAAGAGCAACTGAAGCTGGTGGAACAACTATTAGAAGCTATACTTCACAGCTTGGAGTAAAGGGTAGTTATCAAGATCAATTAAAAGTACATTCAAGAGAAAACATGCCTTGCCCTAAATGTGGTGAAAAGATAGTTTGTGAACAACTAAATGGTAGAAGTGCTTACTACTGTCCTAAGTGTCAAAAGAGGTAATTAATTATGAATATTACAGAAACTAATAATTTAATATTTATAGACCATACAAATATATCATATCTAACTGATGTAATATTAAATGTTGATGAACAAGAAGTTGATATATTAAATTTTTTTAGACTCTCTGAACTTAAAACAAAATGGAAAGTAGAAGTTCTTCCATTTGAAGAATTCAAAACAATAATGATTGAAAAACGAGGAAGATATGAAGACTACATGTCTGGTTGTGCGTTTAGCGAAGAAAGAACTATTAGAATTTTAAATATTGAAGACCAGATAAAATATACAAAACATAAAGATGCAGATTTTGAAAAATTCTGTAAGCAAATAGTGCATGAATTTGTTCATGCATGTTATGCAGAAATTTTACCTAATGCAGTTCAGTGGTTTAATGAAGCATTAGCAACATTCTTATCTCATCAAGATAGAGATTTTTATGATATATCAGATGTAGATTTAACAGGCCTTAAAGTGTTTAATGAAATAGCATCAAAAGGTGGATATAGTTACTCATACTTTATAGCTTGTTACTTATTTAATAATTATCCAGAAGAAGAAGTTTTTGAGCTTGCTAAAGATAGAGACCTATTAATTAGTAAATCCAATTTTCTATTTGATGAAACTAAAAAATGGATAAAAGAACAATTAAATATAAGAGGAAAAAAATAAACCTACCAGTAGGTTTATTTTTTTATTAAATGTTAATATAATATCAAGTTTTTGTATAGATGCTATTAACGCTTTTGATATAGATATATAATATAATTAAAGAAGGTGTTATTGTGCCAGACGAATTATTAACTAAGTTAAAACATTTTTTTGTAGTTGATTATAAAATAAAAAAAGAAATATATGATATGGCTCCACCACAATATACTGACATTAATTCATTAGTTAAATACACAAATGAATTTTTTAAGTCACTAAAGTATATTACAACAGAACTTGAACATATAACTTTAGATTTATTTAATAAACCAGAATATTATAAAGCAGTAAAAAGTCTATCTAATAAAATTAAAATGAAATTTATTACTTGTAAGTTAGATATTGATTCTTTATCTAAATTCTATAAAGAAAACATAACAAATATGACTAAGCCATTTATTGATCAAGTACAAGAAAATTGTATTGGGTATACTGGTTATAGATTTCCTCCTGTTAGTGAAGCAACAACCATTAATGAACTTTTACACGTACTTCATGCTGCAATTGTTAATAATGACCTTTTACTCCGAAAAATACCTGAAATAGCTCACAGAGGTTCACTGCCAGATATAATGGTTGATAAGAATGGACCAATTTCACTAAGAGGTGAACAGTCACAAATATTTATTGATTTATTTAATAATATTCCTACTGATTTATTTATAGGTATTACTGATATGGTATGTATAAGTGAAGATCAAATGATAATGATGATAAGAGATAGAGGACATGCTCTTACTATTGAAGTTAATATTGAAGGAAATAAAGCAAGAATTGAGTACTTTATTCCAAATATCACAAATATGGAAATGGTAAAACAAGTTCCAGGACTTATTTCAATAAATGATAATAAAGTAGGCATTCCACATGCACTTAATTGTGCAACAGGAGCATTAGAAGTAGATGTAAATAATTTAAATAATACATTATATGATTTAATATCTAAAGTACCAACTGATATGGATATAATAAGAGAACAAAATGGAAGATAAAGAAATAAACCTATCGCATGATAGGTTTATTTCTTGTTTCAAAAGCAAGAGTTTTTGAATTAGTAATTAAATCATATATATAAGATGCTTTAATTTCACATTTAAACTGTTCACTATTAATATCAGGATTAATAGGTAGTATTAAATCATCCCTAATATTACTTAAGTATTTCTGACCATTTTGAGTAAATCCTAAAACTTTAGTGTAATCTAAAGTATAGGATTTTTTTTCTACATTAAGAAGTATATGAACAAGCATTCTTGATATTTTATTATATGTATATCTTTTAGATTTAATTAAATATATTAAATCATCTCTATTAAATGCTTTTAATACTTCTTTTTTTAGTTTATTTTCTATTCCTTCATCAACTGTTAGAATATTCTCTAAATGATTATTAGTAAGTATTTCATAACAAAGTAATTCAAATTGTTTTTTAATATTTATATCAACAATATAGTCTTCCTTTTTATATGGAATATATTTATCAATATTTTCTTTATTTAAGATTCTATTTCTTATATTAGATGCACTAACTAAGTCTTCATCTAAATCATCATCATGAAATGAATTAGTTCTCTTAATAGTTTCAAATTCTATTTCAAAATTATTATGTAGTACAGCTTTAATATAACTAATGCCAAGTAGATCATTAGGATTAAAATCAAATTCAACATTAAGTGCTTTTGCAAGTGCAGTAGGATAGTTAACTCCTTCTTTAAGTTCTTCTTTAACTCTATTATCAAATTCTGGATCATAAAGCTGCGTTCTAGCAATTTGTTCAAGCATGCT
The DNA here is from genome assembly GCA_017548925.1 of Bacilli bacterium. Lineage (GTDB taxonomy): Bacteria > Bacillota_I > Bacilli_A > RF39 > UBA660 > RUG13160. The sequence goes on from JAFYYX010000001.1 coordinate 485,992, forward strand.
TACATCATTTGATTCAGAACCAAAGATTATTTTATCTACATTAAAATTATTAAGTATTTTAACAGCCGCTTCAGCAAATATATCAGCAGCTTGTGTTCCAAATAAAGCAGGTAGTTCAACAACAATATCAACACCATAATCAAGAGCAAGTGATACTTTATCTTCTTTAGTTAGAAAAGAAGTTTCACCACGTTCTGAAAAGTATCCATTAAGTGCTAAAACAATAATGCTTTTAGGATATCTTCTTTTTATTTCATCTATATGATATTTATGTCCATTATGAAAAGGATTGTATTCACATATAATTCCTATAACTTCCATAGTATCTACCTTCTTATACATATTTTATCATATATGTAAATAAAATACATTATGCTTTAATATAAACATTTATAAATGATATAATAATTCTAGGTGAATAACATGCAAATAGATTTAAATAAATTAAATGTATCAGATATAGTTATTGATGAATCATTAACTATAGATAATGAACTTTATAAAAATACATCAATTAAAGAATTAAAACCTGTTAAAGTATCAGGTAAAATTTTTTACAATATATCAGATGAAATAGAACTTGATGTTGATGTAGAAGGCATTATGATACTTGAGGACTCAATTACACTAGATCCAATAGATTATCCATATTCATTTCATATAAATGAAATAATATCAAGTGAAAATGAAGAAATTAAAGAATATTATCAAAATAGTAAAAATACACTTGATATTATGCCTATTTTATGGCAAAATATTGTATTGGAAGTTCCGATTTCAATTACGAAAGAAAAAGATGCTCATCTTTCTGGTGAAGGTTGGGAGCTTAATAATGATAAAGAAGATAATATAGATCCAAGACTAGCTGAACTTAGTAAGCTACTTGAAGAAGGGAAGGAGTGAGACAAGATGGCAGTACCTTTTAGAAGAACTAGTAAAACTAAAAAAAGAATGAGAAGAACTCATTTAAAGAAAGAAGTAGGAGCTTTAACAACTTGTCCTAAATGTGGAGCTACAATTAGACCTCACAGAGCATGTCCTAAATGTGGATACTACAAAAATGTTGAAGTAGTTAAAGTTAACAAAGAAGAAGAAAAATAATTCTTAAAAACTAATATAAATTAAGAAACTTTACATATGGTGTAAAGTTTCTTTTTTTGTGTAAAAAATTTAACAAAAACTATAGACAACCAGGCATATTTTTAGTAATATAGTGGTAGACAGTGGCAGATAGTGGAAGAAAGTGGGGGATTTCTTATGTTCATGGGCGAGTTTCATCACAACATTGATGACAAAGGAAGACTTGTTATTCCCAACAAGTTTAGACTTGAACTAGGAGAACGTTTCATTATTACACGTGGTCTTGAAAAGTGTTTATACGCTTACTCAATGACTGAATGGAATAATATCGTTGCCAAGTTAAAACAATTACCGTTTACGAAGAAAGACGCACGTACTTTCATCAGATCTTTCTTTTCTGGAGCTGCTGAGTGTGAATTTGATCGACAAGGTCGTATCAATATTACCTCCCCATTGGTTAGTTACGCCGATTTAACGAAGGAATGCGTTGTAATCGGCGCTAACGACCGACTTGAAATATGGGGTAAAGCAAATTGGGACAATTTCTTTGAAGAAAATAGTGAGAAATTAGAAGATATTGCGGAAAATTTATTTAACGAGTTGGATATCTAATGCATTACAGTGTTATGTTATCTGAAGCTATTAAAGGTTTAAACATAAAAGACGATGGGAAATATGTTGATTGTACTTTAGGTTATGCCGGACATAGTAGTGAAATTCTAAAGCGTTTGAAAAGGGGTTTTCTATTCGCCTTTGATCAGGATATGGAAGCAATAAAGTATTCTGAGAAAAAATTAAGTGAAATATCTTTAAATTTTAAAATTATTCATTCCAATTTCGAAAATATGAAAGAAAAACTAAATGAGGAAGGTATAGATAAAGTCGATGGTATTTTATTCGACTTGGGTTTATCTTCACCTCAAATAGATGATGCATCTAGAGGTTTTTCATTCATGAACGAAGCAAGACTTGATATGCGTATGGATAAAGAAGCTAAAAAAGACGCATATATGGTCGTGAATAACTATTCTAAAGAGCAGCTTACTGAAATTTTCTTTAAGTATGGTGAAGAAAAGTTAAGTAGTGTTATTGCTAAGAAAATAGTTGATTCAAGACCTATTAATACAACGACAGAATTAGTAGAAGTCATTAAATCAGCTGTTGGGGCAAATTACTTCTTTAAATCTCATCCAGAAAGAGAAATATTTCAAGCAATAAGAATTGAAGTAAATGATGAACTTAAAGTTCTAGAAAAAGTGTTACCTGATGCAATAGAAATGCTAAATAAAGGTGGAAGAATATCAGTTATTACTTTTCATTCTTTAGAAGACAGAATAGTAAAACAAATATTTAAAAAATATAGTGAAATTGATCCAATATTTAAAGGAATGCCAGATATTCCTGATGAGTATAAACCCAAAATTAAATTAGTAAATAAAAAACCAATTCTTCCAAGTGAGGAAGAACTTAAAAATAATTCGCGTAGTAAGAGTGCAAAACTAAGAATAATAGAAAGGATATAATCTATGAAAAAAGTAGCAAAAAGAAGAGTTAAATTCTTAAAAGGTGAAAAATTTATGTATGGTGTTCTTGCAGTTATGATTTTAGCTATTCCTATTGCTAAAGTATGTACTCAAGCTATACTTTCTGAAAGTAATATTAAAGTTGAAAGAATGAGAAAAGATATTAATAAACAACAAAGATATAATGAAAGTTTGAGTATGAAAATAAGTGAACTAGCTTCACTTGAAAATATCGAATCTATTGCAAATGAACTTGGATTATCATATAATAATGATAATATTAAAACACTATCAGAATAAGGTGATTACAAATGAAACAAAGGAGAATATCGTTAAGAAGACCTAGTATCATTAACGTTATTATCCTTTTTTTATTGTGTGGAATTATTTTAAAAGTACTTTATATAGGATTAAGTAAAAAAGTTGATGGTATTGATATAAAGAAATTTGCAGATAATAGAAATACTCAAGAAGATGTTTTATATGCTAAAAGAGGTACTATTTATGATAATAATGGTGAGGTTTTAGCTCAAACAGTTAATTCATATACCTTAATTGCTTATTTATCTGAAAAAAGAAGTGAAAATGAAAAAACTCCTCAACATGTTGTTGATAAGGAGTATACTGCGCAAGTTCTATCTGAACATTTAAATGCAGATAAAGAATCTATTTTAAAACAGTTAAACAAAGATAAATATCAAGTTGAGTTTGGATCTGCTGGTAGGAATCTATCAGAACTTAAAAAAACGGAAATTGAGAACTTAGAACTTCCTGGAATAGATTTTATCGTATCAACTAAAAGATACTATAAAATGGGTGCTTTTGCATCATATATTATTGGTTATGCCAAAACTGATGAAAAAGGCAATACCAAAGGTGAAATGGGTATTGAAGAATCATATAATAATAAACTTGAAGGAACTAATGGTAAAAAGATTTATCAAAAAGACTTATATGGTTATCAAATACCAAATACACCTTCAATTACTGAAGAACCAGTTGATGGATATAATGTGTATTTAACTATTGATAATAATATTCAAATAATTATTGAAAAAGCTGTAAAGAATCTAGCTACTTCAAGACAAATTGATTGGATGACTTTTTCAGTAATTGATGCAAATACTGGTGCAATTGTTGCATCAGCATCAAGTCCATCGTTTAACCCAAATGAACTTGATACCATAAAATCATACTTAAATCCACTTGTTGCATATCAGTATGAGCCTGGTTCAACAATGAAAACTTTTTCATTTCTAGCAGCCTTAGAAGAAGGTATATATGATGGATCTAAGAAGTTTGAATCTGGTAAAATTGAAGTTGCAGATGCAACCATCAGAGACTTTAATAATAAAGGTTGGGGAACAATTGATTATGATACTGGTTTTGCTTATTCATCAAATGTTGCAGCAACCAACTTAGGTTTAGCGCTTGGTGTTAGTAAACTTAAAACGTTTTATCAAAAGGCTGGATTTGGTCAAAAAACTGGTATAGAACTTCCTGGTGAACAAGCAGGTAAATTAAACTTTACCTATAAATCAGAACTTGCTAATGCATCATTTGGTCAAGGTATTACAACAACACCTATACAAACGCTTCAAGCTATGACAATTCTAACTAATAACGGAACTATGATTAAACCATATTTAATTGACCATATAACTGATAATGATGGCAATGTTGTTTATAAAGGTAAAAGAACTGTTGTAAGAGATGTTGCATCAAGTAAAAATGTAAAATACATGAATAAACTACTTCATAATGTAGTTTATGAAGGTTTATCTAATTACTGGCAACCTAATAATGTATCTTTAATAGGTAAAACAGGTACTGCTCAAATAGCATCACCTAAGGGTGGCTACTTAACAGGTGAATATGATTATATTAAATCGTTTGCTGGTATCTTCCCTGAAGAAGAACCTAAATATATTCTTTATGTATCAGTAAAACAAATGGTAGGTACAACTAAAGATTTAGCAAATACTGTTACAACAGCAGTTGAAGAAATTGCAAATTATGCTAATATTAATTATAAGAAAGATAAAGAAACTATTGAATCTAAAATCATCACTTTAAAAAATTATATTAGTAAAAGTGTTGATGAAACTAAAACGAATCTTGAAAATCAAGGTTTAAAAGTTATAGTTATTGGTTCAGGAGATATAGTTATAAATCAAAACCCACTTAAAGGTATGAAAGTAATTAAGGGTCAAAATATCTTTCTTTTAACAAACAAGGGGCCATATATAATGCCAAATACTTATAACTGGTCTAGTTCAGATATTATAGCTTTCTGTAAATTAATTAAACTTGATTATGAAACAGAAGGTTATGGTAAAGTTAAAACAACAAGTATTAATACAGGTGATGAAATTAAACCTGATAGTAAATTAATAATTAATTTAAGTAAAGATTAAAAAGGATGGTGTATTAATTATGTTTATTGGAGAAGAACCTATTCATATTAAAACAGATAAGAAAGAAGATATCGCTGAGCTTGTTATAATGCCTGGTGATCCTTTAAGAGCTAAATATATTGCTGAAAACTTTTTGGAAAATGCAAGACTTGTAACCAGCGTTAGAAATATGTTTGGTTTTACAGGAACTTATAAAGGCGTAAAAGTAACTGTAATGGGATCAGGTATGGGAATGCCTTCAATGGGTATTTATTCATTTGAATTATTTCACTTTTATAATGTAAAAAGAATAATTAGAATAGGTACATGTGGTGTTGTATCACCAGATGTAAAAATAGGTGAGTTAATTCTAGCAGATAAAGCTTATAGTGAATCAACTTATGCATATGCTTTTAATGAATATACTAAAAATATTGTTGAAGGTAGTGAAAGATTAAATAAAATCATTAAAGAAACATCTAGAGAACTTAATTTTAAACTTCATATTGGTACTATAATGACTACTGATGTATTTGGCCCATATGTTGATATTGATAAGATTCTTGATAGAGTACCAAGTAATATTAATTTACTTGCTGAAGAAATGGAAGGTTTTGGACTACTGCATACAGCTAACTATTTTAGTAGAGAAGCAGCCGTTATTGCAACAGCAGTTGATTCAAAATTTTCTAACGAAGTAATGAGTATTGAAGATCGTGAAAGATCACTAGATAATATGATTAACTTAGCTTTAAATAGCATTATAAAATAATAGATTAAAAAATCTATTATTTTTTAGTTTTTATGATATAATAAGTGCCATCTTTTAAAAAAGAGGGTTATACTAATATGAATACATTAGAAAAATTAAGTAATGAAAATAAGGTAAATTATCAAAGATATTTAAAAAGAATGACTGAAAGTTTAAAGTTTTCTACAAAAGGTTTAATACCTAGTTTGGTTAAAGATGCTAATAATATTTTAGATGTAGGTTGCGGTAGTGGTGTATTATTATCTGCAATCGAAAAAGTAAATCCTAAAGCTAGATTAACAGGGATTGATTTAAATAAAGATGCAATAGAATATCTTAAACAGAATTCAAATTGGAACGTATATCATATGAATTTCTTTGATGTAAATGAAGTATTTGATACAGTTATTTTTTCATCAATATTACATGAAGTTTCATCATATTGTGATGATAATAATAAAAAATTTACATATATACCTATTTTAGAAGCGTTTGAAAAAACAAGAAATATATTGGTTAGTAATGGAGTAGTTGTTTTAAGAGACGGTTTAGAGTGTGATAACTTAAAAAAGGATAATAAAGTAAGAATATCTTTTACTAAACCAGAAGATGAATACTGGTTACATAAATTTAAAGAAGATTTTAGAGGATTTGATAAATCAGATATAAATACTACAGTTGAAAAAGTAGGAGATAATAACTGCATTGTATCAGAAGGTTTCTTAAAAGAGTTTTTATGTACTTATACATGGGGAGCATCTAGTTTCCCAAGAGAAGTGCAAGAAAAATTTGGTATTTTAACTCATGATGAATGGATTAGATTATTAGATGAAACAGGATTTGAAATAGAAAGAATTATTGAGTCTGAAGAAGAATATGAAAAATACTTATCTCCAAAGGTTAGTCTTACATATTTAAATGGAGATAAATATAATTATCCAAATATGAGTATTTTAATTAGAGCTAGAAAGAAAAATTAAAAAAGAAGATTTATAAATCTTCTTTTTTTTATTCATTTTTTGCAAATATGTTTATTAAATTTTCAATATTTTTTCTTAGCTTTTCGACATCTTGTTTAGTTTCTGCTTCACACCTAACTGTTAAATTAGGTCCTGTATTACTTGCTCTAACTAAAGCCCAACCATTCGTAAATAAAATTTTAACACCATCTATTTCATTAGTAGCAAAACCGCTTTTATGAGCATATTCTTTAATTCTTTCAACTACTTTAAATTTAACATTATCTGGAACACTAAATCTAATTTCTGGTGTATTAAAATATGGTTTTATAGTCTTTTTCATTTTAGATACAACTTTTGATTTATCTTTACTAAGTATTTCAATCATTCTAAGTGCTGCATATATACCAGAACCTATACAAGCATCTCTATCTCTAAAGAATAAATGCCCTGAATATTCGCCACCAAATGCTAAATTTTCTTCTTTAGTTTTGGCTTCAGTGTAACTTGCTCCAGTTCTATATGGTAGTGGAGTAGCACCTAATTTTTTTATTTCATATTCTAAAGCGCTAGAACATTTAACATCATATAAAAATGTATTACTAAATGTTTTACCAACTAATTCTCTAATAATAAATATCATAAATTCTTCAGTTGCTACGATTTCACCTTTATCATCAACCATACCAACTCTATCTCCATCACCATCAAAAGCAAATCCACAATCAGCTTTATTCTTTTTAACAGCAGCTATTAATTGTTTCATATTTTCAGGTACAGATGGATCTGGGTGATGGTTTGGGAAGTTTCCATCACTTACTTCATTAATATATATTGGATTAATATTAAGTGCAGAAAATATTTTATTTGCAATAACGGAAGTAGTACCATTACCAAGATCTAAAACCACTTTTGGTTTATTATTTCCAAGATGAATATTATCTACCATATATTTTATATATTTATCTTCAATGCTATCGTGAAATAGTGTTCCTTGACCAGTTAAAAATTTATTTTGTACAAAATAATCTTTAAAATCTTCTATCATTTTTCCTCTAGCATTTGCTATATAATCCAGTGAGAATTTAAATCCATTATCATCTTTAGGATTATGAGATGCTGTTACCATAACTCCAAATAAATGTTCTATATATCTAGCATAATAATGCATTGGAGTAGTTATAAGTCCATAGTCATGTACATTAATACCAGTTGATAAAATTCCTTTTATAAGTTCATTTGTTAAACTTTCAGATGACTTTCTATTATCTCTTGAAACAACACATTCTGTTTGATTAAATTTTTCTTTAATATATGATCCATAGGCTTGCCCCATTTTATATGCAAATTCTTCATTGATATCATCAGGATATACACCTCTTATATCATAAGCTCTAAATACGTTTAAATTCATTTGTATCACACCTTTATTATTAATATTATATTAACATATAATATATTGTTATGTTTAGTAATATAAAAATAAATTTACATTTTATAGACTAATGTAATATATTGATTTTTGACGTAAATTATGCTATATTATTCTTCGAAAAAGCGAAGATCAAGAAGAGTAAATTATTAAAGTATCTTTTAGAGAGTTAAACATTTAGGTGAAAGTTTAATAAGAAAAATATAATTGAAAATCACTTGGGAGCTGAGTTAGTGAAAAAATTAGTAGTTAACTCCGGATATAAACTCATTAATATTCGTTAGAATGTAATTAAGTATAATTAAGGATGGTACCGCAGAATTATCATGCTCCTTAGCATGATAATACTGTGGTTTTTTTAAAGCAAGAAAGGAAATGATTTATATGTTTAAAGAACTAGATAAAAGAGAAGTTAATCTTGTTGAACAATCTATTTTAGAAGAATGGAAAAAACAAGATATTTTAAACAAGACTATTGAAAATAGAACTGGTAAAGAAAACTGGGTTTTTTATGATGGACCAGCAACAGCAAATGGTATGCCAGGACTTCACCATATGGTAGCTAAGTTCTTAAAGGACTCTTTTTGTAAATATCAAACAATGAAAGGTAAAAGAGTTTTAAGAAAAGTTGGCTGGGATACTCATGGTCTTCCAGTTGAAGTTAATGTTGAAAAGAAACTTGGTTTTACTGGTAAAGCTGATATTGAAAAATATGGTATTGAAGCATTTAATAAGTTATGTAAAGAAACAGTTTGGGAAAACGAAACTGCATTTAGAAAATTAACTGATGAAATGGGTCAATTTATAGATCTTGATAATAGATATATAACTTATGATAATGACTACATTGAAACAGAGTGGTGGATTCTAAAAAAATTCTTTGATGAAGGACTATTTTATGAAGGTGTAAAAATAATGCCATGGTGCCCAAGATGTGGTACAGGACTTGCATCTCATGAAGTTGCTCAAGGATATAAAGAAGTAACTGCTAATACAGTAGTTGTTCCTTTTAAAGCTAAAGATGAAGATGCATACTTCTTAGTTTGGACAACAACACCATGGACATTAATATCAAATGTAGCTCTTTGTGTTAACCCTAAAGAAGAATATGTAAAAGTAGAATCTAAAGGTTATAAATTTATTTTAGCTAAAGCACTTGTTAATAGTGTAATTGGTGATGAATATGAAGTATTAGAAACATATAAAGGTAAAGATTTAGAATATAAAGAATATGAACAATTAATTCCTAGTTTAGAAGTTCCTGGTAAAGCATTCTTTGTTACATGTGATGATTATGTAACTATGTCAGATGGTACAGGAATAGTACATATTGCACCTGCATTTGGTGAAGATGATGCTAAAGTAGGTAAAAACTATAAACTTCCATATGTAAATCCAGTAGGTGAAGATGCAGTTTATACTGAAGGTTTATGGAAAGGTATGAACATCTTTGAAGCTGATTTAGAAGTTGTTAAATACCTAGCTGAAAATGATAAATTATTTAAAAAACAAAAAATGGTACATGAATATCCACATTGCTGGAGATGTGATAGCCCACTTGTTTATTACTCAAGACCATCATATTATTTAGAAGTTACTAAACTTCAAGATAAAATTATTGAAGAAAACAAAAAAATCAATTGGTATCCATCATTTGTTGGAGAAAAAAGATTTGGTAACTGGCTAGAAAACATGAACGACTGGGCAATATCTAGAAATAGATATTGGGGAACACCACTTCCTTTATGGAAATGTGATTGTGGTTATACAGAGATGATTGGATCAAGAGAAGAACTAGCTGAAAAAGCTATTGAAAAAGTAGATCCTAAAACTATAGATCTACATAAACCATATGTTGATGATATTCATATTAAATGTCCAAAATGTGGTAAAGAAATGTCTCGTACTCCAGAAGTAATCGATTGCTGGTTTGATTCAGGATCTATGCCATTTGCACAATATCATTATCCATTTGAAAATAAAGAATTATGGGAAGAACAATTTCCAGCAGATTTTATTGCTGAAGGAATAGACCAAACTCGTGGTTGGTTCTATGCACTACTTGTTATAAGTACATTTGTAACAGGAAAAAGTCCTTATAAAAATGTATTAGTTAATGAACTTTTACTTGATAAAAATGGTCAAAAGATGCATAAATCAAAAGGTAACGCTGTTGAACCATTTACTATTATGCATAAATATGGAGCAGATACAGTAAGATGGTACTTACCATATGTATCTCCAACATGGACTCCGATAAAGTTTGATGAAGAAGGATTAAAAGAAGTACATTCTAAATTCTTTAATCCACTTAAAAATACTTATTCATTCTTCCAGATGTATGCAAATACTGATGGAATTAATATAGATGAATGTAGTGTAGATGTTAAGAATAGAGAAGAAATTGATAAATGGTTACTTTCTAAATACAATAAATTAGTTAAGGTAGTAACTGATGGCTTTGATAAATTTGATTTAAATATCGTTGTAAAAGAAATAACTAACTTTGTTTCTGAAGATTTATCAAATTGGTACATAAGAAGAAATAGAGATAGATTCTGGTCCTCTAGTTTAGATAATTCTAAGAAAAGTGTATATATAACTACTTATGAAGTATTAACAGGTTTATGTAAGTTATGTGCACCAGTAATACCATTTACAACTGAAGAAATCTATAAAGATTTAACAGGTGAAGAATCAGTACATTTAGCTGATTATCCAGTATCAGATGAATCACTAATAGATGAAAAACTAGAAGAAAAAATGGATCTAGTTAGAAACTTAATTTCATTAGGTAGAAATGTACGTGAAGAAAATAAAGTTAAAGTACGTCAACCAATTAGTGAAGTTGTACTAGATGGTAAAAACAAAGAAATCTTAAAAGATTTAGTAGATTTAATTAAAGAAGAATTAAATGTTAAAGAAGTAGTCTTTGAAGATGATTTATCTAAATATATGAACTACTTTGTTAAACCAAACTTTAAAGAAGTTGGTAAAGTTTTTGGCCCTAACATTAAAGAGTTCGCATCTAAACTAGAAAATTTATCTACTGAAGATATCTTAAAACTTGAAAATGGTGAAAGTATAGCTATGGAAATAGCTGGAACATCATATGATGTAACAAAAGATATGGTGGATATAAGAATATCTTCAAAAGAAGGATTTAATGTTGGTTCTGAAAATAACAACTTTGTTATTTTAAATACAACATTAACTGAAGACTTAATCCTAGAAGGACTTGCTAGAGAATGTGTATCTAAAGTTCAACAATTAAGAAAAAATAATAATTTCAATATCGTTGATAGAATAAAACTATATTATTCTGGTGACCTAGATTTCGACCAGTGCATTAGTAAATTTGAATCTTACATTAAAGATGAAACATTATCAGTAGAAATTATAAAAGATGAAAATTTAGATGAAACATTTGATCTAAATGGTCATAGTGTTAAATTGAAGGTAGAAAAGGTAGGTTAAAAATGGAAGCTTGGATTTATTGGCTTATAATAATTTTAATACTTTCATTTGTTGAAATTATTACAATTAATCTAGTTACAATATGGTTTGTTGTAAGTGCAGGTCTTGCACTTCTAACAAGCTTATTTGTAGATAGCTTTTACATTCAATTTCTAGTATTTGGTATTGCTGGACTTGTAATTATGGTTTTCACAAGACCAATACTAAAAAAATTACTTGTAAAAGATAAAGAAAAAACAAATCTTGACCGCGTTGTTGGAATGCATGGTATATGCACTGAAGAAATATCAAATAAAAATGACGTTGGTGAAGTAAAAGTTGATGGAAAAAAATGGAGTGCTATTTCTTCTACTAAAATCAAAAAAGGTGAAGAAATCACAGTTATTTCCATTAATGGCGTAAAGCTAAAAGTTAAGAAGGGAGAGTAGATTTTATGCCAGTAGTAATTACATTATTAGTTATTGCTCTAATAATTATTGTTCCAAACATAAAAATTGTTCCTCAAGCAAAAGCATACGTTATAGAAAGACTTGGTTCATATCATGAAACATGGAATAATGGTCTTCATGTAAAAATGCCTTTTATTGATAGAATTTCAAATAAGGTAACATTAAAAGAAATGGTTAAGGACTTTGCTCCACAACCAGTTATCACAAAAGATAACGTTACAATGCAAATTGATACAGTAGTTTACTTTCAAATTACTGATCCAAAGCTTTATACTTATGGAGTTGAATATCCAATTAGTGCAATTGAAAATTTAACAGCAACTACACTAAGAAATATCATTGGTGACCTAGAACTTGACCAAACACTTACATCAAGAGATACAATTAATACTCAAATGAGATCTATTCTAGATGAAGCAACTGATCCATGGGGAATTAAAGTAAATAGAGTAGAAGTTAAAAATATTATTCCACCAAGAGATATTCAAGAAGCAATGGAAAAACAAATGCGTGCTGAACGTGAAAGAAGAGAAAAAATCCTTCAAGCTGAAGGTGAAAAGAAATCTTCAATTCTTATTGCTGAAGGTGAAAAAGAATCTGCTATCTTAAGAGCTGAAGCTCAAAAAGAATCTCAAATTAAGATTGCTGAAGGTGAAGCAGAAGCTTTACTAAAAATTAAAGAAGCAGAAGCTCAAGGTATCAAACTTTTAAAAGATGCTAAAGCTGATCAAGCAGTTCTTGCTCTAAAAAGCTATGATACTATGGCTAAAATGGCTGATGGACAAGCAACTAAACTTATTATTCCATCAGACCTTAAAGGTATAGCTACACTAGGTACTACTTTATCTGAAGTACTAGAAAAAAAGGAAAAATAATTATAAAGGTTTTGACGAAAAAGTCAAAGCCTTTTTTCATTTTTTATTATTGCTTTACATATAATTTTATGATACTATTTTTATATACATAGAATAATATAAGGTGGTGTTGATAAATGAAAGAATTAATAGAAAATTTAGCTAACAACAATTATGTTATTATTGGTCTTTCAGTATTACTTTTAATATTAGTTATTATATTTTTAGTTTTATTATTTGCTAAAAATAAAAATAAAAAACCTGTAGAACCTAAAGCAATTGATGAAGAAAATATTGCTGGAACTACAAATGAAAATAATCTTGATTTTGATCACAGTGAATATGTAAAAGAAACAACAGCAGAATTTGAACTTACACCAATAACTGATGTTCAACCTACACCAGATGGATTTGTTCCAAATGTTAGTGCTGAAGAATCACCTGCAATTGATGTAAAAACAAAAACTGTTGATGAAGTTCCACTTGCTAACTTTAGTTTTGATGAATTATCAAAATCTATTTCTCAAGAAATAGAAAATCTTAAAAAAGAAGAAGAAAATAATGCAAGTATATCATCAACTGATGATAGTGCTGATACATTTAAACAAATAGATGATATTAAACCTGTAGAAGTTACTAAGGTAGATAATATTAATGCAGCAGTTAATACTGATGCAGGAGTTACTAATCCAACGCTAGCGCCTGAAGTAGCAAGTTTTAATGAATTTATTATTGAAGCACCTGTTGCTGAAGCAACACCAAATCCAGCACCTGCACCAAGTTTTGAACCTGTTCAAAGTGCAGCCTCTGCTTCATCTCCAGCACAACAGACTAATCCACAACCTGTAATAAGTGATGTTCAAACCCCACTATTTGCAAGTTTTAATCAGGAAACATACGATATAAATAAGAAAGATTAGTGTCAAGTCAACTTGCACTAATCTTTTTTTTAATGTTATAATTTAAAAGGTGAATAGATAATGGCAAAGACAGATAAATATGATGAGTCATCTATTAAAATATTAGAGGGTTTAGAAGCTGTTAGAAAAAGACCTGGTATGTATATCGGATCTACAGATAAAAGAGGTCTACATCATCTAGTATGGGAAATTGTCGATAACTCTATTGATGAAGTAATTAATGGATACGGAAATATCGTTAAAATATTAATGCGTAAGGATGGATCAATCACTGTTGCCGATAATGGACGTGGTGTTCCAACAGGAAAACATGAATCTGGTAAATCAACTCCTGAAGTTATTTATACAGTACTTCATGCTGGTGGTAAGTTTGAAGAAGGAAACTATAAAGTTTCTGGAGGACTTCATGGTGTTGGTGGATCTGTTGTTAATGCACTATCTAAAAAAATGGATGTTACAATTTACCGTGATGGTAAGATAGCTAACATTCGCTTTTGTGATGGTGGAAAAGTAGAGTCACCTCTTAAATATATAGGTGAAACTAAAAAAACTGGTACAGTAGTAACATTTTTACCAGATTATGAAATATTTAAAAATTGTGATTTTTCATTTACTACTATTTGTGAAAGAATGCAAGAAAGTGCATTCCTTCTATCTGGTTTAGTTGTTGAAGTTGCCGATGAAAAAACAGGAAGAGAAGCTAAATTCCATTATGAAAATGGATTAATTAATTTTGTTGAATATATAAACGAAAATAAAACTGCACTTCATAAAGTAATTAACTTTAATGGTCAAAAAGAAGGAATAGAAGTAGAAATTGCTATGCAATATACTGATTCTTATTCTGAAAATATTTTATCATTCGTTAATAACGTTAAAACTGTTGATGGCGGTTCTCATGAAGTAGGTTTTAAAACTGGTATTACGAAAGCTTTTAATGACTATGCTAAAGAAAAGAACTTACTTAAAGTTAAAGACGGTACATTTGATGGATCAGACGTAAGAGAAGGGTTAGCTGCAGTAATTAACTTAAGAATACCTGAAAAATTATTACAATTTGAAGGCCAAACTAAAGGTAAACTTGGAACACCTGAAGCAAGAAGTATTACTGAATCTATTACATATGAACATTTAAAATTCTTCTTAGAAGAAAATAAAGAAATAGCTTTAACTATTATTGAAAAAGCTAGTAAAAGTAAACTTGCTAGAGAAGCAGCTAGAAAAGCAAGAGAAGCTGCAAGAGCTGGTAAAGGAAAAGATAAAAAAGAAAAAGTCTTATCTGGTAAACTTGCTAAAGCAACAGGCAAAGATTCTAAAATAAATGAATTATTCCTAGTAGAAGGTGATTCTGCCGGTGGTTCTGCTAAAACTGGTAGAAATAGAGAAACACAAGCAATACTACCTTTAAGAGGTAAAGTTTTAAACTGTGAAAAAGCATCTTCAAATGATATTAATGCAAATGAAGAATTAAATACACTAACTTATGCAATTGGTGCTGGTATTGGATCTGATTTTGATCCAAAAGATAGTAATTATGGAAAAGTAATAATTATGACCGATGCCGATGACGATGGTGCTCATATTCAAATATTACTACTTACATTCTTCTATAGATTTATGAGACCTTTAATCGAAGAAGGAATGCTTTATATAGCAAATCCCCCTTTATATGCACTAGACTTTGGTAAAAATAAAGAATATGTTGCAACTGATGAAGAATTAGAAGAAAAGAAGAAAACTACTAAAGGTAGTTATAAAGTGCAAAGATTCAAAGGTCTAGGTGAAATGGATGCTGATGAACTATATGAAACAACTATGAACCCAGAAACTAGAAGTTTAATTAAAGTATCCATAACTGATGCTGCTCTTGCTGAAAAAAGAGTATCTGTTCTAATGGGTGATAAAGTAGAACCAAGAAAAGAATGGATTGAAGAGAATGTAGATTTCTCTTTAGAAGATAGTTTTAGGAGGTAGTTATATATGGCAAAACAAATAGAAGCAAAAAATATAATTGAAAAAATATATGATTACACTCTTGAAGATATAATGGGTGATAGATTTGGTAGATATTCTAAATCTATTATTCAAGACCGTGCTCTTCCTGATGTAAGAGATGGACTTAAACCTGTTCAAAGACGTATTTTATATACAATGTGGGAAGATAAAAATACTTTTGATAAACCATACAGAAAATGTGCTAAAGCTGTTGGTGATGTTATGGGTAAATATCACCCACATGGAGATTCATCAATTTATGGTGCCATGATAAACATGTCTCAAAAATGGAAAATGAGAGAAATGTTTATTGATATACATGGTAATAATGGATCAATAGATGGTGATGGACCTGCCGCATATCGTTACACTGAAACAAGATTAACTAAACTTGCTGGTGTAATGCTTAAGTATATAGAGCGTGATTCTGTTGAAATGGCACTTAACTATTCAGATGATTATTTAGAACCAACTGTCTTACCAGCTAACTTCCCAAACCTACTAGTAAATGGTTCTCAAGGTATATCTGCAGGTTATGCAACAAATATACCTCCACATAATTTAACTGAAGTTATTGATGCTACAATTCATAGAATTGATAATCCTAATTGTAGACTTGATACAATTTTAGGTATAGTTAAAGGACCAGACTTTCCAACTGGTGGTGTCTTAGAAGGTAAAGAAGGTTTAAGACAAGCTTATGAAACTGGTAAAGGTAAAGTTGTTTTAAAAGCTAAAACTGAAATTGTTAACGATAAAAAAGGTCAAAGAATTATTATTCATGAAATACCTTATGATGTTTTAAAAGAACCTCTAAGAAAGAAAATAGAGGATATTAAGATAGATAAAAAAGTAGAAGGTATTGTTGATGTTAAAGATGAGTCTGATAAAGAAAATATGGCCAGACTTGTCATTGAACTTAAAAAAGATGCTAATGCTGAATTAATACTTAACTATCTACTTAAAAATACAGAACTACAAATAAACTATAACTTTAATATGGTAGCTATATGTGATAGACGCCCTAAACAACTTGGTTTAATGGAAATACTAGATGCATTTATAGCCCATCAAAAAGAAGTTATTTTAAGAAGAACTAGCTATGATCTTAAAAAAGCTGAAGAAAGACTACATATAGTAGAAGGCTTCTTAAAAGCTGTAGATATTCTAGATGAAGTAATTAAAGTAATTAGAGCATCTAAAAATAGAGCAGACTGTATTGAAAACTTAGTAAAAGAATTTAAATTTACAGAAGCTCAAGCAACAGCAATTGTTGATATGCGTCTATATAAATTATCTAATACAGATGTAAATCTACTTTTAGAAGAACAAGCTAACTTACAAAAGATGATTGAGTTCTTAAATAGTATTTTAAATAATGAATCTATCTTAAAAACTCAAATGAAGAAAGAACTTCAAGAAATCAAAAAAGAATATGGTAATGAACGTAGAACTGAAATTAGAGATGAAATATCTGATATCAAGATTGATATGAAGGATATGATACCTAAAGAAAATACTATTGTAGTAGTTACTAAAGAAGGTTATGTAAAACGTGTTTCTCCTAAATCATATACTGATGAAGAGGAAACAACTATGAAGCCAGGAGACTATGTAATTGGTTTATATGATACTACTACATTAAATAATATTATGTTATTTACTGATTTAGGTAGATACTGCTTTATTCCAGTACACTTAATACCAGAAGGTAAGTGGAAAGAACTTGGTAAACATATTAATAATATTTGTATGTTATCACCTGATGAAAAGATTATCTCATCTGTTATCTATGATAGTGATGATAGTATTTTAGTACTTGCTACTAAACAAGGTATGGTTAAAAAAGTACTATATAAAGACTTTATAGTATCAAGATACTCTAAACCTCTTACAGCTATGAAACTTAAAGATGATAAAGATGAATTAGTATCTGTATTTAAGTGTAGTGATAAATCTAATGTTATCATGACAACTAAAAATGGTTACTATGTTAAATACAATTTAAGTGAAGTACCTGTTATTGGTCCTAAAGGATCTGGTGTTAAAGGTATTAACTTAAAAGAAGATGAACTTGTATCTTTATCAGTTATTAAAGATACAGATGAATATATCAATATTGTAACTAATAATAAAACTGCAAAAAGAGTTAAATTAACTGATTTACCGATGATGTCTAGAGCTAAAAAAGGTTCATTAATAATGAAGAAAGTTAAAACTCAAAACTACTTCATTATTGATGCCTTCACATCTGAATCTAGAGATGATATATGTTTAAAATCAGATAGTGAAATAAGAGAAATTAAAAATAGTGATATTCCTATTATGGATACACTATCAACTGGTTCATCTATTTCTAAATATATGGTTGAAAAAGTATTTGTTAAAGCTAACATAATTAAACAAAAAGATGTAGCAGTATCAGATACATCTAATGACAGCACTGAAGAAGATGATGTAATAATATCTGATGAGCCTATAATGACTGAAGAAACGACTGTAAAAGAATTTACTTTAGATGACTTCATAGATGATTTTAAAATCTAGTTATTATAAATCACCTTAATTAATATATTTTATTAAGGTGATTTTTTTATGGATAAAAAAGAAAGTTTTAAAAACTTTATTAAAAATAATCCTAAACTTATTAATTACATTAAAGATAATGAAGGTAGTATGCAAAAACTATATGAAGTATATGATGTATATGGTGAAGATGAAAAAGTATGGAAAGAGTATTTAGAGGATAGATCAAGTATTAATTTGAATAATATATCAAATATTGTAAAAAATATAGATATGAACTCAATTAAAGGTCATATAAATACAGCTCAAAAAGCTTTAAGTTTAGTTCAAGAATTAACAGGAAAAGTAAATGAAGGTGCTAAAATAATTAAAAAACCCCTAGCACCTAAACCACTAGATAAATTTTTTGAGGATTAAGAGTTATGGATCCATTAATAATTAAAAAATTAATAGATAGTCCAGAATATTATAACTATTTAAAAGAAAATAGTGAGTGGGTTAAAGTACTTAAAAAATATCCAGAAAAATATAATGATTTTGTAAAATATGTAAAGAAAAAATATCACTTAAGAGCCCAAGACAAGGTAAATAATACACTAAGTAATATGCAAGTGTTAAGTGATGTGTTAAGTAGTATCAAATAATGTATTTTTATGTTGCATTTACTTTTTTCCTAAATTATAATTAAGTTATAAAATAGAAAGAGGGAAAATTTAAATGAAAAACAAAAAAGGTTTTACATTAGTAGAACTATTAGCAGTTATCGTAATCTTAGCAGTAATTATCTTAATCGCAGTTAACGCTGTACTTCCACAAATGAGAAAGGCAAGAAGAAATAGTTTCATTGATGAAGCAATTAACTTTGCTAAAGCAGCTGAAACAGCTTATGTTTCTGATTCACTAAAAGGTGAAGGTAGAACATGTTACAATATTAATGACTTAAAAGGTAAATATGTTTCTAAAAATGATACAAAATATGCAGGATGGGTTGTTTTAACTATTAGTGGTGACAACATTTCTAAAACTGTTACAATAACTGATGGAGCTAACTTCATAATCAAAGCTGCAGATCCAACTGATATTGACCCAGATGATGATGTAACTGATTATTCTTCTGCTGAATGGACAAAAGTAACTGATGGTGTAGAAAATAGTACTGAATATCCTGGTATGCCATCTGGATGTGAAGCTCAAACTACTAATAACTCTAACTCTGGTTCTGGCGAACAAAATAATGGCTAATAAATAAAACGATAATTATAAATTTTTAAATAAAACTGCTAAACGCATACCGAAAGGTATGTGTTTTTCATGTAAAGTAAAATTATATAAAATAAATATTATTGATATTTTAACAATTATATATTATGATATAAGTAATAATAGAAAGAGGGAAAAACAAATGGGAAATAAAAAAGGTTTTACATTAGTTGAACTACTTGCTGTAATCGTTATACTTGCTGTAATTATTTTAATTGCAATTAACGCTGTTTTACCACAAATGGAAAGAGCTAGAAAGAATGCATTCGCTGATGAAGTTATGAACTATGCAAAAGCTGCAGAAACTAAGTATGTAACTGATGCACAAGAAGATGACACTACAGGAGATATCAGTGCTGGTATTTGTTATAACTTATCTGAATTACATGGAGAATATGTATCTAAAAATGATGATAAATATACTGGTATTGTAATCATTGTTAAACGTGGTGATTCAAATCTTTACGATAAATATGCATTTATAAAATCTTCTAAATATCATTTTAATACTCCAATGGAAACAACTAATAACAAAACTGAACCAACTAAACCAGTTCAAAAGTTAACTCAAAAAGATATTTCTGATGGTGGAAATAATTTAACTTATGCTAACTGTGAAGCTTGGAATCATAGAAACGACTAATAATGGATTATAAAAAGTTCAATTATAAAAATTGAACTTTTTTTGTGCTATAATTATTTATAGGTGATAAAAATGATTATAGGATCTCATGTATCCTTTGGGGAAGAACAATTATATGGTTCTTTAAAAGAGGCTATAAGTTATAATGCAAATGCACTTATGTTTTATACTGGTGCTCCTCAAAATACTATTAGAAAACCAATAGATGATAATTTACTTGATAAAGCAAAAAATATAGCAAAAGAAAATAATATTGATTTTAACAATATTGTATGTCATGCACCATATATTATTAACCTTGCTAATAAAACAGCTGATAAATGGGATTTTTCTGTAAACTTTTTAATAAATGAACTTAAAAGATGTGAAAAATTAGGAGTAAATAAAATAGTTGTTCATCCAGGATCTAGTGTAGGTATATCAAAAGAGGAAGGTTTAGATAATATATCTGATGCTTTAAATATTATTTTAAGTCATAATATAAATGTTAATATTCTTTTAGAAACTATGGCTGGAAAAGGTAATGAATGTGGAAGAACAATCGATGAGATTGCTTATATTATAAATAAATGTAATAATCATCAAAACTTAAAAGTATGTGTTGATACATGCCATATTAACGATGCAGGTTATAATGTATCAGACTTTGATAAATACCTAGATGAATTTAATCAAAAAATAGGTATTGATAAAATATATTGCGTTCATTTAAATGACAGTAAAAATGAACTAGGATCACATAAAGATAGACATGAAAATATTGGCTTTGGAACTATAGGTTTTGATGCTTTATATAAAGTGGCAACTAACAAAAGATTAGAAAATATTCCAAAAATATTAGAAACACCTTATTTAACTATTACTGATAAAATTAAAAAACCTCCTTACAAAGAGGAGATTAAAATGCTTAAAGAAGGAAATTTTGATCAAGATATATTTAAAAAAAATTATGATATTTAGAATAATATTCTATATATAACATTTTGATTTTATTAAAGTTTTCTTCACTATATTTATTTTTATAACGATCTAAATTAAGATTATTGGGATTAGATAGAATCTGATTCCAATTTTTTTTGATAAATTCATATGTAAATTCTAATTCATCACTACTTAAACTAATTTTCTTTTTAATAGCAAAGTTATTTATATCTTCGATAGTCATATTACTTATATATCTAGATAATAAATTAAACATCTTTTCTTCACCTATAATATAGTATGATTTTTATAAGATTTTGAATACTAATTATAGGTGAAGAATTATAAAAAAATATATTATAACTATTATATTTCTAGTAGTGTTATTAAGAATCTTTTATTTAAATTTTTACAAAAAAAATTACTATATTAATTTACTTAATAAACAAACAAAAATATATACATATGGCTTATCAGCACCAAGGGGTAAAATACTAGATATAAATGGTAATGTATTAGTTGATAATAGTAAAAAAAGAGTTATTGTCTATGAAAAAAACAGAAATATTTCTAAAGAAAAAGAATTTATAATTGCTAAAGTATTATCTAAGTATATTAAAAATAATGTTAGTGTTTCTTCATATGAAAAAATTAATTATATTTATAACAAAGAAGATAATATTAAAACATTTTTAAGTGAAGATGATTATGATAAATATATAAAAAGTATATATTCATATAGTGATGTAAAGAAAATTGCTGATAAATATATTTTGGATAATTTAATTAATAATTTAAATGAAGATGAATATAAAATAGTAAAAATATATAATTTGATGAATAAAGATTATAGTTATGATAAAAAAATAATTTTTGATGATATATCTGAAAAAGAATATTTTGAAATAATTAATCAAAATATTCCAGGAATATCTGGTGAATATATTTATGAAAGAATATATCCATATGGTAATTTAATAAGAAGTATTTTAGGTTCAACAGGGAAAATATCAAAAGAAAATAAAAAAGAATACTTAAATAAAGGTTATAGTTTATCAGATACAGTTGGTATTAGTTATTTAGAAAAAGAATATGAGAATATTCTTAAAGGTAAAAAGGCATTATATAAAGTAAATAAAGATGGAAGTTTAAAACTTATAAAAAAAGAGAAGCAAGGAGAAGATATAAAACTTAATATTGATATAAATTTAGAACAAAAATTATCAGATATATTAAAAAAACATATAAGTAATACAAAAGGTAAAACTAATGCAGAATACTATAAAGGAAGTTATGTAATGGTTGGAAAACCAACAGGTGAAATAGTAGCAGCACTTGGTTATAGATTAGATGAAAAGAGTAATTTTGATGAAGTAACATCAGATATTATAAATTCATCATTTACTCTTGGTTCAGTTGTGAAAGCTGCATCAAATACGGTTGCTTATCATGAAAATGTTATTATTCCAGGCAAGAAAATCAACGATTCATGTGTAAAACTATATTTAAATGCTAAAAAGTGTTCATATAAACCGCTTGGACTTGTAGATGATATATCTTCTCTTGAAAAGTCATCTAATTACTATCAGTTTATAAATGCACTAAAAATAATGGGTTACGATAGTTATAAATATAATATGAAAGTAACGACTGATAAAAAATCATTTGATAAATATAGAAATATATTTAAAAGTTATGGATTAGGTGATAAAACTTATATTGATTTACCAAATGAATCACTAGGAATAAAGGGTAGTATTATTGCTCCAGATTTACTACTTAATTTATCAATAGGTCAGTATGATTCATACACCCCAGCTCAGTTTTTATCATATATTAATACACTTGCAAATAATAAAATAAGAAATAATTTATCATTAAGTAATAAAAAGACTAATATGATAAGTGAAGTAAAGATAACTGATGAAAACTATGAAAGAATATTAAAAGGATTAAATAATGTTGTTACAAAAGGAACTGCAAAAGGATATATTTACAAAAATGATGGAGCAGGAAAAACAGGAACCAGTGAAACTCTTGTTGATACAAATAATGATAATATTTATGAAACCAAAACTATATCAACATCATTTATGGGTTTTATGCCATATAATAATCCTAAGTATACTTTTATTATAATAAGTCCTAATATTTCATCAAATAAAGAAAAAAGTAGTTATTATGTACCAATAAACCGTTATATAATTCATGATTTAACCAAGATTTTGTTTGAAAATATGTAATTCTTTGGTATAATACATGTGGACCTTAAAAAAAGGAGGTATTTATTATGGCTAAAAATGAAAATCGTGTTTACGTTACTATGAAATGTACAGAATGCGGAAATCAATTACGTCCTACAGTAAAAAATAAAAAGAACACTACTGAAAGATTAGAAATCAAAAAGTATTGTCCTAAATGTCGTAAGACTGTAACTGTTAAAGAAGCTAAATAATTATAGTAAGGAGAGGTAAATATGAATATTAATATAAATGATATTAAAAATGGTATGACAATTATCATGGATGGAAATCTATCTCAAATTATAGAATTCCAACATGTTAAGCCTGGTAAAGGACCTGCTTTTGTACGTATCAAACTTAAAAACTTAAGAACTGGTGCTATAGTTGAAGATACATATAACACTAACCTTAAAGTTGAAAAAGCTCACATTGATAAAATGCCAATGCAATATTTATACCAAGATGGTAATAAATATGTATTTATGAATTCTCAAACATATGATCAAATTGAAATACCTGAAGAAAAACTTGAAGATGAAAAGAAATTCTTAAAAGAAGGTATGGAAATTACTATTGATTTTTATGAAGGAGAAATTATTGGTATAACACTTCCTGAAAAGATTGAATTTGAAGTTATTGAAACAGAACCTGCTGTTAAAGGTAACACAACAAATAATGCCATGAAAGATGCAACAATTGAAACAGGATTTACTGTAAAAGTTCCTTTATTTATTAATCAAGGAGAAAAAATTATCATCTCAACTAAAGATGGTAAATACTCATCTAGAGCTTAAAATAATTGATATACATCAATTATTTTTTTATTGTAATAAAAACCTATATGTGTTATAAAATACATATAAGGACACACACAGGTTTTAACTTAAACTTGATGTTTCCCTTATTGTTTAGTGAGCATCTAGTATTACTTCAAAGTAATGCTAGATGTTTTTTGTTAGAGTGTTATGATACAAATCGTGATGATTAACAAAATGATGATAATAAAAAGTGATTTCTCATGCTTTGTCATCAACATCAACCCCTTTCATTAAATTGTTAGTTTAACAAAAAGGGAAACATCGAGCATTCCTGTATATGTCAAAATAGTATTATACATACTATTTTTTTCTTTGCTTAGATAATCGACAAACCTTGTCAAAACTAGATAAAATTAGACATTTTGTACTTTAAAATCATATATTATATGATATAATTATGTTTATAGAATGGAGTGGGAAGTATGGCAAAGAAAGTTTTAGAAGAAATGCCAAAAGAAGATACTACTAAAGAAGCTGAAAAAGCTTTAGAAGCAGTTGAAAAAGAAGAAAAAGAAGCAAAAGTATGCAAAAAATGTAATGCTAAGAAAATTATTATTCCAATTGTTATTGTATTAGTTGCTGCAATCGTTGGATTTGGATGTTTCCTTGGTTACAGAATGATTTTTGGAGATGATCCAGTTAAAATAACATCAAAAGCTATTAGAGGCTTAAAAGACAAATTTGAAGATGTTAAAAAAGATTCAGATGGAATGGATAAAATCCTAGAAGGAAATGATCCATATGAAATTAATACAAAAGTTACAGTTTCTTTACCTGAAGGAATGGGTAAATATAACTTAAATGCATTAATTCAAGCTGATGGAGAAAATGAAAAAGCAAAAATTGATGTAGATGCTAAACAAAATGGTAAAAGCATTCTTGCATTAAATGCATTATTAAATGATAACAAATTATATTTTAAACTTGCTGATACAATGAGTAATTATTATTACTTTGATATTGCTGGTTTAGTAAAAGAATTTACTGATGGAGTTCAAACAGGTCAATCAAATATTGATCCAGAAACTCTTCAATTAATTTCAAAATATGATTTTACAAAATTAATTGATTATGTTGCTGATTCAATTGATTCAGTATTTACAAAAGATGATTTTGAAAAAGAAAAATCAACAATTACAATTAAAGATAAAGAAGTTAAGGCAACTAAATATACTGCTAAATTAACTCAAGAAAAAGCTATTAAAGTTGCTAAAGCATTTGCTAAAAAAGCAAAAAATGATAAAGATTTAATTAAAATTATCGCTAGTGTAACTGGTGAAAAAGAAGCAACTATTACAAAATATTTCGATGAATTAATCGATACTGAACCTGAAAATTTAACTAAAGATTATATTTTATACTCTGTATATGTATCATCACTTGGTAAGACTTTAGGTTATGGTTTTGAAATGGATGGACTTGGATATGTTACTATTGGTCAAAAAGGTGATGTAACAACTATCTATGTTAAAGCTGGTGAATACTTCGGAAGTATTGATATTGATGAAAAGAGCGATGATCATGTAGTTATTTCTGGAAATGTAATGGGAATGGTTACTGCTGAAATCGATATTAAAACTGATTTAGACACTATTAAAAAGAATAAAGAATATAAAGAAACACTTGATATTAAAGTAAGTGTTAGTGCTCTTGGTCAAAGTTTAAAAGCTTCTTTAAATGCAACTACTACTGTTAAGAAAATTAGTAAAGTTGATGTATCTGATGTTAAAAATGCAATTAATTTAGAAAAAATGACTTATGCTCAACAAGCTCAATTTGAAAAAGAATTAGAAAAATCTTCTTTATATAAATTACTTGAAGGTTTATTTGCATCTAAACAAGTAACTAACTATCAAACTGTACATACTTATTAAAATAAATAAAAACTATAGATAAAAATCTATAGTTTTTTTATTGCACAAAAAAAGTGGTGTCCCCGGAGTGATTCGAACACTCGACCGTACGCTTAGAAGGCGTATGCTCTATCCAGCTGAGCTACGGAGACATCAACTAGTAGTAATTATATAACAAATATATACTAATTTCAAGAATTTTTAAGAGCATACGCTAATATTTGTTTATTATTTACATCGATAGATATTTTATCAATATCATAGTTATCTTTAATAGAAAGTGCAAGTCCATATATAACTTCTTCACTAATATTATCAAGTCCATTTAATATTAAACTATTAAATTCCATATTAAATTCATTTTCAAGAATTTGATAGTTTTGCAAAATTGTTCCAGCTGAGATATAAGTTGATAAGTTCTTATCAATATTATCTTTAGCTTCAAGTTCTTTAATAATAATTTCTATTTTTTCACCTTTATTATCTGTTGTTAGTGTAACTGGAATATAATATTTATTATTATTTATTTCATTAATAAAATATGTCGTAACATCTTGAGTATTTTTAAATGAATTTGCTTTAATTTTTCTATTAATACCAATACTTCTACTTAAAATGTTAGGTATATTTTTTCCTGAAATAGGTAGTTTATTTAAATTATTACCATTTATTAGTATCTTAACATTTTTAATTCCATCTATTTCTGTTAGTGTATAAACAAGTGATTCAATCATTTTTTCTTCTTCTAAATTTTTAATATTTAAAAAGTTTTCATTAAAATCAATAGTTATTGTATCTTCTTCAATTGACACTTTATTAATAACTGTACCAGGTGGAATATATGTAGTAAAACCACTTGGTAAATATTTATTTTTGTTTGTTCCATTTATTAAAGCGTTAATAAGTTCAATAGCCTTTGCTTCTTTTTCTGTTGCATCAATATTTATGGTTGTTCTAGCAACATAATTATTTTTATCTATTAAATATATTGCACTTGTCATGGCTTTTTTATATATTGTTTTACTTGGTATTTTAACTTCATCTTTAGGAAATAAATATATTGAAATAATTGTAATAAGAAGGGCAAAAGATGCAACCAATATTCTTCTAAAAGCACCATTTTTTATCATATTTTCACCTATAAAATTATATTTAATAAATTAAAAAATATAACTTATTAGTTATATTTTTATTTCACCAATTTTTATAAGTTCAACTAAAGCTTGACTTCTACCTTTAGAACCTAATTTTTGAATTGTATTTGAAATATGATTTCTAACCGTTTTCTCGCTAATATTAAGTTTATTAGCTATTTCTTTAGTATCTTGGTTTTTTACAAGGAGTTCAAATATTTCTTGTTCTCGTTTTGTTAAAATACCATTTCTCATAACTTTTTTATCCTTTCATTTTATATATCCACTTACTTTTATATTATGAAAGAATAAAATACTTTGTGTAGTTATTTATTAGAAAATTTAACTGTTACATAAACATTTTCTTTAAATTTTTCTTGAATTGTTTTAATGATTTTATTAGCAATTTCACTATTATGTTCACTACTTGAAATAACAACGCTTATCTGGTTATCAGTTATTTTAACAAAATTATCATATTTATATTCTTTTTTAATTATTTCAGTTAACTTGTTTTCTTTAGCTTTTCTATTTGATATACCTTCAAGTTCATCATAAGCATTATTCTTTTCTTCAAGTGTTGCTTCACTATCTAAAAGAATGCTTTGTAGTTCATCAATTCTACTTACAGTTGCTTCATCATCAGTTACTTTTAAAACACTTATATTGTTATCATCCGTTTTGCTTGATATAACTGATTCACTATTTTTTATTTTTCCAACAGATAATGTTGTTTGATCAGATGAAAAATAGTAGATACCTAAAATAATAATTAATGAAAAAAGTGTAACAAACCATAAGCTTTGTTTATTTATCATAAAATCCTCCTTTTTCATGATAAATTATATTTTTTTATTAAAAATTTATGATTTTTTAAAAAAATTTTCTAAAAAAAAAGGAAATTGAATATTTTTCGGAAAAGTATATTAGTGAAGGGAGATAAAAATTACATTGAAAAAAAATCTTATAATTAAACAGCATGATATAACGGATTGTGGTCCAGCTTGTTTATTATCTGTAATTATTTATTATGGGGGTTATGTTCCACTTAGCATGATTAGAGAAAACTCTTTTACAGATAAAACTGGTACAAGTGCATATAACCTCATTAAATGTGCAGAAAAATATGGACTTACTGGATCAGGAATGAAAGTTAGTAATATAAAAAATATATCAGATGATAAACTTCCATGTATTGCTCATGCAAGAACGAAAAATGGTTTAAATCATTTTGTAACTATTTATGAAATAAACAAAGAATATATTCTTATTATGGATCCAGGAGTAGGAAAGGTGAAAATGTTAATAGAAGAATTTAATGAAATATTTAGTAATATTGTAATCCTTCTTCATCCCTATAAGAAAGTAGAAAAATTAAATAAACCCAAATCAATTATTAACCTTATTAAAGAGATAATACTAAATAATAAATTAAATATACTTTTACTTTTTATTATTAGTTTATTAACAATGTTTTCATCGATATTCTTAAGTTATTTTATTAAAATAGGAAATTTAATCATAAATAAAGGCTTAAATATTTCTTATTTGTATTTTTTATTTTTATTATTTCTTGTTATATATATTTTTAAGAATTTATTTGATTATATTAAAAATATGATAATTATTAAATTTAATAAAAAAATAAGCTTAAAATTATTTAGTGATTTTTCAATGAAAATTTTTAATCTTCCTTTAAATTTTATTAGATCAAGAACAAGTGGTGAAATAGTAAGTAGATATAACGAATTATCTGAGGTAAATAGTTTATTACCAACTATTATATTATCCATGTTTCTAGATCTAATAACATCATTTATTACCATATTATTTTTATTAAATATTTCTTATAAACTTACATTAATGGTTTTAGTTTTGATGATTGTTTATTTCATTATTAGTTATACTTTTAAAAATCCGACACTGTATAAAATTAATAAAAACTTAGATGAAAATGCAAATTTAAATTCATCTGTCATTGAATCTATTAACAATCTAAGAAGCATTAAAAACTTACATAATGAAAGTAATATGAGAAAAAAATTAGATCAAATATTAAAAAAAACTCTATGTGATAACTATAGTTTAGATAGTTTTTATAATAAAATTACATTTATTAAAAATCTTTACTACGATTTAGTAATTTTCTTTATATCATCTTACGGATTATACTTGCTATATTTAAACAAAATAGGTATCACGGATTTATTTACTTTTTTAATTATAGTTAATTATTTTAGTGAACCTATTAAAGATTTAGTTGATATGGTTACTAAATTTTGTTTTATAAAAACATCTATTAATAAAATAAATGAGTTTAATATTATTACAAGTAATGATAATGGCAATCTTACTTTTAAAGAAGGGGATATTATAGTTAATAATTTAAGTTATGCCTATAATGGTATAAATTTTGTTATTAATAATTATTCATGCCAAATAAAAAAAAAGAGTAAGGTTCTACTTAAAGGAAATTCAGGATCAGGGAAAAGTACTTTATGCCAAATACTATCAAAACAATTACTTAATTATGAAGGCAATGTTTTTATTGCTGGCAATGAAGTAAAAAATATAAATAATGATTCTTTTAAAAACAATGTAACATATATTGGTCAGAAGGACACATTAATAGTTGATACGATTGAAAACAATATAAAATATGAAAGGAATGTAGATAAAAAAGAGTTTAAAACTATTTGTAGATTATGTGAGATCGATGAAATAATAAATAAAAAATTCAATCGTTTTAATAATTTAGTTAGTGAATCTTCAGACAATATTTCAGGGGGAGAAAAACAAAGAATTACATTAGCTAGAGGATTAATTAATTCAGGAAATATCTTGATTTTAGATGAACCTTTAAGTGAAGTAAACTGCGATATGGAAGAAAGAATATTAAAAAGAATAATATGTTATTTTAAAGATAAAACTATCATATATGTATCACATAAAAGTTATAAAAATATATTTGATCAAATAGTAAGAATATAGGTAATAAAATAATTTAATATTTTTAAAAAAAGAAAGGAGTTAAAAATTTGGAAATATTAAAAACATGTGAACTTAAAGAAGTGAAAGGAGGAGCACTTGGATCAAAACTAATAATGGCGTTAGTATCAGGAGGAGCCTTTCTTATTGGTTTAATTGATGGTTATTTACGTCCATTAAAGTGCAGAAATAGATGAGTGATAACGAATTAAAAACTATCTATGGAGGAGCGTTTAATTTTACAGTTACTTTTTTTAATGCAATATCAAGATATATTATGACTGTTAAAGGTTTAGGTGAAACAATAGGTAGTTCTATTAGAAGAATTTTTAAAAAAAGTATATGTTAATTTTTTAGAACTAATAAAAACAATTTTTATTAGTTCTTTTTTCATTTTTTCCTTAATATATCGAAAAAAATTGCTTGTATATTTATGTTTCTAATGTTATAATACCTAGTAGTTGAAGCGAAGGGAGGGAAATTGATGACAAAAGTCGTAGTTCAAAATGGAAACATTGACGGTGCTTTAAAGAAATTTAAAGCTAAAGTTGCAAGAAGCGGTGTCCCTTCAGAATTAAAAAAGAGAAAACATTATGAAAAACCAGGGGTTAAAAGAAGAGAAGCTAAAAAAGAAATGATTAGAAATTCTCGTAAAGCTAATAGATCTAGAGGTTTTTAATAAAGCACATTAGTGCTTTTTTTTATGCATATATTTTTATATAGGAGAAAATATGAAAGTATATGATAGATTAAAGTCTTGTTTTATAAATAAAGATTACTGTATTTCTTTAAGTAATAATTATATTTATATAATAAATTATAAAGAAATATTAGAAATTGATGATAAAAAAATAATAGTTAGTTTTGATAATTTTTCAATTGTTATAACCGGTTATAATTTTAAGATTAAAAGAAAACTTAATATAGAAATAGAAATAAGTGGACAATTCTCAAAAGTGGAGATTATAAAATGAAATATATTGTTCAGTTAAAGTGTGATTTAAAAAATTATACCTACTTAATTAAAAAAATACTTCAAAATAATATAAGTGTTATTGATTCAAAAGTTAAAAATAATGAATACTTTTTCAACATATATGAAGACGAATATGAAAGATTATTACAATTAGATTATAAAAAAGTAATCATTTTTGTTAATTATAAGGGGTTATATAATATATATAATTTCATTACCGCAAATATCTTGTATGTAGTTATTACATTAACCATAATCTTTATTTTATTTTTATCCAATATTTTTATATTTAAAGTAAACATACATACTAATGATATTAATTTAGAAAAAAAGATTATGTACTATTTAATGGATAACAATATAAGTGATTTTTCAGTTAAAAAAAGCTTTTCAAAACTAAAAAATATTAAGAAAAAACTTTTAAATAAATATCAAAATGAAATAGAGTGGCTTGAAATTAAAAGTGATGGATATATATATAATGTTTACTTAATAAAAAGAACAAACGAAAAACCAAAAAAGAAAAATGGTTTATGCAATTATATTGCTAAAAAGTCTGGAACAATAACAAAAATATTTGCATCGAAAGGTGAACTATTAGTTCAAGAAAATAATTATGTTAATGCAGGTGACGTACTAATAAGTGGCAAGATTATTTATAATGATGAAGTAAAAAATGAAGTGTGTGCAAAAGGTAAAATATATGGTGAAGTATGGTATGAAGTTGATCTCAGTTATCCTTTAATAAAATCAAATTATGTTATAAATAATAAAAAACAATATAATATATCTATTAACTTTTTTAATAAAAAATATAAATTATTTAAAAATAAGTATAAAGAAGAGAAAAGCGTTAAAAAAATAGGTAACAATAAATTTGGAATAAATGTTATAAATTCATATAAAACTAGAAGAAAAATAAACAAAATTTCTGAAAAAGAAGCAATAGTAAAAGCTATTAAAAAAGCAAAGAAAAGTATAATGTTAAAAACGAGAAATAAATCAAATATATTATCGCAAAATATTTTGAAGAAATATGTAAAAAATGATACAATATACATGAAGGTTTTAATAACCTCTGAAGAAGAATTAGGTGTTGTTGAAAGCTACTAGTAAAGGTGGTAATTAATATGGTACTAGATATATTTACTAATACATTAAATCGAATATGGCCTGTAATTGCTATTTTTTTATGTGTTCTTATAACTGTTAGGTTAGCTTATTTAATAACTAATCATAAAAAAATAGAACTATACAAAGAAGTATTTGGTTTAATATTTGTTATTTATATTTTACTACTATTTGAATTATTAACAGCAACTGATACTAATCCATATCACGGTGTAAATTTAAAACCATTTACAGAAATAACAAGATATAAATTTGGTACAAGATTATTTAATATAAATGTATTTGGTAATATTTTAATATTTATACCATTCGGTTTATTTATTTCTTCTTATCTTAAATCTAAAAAAGTATTTTCCGTTTTATTTATATCTATAATAACAAGTACATTTGCTGAACTTGTACAGTTAAAAATTGGTAGATCATTTGATATTGATGACATAATTTTAAATGTAGTAGGTTCTATTATAGGTTACTTATTATATCTAGCACTTAAAAAACTAAAGCAAAAACTTCCAAGCTGTTTAAAGAAAGATTTTATTTATAATATATTAAGTTTATTAATTTTTGCAGGTATTATATACTGGTTAATACATAGAATAGGAATTATTTAAAGTATGAATAAGATTACAATTGATAATGAATATGGATATAAAAATTATAGTTATGTAAAAAAAGTATTAAATGCTACTTTAAAACATGAAAAAGTAAATAATGCAATATTTTCAGTAATCTTTGTTGATCGAGATACAATTCATGAAATAAATAAAGAATATCGAGGTATTGATAGAGAAACTGATGTTATATCATTTGCATTTGAAGATAGTGGAAAACTAGTGTATAATAATGTTCGATTATTAGGGGAAATATATATATGTATTCCTAAAATGATTGATCAAGCAAAAGAGTATGGACATAGTGAAAAAAGAGAATTATCCTTCTTATGTGTTCATGGGTTATTACATTTACTTGGTTATGACCACATGAAAAAAGAAGATGAAGAAATAATGTTTGGATTACAGGAGTTGATTTTAAATGAGCAAAATATCAAGAGATGATATAAAGAAAAAAGGAATTAAAAGAACACTTAGAACATTTAAGTTTTCTTGGCAAGGGCTTGCATATGCCTATAAAAATGAACAAAGTATGTGGGTACATGCAATTGCATCAGTTATAACTATTACTATTGGTTTTATATGTGGTTTAACATTAACAGAGTGGGCAGTAGTTTTAATTTCTCTTGGAGTAATACTTGCAAGTGAACTTATAAATACAGCAATTGAAGCAGCTGTTGATTTATGTACTTTAGAAATACATCCACTTGCTAAAATTGCTAAAGATTGTGGTTCAGCTTCAACATTTGTGTTAACTATTTGTGCTGTTATTGTTTGTTTATTTGTATTTGTACCTTATTTTGTTGGTTAGTTAGGAAGTGTTGTTTATGAGAAGCGGTTTTGTAAGTATTATTGGTAGACCTAATGTAGGAAAATCAACCCTTCTTAATTCACTAATTAATGCAAAAGTTGCAATAACATCAGATAAAGCACAAACAACAAGAAATATAATTCAAGGTATTTATAACGAAAAAGATGTTCAAATTGTTTTTGTTGATACACCAGGAATACATAAACCAGTATCAAAACTTGGTAAAGTTTTAAATAAACAATCATATTCATTAACAAAAGATGTTGATGCAATATTATTTGTCGTTGATGCAAAGGATGGACTTGGTAAAGGTGATAAATACATTATTAATTCACTAGAAAAAAATAAAACGCCAGTTATCCTTGTATTAAATAAAATTGATAAAATGACTACTGCAGAACTTATGAAAAGAATAAACGAATATAAAGATTTATTTGCATTCTCAGATATAGTTCCAGTATCAGCACTTAAAAAAGATAATATTAATAGGTTAATTAGTGTTGTTAAAAACTATTTAACAGATAATGTTAAATATTTTGATGATGACATTTATACATCAAACTCTGTTAAGTTTATGATTAGTGAAATAGTTAGAGAAAAACTTCTTAATGTTACAAGTGAAGAAATTCCGCATAGTTTAACATGCTATACAGTATCTTATAATGATAAAGGAAATATTATAGATGTTAATGTAGATATTATCGTTGATCGTGATTCAATTAAAAAAATAATCATTGGCAAAAAAGGCGACAGATTAAAAGAAGTAGGATCTCTTGCTAGAGTAGAAATAGAAAAACTTGTTGGTAAGCAAGTATATTTAGAACTATTTGTTAAAACTATCAAAAACTGGAAAGAAAAAGACAAATATTTAAGTGAATTAGGTTTTACTGAATTTGAATAAAAATATATAATTAATCCCATTATAACTATAGGTGAATAAAAATGAAAAAATCTAAAGTTGCATGGGAAAAATTTAAGTTTAGTGGAAAAATAGAAGATTACTTATATTATAAAAAGCTAAAAAAGAAGGAATAACATGCAAACTGAAGTAGAGGGAATAGTATTAAAAGAAACCCCATATAGTGAAACTTCTAAAATAATCCAAGTTCTTACTAAGGAATATGGATTAATTAGTATTATTGCTAAGGGAGCATCATCTATTAAAAGTAGTTTGCGTGGTTTAACTATTCCTTTTTTATATGGGAAATTTTCTATTAGTTATAAAGAAAATAAATTATCTATATTAAAAACTGGCTCAATAATTAAACTATATGGATCAAAAACAAAAGATTTAAAACTATATGCATACATCTCATATTTATCAGAACTTTCATATAACGTTTTAAAAGAAAATAATAATTTGGAAATATTTGAGATTTTAAAAAATGGTCTTGATAAAATAGAGGATGGTTTTAATCCTGAAGTAATTAAAAACATTATTGAATTCAAATATTTAGATTATTTAGGAATAACTCCTAATTTTGATATATGTCAAAAATGTAATCAAATAAAAGATCCATATGCAATAGATGGAAAAATAGGTGGATTCATTTGCTTTGATTGTTATACGAATGAAATAAAAGTGTCATCAAACTATAAAAAAATCATAAATAGATTTCAAAATGTAGATATAAAAGAAATAAAGGAAATAAAACTGTCAAAGGAAGATCAAAACATCATTAATAACTTTCTTGATGAATATTATGAAAAATTTTCAGCCATATATATTAACAGCAAGAAATTTTTAAATACTTTTAAGTAAATTAATGCTTGTAATTTGCTTAAAATAGTAGTAACATTTAACATACATTTTCAAATTTTAAGGAGACATATATATGACACCGGAATTAGCTAAAGGACATAACAATATTATTCAAGATTACAAAGTTGATAAGTATCTTATTCACGTAAATTATACTGATGGGCATACTGAATGTGTAGAATTACTTGAATATAACAAAGAAAAAATAATAAATGAAATGCTAAAACAAGCAGAAAAAATAGTTAAAGAAAAAACAAGTGAAGAATACTATGAAGAAAGAAAAACTAACATTATTGAAGTGTGTTTTACTTCATTAGTTATGGCAGCTATAGCATCACTTAGTGTAGAAATATATAATGGCTCTGTTGATTATAAAAGATTATTGGTTGAAGCAATTATATCTCTTGCTGTACCAGTTATTACTTATACAGTAATAAAAAATAATCAAAAAAATGATGATAAAGAAGTTAAAAAGTATCAACTTTTTATTGAAAACTATGAAGATTTTAAAAATAATGCAAATAAAGGACTTCTTTATGAAGGAATTAATAAAAAGGGATGGATTGATATTAATAATCTAGATAAGTACACATACGAAGAAGTTGATAGAATGCTTCAAAATGTACGAAAAAGAACTAATAATTAAGATTATTGATTTAAAAAAATAAATATGTTATTATTTATCTATAAAAGTGATGACGGGACTGGCAATCCTCGAGCTATATACTATAAAAGAGATTCTTCTAAGAATAAGTAGGGTGGAACCGCGGAAAATACTTTCGTCCCTATGATATTATTAGAAGTTTTTTTGTTTAAGAAAGGGATGTTTATATGAAAAAATTAACAATGGAGGACTTAGTAAATTACTGTAAGCAATATGGATTTATATTTCAAGGTAGTGAAATATATAATGGACTTGCAAATTCATGGGATTTTGGTCCACTAGGTACACTTCTTAAAGAAAATTTAAGAAATGCCTGGAAACAAAAATTTGTTCAAGAAAATAAATATAATTATGGACTTGATGCTGCTATTATTATGAATCCAAAAGTATGGGTTGCATCTGGTCATGTTGCATCATTTGCTGATCCACTAATCGATTGTAAAAAATGTAAATCAAGACATAGAGCTGATAAATTAATTGAAGATTTTACAAACGGTGAAGTAACAGCTGATGGTTGGAGTAATGAAGAAATTGAAAAATATATTGCAGAGCATAACATTGTATGCCCTGTGTGTGGAAAAATGGATTATACTCCAATTAGAAAATTTAACTTATTATTTGAAACAAGTATTGGTGTAACAGATGATACTAAAAATACCGTTTATTTAAGAGGAGAAACTGCTCAAGGTATATTTACAAACTTTAAAAATGTAGAAAGAAGTATGAGAGCAAAAGTTCCTTTTGGTATCTGTCAAACTGGTAAAGCATTTAGAAACGAAATTACTCCAGGCAACTTTATTTTTAGAACTAGAGAATTTGAACAAATGGAACTTGAATTCTTCTGTAAACCTGGTACTGACCTAGAATGGTTTGGTTACTGGAAAAATTATTGTATGGACTTCTTAAGAACACTAGGTCTTGATAGTGAAAAATTAAGAATGAGAGATCATGCAAAAGAAGAATTAGCTTTCTATAGTAAAGCAACTACAGATATTGAATACTTATTCCCAATGGGATGGGGAGAACTTTGGGGTATTGCTGATAGAACTGATTATGACTTAAGCGTTCATCAAGAACATAGTGGTGAAGATTTAAGATATTTAGATCCTGAAACTAATGAAAAATATTTACCGTATGTTATTGAACCATCTGTTGGACTTGATAGATTACTGCTTGCTATATTAGCTAACTCTTATCAAGTTGAAGAAATTGGTGAAAACGATACAAGAGAAGTTTTAAAAATAAATCCAGCACTAGCTCCAGTTAAAGTAAATATCTTACCACTTGTTAAAAAGATTCATGGAGAAAAAGCAACTGAAATATATTCAGAATTATGTAAAAAATTTAGTTGTTCATATGATGAATCTGGATCAATTGGTAAAAGATATAGAAGAGCAGATGCTATTGGTACTCCATTTTGCATCACAATTGATGATGAAACAATAAATAATAATACTGTTACTGTAAGAAATAGAGATACTATGGAGCAAGAAGTAGTTAACATAAATGATTTAGAAGACTATATTGTAAAGGCTGTTACATTATAGTCTTTTTTCTTATTTAATATATTGAAAAGTTCCTTTTTCTTTGATAAAATTATCTATAGAATACTATAGGAGGAATGCGATTATGGCATTAAAAAAATTAAAAAAGTTATTCGTTGATGAAGAAGAAAATATAAATAATAATGGTGAAGACGATTACTATAATGTATCAGCTGATGATGCAGTAAAAGAAGCTGATAAAACAGGTAATAAAATGATTCTTTTAGAACCACGTGCATATTCAGAAAGTCAACAAATTGCTGATCATTTAAAATCAAGAAATAGTGTTGTTGTTAATTTAAAAAGAGTAACATCTGATCAAGCAAAAAGAATTATTGACTTTTTAAGTGGATGTATTTATGCAATTGGTGGTACAATGCAAAAAATAGGTGTTGGTATTTACCTTTGTACTCCTAAAAACGTTAATGTTCAAGGAAAAATAACTGATGATTCTGAAAAAGCAAAATCAAAAGATGACGAAGATTACGAATGGGAAAATTAATTAAATAAAAATAAACGTTAAGAAAGCTTGGTGATATAAGCGTGGAAAAATTTACAAATTCGCTTATGGGATACGACAAAGCTGAAGTTAATAAGTTTGTTAATGAAGTTACATCTGAATACGAAAAAATGCTTAATAAATTAAAACAAAAAGATGCTGACATAGAAAGTTTAAAAAATGAATTAGTTAAGTATCAAAATTTAGAAAGTACTTTAAATAAAACTATACTAGCAGCAGAAGAAGTATCAAATAATATGAGAAGTGTTGCTAGAAGTGAATCTAAGAGTATTTTAGATGAAGCAAGAAAAAATGCATCACGTATTTTAAATGATGCATTAATTAAAGCAGAGAAGGCACAAAATGATGCTGATATGCTTAAAAGAAGAGTTATTAACTTTAAAAGACGTTTCCGTCAAGCTGTTGAGAATGAACTTGATATTATAGATAGTATTGAAGAAGACTATTAATCATAGTTCTGAATTGTTTTTAAGAAAAGAGCGAAGAATCTTAGTAAGCGCTCTTTTTTCAATCCTTGAAACATAACTGCGGGATATTCCAAGTTCTTTTGCTATTTTCTTTTGTGTTTGTTCTTTTTGGTTATATAGTCCATATCTTTTAATTATTATTTCTTTTTCTCTTGAATTTAAATCTTTTAAATATATATTTAGTTTACTAATATTTTCTTTATTATGAAGTATTTCAACAACATCCAAGGATTTATCTGGAATAACATCAATTAAATTGATTTCATTTCCATCTTTATCATAACCTATATAATCATTTAAACTAATAACATTACTATTTTTTTTATTTGACCTAAAATACATAAGAATTTCATTTTCAATACATCTAGCTGCATATGTGGTAATCTTTGTTTGTTTTTCTAAACTATAACTATCTATAGCTTTAATTAACCCAATAGTACCAATAGATATTAAATCATCATTATCAATATCTTTATCTTTTGCCTCATACTTTTTTACAATATGAGCAACTAATCTTAAGTTATGTTCTATTAATTTGTTTCTCGATTCTTTATCCCCATTTAACATTTTAAAAATAGCATCTTTTTCTTCTTCTTGAGAAAGTGGATCAGGAAAAACTGTATTTGAATAACTTCCAACAGTAAAGAATAAACTCTTAATTATATTAATAATATTTATAAGCATTTTTAATCATAACTCCTATATAATATTTATTTTTTATGAATATAAATTATGATATAATTAGATAGGTGATTAATATGGATATTTTTATTCCAGATGTATATCAAAAAAGCATTTATGATATTAATTATAAGAAGTTAAAAAAATCAGGTATTAAATGTATTTTATTTGATTTAGATAATACTTTAGTTCCATATACAACTAAAGAACCAACTAAACAAATTAAAGATCTATTTGCTAAAATACAAAGTGATTTTAAACTTATTATTATGTCTAATAGTGGAAAAAATAGATTAAGACCATTTAAACAAATACTAAATGTTGATGTTGCTTATTCATCTCATAAACCACTTAAGAAAAAATACAAAAAGATTCTTGAAATATATAATTATAAACCAGAACAAATAGCAGCTATTGGTGATCAACTAATGACTGATGTTTTTGGTGCAAACAGAATGGGTATGACATCAATTTTTGTTAATAGAATTGGTCCAGTTGAACCTATTACAACTAAATTTAATCGTATTTGGGAAAGAAAACTAATTAAAAAGTTTAATAAAAAAGGCTTTTTAATTCAAGGGGAATATTATGACTAACATATGTCCTGGTTGTGGTAGTAATTTACAATATACTGATAATGCTAAAGTAGGTTATAGTCCTAAAAAAGATGCTAAACTTTGTGAAAGATGTTTTAAACTTAAAAACTATAACCAAAAACAAGTTATTGAACTTAAATATAATAATGATGATATTATTAATTTAATTAACAAGAATGCTGATAATGTTTTGTTTATTACAGATTTTTTAAATTTATCTAATAAAGTTATAGATATCTATAAAAAAATCAATACTAAGAATAAATCTTTAATTATTAATAAAGTTGATTATATTCCAAATAGTATTAATAAAGAAAAGTATACAACTTGGATTAAAGAAACGTATTTAATAAATGAAAGTATTGTTTTAGTAAGTGCAAGTAAGAACTATAACGTTCGTATTATTAATAATTTATTAATGGAAAATAAAAATAATTATATTTGTGGTTTTACTAATTCTGGTAAAAGCACAATCATTAATAAACTTTGTGAACTTAATGAAAAAGATTCATCAATATTAACCAGTTTAATGCCTAACACAACATTAGATCTAATTAAAATTAAATTAGATGAAAGTAAATATGTTTTTGATACTCCTGGTTTTATTAATAACTTTGAATTTGATGATAAGTTATATCCAAAAAGTTTTTTAAAACCAATAATATTACAAGTTAAAGAAAACGAATGTGTTTCTATAAATAACAAAATAATTATTAATTGTAATGAAAATAATAGCTTTATTTTTTATATGAGTAATGATTTAAATATTAAAAAAATATATAATAGTGAAGTAGAACTTAATAATAAATTTAAATTAAAGGGTAATAGTGATTTAGTAATTGATGGTTATGGATTTATAAATATTAAAAATTCATGTGATCTTATTACTAATTTAGATACTAATGATATTGAAGTAAGAACATCAATGTTCTAGGTGGTAATTATGGGCAAAATTAAAGTAATGAGCGAAAATTTAGCTAATAAGATAGCAGCAGGTGAAGTAATTGAAAAGTGTGCCTCTATCGTTAAAGAATTAGTTGAAAACTCAATTGATGCTGAATCTACTAAAATTGTTGTTGATTTAAAAGATGGTGGAATTAAAGGTGTAAAAGTATCTGATAACGGTAAAGGTATGGATAAAGATGATGCTAAACTTGCATTTTCAAGACATGCAACCAGTAAACTTTATCGTGATGATGATTTATTCTTTATAAATACTTTAGGTTTTAGAGGTGAAGCACTTCCATCTATTGCTAGTGTATCAGAAGTAACACTTCGAACTACATTTAATGATGAAGGATACATGATTCATATAAAGGGTGGAGAATTACTTGAAGAAGGAAGCTGTGAAGCAACTCCTGGAACAAGTATTAATGTTGAAAATATTTTTTATAATACTCCAGCTAGATTAAAATATTTAAAAAGTGAAACTACTGAACTATCAAATTGTACAAATTATATTGAAAGACTCGCTTTATCAATGCCAAGTATATCTTTTGAGCTTTATAATAATGATAAAAATATTATTAGAACAAGTGGTAGTGGAAACTTAGCTAAAGTTATTCATGAATTATATGGCTCAACTATTTCAACCAGATTAATCCCATTTAAAGTAACATCTGATGATTTTGATATTAATGGTTTTATTTGTAAGCCAGAAATATTAAAATCTTCTCGCAGTCACATGATTACATTTGTAAATAATAGATGTGTTAAAAATATTGATATAAATAGAGCTATTAATGATGGATATTATAATCATAAACCAGATAATAAATATCCAGTAGTTTTCTTAAATATATTTACTGATCCAACACTTGTTGATGTAAATATTCATCCAACTAAACAAGATATTAAAATAAGTAAGTTATATGAACTATGTGAACTACTTACAACTAATATTAAAAAAAGTTTGGAGGTAACTAATTTAGTTCCTGAAATTAATTTAGATGTTCATGAAGAAAATGAAGAACTTGTTGTTAATAGTGATTTTATTAATACAAGAAATTCATTTGATTTAGTTGATAGTAGTAATGAAGAGGAAAGTAGTGAACAAATTACTTTAGATTTTACTAAAGTTGAAGAGATAAATCCTCAAAAAGAAAAAAATGAAGAATTAAAAAAATTATATCTTGAACCAATAGGTTCTATTCATGGAACATTTATTGTTGCTCAAAATGATGAAGGTATGTACTTAATTGATCAACATGCTGCTCATGAAAGAGTAAACTATGAAATGGTTAAAAAAATGATAGAAGAAAAAGATATAAACCGTATGTCTATGCTATTTCCAATACAAATTGAACTTTCTCCAAGCGAGTATATATCGCTTAAAGATAATATAGATATTATTACTGACTTAGGATTTATAGTTGAAGATTTTGGTATTAATACCATAATCTTTAAAGAAACACCAACATGGCTTTCTGAAGGTCATGAGGAAGAAGTAATAAGAAAGATTGTTGATTTAATAGTAGGAGAGAAAAAAATTGTTGATAGAGTAAAATTTAATGAAAGTTTAATTCAATCTATTGCTTGTAAAATGAGTATTAAAGGTAATACTCCAATGAGTATTGAAGCAATGAAATCACTACTTGATCAGTTATTTGAATGTGATAATCCATATAACTGTGCTCATGGTAGACCAACAATAATTAAATTCTCATCTTATGATCTAGATAAAATGTTTAAAAGAGCAATGACATAAAAAAACAACCATTACTGGTTGTTTTTTAATTCTAGTTCATATAATTCTTTGTATGACTTAGATTTCTTAAGAAGTTCTTTATGAGTTCCAGATGCTTTAATAACGCCATCTTCCATAAAGTAAATGTTATCACTATTAATAACTGTTGAAAATCTATGTGCAATAATAAGTATTGTGTATTTATTTTTCATGTTATCGATAGCTTTTTGAATTTCATCTTGAGTTTCATTATCTAGAGCACTAGTTGCCTCATCAAATAAAATGATTTCAGTTTTTTGTATTAAAGCTCTAGCAATTGCAAGTCTTTGCCTTTGACCACCAGATAGGGTAATACCACCTTCACCAACAACTGTCTCGTATTGTTCTGGAAGACTCATAATAAATTCATGTAAATTAGCAAGTTTACAAGCTTCAATCATATCTTCTTTGGTAGCTTTAGGAGCAACAATTCTTAGATTATCATAAATACTTAAATTAAAGATATATGGGTTTTGATTAATGATTGTCATGTTACCTCTAATTGATTGTTCTGTAAGTTCATTTATATTAGTGCCATCAATTAAAATCTCACCATCATTAATATCATATAATTTTGCAAGTAGGTTAAAGATAGTTGTTTTACCAGAACCAGATTTACCTACAAAGGCAACAGTAGAGTTAGCTTTAACTTTAAATGATAAATCCTTTAATACTGGTAT
Source organism: Bacilli bacterium (assembly GCA_017548925.1). Taxonomy (GTDB): domain Bacteria; phylum Bacillota_I; class Bacilli_A; order RF39; family UBA660; genus RUG13160. Next base: position 529,381 of record JAFYYX010000001.1, read on the forward strand.
ATTATCCTTATAACTAAATTTAACATTTTTAAATTCAAAATCTCCATGAGCTTTTTTAATAACTTTATTACCGAATGATTCTCTTTCATATTTATCACCATCTATAATATCAAGTACTCTAGTAGATGATACTTCAAAATCTTTTAAGAACTCTTGTAAAGATGAATAAGCATTAAATATGTTATAAACTCTATCTTTATATAGTTCGATAGTAATAAATGCAGTAACTGTTACAAGATCATTTTTAAGTAAATAAATGCCAAGGAATATTAAAAGAAGATTAATTATATCGTGAACACTACCAGAAACAAAGTCATATTTTCTTAAAACTTTTCTACCATTATAGGTAATTTTGTTTTTACTAATTATTCTTGAATCAGCTTCGTCTAAAAATGATTGGTTTGCATTAAGAACCTTTATATCTCTAATGCCTCTAATCATTTCACAAATAAAACTTGTGCTATGTTCATTTGCTTTTCTTATTTTCTTATCAAATTCAAACCATTTTCTAATGCGTACACGTTTAATACAGAAAATAATTAAAGAACCAAGTAGTAGGTAAGAAAATAAAATTTTGTTTAAGAAGAATATGGTTATAACGATACCTATATTTGAAATAATATCACTTAAATGTTCAACTATAACTGGAATTCCATCAGATATTTTTGAACAATCATTATTAACTCTTTCTATGATAACACCACTTGGTAAAGTATCTAAGTTTTTATTTTTAATATTGAGTAGGGCACCTAAAGATTTAAGTTGTAATGTTCTAAGAGATTCTCTAAAAAATAGTCCAATTGAAAGTGATGAAACTAGTCTTACTAGATTTCTCATTATTTCAAAACAAAATATAATAAGTGCTGCTCTAATTAAGTCATTGTATAAAGAATTGTTTACAAATACGATCTGCTTAGCTGTATAAAGAGGTACAATTACACTTATTAGTGTAACAATAGGTATACAAATGATATAAAATAGCATGTACTTTCTATATCCTTTTGTATAGCTATAGATTTTTTTTAGATTTTTAATTATTATATAAACCACTCCCTTTTAAAATATTCTAAGTAAAAATCTTTTTTTGCATTATAAATATATATAATATTTGTATATAATGCAAGTCTTGAATTTACAAAATTTCTATGTTATAATTAAGACGTAAATTAAGAAAAGATGACTAGAAACAAAATCTAGTCTTTTTTTATAGGAAGTGTTAAATCATGATAATTGTTGTATGTGGGCCTACTGGAGTGGGTAAAACAAAACTTAGTGTTGAACTAGCAAAAAAATATAATGGAATAATTATTAATTCTGATGCCATGCAAGTATATAAAAAAATGGATATAGCAACAGCTAAAATAAAAGAAGAAGAAAAAGAAGGTATCAAGCATTATTTATTTGATATCTGCAACTTAAAAGATAATTATTCAATATATGATTATCAAAAAGACGCAAGAAAAATAATTGAAGAAAATAAAGATAAAACTATTATTATGGTTGGTGGATCTGGATTATACCAAAAAGCAGCTTTATATGACTATAAACTCGATGAAGAAAACAAAGAAACTAATAATTATGATGATTTAACTAATGAAGAATTATATGAACTTGCTATGAAAAAAGATCCTGAATTAAAAGTTCATGTTAATAATCGAAAAAGATTAGTAAGATTATTAAATAAAGAAGATATCTCTCATGAAAAATCTAAGTTATTATATAAAGATGTAATATTTATTGGTTTAACAACAAATAGAGATAACTTATATAGAATTATTAATAATAGAGTAGATAAGATGGTAGATGAAGGATTACTTGAAGAAGCTAAATATTTCTATGATCAAAAGGTTAAATGTAAAGCTTTAGATACAGTAATAGGTTATAAAGAATTGTTTAAATATTTTGATAATGAAATATCACTTGATGAAGCTTTAGAATTAATAAAGAAAAATTCAAGAAGATATGCTAAAAGACAATACACTTGGTTTAACCATCAAGTTCCAACAATATGGGTTGAAACCAATTATGAAAACTTTAATGAAACTGTTGATAAAGTAATTGATATTATAAATAAAAAGAACAACTAAATTATTAGTTGTTCTTTTTAAAATTCTTGATAAACATATTTATCATAATTATGTTCTTTAACTTGAATACTACCGCTATCAGCTTCATTCATTTCGCTTGTTGTAACTAGAAAGTATTTATGATTTAAATAACTTTGCCCATCACCAACTGGATCATCCCAAGTTAAATCAAGATGTAGCCATGAGTCATTAATATAAACTGCATTCCATACATGACCATCTTCATTTGTATCTCCTGTAGGGTTATAAGCAATTTTATAATTATCAATTCCAAGCTTATTAAGTATTATTGCCATTAAATCAGAATATCCATTACATGTTGCTAGATGTTCTTTTAAAGTTCCATATGCACTAAAAGTAAATTTGTCTTTATTTTCCTTATAGTTAACATCGTATGTTGTGTTATTAATTATGTAGTCGTGTATTTTCTTAATATTTTCTTTTATGTCAACATCATTACTATAGTTATTTTCAATTATATTATTAATTTCATTATTTATATAATTTATTTGATCCTTGGTATAAAGATAGTTAACTTTAACAATAATTTCTCCTTGAGTATCAACACTTGTTTTAATACTTTCAAAACTATTATATGGATGAACAAAATTATTTATATTAGAAAGAGTTACTGAATCTTCACTTAGTTTTGTTATATCATCAGTACAGCTTTCATATTCACTAGGACAGTAAAAAGTAAATGTTTCCCAGTGATTATTTATAATGCTGTAATAAATATTTAATATATCTTGCTTTGAAAGGGGAGTAAAATTCTTACTTCTTTGAACATATAAATAATCATTATTTTTCGTATATTCATTTCCAGATAAAATAATTAAATCTTGTTTATTGGTAAAAAAATTAGTTGCAAATGTAACGATAGAATTATATCTAACAGCAACGTATACAATAAGTAGTAGACATATAATTGAAGATATATATTTTTTCATATACATTCACACACTTTCTATTTGTAATTTTATCATTAAAAAATGAAGTAAACAATTGTTTACTTCATATTTTTTACTTTTTCATTTAATCTAGATTTTTCTCTAGCAGCAGTATTAGATTTAATAAAACCTTTACTTACAGCTTTATCTATATTTTTTTGAACATTCTTTAAACATTCAGTTGCTGCTTTTTTATCTCCAGATGCAATAGCTTTATCACAATTTTTAATATTATTTTTAACTGTAGCTTTTAATTCATGATTATTTTCAGTTTTCTTAGCTATAGTCTTTACAGCTTTTTTAGAACTCTTAATATTAGCCATAATTCGAACTCCTTCCTGTAATTCAGTAATAATTCTACCAAATTTAGGTTTGATTTGCAACTTAATTTAATAATTATTAATTAATTTCCTAATGCGACATAATTCTTATACTTTGAATTGTATATTTAAATCAAGGTGATAAATATGAATAAAAGGTTTAAAAAGAAATTAAAACTAAGAAAAAACATATCATTTTTCATAAAACTATTTTTAATATTTCTATTAATACTATTTATGCAAAATAGTAAATATTTAAAACAAATAATTATATTAAAATCAAATAGTTATATTAAAAAAAATTATTTAAAAAATACTAGTAGTGCATCACTTTCACTAAACTCTATAAATAATAAAAATGATGAAATATTCGTTTTAAAAGAAGAAAAAAATGCATCACCAATAATATATATATATAACACTCATCAAACTGAAAAGTATTTAGTTAAAAATGAATCATATAAACCAACAGTAATGCATGCTTCAAAATACTTAAATGAAAGTTTTAATAAAAATGATTTACCATCAATATTTGAAAATAGAAGTATAAATGAAGTTTTATCTCAAAATGGTTGGTCTTATGGATCATCTTATAAAGTATCAAGATATTATATTGAAGATACCTATAAAAATAATAATACACTTAAATATTTTTTTGATATTCATAGAGATGCTGGTTCTTATGAATATACAACTTTTTGCAGTGAAAATAAATGTTATGCGAAAACGTTATTTTTAATCGGTTTAGAAAACCCTAGTTATTTAGAAAATCAAAAATTTGCTGAAGAGTTAAATAAAAGAATGAACTTAAAAGTTAAAGGAATATCTAAAGGAATTCTTCAAAAACAAGGTAAAAAAGTTAATGGAGTATATAATCAAGATTTTTCACCAAGATCAATTCTAATTGAAGTAGGTGGTGAAAATAATTCAATGGAAGAAGTTTATAATACTTTAAATGTTTTATCTGAAGTATTAATAGATTATATAAAGGAGGAAATAAATAGTGGAATCAAGTAAAGAAAAAATGCATCCATTTTTTAAATTATTAATTATTTTATTTATTATATTTATAGCTTTTTATATAGCACTTGAAAGTGGATATTATCCATCTAAAATAAGAAAAGATACCATTCTTACTAGTAAAGAATTAAATAAATTTGAAAAAGATGTAGAAAACGGAGTAGCTATTAAAGAAGATGGTTACATAAAAAAAGATGAAGATTATTCGAATTTTGTTACAAAAGCAGGTAATGCATTAACATATTCTTTTGGTAAAGCTCTCGTATCTGGTTCTAAAGGATTAAAAGATATATTTAAATATTTATTTTGGTAAATCTTTAAAAAATTACTAATATAAGGTATAATGTTTTTGGTGTTAAATATGAAAAAAGATTTAATCAGAAATTTTTGTATTATAGCCCATATTGATCATGGAAAATCAACATTAGCAGACAGAATTTTAGAAATAACTGGTGCTGTTAGTAAACATGATATGAAAGATCAACTCTTAGATAATATGGATCTAGAAAGAGAAAGAGGAATTACAATTAAACTTAATGCCGTTTCTCTTAAATACAAATATAATAATGAACAATATTTACTTAATTTAATTGATACTCCAGGTCATGTAGACTTTTCTTATGAAGTATCAAGATCACTTGCTGCTTGTGAAGGGGCTATTTTAGTCGTTGATGCAGCTCAAGGTATTGAAGCTCAAACTCTTGCTAATTTATATTTGGCCCTTAATAATGATTTAAAAATAATCCCTGTTATAAATAAAATTGATTTACCAAATGCAAATGTTCCAAAAGTAAAAGAGGAGTTAAAAAGAGTTCTTGGTTTTAAAGATGAAGAAATTCTTCTTTGTAGTGGTAAAACAGGTGAAGGTGTTAAAGAACTTCTTGATGCAGTCGTTGAAAGAATAGAACCACCAAAAGCTGATGATTCTAAAAAGACAAGAGCTTTAGTTTTTGATAGCTATTTTGATCCATATAGAGGAGTAATCCTTTTAGTTAAAGTTGTTGATGGCGTTATCAAAGTTAAAGATGATATTACTATGATGGCAAACAAAAGCAACTTTGAAATTATAGAGCTTGGTATTAGAACTCCAAATGAAGTAAAACAAGATGCTTTATATTCTGGAGAAGTAGGTTGGATATGTGCAAGTATTAAAGATATTTCAAAAGTTAATGTAGGTGATACAATTACCTTAACTAACAATCAAGCATCTGAACCACTATCTGGTTATAAACCAATGAAACCAATGGTTTATTCAGGTTTATTTCCAATAGAACCAAATCTATTTGAAGATTTAAAAGAAGCTTTAAATAAACTTAAACTAAATGATGCAGCTTTAACATTTGAGCCAGAAACATCTGATGCTTTAGGATTTGGTTTTAGAACAGGATTCTTAGGCCTACTTCATATGGAAATAATTATGAGTAGAATTGAAAGAGAATTTGGTATAGGACTAATTGCAACAAGTCCATCAGTTATTTATAAAGTAACTAAAACTGATGGTGAAGTATTAGAAATAGATTCTCCAAATAAAATGCCTGATAGAACTTATATTAAATCTATTGAAGAACCTTATATATATACAAATATAATTGTACCATCAGAGTATATTGGTCCTATTATGGAGCTTTGTCAAAATAAAAGAGGAATTTATAAATCTTTAGAATATATTGACGAAGAAAGAGTTAACATTCACTATGAAATCCCACTTTCGGAAATTGTATATGATTTTTTTGATAAATTGAAATCATCAACTAAAGGTTATGCATCTTTTGATTATGAAGTATGTGGCTATTTAGAATCTGATTTAGTTAAAATGGATATTTTACTTAATGGAGAAAAAGTTGATGCTTTAAGCATAATTGTTCATAAAGATTTTGCATATAATCGTGGTAAAACCATTGTTGAAAAATTAAGAGAAATTATTCCAAGACAAATGTTTCAAGTTCCAATTCAAGCATCTATTGGAAGCAAGATAATTGCTCGTGAGAATATTTCCGCTATGAAGAAAAACGTTCTAGCTAAATGTTATGGTGGAGATGTATCAAGAAAAAGAAAACTTCTAGAAAAACAAAAAGAAGGTAAGAAGAGAATGAAAATGGTTGGTTCAGTTGAAGTACCACAAGAAGCATTCCTTGCTGTATTAAGTGGTGATTAATTATGGCTAAATCTGTATATATACATATACCATTTTGTAAATCAATTTGTTCTTACTGTGATTTTTGTAAGATGTTTTATGTAAAAAAATGGGTTCCTAAATATCTTGATGCCCTTGAAAAAGAAATTAAAGAAAGATATGAGGGAGAAGAAATTAAAACTCTTTATATTGGTGGTGGAACACCATCATCACTAAATATTAAAGAACTAGAAAAATTAAAAGATATAATTGATATATTTAATATTTCTAAAAACTGTGAAATTACTTTTGAAGCTAATGTTCAAGATTTAAATGATATTTATTTAACATATTTAAAAAATATTGGAGTTAATAGACTTAGTATTGGTATTGAATCATTTGATAATGATAAATTAAAATTAATGGGTAGAGAAGCATCATTTGATCAAGCAGATAAAATTATTAGAATAGCAAGAAGTAAAGGTTTTAATAATATAAATGTTGATTTTATGTACGCGCTACCAAATGAAACAATTGATAAAACTAAAGATGATATTAAAAAAATAATAAAACTAAAACCTGACCATATTAGTGCTTATAGTTTAATATTAGAACCTAATACTAAAATAAATATTCACTATAAAGAAACTGTTGATGATGATACAGAATATGATATGTATCAATTAATTAAAAAAACTTTAGAAAAATCAGGTTATGAACACTATGAAGTAAGTAATTATTCAAAACCAAATAAATATGCAAAACATAATTTAGTTTACTGGCTTAATGGAGAATATTATGGTTTTGGTTTAGGTGCTTGTGGTTACTTACATGAAGTAAGATACGAAAATACTAGAAGTTTAACTAAGTATTTAGATGGTAATTACACTAAAACTAAAGAACTTGTTTCTCTTGAAGATGAAAAGAAAAATAAATTAATGCTTGGTTTAAGATTACTTAAGGGAATTGATTTAAACGCTTGGTTTTTAAAATATAATGAAAACCTAGAAAATAATGAATCAATTAAAAAATTGGTTAAAGAAAAAATGCTTATTATTAAGGATAATTATTTATATATAAATCCTAAAAAACTATATATCATGAATGAAATTCTTATTAGAATAATTTAAAAGATTAAAGAACAATTAAATTGTTCTTTTTCTTTTTAATTTAATTGATATTATTTTAGATATTATGATATAATGCTATTGATAATAGGAGTGGTTGCTCGTGGGACATAGTAATGATGAAAAAATTGAATCTTTAGAAGATACAATTATTTTTCAAGTTGAAGAAGATTCAAGTACAAAAGAACAAAATGTTATACGTGAAAAAAACGAGGTTGTAGATTTTACTCATCCTGTTGAAGTTTTATCTGACGTAGAAAAAGATAGTTCCAAAAAAGAAAAAAAATCTGCAAAAATTAAAAAAGATAAAAAGAAAAAGGGATTTCATCCATTTTCAAAAATTAAATCTTGGTGGACTAATTTATCAAAACAAAAGAAATTAATTATCATTCTTTTATTTGTATTAGTTATTCTTTTAGCTGTTGTTGGTATTATTTTCTTTAATAAAAAAGATAATAAAAAACCAGCTAAGAAAGCACCTGATGTTATCGTTGAAAATGATTTTTATCGTTATGAAAACGGAACTCTTGTTTTTATGGATTCTGATAATAACGAAATTGGTAAGTATAAATGTAAGAATCAAGATCAAAAGAAATGTTATGTTGCATTTCAAAGTAATGAGGATGATTTTACAGGAGATATTTATTTAAATGAATCTGGTAATAAACTTGATAGAAGAGCTAAAATTGTTAACAACAATTATGTTTTTATCGTTGATAATAAAAAAGGCTTAGATGATGATATGGTTTTATATAGCATAAAAAATAAAACTAATCATGACGAATATAAACTTGTTAAAGAATCATCAATAAATAAAAACTTTGTTGTTTTAAAAGATTTAGATAATAAATATGGTGTAATTGACTTATCAGGTGATGAACCTAAAGTTTTAATTAATTTTGTATATGACTATGTTGGTATGATTAATAGTGACATGGCTAATAAATATGTTGTTCTTCTAAAAAATGGCAAGTACTATATTTCAGATTTTACTGAAAAACTACTTAGTGGTGGTTTAAATCAAAAAATAGTTGAATATAATGATCAGTACATTGTTACTAAAGATGGAGAAAACAAATATAAAATCTATGATTATGATGATAATGAACTTCAAAGTCAAAGTTATTTATTTATAAAACTTAATAATGAATATTATGCTGCTGTTTTAGATAATGGTGTTTATGTTTATGATAAAGTAGGAACTAAATATAATGAAGTGCCTATTGCATTAACATCAAATACATTTAATAGAACATATACTTTTGATGCAAATAATCAGTTAATATCTAATGATATAGCTTTTGAAATCTCAACTAATGATGATTATATTACTATAACAAGAGGAAAAGCTATTGATTCACTTTCTATAAAAGAAGCAAACGCTAATAAAGATCATGCATATTTAAATTATTATAATGGTATTTTATATTTTTATTCTAACCCTGAAAAAACTGCTTTAATAGGTAAATATACATGTAAAAATAGAAATAACCCAGGCTCATTTGATTTATGTGATATAGCAACTTCTGTATCAATGTCTAATAATGATATGACTAGTGGTGTTGCATCTGGTAAAATTGCTATTTTAAATAATAGATATGTCTTTATAAAAGATTCACTTTCAACTGGTAATATTTATTTATATGACTTAGTTGCTAATAAAAAATTAGGCCCATACAATGATGTTGAAGCATATGATTTAACAAGTGATAAAGAATCAGTTAAAAGTATTAATGGTGCTTATGTAATTGCTAAAAATAAAAATAATCAATATGGCTTACTTAGAATCAATAATCAAAGTGTTGATGTCGTACTTAGTTTTGAATATGCATCAATTGAAAAGGAAGGCGAATACTTCCTAGTTAAAAAAGAAAATGGATCATATTCACTATATAATCAATCAGGTAATGCTTTAACTAAAGATTTTGGTATAAAAATTGTTTCTTATAATGAAAACTATTGTTTAGGAAAATCAGTTTCTGGTTATTCGCTATTTAACTATAATGGTGAAAAAGTAGATACAAATATGTATGCATATATATATCTAGCAAGTAATTATTATGTTGGAATTATTGATAATAACTTAGGTATATATAAATACAATAATCCTTCTGTTAATGTACTTCAAAGCCCTGTAAAAATTAAAAATGCTGATTCATGGAAAGATGCTAATTACTTTAAAGTATCAGCATCACAGTTAGGTTACATAATTAATATTACAGATGGAGAAAATAATAAAGAATATACATTTGATGAAAATGGATTATTAAAAGAATAGGAGGGAGCTTTAAATGAGCAATAAAGTTTATTTAAATGGAATTATTGTTGTAGCTGTTATATTTATTGGTCTTGCTATATTTGGAACTACTAACCATTTTGCTGGATACTATAATCCAAATAAAAAAAGTACTGATAATAACAATAATAACGATCCTAAACCAAATCCTAATCCTAATCCAGACCCAGATCCAAAACCAACAGATAAAGAAATTCAAGGTTATAAGTGTACAACAAATGATTGTTACATATTAAGTGGAACATCAACAATTAATGATAAATATTTATTTATAGTTGATGGAACAGATAATGTTGTATTATTTGATATAACTGAAAAGAAAGTAAAAGAAACATATAAAAATATTGTTGTTGGAAGTAATAATAATTTCGTTGCAAAAAATAAAGAAGATAAATACTCAATTATTAAAGTAAATGATGATGTAAAAGAATTAGTACCATTTGAATATACATTAATTGAGTATGTTAAAACAAAAGATAATTATATTTTAACTAAACAAAATTCATCTTTTGTAACAGATAATAATGTTGTAACAATAACTCTTACATATAATGCACAAATTGTTGATTATAATGATTCATATATTATAACAAGGACAGCAAATGGAGAATATCATATCTTTAACTTCAACAATAATACTGAACTAACAGAGTATGTAAGTGGTAAACGTATTTTTATAGAACTTGTTAAAAACTTTGTTGGTGTTGTAACTGAAGATCATGTCTATAGATTATTTGATTTTAAAAATGGCAATAAATTAGTTGCTGAATATCGTTTAAATACTTCATCAACTAAATTCCATGCCGTTGTAAATAGTTCATATCAACTTGAAATCTATGAAGATGATGAACTAGTAAAAACTATTGATTTATAGAAACTAATTTATTATAATATCAAGTGAAAAACGAAGAACAAGAGGAGTATAATTAATTACTTTTAAAAAGAGAGTTAGTATTTGGTGAAAGCTAATAAAGTATTAATTAGAAGGTAGCTTGGGAGTTATATATTTGAAATAATAGTAAAATATATTGTTTGGTCGCATTAAGACTATTAAGGTAATATATATTAAGTATGTTACAAATTAAGGTGGTACCACGAAAGATTCGTCCTTATAGGATGAGTCTTTTTTATTTTTTATAAGAGGTGAATATTATGGAAATTAATATTAAAAAGTTAAATGAAAACGCTATAATTCCAACAAGGGGAACTGAAGATTCTGCTGGTTATGATTTATACGCATGTTTAGAAGAAGAAAATATTTCTATTAATCCTGGAGAATCAGTCATGATTAAATTTGGAATTTCTGTTGAAATACCAAAAGGATACTTTGGAGCTATTTTTGCAAGAAGTGGCATGGCTGCTAAAAGAAATTTAAGACCAGCAAACTGCACAGCGGTAATTGATAGTGATTATAGGGGAGAATTAATGCTTCCTTTATATAATGATTCTAAAGTAGTTCAAGTTATTGAAAATAAGGATCGAGTGGCACAAATGGTTATAATGCCTTATTTAAATGTTACTTTTAATGAGGTTGATAAATTAAGTGAGACTGATCGTGATCAAGGTGGATTTGGTTCAACTGGAACTAAATAAAAGAAGAGGGAATAATTATGTTAGATAAAAAATATGATTTTAAAGAAAAAGAACAAAAATGGATGGATTATTGGAAAGAAAATAATGTATATGAATTTAAACCAGATCAAAGAGAGGTATATTCAATAGATACACCTCCACCAACAGTTAATGGTAAAATTCATATTGGTCATATCTTTTCATATTCTCAAGCTGAAATGATGGCAAGATATAAAAGATTAAAAGGATTTAATGTATTTTATCCATTTGGTTTTGATGATAATGGTCTTCCATCAGAAAGATTAGTAGAAAAAGAGCAAGGTAAAAAAGCTGCTGAAATAGGAAGAGAAGAATTCTCTAAACTTTGTTATGAAACTACTGATAAATATGAAAGTGATTTTCAAGATTTATTTAGTAAAATGGGCGTTAGTACTGACTGGAAAATGTACTATAAAACTGTAAGCCCATCAACAATTAAAATTAGTCAATTATCATTTTTAGATTTAATTGAAAAAGGACATTGTTATCATAAAGAATCACCAGCTCTTTGGTGTAATGAATGTTTAACATCAATTGCTCAAGCAGAGCTTGAAACTAAAACAATTAAAACAATGTTTAATTATTTAAACTATGAAACAACTGATGGTGAAACATTTACAATTGCAACAACAAGACCAGAACTTATACCAGCAATTGTTTGTGTATTTGTTAATCCAGAAGATGAAAAGCATAAACATTTAATTGGAAAAACAGCACACATTCCAGTAATTGATATTGAAGTACCAATTTTAGCAGATGAAAAAGTAGCCATTGATAAAGGTACTGGCGTTGTTATGTGCTGTACATTTGGTGATCAAACTGATATTGAGTGGTGGAAAAAATATAATTTACCACTTAAATATATTTTTACTGATGATGGTAGAATTGTTGATTCAGTTAAAAATTATGGTGGTTTAAAAATTAAAGAAGCTAGAGCTAAAATTATAGAAGACTTTAAAGAAGCTGGATATTTAGTTAAACAAGAAGAACTTGAACATGAAGTACAAACACATGAAAGATGTGGAAAAGAAGTAGAATACTCAGTAATGAAACAATGGTTCATTGATATTATGAATCATAAAGAAGACTTTATTAAAATAGGTAATGAAATTAAATGGTATCCAGATCATATGCACGCAAGATATGATGAATGGGTAAATAATGTAGCTTGGGATTGGTGTATTTCAAGACAAAGATATTTTGGTGTACCATTTCCTGTTTGGTATTGTAAAGACTGTGGAGAACCTATTTTTGCAAGAAAAGAAGATTTACCAGTAAATCCACTTTCTGATAAGGCACCAGCTGATAAATGTCCAAAATGCGGATGTAATGAATTTGTTCCAGAAACAGATGTAATGGATACATGGGCAACTTCTTCAGTAACACCTCTTATTAATATGAGATATGGTGAAGAAAACAATTATGAAGACTTTTTAAAACCTATGAGTCTTAGAACAAATGCATCAGAAATTATAAGAACATGGGATTTCTATACTATCGTTAAAAGTTTCTATCACTTTGGAACAAGACCTTGGGATAATGTAATGATTTCAGGATTTGTTATGGCTGATAAAGGAGAAAAAATTAGTAAATCTAAAGGTAATAGTAAAGTTGAACCAATGGATTTAATTAATAATTATTCTGCTGATGTTATTAGATACTGGGCTGGTTCAGGTAGACTTGGAACAGATATTATCTTTAGTGAAGAAACACTTCAAAGAGGTAGAAAATTAATTAATAAAATTTGGAATGTGTCTAAATTTATTGAGATGCATTTAGCTGATTTTAAAGATAAAGAATTTACAGATTTCGAATATATTGATAAATGGATTATAGGTAAATTTGAAGAAATGGAAAAAGGATATATTAAATATCTTGATAACTATGAAATGGGACTTGCACTAAATCACTTAGAAAAATTCTTCTGGAATTTCTGTGATAACTATATTGAAATAGTTAAACACAGATTATATAGACCTGAAGAATTCGGCGATACTCCAAGATACTCAGGACAAAAAACTGTTTATATGCTTTTATATAAACTTTTACAAGACTTTAGTATTTTCTTCCCATTTATTACGGAAGAAATATATCAAGAATTATATAAGGATGAAAAATCAATTCATTTAACAAGAATAAAAGAACTTGAATATAATTTTGATAAAGAAGCTAAAATAGGTGATGAAATAGTTGATATTATAAGTCAAGCAAGAGGAGAAAAGTCTAATAATAACTTATCTTTAAAAACACCTATTAAGAATTTAGAATTAAGTTTAAATAGTGAACTTAAAGAAGCTATTAATAAATCTATTAAGGATTTTAAAGCAACATTATTTATTGAAAATTTAAAAATAAGTGATGTTGAAAAAGATTATTCAATCGATAAGATTGAACTTAATTTAGAAGAGCAAGAATAATTGCTCTTTTTTATTGCACTATCATAAAATTTATTATAAAATGGTAATACTGTTTTGGAGATGAGCATAATAATGAAACTTGTAAATACAACTTTATATCATTTTAGAGATGGAAGAAGAAAAAATAACAATTGGGTAGTTGGAAATAAATTTAGTGTTGATGAAGATTATCGCAATTATATATGTAGTGGTATAGAGCCAATTGATACTAATACACCTTTAATAAATAAGAAAATAGAATACTATTCAATGGCTAATGATATTAATTTTGCGTTTACTAAAGCAGAAAAAATGTTAGAGTTACGTAGATCTGAAAAATATCCTGAACTAATAAGTAGATTTAATTGTATGTATTTTTGTGATATAGAATCGCTTGAATATTGGAGCCACAAATTACCTGATCATTATGAGTTATATGAAGTTATATTAAACGGAGAAGCATTTAAATCATCTACTTTACTATTTCCTTTTGCAAGCAATAATTGTACATATGAAGATTTCTTAAAGTTATGTGATGATTACTGGAATCCAAATATGACAGAAGAACTAAATAGTTATAATGAATATTTATTTCAAGGTAGTGTATTTGTTAGTGAAAAACTTGATGCTAATAAAGTAAGAAGTAGGAATAATAACTAAAAAACTAAATAAAATAGTATTATAAAATAAGCTTATAAAGAAAGCTTATTTTAATTTGTAAATAAATTAGCACTCACATATTGACAAGTGCTAAAATTGTGATAAAATGATATTAGCACTTGAAAAGTTGCAGTGCTAAAATGAGGTGATGATGTTGGAAGAACGTCAAAACAAACTACTAAGAGAAATTGTTGAATCTTATATTAAAACAGCAAGACCTGTTGGTAGTAAAGCGCTATGTGAAAAACTTAATTGTTCATCTGCAACTATACGTAATGAGATGGCTATTCTTGAAGGTTTAGGTTATATTGAAAAGAATCATATATCATCTGGTCGTGTACCAAGTGAAAAAGGTTATAAATATTATGTAGATAATCTAATGAAACCAAAAGAATTATCAGGAGAAGATATTTTGAATTTACAAACTATCTTTTCTAATAAAGATTTACAGCTATCTGATGCAATTAATAAATGTATGGATATGATTAGTGATTTAACTAATTATACAAGTATAGTTCTTGGTAAAAGTTCCAAAGAAAATTTACTACAACAAGTATCAATTATTCCACTTGGTAATAATAAAGTTGTTGCTCTTGTATGTACTGATAAAGGAATTGTTGAAAGTAAACAATTTAGTGTTGATGTAACAATTGATATTGCAGAAGTTGTTAAAACTAGTGAAATAATTAATAAAATGTTATTTGGAACTCCAATTGATGAAGTAAATGAAAGATTAGAGTTTGAAATAAAACCAATTATTTCAAAACAGATAGATCAATACGAAAAAGTATATGGCATCTTCTATGATGCATTTAATGATTTTATTAAAAATTCATCAAATGTTCACATATCTGGTAAATCAAAGATATTTAATCAACCTGAATATCAAGATGCTAAAAATATTAAGAAATTAGTTAATAAATTTGATGATGAATCATTAATTAAAAAAATTGATGAATCATCAGATTCAAATGATATAAAGATATATATTGGTGATGAAAATGAATTTGATGATGACGTAACTATTATTAAATCAAAATATCATGTAAAAGGTGAAGAAGGAACAATTGCTATCGTTGGGCCAAAAAGAATGGAATATGATAGAGTTGTTGGGCTTCTTGATTACATCAATAAATATATAGAGGACTTAGAAAGTGGTGATTCAGAAAGTGAATAATGAAGAAGTAAAAGTAGAAGATACTGCTAAAGAAGTTAAAGAAAAGCATAAAAAGAAAGATAAACATGCTGAAGAAATAGAACTTCTAAAAAATCAAAATACACTACTAAATGAGAAGTTACTTCGAATAACTGCTGATTATCAAAATATGAAAAGAAGAGCTGAAGAAGAGTTATCTAAAGCTTATAAATATGATGGTGAAGAAGTTATTAAAGAACTACTTAACATAGTAGATAATTTTGAAAGAGCAATTAAATTAGATGATACTAATTTAACTGATGAACTATCTAAGTTCTTAGAAGGATTTAAAATGATTTATACAAATTTAGTGAACATTTTAAATAGTAAAAATGTTCATGAAATTATTTGTTTAAATGAAGATTTTGATCCAAATAAAGAAAATGCAGTATTAACTGAGAAAGTAGAAGGTGTTGAACCAGGAAAAGTAGTTGAAGTACTACAAAAAGGTTACATCTATAATGATAAAGTTATAAGACCTGCCATGGTCAAAGTAAGTGAATAAAAGAAAGGATTTGATTAATATATGGCAAAAATTATTGGTATCGATTTAGGTACAACAAACTCATGTGTTGCAGTTCTTGAAGGTGGAGAACCTAAAGTAATTGCAAATGCAGAAGGAAATAGAACAACTCCATCTGTTGTTGCTTTCAAAGGTGAAGAAACAATGGTTGGTGAAACAGCTAAAAGACAAGCTGTAACAAACGTAAAAAATACTATCTCATCTATCAAAAGAAAGATGGGTACTAAAGAAAAAGTAGAAGCTAATGGAAAAGAATATACTCCAGAAGAAATTTCTGCTATGATTCTTTCTAAATTAAAAGCTGATGCAGAAGCTTATCTTGGAGATAAAGTAACTAAAGCTGTTATTACAGTTCCAGCTTACTTTAACGATGCTCAAAGACAAGCAACTAAAAATGCTGGTAAAATTGCAGGACTTGAAGTTGAAAGAATTATCAATGAACCAACTGCAGCAGCTCTAGCATATGGTCTTGATAAACAAGATAAGTTACAAACTATTCTAGTTTATGACTTAGGTGGTGGAACATTTGATGTTTCAATCCTTGAACTAGGTGATGGTGTATTTGAAGTTAAAGCAACATCTGGTAATAACCATTTAGGTGGAGATGACTTCGATGCTAAGATTTCTGATTACTTAGTAGAAGAATTCAAAAAAGAACATGGTGTTGACTTATCAAAAGATAAGATGGCAATGCAAAGAATTAAAGATGCTGCTGAAAAAGCTAAAAAAGATTTAAGTGGTATGACAACTGCACAAATCTCTTTACCATTTATAACTCAATCTGATGAAGGACCTTTACATATGGAAGTATCTTTATCAAGAGCTAAATTTGAAGATTTATGTCGTGATCTATTTGATTCAACACTTAAACCTGTTAAAGATGCTTTAAAAGAAGCTAAACTTGAAGCTAAAGATATTAATAAAGTAATTCTTGTTGGTGGATCAACTCGTATTCCATATATCCAAGAATTAGTTAAAAAAGAATTAGGTCAAGAACCATCTAAAGGTGTTAACCCTGATGAAGTAGTTGCTATGGGTGCTGCTATTCAAGGTGGAGTTTTAACTGGTGAAGTTGAAGATATCGTTTTACTAGATGTAACACCACTTTCACTTGGTCTTGAAACTTTAGGTAATGTTATGACTATATTAATTCCTAGAAATACAACAATACCTACAAGTAAATCACAAGTATTCTCAACTGCTGCTGATAATCAACCTGCTGTAGACATCCATATTCTACAAGGTGAAAGACCAATGGCTTCAGATAATAAGACTTTAGGAAACTTCCAATTAACTAATATTCCACCAGCTCCAAGAGGAATTCCTCAAATCGAAGTTACATTTGATATTGATGCTAACGGAATTGTTAATGTTAAAGCTAAAGATTTAGGAACTAATAAAGAACAATCTATTACAATTACATCATCTACTAACTTAACTGATGAAGAAATTGATAAAATGATGAAAGAAGCAGAAGCTAATAAAGAAGCAGATGAAAAGAGAAAAGAAGAAGCCGATGCAAGAAATGAAGCTGACTCTATGATCTTTGCTACTGAAAAAGCTATTAAAGACTTAGGTGACAAAGCTGATAAAGATGATGTTAAAGATGCTGAATCTAAAATTGAAGATCTTAAAAAGGCTTTAGAAGGTTCTGATATTGAAGATATCAAAACTAAAACTAAAGACTTAAATGAAGTAGCTATGAAACTTGCAACTAAAGTTTATGAAGAAGCTGCTAAGAAAAATCAAGATAGTGCATCTACTGAAACATCAGGATCTGAAGACAAAAAAGATGATGATGTTCAAGAAGCATCTTACGAAGAAAAATAGTGATATAATAAATTATAGGTTCTAGAAAACTAGAACCTTAATTTTGATTAGATAGGAACAAAACATATGAAAACAAGGAATGAAATTGAAGAAAAATATAAAATAGATACAACTTCACTTTTTAAAAGCGATAAAGAATTTGAAACTGAATTAAAAAGTGTATCAAAAATTATAAGTGAGATATCAAAATATAATAATAAATTACTAGAAAGTAATAATTTATTTGATGCTTTATCTCTTGATGAAAAAATCTCTAGAAGATTATTACGATTATATACTTATGCTCACCTAAATAATGATTTTGATTTAGGAGTGAGTTTATACAATGAGTATTTAGGTAAAGTAATAAAGTTATTTCATGATTATAATTCTATGGCTTCATATATTGTTCCAGAATTACTTGAAAATGATTATAGTGTAGTTGAAAAGTTATATAAAAAATATAGTGAACTCAAAAAATATGAAGTAACTCTAAAGAATATTTTTAGAACTAAAAATCATGTTCTATCTAAAAAAGAAGAATATATTATATCTAAACTTACTGCTCCATACGGTATTTTTGAGGACGCTTATACAAAATTGACTGATGTTGATTTAAAATTTGGTAAAATAACATATGATGGTAAAAAAGAAGAATTAAATGATATTTTATATTATGCTTTAACAGAACATAAAAATAGAAATGTAAGAAAAAAAGCTTTTAAACAATTCTATGATGGATTTAAAAGCGTTGTTAATACAAATGCTGAATTAATTAACGGAAATGTTAAAGCAAATAATTTAATTGCTGATGTACGAAAATATAATTCTGCACTAGAAAGATCACTTGATAGTAATGATATTAATCCTAAAGTTTATGATACTTTATTAGATTCTATTAATAAGAATATTAATACTATTCATAAACAGTGGGACGTACTTAAAAAAGTATTGAAATTAAAAGACTTTCATTTATATGATAGCGGTGCTCCTATAGTAAAAGAATATGAAAAAAAATATTCTTATGATGAAGCTAAAGATTTAGTTATAAAATCTTTAAGTGTTATGGGAAACGAATACGTAAGCATTATTGAAAAAGCCTTTAATGAAAGATGGATAGACGTATATCCAAATAAAAATAAAAGAGGCGGAGCATACTGCACGCACTGCTATGAAACACATCCATATGTTGTTTCTAACTTTGATGGTAAGATTCATGATGTATCAACAATCACTCATGAA
Source organism: Bacilli bacterium (assembly GCA_017548925.1). GTDB lineage: Bacteria > Bacillota_I > Bacilli_A > RF39 > UBA660 > RUG13160. The sequence goes on from JAFYYX010000001.1 coordinate 548,730, forward strand.
TTAGGTCATGCTATGCAGTATTATTATGCTGATAAAGAAAATACATTTAGTAATGCTGAGTATTCCATATTTGTTGCTGAAGTTGCATCACAAGTAAATGAAATACTACTTAATAAATATATTATTGATACAACAAAAGATAAAAATGAGAAATTATCAATTTATGGTAATTTAATTAAACAATTTAAAGGTTCAGTTGTAAGACAAACAATGTTTGCTGAATTCGAAAAAATAATTCATGAAGCTGAACAAAAAGGCGAAGTATTAAGCGTAGATTATTTAAATAAAACATATTATGAACTAAATAAAAAATATTATGGTGACAAGGTCATTATTGATGATGAAATAAAATATGAATGGTCTAGAATACCTCATTTTTACTATAATTTCTATGTATATCAATATTCAACAGGATATATTGCAGCTTTAAAAATTGCCACAGATTTATATAATAAAAAAGCTGGGTCTTTAGAAAAATATATGGAATTTTTAAAACTAGGATGTACTGTTGATCCTGTGTCTTCTTTAAAAATAGCTGGTGTTGATTTAACTAAAGAATCTACATTTGATGAAGCATTTAAAGAATTTGATAGAGAACTAAATGAATTTATGTATTTAACACAAAAAGGAGTGCTAGGTAATGAATAAAAAAGATTACTATGAAGTATTAGGCGTTAAAAAAGATGCATCTGATGAAGAAATTAAAAGAGCCTTTAGAAAACTTGCTAAACAGTATCACCCAGATGTAAATAAAGAACCTGGTGCCGATGAAAAATTCAAAGAAATAGGCGAAGCATACGCAGTTTTATCTGATCCAAATAAACGTAGCCAATATGATCAATTTGGTCATGCAGCCTTCCAAAACGGAGCAGGTGCACAAGGTGGAGCTGGTGGTTTTGGTGGTTTTGACTTTAATGATTTTGACTTTGGAGATATTTTTGGAGATTTATTTGGCGGTGGATTTGGTTTTGGAAGAGGAAAAAATAAAAATAGAGCATCTAAAGGACCAGATACATTAGTTAGAATAAATCTAGAATTTATGGAAGCAATTAAAGGTTGCAAAAAAAACATAAAAGTAGAACTTAATGACACTTGTTCTAAGTGCGGTGGCAAAGGCGGTTTTAAAGAACGCAAATGTCCAACATGTGGTGGCCGTGGAAGAGTTGTTGTACAGCAAAACTCATTGTTTGGTGTTTTCCAAACTGAAACTACATGCCGTGATTGTGGTGGCGTTGGTACAACTTATGAAGAAAAATGTTCATACTGCGGTGGTAAAGGTGTAATTAAGGAAGCTAAAGAAATTGAAATAGATGTTCCAGCTGGAGTTGATACTGGAAATAAATTAAGAATTTCTGGTAAAGGTGAAGCTGGAAGAAATGGTGGGCCAAATGGAGACATTTATATTGAATTTAAAGTTAAAGATCATCCTTTATTTGAAAGAGAAGAAGATGATATTTATCTAGAAGTACCACTTACAATTACTGAGGCTATTTTAGGTTGTAAAAAGGAAATTCCAACCCTTGATAATAATGTTATTTTAGATATTAAACCTGGAACTCAAAATTTAACAAAACTTAAATTAAGAGGTAAAGGTGTAAAATCTGTAAACAGTCGTTTTACTGGTGATATGTATGCTGTAATTAATGTTATTATTCCAAGCAAATTATCACTAAAACAAAAAAAATTAATAAAAGATTTATCAGAAACTGAACTTGATAATGAAAGTGAAATTAAGAAATTTAAAAAATATTTAGATTAATCTAAATATTTTTTTATTTGAAAATTGACGATAAGCCTTATTTAATGGTATACTTAAAAAGTAGAAAAGAGTTGATAATTGTGAAGAAAAAATATCTAATTATTATCGTTATTATCGCTCTTTTAATAGCTTTTTTAACCATCTTTATAATAAATAAAAAGAAAGATAAAAATCTAGGAAATTCTAAGATTGTTGTAATGGATGATTTATCTATTAATTTTTTAAACGGTGATGAAATATATACATCTTCTAGCAAAGACAAAGAGTATATTTTTTCTATAACAAATAATTCAACTGTTGAAAAATATTATGTAATTAAAATAAACGATTTTAAAGCAAATGCAAGCGTTAAATATAAACTTTCATCAGATGACGTTAAAATAAATATAGATGAAGCTGATTTTCAATCAAGTTCTATTGTTGATTATGCTGTAATTAATCCAGGAGATACTCATACATATTCTCTTATACTTAATAAGTATCCATCTAAATATAAAGTAGGAACTTTATCTATTGAAAAATATACTTTTGAACAACAATATTTTGCGCAAACTATTATTGCTAATAGTAATGTGTCTCAAGATCCTAAAACTACTGTTGGTATGGAAATATCACAAACTGATGAGGGTTTAATTCAAGATTTAGATGATGATGGTGTAACATATTATTTTAGAGGAAATGTTCAAAATAATTATGTTAAATTTGCTGATATGCTTTGGAGGATTGTTAGAATTAATGGTAACGGTACAGTAAGATTAGTACTTGATTCTCCAACAGATGAAACAGCTGAGTATTATACAAGCACAAGTAACAATTATTTTGCTTATTCAAATACAAACATTAAATCTTACTTAAATAATTGGTATCAATCAAATTTATCTTCACTAGATAAATATATTGCTACAACTAAAGTATGTGATGATACTGCTTATACAGGTAAAGATGAATATATTTTTGCTGTAAGTCAAAGATTATCCATAAATCATAATCCAACATTTAATTGTTTAGGAACAAAAATTAATACTAAAATTTCACTTTTAACAGCTGATGAAATAGAATATGCTGGAGCCTTAATAGGGGTTGGAAATAATAGCTATTATTTGTATAATAGTAATATAGTAAACCCTGTATGGACAATGAGTCCTTCAAAAGGAAATCAAAATGAATTTTATCCATACACAATATCAACTAGTGGTTCACTAGATGATCAGTCAGTAGGAAGTCAAAAGAAAAGTGTAAGACCTGTTATTAATATTAGAAAAGATTTATCAGTTGATGGTAAAGGAACAATAACAGAACCATACGAATTACTATTTTAGGAGTGAAACTAATGAAAAAAAATAAAAAGGGATTTATATCGATTACAGTTATTTATTCATTTTTTATACTTTTTATAACAGTACTTTTACTTATTATGTATAACTATATAAATGATCGAAAAATGAATAATAAAATTAAATCTGATCTACTTAGTACATTAAGAGATAAATCACCAGATATTGCTTTATCAGATTATGGATCAACATCTCCTCATCCATCATACAATATAAATATTTTAATTCTTGATGGTGGAAATGGAATTGCATCTGCAAAATATACTTGGTCTGCTAATCCTCTTGATGAAGCAGTAACTGATTTACCAACTTACAATGAAACTGTATCAGCACCAACTGATCCAGGTTTTTACTATCTTATTGTTAAAGCTTGCGATGTTAATGATCACTGCAAAACCGTTATAACTAATTTCTTCCAAGTTGGTGATACTTATATATGTAAGAAAGCTGAAACACTTCATAATGAAAACTGTACTAATACTGATGAAAATGGACACTGTGTTGGTTATGGCTTAGAACAAAATAGTATTATTAGTTATGGTACATTTACTAGTAACTATATGGATGATGTTGGAACAGCATATGACTGTGATGTAAATGGTGATGATATATTTGATCCAGTTACTGAAAGATTCTATTATTTAAACGATTTTTATGATACTAACACTAAAGAATTTGATGATACAAAAGCTGTTTTAGTTTATTATACAAACGTTCATAATGGAGTTGCAAATAGTACTCATACATGTGCTTATACATCTGGAAACACGCAAACTCCAACAACTGCATATAGTGAGCTTCCAACAACTTCTCAGTGGAGTAATGTAACTTTAATATCTGCAGCAAGAGATATTATGTCAACAAACGGTTTTGATCAATATTCAAGAGTATATTCATATACTGGAAGTTCTCAAACATTTACTGCAAATTATACTGGTACTTATAAAGTAGAACTTTGGGGTGCTCAAGGTGGATCAGCATCCGAAACTATTGTAGGTGGAAAAGGTGCATATACTGCAGGCTTAATAGAACTTACTACAAATGATATTTTATATGTTTATGTTGGTAGTGAAAACTCAGGTAGAACTGGTGGCTATAATGGTGGCGGTAATGGTTCTAGTGATACACAATTCCTTGGTGGTGGTGGATCAACTGATGTAAGACTTGTAAGTGGAACTTGGAACGATCCTGAATCACTCGCATCTCGTATTATGATTGCTGGAGGCGGTGGAGGTTCTTACTACTATAATCAAACATATACTGCAAATGGTGGATCTGGTGGTACATTCCTTGGTGTTGCCGGTGGTATAAAAGGTGGACGTCCTGCTGCTGAAGGTGGATGGCAAACTGCCGGCGGAAAAGGAAATAATAACAATGATACTTATGCTGGATCATTTGGTCAAGGTGGTACTGGTGCAAATTCACTTGGCGTTGGTGGCGGCGGCGGCTACTACGGCGGTGGCGGTACATATAATACTGGCGGATCAGCTGAAGGTGGTGGAGGAGGATCATCTTATATCTCAGGTCAAGTAGGATGTATTGCAGTTACTGCTGCAGATGATTTATCTCCTAGAGTTGATTCAAATAATGATGTATGTACATATCCATCAACTAATATAGAGTGCTCATACCATTATAGTGGTAAAAAATTTACTGAAACAGAAATGGTTGATGGTAATGGATATGAAAGTGTATTCGGTCTTGATCCTGACACAGATACATTTAAAATTAGTTTAGGTTCACAAACTGGTATGCCAACTCATGACGGTGATGACATAATGAATGGTAATGAAGGTAATGGTTTTGCTAAGATAACATATTTAGGTGTTTATAACCAAACTACTGAATCTTATGATCTTCCAGCTGATTTACCAACTAATATGTTCACATATACTAATAAAGCTGCTAGGTTAATTTCATATCAAGAACTTAAAAGATGTGTTGATTTAACTACATATCAACTAGATACAACTGCACAAATAGGACTTAAAAATAGTTGTACATTCTTATTTGAAAATACTAAGTTTGCATCATCAGCTAATGCTGAAGGGTATTTCTTAGAATCATATTATCCAGATGATAATACAATTTGGGTATATGATGCATCTAAAAATGCTGTATATAGTGGAGTTTCTAAATCAACAAGTAATAAATATGGAGTAAGACCTGTAATAGAAATTCCTAAAACAAGAATTCAATATAACTAATTAAATATAACGTAAAATATTGTGTAAATATTTTACGTTTTATTTATGTAAACAATATTTAATATTACTAATTAATAAATATATGATAAAATAAATATGTGGTGAAGAATATGAACTTATATAATTCTATACTAATTAGTACATTAGGTGTCTTTAATAATATTAAAGATTTTTTATCAAGTTTAACTGTAATTGACATTACATTTTTCTTCGCTATTTTATTTTTAATGATTGTAGTTGTATCTTTATTATGTTTTATTAAAGTAAACGAAGAAGTAAAAGAAAAAGATGAAATTATCGAAGAACTTACAAAAGATCAAGAAATTAAAAATGATAATACTGAAGAAGTTAAATATTATGATGATGAAGAAGGAGAGTTACTTGATTTGGAATCAATAACTAAAGCCTTAGAAAATAAAACAAATGATGCTATTGATTTAACAACTTTTGAAGAAGAACAAGAAAAAGATGCTATTATTTCATATGATGAATTAATAAGCAAAACTAATAATGGAACAATTAATTATAAAAACGAAAGTATGCTTGATGATTTATCAGTAAAAGAAGTAGATTTAGATCATTTAATTAATGAAACTGATAAAACTAGTGTCGAAGTTACTAAACCTCAAGTAATAAGTTATGCTCAAGAAGAAGCTTTTCTAGAAGCACTTAAAAAATTACAAAAACAAATTAACTAATCAGGGTGGTTTAAATGAAATTTAAAGTTATTAATTTTGGTTGTAAAGTTAATACTTATGAAAGTACATATTTAGAAGAAGTATTTATTTCTGAAGGATACAAAGAAGCATCATCTATCGATGATGCTAATTTAATTGTTATAAATACATGTTCTGTTACTAATATGGCAGATAGTAAGTGTCGTAAGTTCATAAGAAGGCTTAAAAGAGAAAATCCAGAAGCCATAGTTGTAGCTTGTGGTTGTAGTGTTCAAAATAATTTTAATGAATATGATGAAATGGGCATTGATATTTTAACTGGAACAACTAATAAAGCTAAAATACCTGAACTAGTTAAAGAATTTATTAAAACTAAAGAAAAAATAAGACTATTTGATAATAATCGTAAACAAGTCTTTGAAAATATGTTCTTAAATAAATTTGTTAAACACACTAGAGCATTTATTAAAATTCAAGATGGTTGTGATAATTTTTGTTCTTACTGTGTAATACCTCTTGTTAGAGGTTCTATTAGAAGCAAAGACTTTAATGAAGTAATTAAAGAAGCTAAAACTCTAGCTGATAATGGTCATAAAGAAATAGTTTTAGTTGGTATTCATACAGGTAGTTATAATGATAATGGCAAAGATTTATTTGATTTAATTGATGAAATATCTAAAATAGATAATATACTAAGAATTAGAATATCATCTATTGAAATAACTGAACTTAATGATAAGTTCTTAAAACTATTAAAAGAAAATAAAAAGATAGTAAATCACTTACATATACCACTACAAGCTGGATCAGATGAAATACTTAAAATAATGAATCGTAAATATGATTTAAAATATTTTGAAGATAAAATAAATACCATTAGATCTATTAGACCTGATATAAATATTACAACTGATGTAATAGTAGGTCATCCATATGAAACTGATGAACTATTTAATAAAACAGTAGAATTTTGTGAAAAGATAGAATTTGGTAAAATTCATGTATTTCCATACTCTAAAAGAAATAATACTAAAGCAGCATCTATGCCTAATCAAGTAGATGAAGCCGTTAAAAAAGATAGAGCTAATAAATTAATTAGAGTATCTGAAATACTTGAAAATAAATATGAATCTAAATATTTAGATAAAGAAATGTATATAATAACAGAAGTAAATCATCAAAATGAAATAGTAGGGTTTACTGAAAACTATATTAAAGTATTAGTTGATAATCCTGAGGGATTAACATCTAATATGTATATCAAAGTAAAACTACTAAATAAAGAAAATGACTATGTTCATGCTTTATACATAAAAGAATAACTCTTGATATTTATAATTAAATAATGTAGAATAATCAACTAAGAAAGAACAGGCCAAAAAATGAAAAAGATTAAAAATTTTAAAAAAATTCAATTTTTAAAAGAAGAATATGAGAAAACACTACAAGAACTAAAAGAAATTCAAGAATTCTATAGTCTATATGCTGGTAATTTTATGAATTTTTCTAGTATTCTTAATAGAGTCAAAAATGGCACACTTAATGCAAAAGATGAACAATTATTTTGTGAATTATTAGAATGCAATAGACGTCTTTTTGAACTTGAAACTAGAATTAAAAGATTAGAAGCTATAGAAGAATACAAAAAGCAAGTTGATAAAAGTCATTTTGCTTATACAACACAACAAGAACTTAGAATGATGATGGATGATGGCGATGCTTCTGTTAAATGTTTTGAGAGATTTATTCCAGATGAAGTAGAAACAGGATATTTTGCTACTGAAGAAGATAGAATAATTGCTGAACAAACACATGCATGTTATAAAATGTTTAAAACACAACAAGATGAAGACGAAGCAATAGACATTATTAATAAAAGCGTAGAAAAGTATGCTACATATATTCCTGATGAAGTAGAAACTGGTTATATTCCTATAGAAGTTGAAGAAAAACATGGAATTAAAATGGTTCAACTAAATCGTGGTCCGGTTGAAAAAGACTGGCCAAAAATTATTGTTGGAAAAATTACAAATGCTCAACTTACAAATGCAGAGGTAAATAGAAGAGACAGAATGGATCAAAATAGTAGAAGAAGAGCAAGTGGTGCTGAAGGCTTCAACGGTAGATACGGACAATAATAATCTTTATACATAAAATATACAGATTGAGTTTATAACTCAATCTTTTTTTATGCTATAATCATACTAGGTGAAGAAGTATGGCAAAAGTATCTGGTAAGTTTCGTAATTTCTTATATACTGGCGATAATGGGTATACTGTTGCCTTATTTAGAGTAAAAAAACTTTATGATGATGAACTAGCTGATTTTTTAAATAAAACTATAACAGTAACAGGTTCTTTTATTAATCCTAATACAGAAGATACATATATCCTAGAAGGTAGTTATATTGAACATCCTAGATATGGTTTTCAGCTTAAAGTAAATACTTATGAAAAAACCATGCCAACAGATGAAGATGCTTTAATAGAGTTTTTATCTAGTAAATTAATTAAAGGTTGCGGCGAAAAAACAGCTAAAGCAATTGTTGATCACTTTGGTTCTGATGCTATAAATATTATTAAAGAAAGTCCTGATAGATTATATGAAATAAAAGGTATTAAAGAACTAACTATTAATAAAATATATTCATCTATTTGTTCATATACAAATGCAGATGAAACTTTAGTTTATTTAAAAAAATTAGGTTTTGGTATTAATGAATGTTCACTTTTATTTAATAAATATGGTGATGGAATAAAAGAAATCATTAATGATTCTTTTTATTCACTTTTAGACTTGGTAGATTTTAATAAACTTGATAATATTTATATTAATAACTTTAATCCTAAAAGTGATGAAAGAGCTTTAGCTTGCATTGTAGAAGCAGTTAAAAATTTAGATATATCTACTGGTGATACATATCACTATAAAGATGATATATATAATGCTTTTATTAATAAATTTAGATTTGATTTAGATAAAGATAAATTTGATAAATATTTATCTAAATTAATTAAAGATGAAGATTTAATTTTAGATGAAGATAAAATATATTTAAATTCATCATATGATGATGAATGTATAATAGCTAATAAACTACTTAGAATTAGTAAAAATGGCATTCAAGATAAAATATCATTTTCTATGCTAGAAAATGATATTAAAACAAGTAATATTATTTATAATGAAGATCAAAGAAGTGCTATTAAAACAGCACTTAATAATCCAATTACAATTATTTCTGGTGGTCCTGGAGTAGGTAAAACAACTATTATTAATGCAATTGTTAGATCATATATGACTTTTTATCATATAACTAATATGGATGCTCTTAATAAAATTGCCTTACTAGCTCCAACAGGTAGAGCTGCTAAAAAGTTGGCAGCATCTACACTAATGCCTGCTTATACTATACATAGATTCTTAAAATGGAATAAAGAAACTGATGATTTTCAAGTAAATGAATATAATCCTAATATGCATCAACTTGTAATTGTTGATGAAGTTAGTATGCTTGATAATCATTTATTTGCATCTTTGCTTAAAGGTTTAACATCAGGTATTAAATTAGTATTAGTAGGCGATGTATTTCAATTACCTAGTGTAGGTCCTGGTCAAATATTATTTGATTTAATAAATTCTGATTGTTTTCCATTTATATTCTTAAAACAAATCTATAGACAAAGTGAAAACTCATATATTCCATATCTAGCTAGAGATATAAAAGCTAAAGATACATCAGATGAATTATTTGAAAGAAAAGATGATTATTCATTTATTGATGTTGATGTCCAAAATATTAAAGCAACTATAAGAAAGATATGTGAAAAAACTAAAGAAAAAAATATAAATGAAAGTGATATTCAAATACTTGCTCCAATGTATAAAGGAGAAAATGGGATTGATAATTTAAACTATATCATGCAAGACTTTTTTAATCCTAAAGATGAATCTAAAAAAGAAATTACATATGGATATGTAACTTATCGAGAAAATGATAAAGTCTTGCAACAAATTAATAATCCTGATTGTAATGTCTTTAATGGTGATATAGGTTTTATTAAAAAAATAGAAAAAGTTAAAGATAAAGTAACTAAAGATGTTATAACAATTGATTTTGATGGAAACATAGTTGAGTATAATAAAGAAGATTTATCTATGATTAAGCATGCATATGCTATAACTATTCATAAATCTCAAGGTAGTGAGTTTCCTCATGTTATTATGCCAATATGTCATAGTTATAATAGAATGCTTTATAATAAACTTATTTATACAGGTGTATCAAGAGCTAAGAAAAGCTTAATTATATTAGGTGAGAGAAAATCATTTATTGATGCAATCAATAATGATTATTCAACTAATAGACAAACAGGTTTAAAAGATAAAATAATGCATAATTTTTCAAGTTAATCACATATTATTATTAGGATGTGATTAATTATGAAAAAAACCTTAAAAATTATGGGTGGAGTAATGCTTGGCTCCATGGCGTGTTTAGCTTGTTATACAATGCTTAATAAAAAAACCAGGAAGAAAGCTGAAGATTTAGCTGGTACAATGCTTGATGAAGCTAAATCAATGATGAAATAGGCATATTTATGTTTTTAAATATACTTTTAGCTATTTTTATAGGTGGAATATCAGGATACACAGCAAGTTTTATTATGAATAACAATAATAGTATTATTAAAAATATTGCTATAGGTATTGCTGGTGGGATAGTTGGAGATCTTATTTTAAGCATCTTTAATATTAGTTTTGGAGGATATTTAAAAGATATAATTGTATCTGTTTTTGGTTCATGTCTTTTAATATTCATAATTAATAAATTTTTTAAGTAATAACAGTAAAGTTATTACTTTTTAAATCATAAAATTTATAGTTGACATATGTTCGATAATTTATTATAATTATGAACTGTACCGACAAAAAGGGGTGAATTAAATGAGTAATATAAGTAGATATGCATTTGGTGATATTGTTGAATATATAACAAATCCTACAAATCCTGATTTAAATAATAGAAGTGGATATCTTCTATTTGTTAAAGCAGAAGTAGACGGATTTTATGCTATTAAAGGATATAAAATGCGTAATATGTCAGATGAGCAAAAAGGAAAAATTGAACAATTAGGTTTATTACTTGGCGAAGAAAATTCAGATTTACATGTTGATACATTCTTTGATTATAATTATATGGTCAAATATTCATATGATTTTATAAATGGTTACCGTTGGACATTAAATGAAAAACTTAAAAATGAAGCTGTTCAAGGTATCATTAAAGCAGATAATGATAAAATGTATCCTGATACTTTCAAAATTAATAGTTTTCTTGAAACTATTAAGTATTCAGAAACAACTGAAAATATTGAAACTAAAAACGTTGCTATGGTAAGCCCAATTCAAAGTGGTATCATCGAACAATCAAACGGTATTTCTCGTAAGAGAACAAACGTAGTAAATAAATAATAGTAGTATTAAAAATACTACTATTTTTTATTTTTAATTAAACATAATATTAATAAAATGGTGATTTATTTGAAAGAAAATAGAAAGTTAGATAGTGATAAATTAAATAAGCTAATAAATAGATCTAATAAACTTGTTAATCTATTATATATATTATTTATAATAGGTGTTTTTTTAATTGGGTTAATAATTATAAAAGAATTAAAATTATTAATTCTTTTTAAAACAATACTTAAGGTATTAACACCTTTATTTATTGGTTTTGTTATTGCATGGCTTTTTAATCCTTTAGTAAATAAAATATCTGGTAAAGGTGTACCTAAAGTATTAGGTGCAATAATAGTTTATTTAGTTTTAATTTTACTTATTATTATGTTTATTAAAGTGTTTATTCCTGTTTTATATAAACAACTTAATGACTTAATTATAGCTTTACCAGGAATAATTAATAAACTTACGAAAATCTTTGATGATTTTATGGTTAAGTTTTCAGTTGAAGGTATTGATTTAAGTAATGTAAGGAATAATTTATTTAATAGCATTAATAGTTTGGCATTAAAGTTTACTACTTCAATGCCAAAACATGTAATAAATTTTATTCTTTCATTTTTTAGTGGTTTAGGCATTTTGCTTATTAGTTTAGTAGTTGGAATATATATGTTAATAGATTTTGATCATATAACTATTCATTTAATTAAATTAATACCTAAAAAATATCAAAGTGAAATATTAAATTTGATTGAAAAAATCGGTTGTGAAGTTAGAAAAACAGTTAATGGAACAATTCTTGTTGCATTAATGGTTTTAGTAGGTGATACAATTGCTTTTTCTATAATAGGGTTAGAATCACCACTTTTATTTGGAACGTTTTGTGGTTTAACAGATTTAATACCATATATAGGTCCATACATTGGAGGGTTTGCAGCAATTATCGTAGGTTTTAGTCAAAAAACTTCTATTGGAATAGCAGTTTTAATAGCTTGCGTTATTGTTCAGTTAATTGAAAACTATATCTTACAACCTATAGTTATGAGTAAAGCTATAGAACTTCATCCAGTAACTATTATTATAGGATTACTTTTATTTGGTCACTTCTTTGGTATTATAGGTATGGTTATTGCAACACCAGTATTAGCACTTTTAAAAGTTATATATGAATACATTTGTCAAAAATTAGAATTATTTTCCTAAGATATTGCTTTATTTATGATATTTTGTTAAAATATCTTACGTAATCAGTGAATTAAGAAGTAATAAAAATTATTTTTTAGAGAGCTTACAGTTGGTGAAAGTAAGTAAATAAGTTTTATTATCTGCTGCTTAAGGAGATTAATCGGAGATACTAATTCTTCGTTATCAATTAATTAAGTATAAATAAGGATGGTACCGCATAAGACATGCTCCTTTGCATGTTTTATGTGGTTTTTATTTTTATAGGAGGATAAAAAGTATGAAAGTATATATTATTGCAGGAAAGGCTGGTTGTGGTAAAAATACAACAGCAAACTATATTAAGGATTATTATGAAACTATTGGTAAGAACTGTACAATTACCGAAATTTCTAAGTATCTAAAATTATTTGCTTATGAAATAAAAAATTGGGATGGTAAAAGAGAAACTAAACCACGAGCGTTCTTACAAGAAGTTGGTTCAGCAATAAGACATGAATTATATAATGAAGATTTTTTAATTAATAGATTTTTGGAAGATTTAAAAATCTATGAAAAATTTACAGATGTAGTAGTTGTTGCTGATGCACGTTTACCAAGAGAAATAGATTTAATAAAAGAAAAATGTAATGCGGTTTCAATAAGAGTTTTAAATGAATTTAATGATTATGAACTAAAGGGTAGTGAAAAACTTCATGAAACAGAAACTGCACTAGATAATTATGATAAGTTTGATTATGTACTTCATAATCAAACATTTGAAAAACTGCAAATTGATGCAGAAAATATAGTAAAAGAGGTAGAAAAATAATGAATTTAAAAGATTTATATATAAATTACTTTGTGAGTAAAGGACATAAACAAATCCCTTCTGCTCCAGTTGTTCCAGAAAATGATCCATCAGTTTTATTTAATACTGCTGGAATGCAACCATTAATTCCATATTTAATGGGTCAAAAACATCCATATGGAACAAGACTTTGTGATTATCAAAAATGTATAAGAACTAATGACTTAGAAGCAATAGGTGACTCATATCATCATACGTTCTTTGAAATGCTTGGTAACTGGTCACTAGGTGATTATTTTAAAGATGAATCAATTGAAATGAGTTTTGAATTCTTAACTAAAATATTAAATATTCCAGTTGAAAGACTAGCTGTTACAGTATTTGCTGGAAATGATACTATTCCATTTGATGAAGTATCATTTAATAAATGGAAAAGTTTAGGTATTCCTGAAGAAAGAATTGCAAGAACAGTTGAAGATAACTTCTGGATTGCTGGAGAAACTGGTCCATGCGGTTCTGATACTGAAATATTTTATTTTAGAAGTAATGATGAAATTCCATCAAAATTTGATCCAGAAGATGAAAGATGGGTTGAAATTTGGAATAATGTATTTATGGAATTTGAAAAACATGAAGATGGAACTGTTACATATCTTCCTGCTAAAAATGTAGATACAGGTATGGGATTTGAAAGAACTACTGCTATATTAGAAGGAAAAACTGATAATTATGCATCATCTGCTTGGACTCCTGTAATTGATATTATTAAAGAAGTATCTAATTTACCTTATGAAGGTAATGAAAAATCAATGAGAATTATTGCTGATCATATTAGAACTGCAGTATTTATTTTAGCTGATCCAGCTGGAATCAAACCATCTAATACTGATCAAGGATATATTCTAAGAAGATTAATAAGAAGAGCAATAAGACATGCTAAAAAATTAAATATTGATATTAATTCAAATTGGGAAGAAAGAATAGCTTCTACAATTATGGACATGTATGAAAAGTATTATCAAGAACTTAAAGATAATCGAACAATTGTTCTAGATGGATTAAAGAATGAAAAAATCAAATTTAACAGAACTCTTGAAAAAGGTTTAAGAGAATTTGATAAAGTAACTCGTGATAATAAAGATATTGATGGAGTTACAGCATTCCATTTATTTGATACATTTGGATTCCCAATTGAACTTACTGAAGAATTAGCTCAAGATAAAGGTTTAAAAGTTGATATTGAAGGATATAAAGCTAAATTTAAAGAACATCAAGAATTATCAAGAACCGCATCTGCTGGTAAATTTAAAGGTGGACTTGCTGGTTCTGGTGAAATAGAAACTAAATATCATACTGCAACACATTTACTTAATGCTGCTTTAAAACAAGTTGTTGGACCTGATGTACATCAAAAAGGATCTAACATTACTGCTGAAAGAATGCGCTTTGACTTTTCTTGTGATCATAAGTTATCTGATGAAGAAAAAGCTAAAGCTGAAGAACTAGTTAATAAATGGATTGAGGAAGATATTCCTGTAACTGTTGAAGAAATGAATAAAGAAGATGCTATTAAATCTGGTGCTGAATGTATGTTTATTGAAAAATATCCAGATAGAGTAACTGTATACTCAATTGGAAATATATCAAAAGAACTTTGTGGTGGACCACATGTTAAACATACTGGTGAACTTGGTAAATTCAAAATTACTAAGGAAGAAGCATCATCTGCTGGTGTACGTAGAATAAAAGCTGTGCTTGAATAGAAACTTGTTAAATAACTAAATAAATGATAAAATATTAGTTAATAGAGGTGAAGATATGGACAAAACGAGTCTATTTGATGTTTCTTTAATTAAAAGAGAAAACATTGTAAAAACTCTAAGAGAAGTCTATGAAGCATTAGAAGAAAGAGGATATAATCCAATTAACCAAATTGTTGGTTATTTAATTAGTGGTGATCCAGGTTATATTTCAAGTTATAAAGATGCTAGAAGTAAAATGATTTCTCTAGATAGAAGTGAAGTAGTTATGCTACTTTTAGTGGAGTTTATATAGTCTTGAGATATTTAGGCCTTGATTTAGGAACTAAAACTCTTGGTGTTGCTTTAACAGACAAAAGCAACACTATTTCTACGCCTCTTAAAACAATTCGTTTTGATTTTGAAGATTATAGTTCTGTAATATCTGAATTAAAAGATATTATTGAAAATAATAATGTTGGTGAAATAGCTTTAGGGCTTCCAATTAATATGGATGGATCAAAAGGTTTTGCAGCTGAAAGATCTTTAAAGTTTAAAGAGTTGCTTGAAGAAAATTTTGATATTAATGTGACTTTAATTGATGAAAGATTATCAAGTGTTGAGGCACATAATATCTTAAGTAATAATGGAAAAAAAGAAAAAGAACATAAACAAAATGTTGATGCTGTTGCAGCAACAATCATCTTAGACACTTTTTTAAAAAGAAAGGTGAATTTAAATGACTAAAAACAATGAAATGAGTTATTTTACTGTAACAAATAAAGATGGTAAAACAATAAAGTATGAAATACTATTTACTTTCGAATCAGAAGATACTGATAAAAGTTATATTGTTTATACAGATAATGAGCAAGATAAAGATGGCATGATTAAAACTTATGCATCTATTTATGAAGAAGATGGAAAAGAGTTAAAATTAACTCCAATTACAGATGATAAAGAATGGAATTTAGTTGAAAAACTAATAGATCAAGCTGCTGATGAAATTAATGAAGAAGAATAGTAAGGATAGTTGTTTTATGAAAAAATATTTAATTATAGGTTTATCAGCACTTGCTGCTTTAATTATTGCTGGTATTATTTTTGTTATAATTGGAACTGGTGCAGTAAATAAAAAAGATAAAACTCAAGTTTTATTTACTATTAACGCTGGTGATTCAAGAACAACAATTATTAATAACTTAAATAAAGCTGGTCTAATTAAAAATAAACTTGCTGGAACTATTTATATTAATATAAATAGAGGTAAAAACTTACAAGCTGCTACATATGAACTTAATCGAACTATGTCACTAAAAGAAATTTTAAACAAATTTGATAAAGGTGAAAAGTACGATAACAGAGTAGCTGTAACTTTAAAATTTGTTCCTGGTAAAAGAATAACAAGTTATGCTGAAACAATTGCAAGTTTTGTTAATGAATATCAAGATCCAGCAGTTGAAGTAACTAAAGATGATATTATTAAAGAAATTAACGATAAAGAATATGTTAAAACATTAATTGATAAATATTGGTTCTTAACTGATGAAGTTTTAGATGGTGAAATTTATTATGCTTTAGAAGGTTATCTGCAACCTGAAACTTATCAATTTTATACAACATCTACAGTTAAAGAAATTGTTGAAAGAATGCTTGATCAAACTGATAAAAAACTAACTCCACTTAAAGAAAGTATTAAAAAAAGTGGATATACTGTTCATGAAATTCTATCAGCTGCTGCAATAATTGAAAAAGAAGCAAACTCTGATGAAGATAGAAAAAAAGTTGCTCAAGTAATTTATACAAGAATTGCTAAAAAAATGAATTTAGGTATGGATGTTACAGCATACTATGCTGCTAAAGTAGAACAAACTAAAGATAATCCATATATGTATTCATGGAACTTCTTACCAAGTAAATATAATACAAGAAATAAAAATAATTTAGGTCTACCAATAGGACCAATTTGTAATCCATCATTATCAAGTATTAATGCTGCACTAAATCCAAGTGATACAAATTATGTATATTTTTATGCTGATATTAATACTGGTAAAGTATATTTTGCTGAAGATTATGCTGGATTTATGAAAATTCAAAAGGATCTAGGTGTTTAAGTAAATGAAAGAATTTATTATAGAAATGGAAAATTATGCTAATGAGCATAATGTACCTATAATTGAAAAAGATTCCATTGCTTTTATTATGAAATATATTAAATCTCATAATATTAAAAATATCTTAGAAATAGGTAGTGCAATTGGATACTCTGCAATTTTAATGGCTAGTGCATCTCCTGATGTATATGTTACAACTATTGAAAGAGATGAAACTAGATACATGGAATGTTTAAAAAATGTTAAAGCATGTGGTTTAGATAAAAAAATTAATGTTGTATATCAAGATGCACTTGAAGTAAATCTATCTAATGTTGAATATGATTTAATTTTTATTGATGCTGCTAAAGGTCAATATACTAAATTCTTTGAGAAATTTAAATATTTCTTAACTAAAGATGGAACAATTATTACTGATAATTTAAAATTCCATGGACATGTTGGAAAATCAAGTAAAATTGAAAGTAACAACTTAAGAAATTTAGTTAAAAAGATTGAAAGTTATATTGAATTCTTACAAGAAAATAAAGAATTTGATACTAAATTTTATGATGTAGGAGACGGACTATCTGTTTCTGTTCGTCACAGTGATGATAAAAATGAGTAAGTTATTAGTTTTAGTACAAAATAATACTATTATTAATAAAGTCAAGGAAGTTGAAAAAGCAACTTTCCTTTTTCCGCTTGAAGGATATTCTGTTGGTTATCCAGTAACATATAAACTGAGTGATATAGAAGAGTTTGGTTGTTATATTTTAGTTAATAGAGTTTTAGATGAAAACTCTATTGAATCACTAAAAGAATTATTTAAAGATTTTCCTAAAAATATTAAAGGTATTGTCTTTGAAGATTTAGGAGTTTTAGAACTAGTTAAAGATTTAGATATAACTAAAATATTATGGCAAAACCATTTAAATGCATCTTTTTTAACAGTTAATGGATATTTAAAATATGTTGATAGTGTTATGGTATCAACTGATATTACTGAAGAAGAGATATCTTTAATAGTTAGTAAAGCAGATAAACCATTAGTACTTCCAGTACTTGGATATACACCGGTTATGTACTCAAGAAGACATCTTTTAAATAGTTTTAATATGAACTACGAAGAAAATGTTTCTAATCCAACAACTATTAAAGAAGAAGTTTTAAAAGATGAATTTAAAGTATATGAAAATGAATATGGAACACAATTATTTTATAATAAACTTTATGATGGAAGAAGTTTAATGAAATATAATGCTTTATATTATTTTATAAATACTGTATTTGTATCAGATGAAGATGTTTTATCATTTATTAAGGGTGAAGAACTATCTACTGATACATTTGATGGTTTCTTAAATAAAAAAACTATCTATAAGTTAAAGGATGGTGAGTAAGTATGGAAAAAGTAGAATTACTTGCACCAGCTGGAGATTTAGAAAGATTAAAACTTGCATTTCATTATGGAGCAGATGCTTGTTATTTAGGTGGAAAAGATTTTTCTCTAAGAGCTAATGCTAAAAACTTTAGTTTAGAAGACTTAAAAGGAGCAGCAGAGTATGCTCATAGTTTAAATAAAAAAGTGTATGTAACTGTTAATATAATCTTCCATAATGAAGATTTAGATGGTTTAATTAAATACTTAAAAGAATTAGAAAAAATTAAAATAGATGCAGTTATTGTAAGTGATTTAGCTGTTGTTAATATTATTAATGAAAATAATATTAACTTAGAAGTTCACTTATCAACTCAAGCATCAACACTTAATAGTTATGCTGCTAAATTCTGGAAAGATTTAGGAGTAACAAGAATTGTTCTTGCAAGAGAAGCATCAAGAGAAGATATAAAAGCTATTAAAGAAAAAACAGGACTTGATCTAGAAGTATTTATTCATGGAGCAATGTGTACATCGTTTAGTGGTAGATGTGTTTTATCAAACTATGCTACTAATAGAGATTCAAACCGTGGTGGTTGTGCACAGGTATGTAGATGGATGTTTGATATAGAAGGATCAGATAATACCTTTATGATGATGCCAAAAGACTTATGTATGGCATATTACTTAAAAGATTTAATAGATCTTGGTGCTAACTCATTTAAAGTAGAAGGTAGAATGAGATCAGTATACTATGTTGCATCTATTATTATGATTTATAGAGAGTTAATTGATAAAATATATGATAATACATTAACTGATAAAGATTTAAAATATGCTATTGCTATTTTAAATCGTACAGCTAATAGAGAATCAGCTCCACAATTCTTTGATAAAATACCTACTTATAAAGAACAATACTTTAATGGAAGAGAAGAACAATCTAATCAAGATTTTCTAGGTATAGTTAAAGAATATGATGAAGAAAAAGGTATAGTTACAATAGAACAACGTAATTACTTTAAAAAAGGTGATATTGTTGAATTTATTGGACCAAACCTAGAAACATTTACTTATGAAGTAAATAATATATATGATGAGGATGATAATTTAATAGATATTGTTAGACATCCTAAAATGGTAGTAAAACTACCAATAAATGTAAAATTAAATAAAGATGATATTATGCGATTAAAAGTGTTTGACAAAAAAGACTTTGTATAGTATTCTTAAAAAGTATTTTGTGTATAAATACAAAACAATAATTTATAAATCAAAAGGGAGAGTTGCTTAAAATGGCAAACGCAGAAAAAATAATGGTAACTGCTGAAGGTTACTTAGATTTAGAAAATGAATTAAATGAACTTAAAAATGTTAGAAGACCTCAAATTATTCAAGCAATTAAAGAAGCTAGAGCATTAGGAGATTTATCTGAAAATGCAGATTACGATGCTGCAAGAGATGAACAAGCTCAAGTTGAATCTAGAATAAAAGAGTTAGAATATAAACTAGAACATAGTGAAATCATTGAAAATAAAAAGAAAAGTCATGTTGGACTTGGTTCTAAAGTTGTTATTAAATATGATGATGGTGAAGAAGATGAATACATGATTGTTGGTTCTTTAGAAGCTGATCCATTTAATAATCGTATTTCAAATGAATCACCAATTGGTGTTGCTGTAATGGGTAAAAAACAAGGTGATGTTGTATCTGTTGCATCACCTAATGGTTCATACGAAGTAACTATTAAAGAAATAAAATAATATACTTTTTATAAAGTATATTTTTTTTGTAAATATACTAGAAAATAAGGCAAATTAGTTGTTTTTATTCAATAAATAGTATATAATACTATCGTGTTTGAAAGGAAATGTTATTAATGGCAAAAAACGTTAAAGAAATAGAAATTAAATTAGAAGGAAAAGAATGGGAAACTTGCTTAGATAAAGCTTTCAAAAAGAAAAATAAAGATACTAAAATAGATGGATTTAGAAAAGGACAAGCTCCTAAAGATATGTTCATTAAAAAGTTTGGTATTGAATCTCTTTATATGGAAGCTGTAGATTTTGCAATTGACGCAGCTTACAAAAAAGCTTTAGACGATGCTAAAGTTATTCCTGTTATCGAACCTAAATTAGATGTTAAAAATATTGATGAAAAATCTGTAACATTTATGTTTACTATCATTACTAAACCTGAAGTTAAATTAGGCGAATATAAAAAATTAGGAATTAAAAAAGAAAAAGCTAAAGCCACTAAAGCTGAAATTGATGCAGAAGTAGAAGCACTTAGAACACAATGTGCAGAAATTGTTGTTAAAGGTGAAAAAGAAAAAGTTGCTGAAAAAGATACTGCAGTAATTGATTTTGAAGGATTTGTAGATGGTAAACCTTTAGAAGGTGGAAAAGGAGAAAACTTCCCACTAGAAATTGGTAGTCATTCATTTATACCTGGATTTGAAGAAGGTCTAGTTGGAATGAAATCTGGAGAAACTAAAGAATTAAATCTTGAGTTTCCTAAAGATTATGTAAAAGACTTAGCTGGTAAGAAAGTTAAATTTAATGTAACAGTTCATGAAATTAAAACTAGAAAACTTCCTGAACTTGGTGAAGAATTCTATAAAGATCTTGGTTATGAAGATATGAAAACTGAAGAAGAATTTAGAAAAGAAGTTGAAAATGTTTTAGTTGAAAGAAAACAAAGAGAACTTGATGATAAATTCTTAGATGAATGTTTAGAAAAAGCTGCAAATAACATGAAAGTTGATATCAATGATGAAATCATTGATGATGAAATTCATAGAATGATTCATGAAGTTGAACATAAACTTCAAATGCAAGGTTTAACAATTGATCAATATTATGAATTCACTGGTTTAACTCATGAAAAAATGCATGAACAAATGCATGATGAAGCAGTTAAAAGAATTAAATACCGTTATTTAATTGAATCTGTTGCGGATGCTGAAAAGATTGATTTTACTCAAAAAGAAGTTGATGCTAAAGCTGATGAAATGGCTAAAAATTACGGTGTAACTAAAGAAGAACTTCTAAAAGCATATGGATCTGATGAAGTAGTTAAATACGATATGAAGATGCATAAAGCATTAGAAATTATTAAAGAAAATAATTAATATACAAAACTTCGCAATAGCGAAGTTTTTTATATATAAATATTGTTATAAAAATAATTGTGTGATATATTTTAAATGATAGAAAGAGTGATTAGTTTGAAATCAATACTTAAAAAGAAAAGATTATTAGTTTCAATAATAATATTAATAATAGTTATTACTTTAGTTGCTTGCGGATTTATATTTTTAAAAGATAAAATTGGTAAAAAATCTTCTGGTAAGTTACCAAAAAATCAATTATCAGAAAAAGAAGTAAATAAAATAAGTGCTTATAAAGCTGTTAAATATGCATCATACTTATCTAGTAGGGAAAAAGGAATAGAATCATTTACTCCAGATGAATTATCAGAAATGATTTTTTGGTATGGCAAATCAGAAGATAATGATTTTAAATTAAAAGGTACAACTAAAGATGATGAAGAAATCTATACTATAAATGAAAGTTTAGTAACAGATGCTATTAATTTATTCTTCGGACCTGATGCAAGCTATGATTTATCTAAATTAGTTGGAACTAATTCTATGTTAAATGAAAATTCAAAAATTCTTGAAACTGAAGGTATATACGGAAATAATGATAATAGACAAGATGAATTAGCATTATTCTGTGGATATACTTATAGTAAATATGATTTAGATAATAAAACATTTGAACTTATTGCAACTCCTGGTTGTGGAGGTTTATATGATGATATGGATTCTCCAGAAATTCATTCAAAAGTAATCAATTTTGATAAAGCTGTTAAAAATGGTGATGAACTAACTGTTACATTAAATGCAATATATTTAGATTGTAAATATAATGATGACAATTATAATTATAAATGTAAGATTTATAAAGATAATAAAAAAGACAACTTAATAAAAAAAGTAAATTTAAAACCAACAGAGGGAATAAATATTAAAAAGTATTTAAAGAAATCATCACTTATAACTATTAAATTTAAATTAAATTCTGAAACAAACGAATATTACTTTGTAAGTAGTACTATTAAATAAAAAAAGAATAGATTCAAATCTATTCTTTTTTCTTACTTTTCTTTGAAAGCCAATTTTTTCCTTCAACCACCCTGGTAACAAGCATTGATGAAGCAGAGTCTCCAGTAACATTTAAAAGTGTTGCTGCTGGATCAATGATTGTAGCAATAATTGTTAGAATTGGAAGAGCTTTAATTGGGAATGCCATCATCGATAAAATTAGCATTTCAGATATTGTTCCACCGCCAACTGGAACAGCTGTAACTAAAAGATTAGCAACCATAGCAACTCCGGTAACTTTTAAGATGCCACCAATTGATGTAACATCTGTACCGAATAAATAAACTAAGAACATTATTTTAAATACTGAACCAATAACTGATCCATCTTTATGGAAACTTGTTCCAAGAGGAACTACTGTTTCAGCAATATCATTAGGAACTCCAATTCCTTCACAAGTTTTTAAGTTTGCAGGAATAGATGCTGCTGATGAACAAGTAGATATTGATGTAGCTGTTGCTGGAATAATATTTTTCCAGAATAACTTGAATCCTTTTTTACCACCACTTATAAATGCATATAAAGAGTACATTATAAAGTAGAAAGCTACAGCAACAACTGTATAAATAATAAATGTTCTTAAATAACCAACCGCAATTTCAGAACCAAATGTTCCTATTAAAGCAGCAAAGTAACATCCTAGTCCGATAGGTGCATATAAGAAGATGATATCTACTAATTTAAGTACTACTTTATTAGCAGATTCTAAAACCTTTTTAAGCGGTTCACCATCATCTCCTGATTTATTTAGTGCTACCCCAAATAAAATAGATATAACTACAATAGCAAGAATACTATTTTTAGATAGTATTAGTGAAAAGTCATTAACGCTTATAGCTTGAACTGTTCTATCTAGAATATTTACTTTTTCTTTAGTAGCAGTAACTTCACCTAAAGCTTCTTTAATTTTAACTGCATCATGAGTTTTAACTAGTTTTGTTGAATAGGTAATACCAAGTCCAACAATACAAGCAATAATTGATGTAATTAAGAAAATTAAAAAAGTAGATCCAATTACTTTACCAAGTCTTTTTGGTTGCTTAATTTTGGCGATCGATGTTGTAATCGTTAAGAAAATTAACGGAACTATAATTACAAACATCATATTCATAAATAAATCACCAAATGGTTTTAGTACTTCAGTTTTTTCTTTAAAGATTAAACCTACAACAGTACCAATAATTAGTGATAAAGTTAGAAGTATGGTTTGCTTATAGTTTTTCCATATTCCCTTCATTCTTACCTCCTTATAATATAATTATATATACAAAAAAACTAAATAGTAAATAAAAATATAACTTTGTAAACCAAAAATAGTTGACATATGTTCGAGTGAATGTTATATTGTACTTGAATCTGAATTAAGAAAGGAGTGGGAATATATGATTTTAGATTTAAAGAAAATTTATAATAAGGTGGAAAATTTAAATCAAGTATTTCCACTTTATAATTAGTTCAAAAGAACTTTAAAATTTATTTATAATTTATTGGAGGTATATATGAAGAGATTCAAAGAATTTATACCTCTGTGGAGATTTATTAGAGAAGATAGGAGAAAAATACTAACCCTAATCTCGATTCTTTTTGTTGCATCACTTGCAGGTTTATTTACCGGATATTTAATCGGTTCTGCACTTGAAAGCATTACAGATAAGAATTTAACTAGAGCTTTAGTCTGTTTACTTATTTACTTTTTAAATAGCGTATTAATAGATCATGGGTTAGGACTTTTTGCAAGAAAAGAACTTGAAAAAGAAGAATCAAAAATTTCTCGAAACTTAAGTTATGAGGCATACAGTAAAGTATTAAATCTTCCTGCACAAGCTTTTGAGGAAAAAACTTCAGGAGAAATTATAAACCGTGTCACACAAGATGCTAACTCTCTAAGCTTTGTGTTTGGCCGTGTAATTAGAATTGTATCGGCAATCATTACAACTTTTATTTTATTTTTTTACATTGCATACAATTCATATTTTATGGCTATTGAAATTATTTTAATATTAGGATTATTATTTTTACTACTTAAAAAATATAATCCATTAATGAAGGATGCACATAAATATAGAAAAGGAAAACAAGATATCCAAACTTCTTTAGTAACTGAATCTGTAAGAGGTATAAGAGAAATAAAAACATTAGGTATCAAAAAGAATCTTTTAAAAGAAGGTTCTAAAAACGTTGATGCTATTGATGATGGAAATATTAAAGAAATAAAATTAAATCGTGATTTTAATATCATTGGAGGTTTCTTAAGAACTCTAATGGAAGTTGGAGTATTTGCAACTGGCGCTATTGAACTATATTATGGTCACATATCAATTACTTTCTTTATAGCTATGACATACTATGTTTATAGATATACATGGCTTATGGAAGAAATTAATGATTTTACAATTGAATACCAAAAATTAAATGTTGCTTTAGGTAGAGTAAATGAACTTTTAGAAAACCGTTTATATGATGATGTTAAGTATGGAAATGAAAACTTAAAAGATCCTCAAGGTGTACTAGAATTTAAAAACGTAACATTTGCTTACCCAAATGAATCAAACACATTAAAAGGATTTAATTTAAAATTAGAACCTAATAAAAAGATAGCTGTTGTTGGTAGATCTGGTCAAGGTAAATCAACATTATTTAATTTAGTAACAAGAATCTTTGATGTTAAAAAAGGTGAAATCTTACTAGATGGAATCAATATCAAAGATTTAACTGAAACAAGTTTAAATAAAAACATATCTATTATTAGACAAGAACCATTTATATTTAATAGAACAATAAAAGAAAACTTTAAATTAATTGATGAAAAAATCACATTAAATGAAATTAGAAAATACACTAAGATGGCTTACTTAGATGACTACATAATGTCACTTCCTAAAAAATATAATACTATTTTAGGAGAAGGTGGAGTAAACCTATCTGGTGGGCAAAAACAAAGACTTTCTATTGCAAGAACTCTTGCTAAAAAGTCTAAAGTAGTATTATTTGATGAAGCAACATCAGCACTTGATAATAACTCTCAAGAATACATTAAAAAATCTATAGACAATTTGGTTAAAGATCATACTGTTGTAATTGTTGCTCATAGATTATCTACTATCATTGATGCAGATGTTATCTATGTTGTTGAAGATGGTAAAATTGCTGCATCAGGAACTCATGAGGAATTACTTAAAAAATCTAAAATATACAATAACTTATACTTATCTGAAAATTCAGATTCAAATTAATATAATTTGGAGAGGTGGAAAAATCTTGCATCCACACACCTGAAATGGTCAAAAGAGATGAAGGGACAGCGAGTCCTTCCTCCAAACATGTTTTAAGGAATGATCCTCGACCGTTTTAAGGTTGAGGGGCATTCCTTTTTTTGTAAAAAAACATTTAAATTATTAATTTTTTTGTTATAATAAGTAATTAGAAGTTAAGGATGGAAGACTTATGAATAGAAGTGAAGTAGACTACGAAAAATTAAGCCCTATGATGAAACAGTACATGGACATCAAAAAAGAACATGAAGATGAACTTCTATTTTTTCGTCTTGGAGATTTTTATGAATTATTCTTCGAAGATGGAATCCTTGCATCTAGAGAACTAGAACTTACTTTAACAGGTAAAAATGCAGGTCTTGATGAAAGAATACCTATGTGTGGTGTTCCATTTCATTCGGTTTCTCCTTATATAGAAAAATTAATTAATAAAGGATATAAAGTTGCCATATGTGAACAACTAGAAGATCCAAGATATACAAAAGGTATGGTTAAAAGAGGAGTAGTTCAAGTAATAAGTAAAGGTACAGTATTTGATTTTGAACTTTTAAACAAAAATGAAAATAACTATATAGGTTCACTACTTGATTTTAATCATTTATACATTTTAACTTATGCTGATATATCAACTGGTAAGCTTTATTCACTTACACTTGAGCATAATATCGATGACGTTATAAATGAAATCTTAAGCTTAAATATTAAAGAATTAATCTTTGCTGATGCATCAGATGGAACACTGATTAATCTTTTAAAAAATCAATATAATATAAGTTATACAATTTCAAGTGAATATTTAGAAGATAAAACTTATGAAAAGTTACTAGAACAAGTTAAAGATATGCATCAAAAAACTGGTATTAAACATCTTTTATATTATTTAGTAGTAAAAGAATTAAAAGATTGTTCTCATTTTAATAATGTAAATATTATTAATAAAAAAGATGTTTTAAAGATGGATATTCATACAATTAGAAATCTTGAACTAGTTGAGACATTAAGATTAAAAGAAAGAACTAATTCCTTAGTATGGCTTTTAGATAAAACTAAAACAGCTATGGGTTCTAGACTTTTAAGAGAATGGATTTTAAATCCTTTAACTAATAAAGATGAAATATTAAAAAGATACGAAGAAATTGAAAAATTTAATACTGAGTTTATTATAAAAGATGAATTAAGAGAAAACTTAAATTTGGTATATGATTTAGAAAGATTATCAAGTAAGGTTGTTGGTGGTAATTTAAATGCAAGAGATTTACTACAACTTAAACAATCTTTATCAATTCTTCCAGTAATTAAAGATAAACTTTTAAGTATTGGTCTAGATTATGATTTTGATACTCATCAAGATATATACTTATTACTTGAAAAATCTATTTATGAAAATCCACCAGTAGGTATCAAAGAGGGATACTTAATTAAAGAAGGATATAATCAAGAACTTGATGAACTAAAAGCTATCAGATCAGGTGGTAAAGATTTTATATCTGATTTTGAAAAACAAGTTAAAGAAGAAACTGGTATTAAGAATTTAAAAGTTGGTTATAACAAAGTTTTTGGATACTATATTGAAGTATCTAAAGGACAAGTTGGACTTGTTAAAGAAGAGTATAAGTGGGATAGAAAACAAACTTTAACTAACTGTGAAAGATTCATATCTCCACTTCTAAAAGAAAAAGAAGCACTTATTTTAAATGCTGAAGATAGAATTATAGATTTAGAATATAGCTTATTTAATGAAGTAAGAGACATTATTAAAAAAGAAGTATTAGGTCTACTTAAAACAGCATCTACTATTGCTAAAATAGATGCAATTATATCTTTATCTGTATGTGCAGATGAATATCATTTAGTTAAACCTGAACTAAATGATAACCATGTAATTGATATAGTAAATGGCAAACATCCAGTAATTGAAAAAGTATCTAAAGGTATGTATGTACCAAATGATTGCCAAATGGATGAAAATACTAATACCTTACTTATTACAGGACCTAACATGTCAGGTAAATCAACTTATATGAGGCAGCTTGCTATTATCATTATAATGGCTCAAATGGGTTCATTTGTACCAGCTGATAAAGCAAACTTACCAATAATAGATCAAATCTTTACAAGAATAGGTGCTAGTGATGATTTAGTATCTGGTGAATCTACATTTATGGTAGAAATGAAAGAAGCTAAAAACGCTATTTGTAATGCAACTAAGGATAGTTTAATCTTATTTGATGAACTTGGTAGAGGTACTGCAACATTTGATGGTATGAGTTTAGCTAAAGCAATACTTGAGTATGTAGCAAGTGAAATAGGTTGTAAGACATTATTTTCTACGCACTATCATGAATTAACTGAAATAGAAACTTATTATCCTTCTATTAAAAATGTTCATGTTGCTGTTAAAGAAGAAGGAGAAGAAGTAAAATTCTTACACAAAATCAAAAATGGACCAGTTGATAAATCATATGGTATTCATGTTGCTAAACTAGCTAATATGCCTAAAAAAGTAATTGATAGAGCAGGCACAATATTAAAAGAATATGAAAAAGGTGGAACTCAAGTTGTATCAAATAAAGTGCAGCTATCAATGCCACTTGAAGAAATAACTGATACAAAAGAAAGTATTTTAGAAGAAAAACTAAAAGATATTGATCCACTTAATATGACACCTATGGAAGCTATTAATACTTTATATGAATTAAAAGAATTAACTAAATAATTTATTTATGCTATAATTAATTTATAAATTTATCCATTGAAGGGGGAAAAGTTTATGGCAAAAAAAGATAAAAATGAATTAAAAGAAATTAAGGAAGTTAATAAAGAAGAAAATCTAAAAGATAAAGATTTTAGAATCAAAAACTTTAAAGATGAAATTGATAAATATATTAAAGAAAGAGTTAAAGAACAAACTAAAGATGGTATAAATATCAAAGAATATAAAGAACAAATTGATAAATATGCTAAAGAAAGAGTTGAAGTAGAAACTTCTTCTCAAACTGTTAAAACACTTAAAAAACAATTAAGTAGTAAAAAATGTGCTAGTGGAATTAAATCATTTATTATTTTATGTTTACTTGCATGTATTGGTTATGGAGTATATTACCTATATAAAGATGGCTATTTTGATGAAAAGAAAAATGGTACAAAATGTAATTGTCAAGAAACAAAATACGATGTAAAAAAAGATGATGATAATAAGGGTGAAACAGATCCTAAAAAAGAAGAAACTAAGAAGGAAGATTTAACTAAAAAATATTCTTATCTTTTAGATAATATTATCTTTGATTTAAATAGTAACTATACAAGAGATTATTATAATGGAAATTTAACAAATGAAATTAAAGAATATCTAGCTTATAAATTAATTGATAAAGAAGATATTATGTCTGATGATGATTCAAGTTATTTTGAATTATCAGATTTAGAAACAGCATATACAACATTATTTAATGAAAAATTAAATCCAACATCATTTAAATACAATAATGCTGCATATTCTTATTTAGAATCAAAAGAAATGTTTGTTGCATCTTCTAAACCAAATCCAGAAAAAATTATAACAAGAGAAATTATTAATGTAGAAAAAACAGATGATGATGAAATTGTTATAACAACTGTTGAAGGTTATGTAGATGGTGATAAATTATATAATATTTTAACTAATAAAAAGATTACTAGTTATAAAGCTGGCACATCACTATCTAAATATAAAAATAAATTAAATGTTATTAAATACACATTTACAGATGAACATTTAAGTAAGATTACAAAATAAAATGATAATTATTTATCATTTTATTTTTTTCATGATATAATTAGTAAAGGTGATTTGTTATGGCTTTAACACGTAGTGAATTAAGAGAAAAATGTATGATTATTTTATATCAAAATGACATCATTAATAAAAATAAAAATGATGCTGATATAGATTTAATCATTAAAGAAAATTTAGAAATTGATAATGATTTTGTTAAAGAAGTTGTTTATGGAGTTATTACACATTTTAATGAAATTGATGGTTTATGTAATAAATATATGAATGACTGGACAATTGATCGTATTGATAAAACTGGAGCTGCAATACTTCGTATTGCTGTATATGAACTTAAATATACAGATACACCTAATGTAGTAGTTATTAATGAAGCTATTGAACTTGCTAAAAAGTATAGTGATGATAGCGTTAGAAAAATGATTAATGCAGTACTAGATAAAATGATTAAAGAAGAAGAGTAAGTATAAGAAAGGAATAGATCATTATGAATGATAAGTATTTAACAATTAGTCAAATAAATGAATATGTTAAAATGCGCATTGATAGTGATGCTAACCTTAAAAAAGTATTTTTAAAAGGAGAAGTTTCTAATTTTAAAAATCATACTAGAGGACATTTATACTTCACTTTAAAAGATGATGATTCTAGGATATCTGCTGTAATGTTTGCTTCTCAAGCAGCATATTTAAAGTTTGATCCAGAAGATGGTATGAATGTACTTGTTGAAGGAAGAATATCTTGTTATCCATCTCAAGGAACATACCAAATATATGTTGATAAAATGGAAATGGATGGCCTTGGTAATTTATATTTAGAGTTTGAAAAGTTAAAGAAAAAACTTTCTGAAGAAGGTTTATTTGATGAAAAATATAAAAAACCAATTCCAAAATATCCAAAAAGAATTGGTATAGTTACTGCTGATACAGGAGCTGCTATAAAAGATATTTTATCTACTATTAAAAGAAGATATCCAATATGTGAAACTATTTTATTTCCATCACTAGTTCAAGGAGCAGGAGCAGCACCTGATGTAGCAAAACAAATTAAAGAAGCTCAAAACTATGATCTAGATATTTTAATTGTAGGTCGTGGTGGAGGATCTATCGAAGATTTATGGGCCTTTAATGAAGAAATAGTTGCAAGAGCAATCTTTGATTCTAAAGTTCCTGTAATATCTGCTGTAGGGCATGAAATAGATTATACAATTGCTGATTATGTAGCTGACTTAAGAGCTCCAACTCCAACAGGAGCTGCTGAAATGGCTGTACCAGTAATTAGTGAAGTTAAAAATAATATTGATAACTATAAAATAAGACTTAGAGAAAATATTATTAAAACTTTAAAACAAAGTCAGCTAAGATTAGATAAAGTAAAAGATTCATTTATATTAACTAATCCACTTGCAATGTATGAAGTTAAAGAAGAAAAACTTAATAATTATATTACAGTACTTAATAAATATATAAATGAAATATTAACTAATAAAAAACATTTACTTAAACTAGATTTAAATTCACTTAAACTTCTTAATCCAATTAATATAATGGAAAAAGGTTATTCTTTAGTTAAAGTAGAAGATAAAATTATTAAAGATACTAAAGATATAAAAGTAAATGATAAACTAAATATAAAACTATATAAAGGTGAAGTTGTAGCCGAAGTAAAGGAGATTAAATAATGGAAAAAGAAAAAACATTTGAAGAAGCTTTAGAAGAACTTGAAGCTATCGTAAAAGAACTTGAAATGGGAAATGCCCCACTTGATGAAGCAATTAAAAAATATACTTTAGCTATGAACCTAGCTAAAATATGTAATGAAAAATTAGATAATGCTACTAAAAGTGTAAATAAAATCTTAAAAGAAAACGGAAAACTTGAAGATTTTAATATTGAAGAATAAAATCCGACAATTTTTTTATATTTGGTAATATATAATAAACCTCCAATTAAGGAGGTTTTATTTTTGGAAAATAGTATAGAAAATATAAGTAATAGTATATTTGAATCCATTAAACATATTGATGAAGATGGTAATGAATATTGGTATGCAAGAGAATTAATGAATGTCTTAGAATATAAAAAGTGGCAAAATTTTCATAATGTTATTAAAACCGCTGAACAATCATGCATAAATTCAGGATTAGAAAAAAATGAACGACTTACTGAGGTCAGTAAGTCGTATGAATCAGGAAATGGAACTGTTAGATATGTAAAAGATTATAAACTCTCGCGGTATATTTGTTATTTAATAGCACAAAATTCAGATCCTAGAAAAGAGATAATTGCTTTAGCACAGGCATACTTTACTATTCAAACGAGAAAGATGGAATTACTTGAATTAAATAGTAAAGATATATCAGAAGATGAAAAAAGAATAAAAAGTAGAAAGAGAATTAGAATAAGTAATACTTTGCTTGGAAAGACAGCATTAAAATCTGGTGTAAAAAATTTTGATAAATTTCATAATTATGGTTATAAAGGACTATATAATGGTGAAACAGCAAATGATATAGCTAAAAGAAAAAATTTAAGATATAATGAAGAAATTTTAGATAATATGTGTAGTGGAGAATTAATAGCAAATGAATTTAGAATTAACCTAACTAAGGAAGCATTAGAAAACAAGGACATTAATAATGAACATGATGCAAATATAGAACATTATAATATTGGAAAAAGTGTAAGAAATGTAATAAAAGAAAACGGTGGAACTCTTCCTGAAAATTATCCAACTCCTAAAAAGAGTATTAAGGAATTAAATAAAAACAAAAAGTTAATAAAATAAACGTCAAATTAATATCAAGTCTATTGATTAAAAAACACTTGTAAATTATTATATATAGTATATATAAGACTAGAGAGGGTAATATATCAATTCAGGGGAGGGTATTAATTATGAAGAGATATGACACAAAGGTAAGTATATTACCAAATTATTTTTTAAAGGAAGATGGAACATACAATAAAGATGAAGCCATCAAATTATCTGGTCAAATAGCTGGTATTTGTTATGACAAAGAAGGTTATGATCATTTAAAAAATGAACCAGAAGAAAAAACTATGAAGAGAGTAGATATGACAATTAATAATGGTCATCATAGTGTATATGATCATTTAGAGATTAACTTCTACTTTGAAAATGTACCAAAAATTTTAGCTATGGTACTAAATAATGAAAAAGAATATACAACAAGTGAAAAATCAGCAAGATATACTCCAGTTGAAAGAACTGAAGGTTCTATCATTACTAAAGAAGAAGAAACTTTGTATAACAAATGGAAAGATATTTTTAAGTTTAAAATTGGAAAAAAATATTCAAATATTTTTAATGAGAAAAAAATTGATAAACTTGCTCAAGAAAATGCAAGATATTTAGTTACTGTATTTATGCCAACTAAAATGGTGTATACAACAAGTTTAAGACAAATTAATTATATTGCTTCATGGATGGAAGAATATATTAAAAACGTTGATGCTAATAACATTTTTCAATCTAAATTAGCTGAAGCTATGTATGAATTTATTGAAGAACTTCATAGAGTTAATGTTTTAGATGAAAGATTAATGCATAATGAAAAACATAGAGAACTTTCATTATTTGGTAAAGATTTAGATCAAAAAGAAGTTCACTTTGGAAATGTATATTCAACACTATATAAAGGATCATTTGCACAGCTTGCTCAAGCCCATAGACATAGAACTCTAGATTATCAAATGGAAATGACTGAAGAAAAAGAGTATTTTGTTCCACCAATTATTGCTGATAATGCTGAATTTGTTGAAATGTGGCTTTATGATATGAATAGAGTTAAAGATATTAACCCTCAAGGTGAACTTGTTAAAATTTATGAATGTGGTAAATATGAAGACTTCATTTTAAAATGTAAAGAAAGATTATGTTCAGCTGCTCAACTTGAAATTATGATGCAAACAAAAGCAACTCTTACTGATTATCAAGAAGCATTAATTAAAAATGGTAATCCACTATTTAAAGATATTGTTAATTATACTCATGGTGCTAGATGTACATTCCCAGATTTTGACTGTACTCAAAAATGCGGATTTGCCGAAGGTGTACAGCTAACTAGAAAGATTTAAAAAATATGGAAAAAGAAAATAAGGGAAGATTAATTGTTGTAGAAGGTGCTTGTGATGGTATTGGTAAATCAACACAATATAAACTTCTAAATGAAAGATTAAAAGAAGAAGGTTATAGTGTATTAAATCATCACTTTCCATCTTATGGAGAATATCAAGCAGCTCCTGTTGAAAAATATTTACATGGAGAATTTGGTAAACCAAAAGACAATAATCCTGAAATAATAAATGATTTATATGCTATAGATAGATTTGTTACATGGAATGAACAATTAAAACCTGAATTTGATAAAGGTGGAATTATTCTTCTTGATAGATATACAACATCAAGTTTAATTTATCAATCTGCTTTAATTGAAAATGAAGAAGATAAAATTAAATTCATTAATTATGTAACAGATAAAGAATATAACAAATATGGTATTAAAGTACCAGATCAAGTTATTTTCTTAACTGCACCATTTGAACTTGTTACTGAACTTAGAAATGCTAGAAAAGAAAATGATGGTGTTGTAAACGATATTCATGAACAAGATTTAGAATTTATGAAGAAAGTTTATGAATCAGCTTTATTTGTTGCTAATTACTTAAATTGGGATAAAGTTGAATGTAATCATGGAAATAAAATGAGATCTATTGATGAAATCCATAATGAAATTTATGGAATAGTTAGAAAAAGAATGTAATTATTTAATAATTACATTTTTTTATTTTAATATTTATAGTATAATTATTGTTAGTTGGTGATAAATATGAAAAATGAAAGTATTACATCAAGAGATGTAGATTTTGCTAAATGGTATACAGATGTAGTAAGAGCTGCTAAACTAGCTGATTATACATCTGTTAAAGGATGTATTGCTATTGAACCGAACGGATATGCTATTTGGGAAAAAATACAATCTATTATGGATAAGAAATTTAAAGAATTAGGTCATGTTAATGTTCAAATGCCTCTTTTAATTCCAGAACATTTATTTAATCAAGAAAAAGAATTAATTGAAGGATTTGCACCAGAACTTTTATGGGCAACTGCTGCTGGTGATAAAAACTTAGAAGAAAGACATGCAATTAGATCTACTTCTGAAACAGTATTTTGTGATTATTATAAAAAACATATTAATTCATATAAAGATTTACCTAAACTATATAATCAGTGGTGTAATGTTTTTAGATATGAAAAAGAAACAAGACCATTCCTTCGAAGTAGAGAATTTCTATGGCAAGAAGGTCATACAGTTCATGCAACTGCTGAAGAAGCTGAAGCAGAAACAAAAAGAATGATGGACGTATATGTTTGGTTTAATAAAGAAATACTAGCTATTCCATCTATTTCAGGCAAAAAGACTGAAAAAGAAAAATTTGCTGGTGCTGAGTATACAATCACTTGTGAAGACTTAATGTATAATGGCGTATGTTTACAAGATGGTACATCTCATTACTTTGGTCAAAAATTTAGTAAAGCATATGATGTTAAATTTACTAATAAAGATAACAAAGAAGAGTATGCTTACTATACAACTTGGGGTAAAACTACAAGAATGATAGCTGCTATTATTATGGTTCATGCAGATGATTATGGATTAGTACTTCCTCCAAGAATAGCACCTAAACAAGTTGTTATTATACCTATTGGTAAAGATAATGAAGAAGTAACTTCTTTATGTAATAACTTTAATAAAGAACTTAATGATAATAATATTGTAAGTTATATTGATGATTCAGAAAAATCTCCAGGATTTAAGTTTGCTGAGGCAGAAGTTAACGGTATTCCAGTTAGAATTGAAATTGGAGCAAGAGACCTTGAAAATGGTACTGTTACTGTTGCAAGAAGAGATACTAGAGAAAAGATAGTAATAAATAAAGAAGAACTTACTACAGAATATATTAATAATCTATTAGAAACAATTCAAAAAGATATGTATAATAGAGCACTTGAAAGAAGAGAAAAGCTTACATTCGAAGCTCATAATCTAGAAGATATGGAAAAGATACTAAATACACAACCAGGATTTATTCATGCTATGTGGTGTGGTGATCCAGCTTGTGAATCTAGAATAAAAGAAATCAAAGGTTGTAAATCTAGATGTATTATTGAAGATGGAGAAAAAATAGATACTAAATGTGTTTGCTGCGGTAAAGAAGCTAAACATCATGTTATCTGGGGTATTCAATATTAATTAAAATAAAAAATAATATGCAGTTAATGCATATTATTTTTTTAAGCTCTAGTTGTTGCTAAATCAGTTTTAGTATTTGGTTCATTTACTAAGTCATTTATCTTGTTTAATAGAAAAACATCTTCTTCTTTAAAACGTCTTCCTAAATAATTTATAAAATCTTTTAATATATCTAAATTTCTTAATGAATTAATAAATTCATCTAAAATATTAAGTCTAGCTGCTTCTATAGCATTAACTCTTAGATATTCTAAATATTCAAAAGTAATTTCCATAATATTTCCTCCTTTTTAAAGGTGTAATGTATTATATCATTATTAGTTAAAAAGTCAATATATTAACTAAACATACGTTCGTATATATATTTTATTATAAATATATATTATAATGATAATAGGATGGTGAATATATGAAAATATTAGTTACAGGTGCAACAGGATATATAGGTTCTCATACATGTGTAGAACTACTAAATAATGGCTTTGAAGTAGTAGGTCTTGATAACTTTTCTAATAGTAAAAAAGAAGTTTTAGATAAAATCTTTATGATTACTAATAAAGAAATAGAATTTTATGAAGGTGATATGCTTAATAAAGATATCTTAAGAAGAATCTTTAGTGAACATAAAATAGATGCTGTTATTGATTTTGCTGCATATAAAGCAGTAGGTGAAAGTGTTGCTAAACCTGTTGAATATTATACAAATAATGTATCAAGTGTTTTAAATCTTTTATCTGTAATGAAAGAATATAATGTAAGTAAAATAGTATTTAGTAGTAGCGCAACAGTTTATGGTGATCCAGAAGTAGTACCTATTACTGAAGAATGTAAGGTTGGTGGAACTACTAATCCTTATGGAACAAGTAAGTTAATGGTAGAACAAGTTTTAAAAGATTTATATAAATCAGATAATGACTATGGTATATGTATTTTAAGATACTTTAATCCAATAGGTGCTCATGAATCAGGATTAATAGGTGAAGAACCTAATGGTATACCAGCAAACCTAATGCCATATATATCTAAAGTAGCAACAGGAAAACTAGAATGTTTAAGTGTATTTGGAAATGATTATGATACACCAGATGGAACAGGCGTAAGAGATTATATCCATGTTGTTGATTTAGCTAAAGGTCATGTTAAAGCTATAGAAAAACTAGTTAAAGAGAATAAAGGATTATTTATCTATAATTTAGGTACTGGTAAAGGTTATAGTGTTTTAGATATGATTAAAGCTTTTGAAAAAGAAAACGGTGTTAAAATAAATTATAAAATAGTAGATAGAAGACCTGGCGATATAGCATCATGTTACTCTGATCCTTCTAAAGCAAAAAAAGAATTAGGTTTTGTATGTACTAAAACTTTAGAAGATATGGTAAGAGATAGTTATAATTTTGAAAAGAAATTTATAGACATCAAATAAAACGACATTATTCTTATATAGTATATTATATAATAACTCTCCAAAAAAGGAGGGTTTTTATGTGATTAATTATTATAATGAGATTAAAGAAAGATTAATTGATAATGAAATTAATAAGAAGGTTAAAGAATATTCTATTAATAAAGGTTTACTTGATTCATATTATTTTATTGGCAAAATGTTATTTGAAGCTGGAAAACACTACGGAGAAGGAATAATTAATGAATATTCAACCAAACTAACAAAAGATTTAAATAGCAAATTTAATACAACATTATTAAAAAGAATAAGAAAATTTTATCTATTAATTAAAAAAGGTGCGCCACTTGCGCACCAATTAAGTTGGAGTCATTATGTCGAATTGTTACCATTAAATAATATTGATGAAATAAAATATTATATTATGTTAGTTATAAAAAATAATGTTTCAAGAAACCAACTAAGAATTAGAATTAAGAATCAAGAATTTAAAAGACTTCCAAATAATACAAAAATTAAAATAAAACAACACGAAGATATAAATATAAGTGATTTTATAAAAAATCCAATAATAATAAAAAATAGACATAAATCAATATATTCAGAAAAAATTCTTCAAAAAGTAATAGTAGATAATATAAAAGATTTTATGAATGAATTAGGTGAAGGTTATTCATATATTGATAATGAATATAAAATTAAAATAGGTGATAGATATAATTATATAGATCTACTATTATTTAATTATAAGTTCAACTGTTTTGTTGTAATAGAACTTAAAACAGTTGAACTTAAAAAAGAACATATAGGTCAAATAGAAGTATATATGAATTATATAGATAAAAACGTAAAAGAGATTAATCATGATAAAACTATAGGCATAATTATTTGTAAAAAGAATAATAAATATGTTATAGAATATACATCTGATAAAAAAATTATATCAAGAGAATATATGATAATATAATTACCATTATCTTCCATATATATAAATAAGCATAAAGCAAATAATATAAATAGGGTGACATATATATTTATGAAGAAGAAAATATATTTATTATTTATATTATTTTTATTTCCTTTTAATGTTTATTCATATTCTAGTAAAATAATACCTGGTGGTAATACTATAGGTATATCTATAAATACTAAAGGAGTAATGGTAGTAGGTTTTTATAAAATAGATGGTAAATATAATAAAGGAAATCCAGAACTTAAAGAGGGAGATTACATTACTAAAATAAATGATATAAATATAAACACTGTTGATGATCTTATTAATGCAGTAAATACATATGGTAAAGATAAATTAATTTCTTTATCATATATAAGAAATAATAAAGAAAAAGAAACAAATTTATCTATTATAGAAACTGAAGATACATATAAAACTGGTTTATATGTTAAAGATAGTGTTACAGGAATAGGTACCTTATCATATATTGATCCTGAATCAAATGTATATGGAGCTTTAGGTCATGAAGTTCAAGAATCTTCATCTAAAAAACATGTTGATATAGAAAGTGGTAAAATCTTTAGAAACTCAATTATAGGTATTGAAAGAAGTAAAGATGGATCTCCTGGTAGTAAGAATGCTAAGTTTTATAACAGCACCATTTATGGTGATGTTATAAAAAATACTAAATATGGTATATATGGAATGTACTCTAGTAAATATGATATTGATGATGCTGTTGAAGTAAAAGGTTTAAGTGATATAAAACTTGGTAAAGCTTATATCAGAACAGTTACTAAAGGTGAAGAAGTAAAAGATTATGAAATAGAAATAACAAAAATTAATAAAGATAGTAAACTTAAAAGCATAGCTTTTAAGATTACTGATAAAGAACTACTAGAAAAAACTGGTGGAGTAGTGCAAGGTATGAGTGGATCACCTATTATGCAAGATGGTTATTTAATTGGTGCTGTAACCCATGTTTTAATAGATGATGTTAAATCAGGTTATGGAGTATCAATAATAACAATGCTTAATGAAGGAGATAAGTTGGTTAATTAAAAACAAGGTAGGAATACCTTGTTTTTTATGACTTTTTATTCATAATAAACTCATTATATGTTATAATTATTAAGAACGTAAAGGATGTAAAATATGAAAAAGAACACAGACAAATTATTTAGTTTAATAATACCTTGTTATAATAGTGAAAACTATTTACCAAGATTGCTAAATTCTATTAATAATCAAACTTATAAAAATTTGGAAATTATACTGATAAATGACGGAAGCTCCGATAATACTAAAAAAATAATTCAAGATTTTAAAAAAGAATCGATTTATAAAGTCATTATAATAAACAAGAAAAATGAAGGGCTTGGAGCTGCAATTAATGACGGCCTTAAGTTAGTTACTGGTGATTATTTTTCTTATATTAATTCTGACGACATAATTTTTGATGATTATGTTGAAAGATATGTAAATATTTTTAATAAAGATACTTCGGTTCATGTTATTCAGAGAAATGGTTATATGGTACCTGAAGACGAATTAGATAAAATTGGTGAAAAAGAATTTCCTATGATTTCTGACTGGAATACAAATCCTTTTGATGAAAATTTATTTTTTAATATGCTGCTAGAAGTAAATTACAATTTTACATATGTCGCAATTAGAACTACATCATTTGATAAAGTGTTACCAGATAGAGATATATATGAATCGCGAGATGGGCAAAATTATCAAATATTGCTTCCCATGTTTTATAACTATAAATCAACATATATTGTTGATCCTGGAATTTATTTTGTTGAAAGAAAAAAATCTCTGTCAAGAAATTATAAAAACGAACAACCAGAAAAACTTTATGAAATGTATGATGAGTATAAAAAAATCATTTTAAAAACTCTTGAAAAAATGAACTTAAGTGAAATAGATTACCTAAAGAAGCTTATTGAACAAAAGTACATTGTTAAAAAACTCGAATATGCTAAATTTTTAAACAGAAAAAACGATATAGATGTTTTTGAAAAGATGTATATAGATAAAGTTATTAATGATAATATTTATGAAAAAGAACTAAAAAAAGTGCGAGAAAAATACCCTTTAGTATCAATAATTATTCCGGTTTATAACGGTGCAAATTACATGAGAGAAGCAATAGACAGTGCATTGAATCAAGATTACTCAAACATTGAAATTATTGTTGTAAATGATGGATCTACAGATAATGGTGAAACCGAAAAAATTGCTTTATCATATGGTGATAAAATTAGATATTTTAAAAAAGAAAATGGTGGGGTATCTACGGCATTAAATTTTGGTATTAGTAAAATGAATGGCTATTTTTTTTCATGGTTATCACATGATGACAGATATTATAAAAATAAAATATCTACACAGATTTATTATTTAATAAATAACAATTTAATGAACAAAAATGTTATTACGTATACTAATTATGATGTTATAAATGAGAATTCTGAAATTATTAGTAAAACCGCATTTCAGCACTATAGACCAAATGAGAAACCTGAATTAGCATTGTTGCGTGGACTTATATCTGGAACTGCTCTATTAATTCCAAAACAGGCATTTGAAGACTTTGGAACATTTGATACAAATTATAGATGCGTTCAAGATTATCTGTTATTTTTTAGTTTTATGAAAAAATATAGATATGTTTTTATCCCTGAAATTACAAACTCAACTAGAGTTCACTCAAAACAGGTTACAAATAGTAATCCAAAAGTCATAGAAGAAAACAATTTTCTTTGGATTAAAATGCAGAAAGAAGTTAGTGATAAAACTAAAATTAAATTAATGCATAGCTTATATGACTTTTATATTAGAATGGATAGATACTTAAGATCAATTGCAAGTTATTCAAATAACGATTATGTTGGTGCGCGTGAATATTCATTGGACTGTGCAAAAGAATGTTTAAATAAAGGTAGAGAAAAATTTGAACAAATTTGTAAAAAATATACTAAAGAGTCAATATACAAGTCAATAATAAATATATATAACGAATGTAATAAATTTCCAGTATTTGATGGTAATCAATATGATAAAAATAAGTTACTAGAACAAAAATTACATGAAATAATAAATATGTCCGGTTTATATAATACAATTGAATTTGCATCTATAAAAGATAATAATATTATCTATAACAGAATGCTTAATGCGTTAGCAACTATATATCCATACTATAATCTTGTTATTTATAAAAATGATAGTAGTTATAAAAAACTTAAAAAAAGCATCAAGAATAATGGAATTGTATATACATTTAAATTAATTATTCGAAGGATTATAAATAAATTAAAACAACACAAGATAGTTTATTTAATTTTAAAAATAACAAGAATAATTCTAAAATTAATTTTATTTATTCCTAAGTTAATTATTAAATTTATTTTATATGTATAGGAGGTATACTTATGAATAAGTCAAAATTTAGATTTACTGTAATTATGGCTATATATAATGTTGAAAAATATCTTGAGGAAGCAATTAATAGTGTAATTAATCAATCGTTAGATTTTAAAAAGAATATCCAAATTGTATTAGTCAATGATGGTAGTCCTGACAATTCAGAAGATATATGCAAGAAATACATTAGATTATATCCAAATAATATTAAATATATTAAAAAAGTAAATGGTGGTGTTTCTTCCGCAAGAAATGCAGGATTAGAAATTGCAGATGGTGAAATTATTAATTTTTTAGATAGTGATGATTATTTTTCAAAAAATGCTTTTAAAAAAGTTGATGATTTTTTTAAAAAATATAAAAATAAAACGGATGTTGTTGCATTAAATTTGATTAATTTTGAAGCTTCATCTGGTTCGTGGGTAAATAAAGATTTTTTTAGTACTACAAGAATAATTGATATGAAAAGCGAGTATCATTTTATGCAGTGCCAGGTTGGAGCTTCATTTATAAAAAGAGATCAAGCGTTATCATATAAATTTGACGAAAGAATTAAAATTCACGAAGACAGTCAATATTTATTTAAAATATTTAGAGACAAACCATTTTGCGGAGTAATCTCCGATGCTACATATTACCATAGAATTAGAAATAATAAATCGTCTGCAACTCAAAATATTAATTTAAAAAGTAATATTTTTAACATGTCTAAAATATTATTGCCTGATATTATAAATTTTTATTATTTAAAAGATAATAAAATTCCATCATTTTTGCAAACATTCATTATTCTCGAATTTAATTTTTATGTTCTTAATAATATAAATAAAGTTAATTTTAATAAAGCAGAAAAAAAGGACATCTGTGATAGTATAAAAAAAATATTATCAATTCTATCTGAGGAAGATATTAAGAATCATCCATATATTGATAATATAATTAAAACAAGATATTTGATTTTAAAAAGAAATATAACTTTAATTTTTAACAAATCTTTTATGAGTGATCCTATCAATTATAAAGCAAGTAAAAAGTTGATTAAACGTTGTTTAATAAAAATAAGAAGAATTCTTGGAAAAATTAAAAGAAGATTTCGTTTTCCGTTTTCAAAAACAATAAAAAATGTTAATTATTTAATGGGTGAAAATATAAATAACATTAACATTATTAACAATCAAGAATTAAGAATAAATAATAATGAAAAAAACATAAATAATATTAAAAATAAAACAGAGTACGAAATCTTAGAATTAAAAAAAATGGTAGATAATTTTTATAAAAACGTTGAAATTCAAAATGAAGAATTAAAACGTTTAAATAGTGAACTTGCAGTAAATATTAAAGAACTTCAATCAGAATTTGATTACAACTTTTCAAGAGATGTAAAATATATTTCATATTTTTATGGTGGAAGTGATAATAGAGGGTGTGAAGCTCTTGCCAAAACAATCTCAAAAAAACTTGAATGTAAACGAGATAATTTATC
This sequence comes from Bacilli bacterium, assembly GCA_017548925.1. Lineage (GTDB taxonomy): Bacteria > Bacillota_I > Bacilli_A > RF39 > UBA660 > RUG13160. The sequence continues at coordinate 592,135 of JAFYYX010000001.1, forward strand.
TATAATCACGTTTAGAAAAAAAGATGATATTGATGCTAAACTAAATAAATATATAAAATATATTGTTGAACCAAAATTGTTTAATAGTGGTGAATCCAAAATTGAATATATGGGTAATTGCAGATTTAATTATTCAGACATGGGGATTACCGAATATATTAAAAATTTAAATGCAGACAATAATGTTGTTGCATTGTCTATTGGTGGCGATAATTATTGCTACGGTGACTATATATGTTCTTTACTCAAAAAATATAACAACATTTTTCATAATTATGGAATAAAAACAGCATTAATAGGTTGTAGTATAGATGAAGATGTTTTTAAAAATAAAAATGTCATAGATGATTTAAATTTATACGACTTAATTATTGCAAGAGAATCGTTAACATATAATAATTTAATAAAAGCTGGAATCAATAAAAACACTTGCTTAATACCAGATCCAGCATTTGAACTTGAAACAATTAATCTCGAATTACCTAAGGAGTTTATAATTAATAAAACAATTGGTATAAATATGAGTCCTATTGTTGCTTGTAACGATAAGAATAATTTAGTTTATAAAAATTATGATAGATTAATTAGATATATTTTAGACAAAACAAACTACAATATTGCCCTAATTCCACATGTTTTTTGGGATAAATCAAACGATTATGAGATAATGTTACCTTTTTATAAAAAATATTTAAAAACAAGAAGAATATGTATTATAGAAAAATCATCATCTGAAGAATTAAAAGGTTTTATTTCAAGATGTAAAATTTTTATTGGAGCGAGAACCCATGCAACTATCGCAGCATATAGTTCGTTTGTTCCCACACTAGTTGTTGGCTATAGTATTAAATCTAAAGGTATTGCAACAGATATATTTGGTGATTATAAAAACTATGTTTTATCAATTGATGATATTAAAAGTGATGATCAACTTATAAAATCATTTTTATTTATAGAAAAAAATTGTGATTCAATCAATAAATATTTAAAAGACAAAATTCCAAAATATTTGAAACCATTAAAAAACTATAAGAAGATTATTAAAAATTTGGATAAAAAAGGAGAAAACAAATGAAAAATCTAATTAACAAGTTTACAGCCAATAAAAAAATAGTTTTTACAACTTTATTAATTTTTACGCTAATACTTATTATTAATTGTTTTACGATTTGGGCAGCTGATGACTACGCTTTTTATAATAATGTATGGACTGGTACAAACAAATTTTCTCTGTCAAGAATATTTATTCAATCAAAATGGTTTTATTTAAATTGGACGGGAAGATTTTTATCAACTTTTATTAATTACTTTTTGTTATATTTTCCTAAATGGGTATTTAACATATTAAATTCAACAATTTATACAATACTGGTTTTATTAATATACAAGTTTGTTAAAAAAGAAAAACAAGATAGCCCTATCTTATTATTTGCCATTTTTGCATTAACATGGATTATGGTTCCTGCTTTAGGTCAAGTTATGTTTTGGCAAATTGGTTCTGTAATATATTTATGGATGTATTTGTTTGTTATAGTTACAATGTTCATTTATTCAACTTTATTAAAAGATGATAAAATACCTAAAAGTTCAATTTTGAACTGTATTTTAATATCTCTTCTTGGATTATTTGCAGGAAATGGTTTTGAAACGAACTCAATTATATTACTGGTGTTTTTGTTATTAACAATTTTTATCAGAAAATTTGTTTCACGTAAAAGTATTCCGATTTGGGCTTGGATTGGATCAATATCTGCTATTATTGGTTCATGTACTAATTTCTTTTCACCAGGAAATTCTGTAAGAATGAAATCAATGAGTCAAGCCGGAACGCTTTATAACAAAATAAAGTTAGGTTCTGGCCCATGGTTTTATAATGGGGTTGTTCGCTCTAAAATATGGGTGTTAATAATAGCAATGATTGCTGTTTATATTATATATGCGATTAGTTGCAAGAAAAGAATTAATAACAAAACCGCTACGGTAATTATTTCATCCAGTATCTTTACAATTTTTTTTGTTTCTTTTATTACTTACTCATTAAATGAGGACTATTTACAATTTTTATCATGGTTTTACACATATATGGAAAGATATTGGCATTTAATTATTTTACTTGGCGTATCATTAGTTTTTGCAATAATTATAACAATTTTGTATCGTAAAGATTTTTTTGAAGGAACTGACAAAAATTTAAATAGAATTGTCTTTGTAAATATTATTTCTGCATTAGTAGGACTTTCGTCATATATTATGACACCACTAGCTTGGCCAAGATCATATATGGGAATGAGTATTACAATGATTATTGCAATTTTATTTGTTGCAAATCGAATTAAATTTAAAACAAATATAAATTTAAAAATTATATTTATTGTTATATTTTTATATTTTGGGTATACATATACATTAACATTTAAAGATACATATAAATCATATAAATGGCATAATGAAATGGTAACATATGTAAAAAAGCATACTAATTCGGATGATATTATAATGACTAAGACTTTTGTAAGCACAAATAGTAGAAATGCTGCATCAGTTGAAAAATGGGTTATTCCTGTTGTAATTGATGGCGAAAATGTTCATCCAGATTATGAATGGATAAATATTGCTATAACAAAATATTATTTTAAAGATTTAGATGCATGGAATAAAGGTAAAAGAATTATAGGAGAGTACTAGATTTATGAAAAAAGAAGTATTATATATCGTTGTACCATGTTACAATGAAGAAGAAGTTTTACACGAAACAAACAAGAGACTATTATCAAAAATAGATGATTTAATTACAAAAAATATAATTTCTAATAAAAGTAAGATTATGTATGTTAATGATGGATCTAAAGATAAAACATGGGATATAATTTTAGAATTACATAATAAGAATAAAAAAGTAACTGGTGTTTGTTTATCAAGAAATAGAGGTCATCAAAATGCGCTTTTAGCAGGACTATTTACAGCAAAAAAGTCAGCAGACATAGTAATTAGTATGGATGCTGATTTACAAGATGACATTAATGCAATTGATGAGATGATTCAAAAATATCATGATGGTTCAGAAATTGTATATGGAGTTAGAAGTTCAAGAAAAAAGGATACTTTTTTTAAAAGATTTACAGCTCAAAGTTTTTATAAATTTATGAAGTTAATGGGAGTAGATGTAATCTATAATCATGCCGACTATAGATTAACTACAAAAAAGGTATTAGATAATCTTGAAAAATTTAATGAGGTAAATTTATTCTTAAGAGGCATATTTCCTATAATTGGCTATAAACATGATGTTGTTTATTATGAGAGATCTGAAAGATTCGCTGGTAAATCAAAATATCCATTAAAGAAAATGCTAAATTTTGCATGGGATGGTATTACATCATTTAGTGTTAAACCTATAAGACTAATATTAAGTATTGGTATATTAACATGTATTTTAAGTTTTACAACCATTGTAACCTTAATTGTGCTAGATTTGATTTTCTTAGATTTATCAAAATGGGTATATATTATTTTATCAATATGGTTATCTCTTGGTATACAATTATTTGCAATTGGTATAGTTGGTGAATATGTAGGTAAAACATATATTGAAACGAAAAGCAGACCAAGATTTATTATTTCCAGAAATTTAGAAGAGGAATAGAATGAATAGGTTATTAAGTATTTATAAAAAAAATGAAGAAATAATTAATTATCTAATAGTAGGTGGGTTAACCACGTTAATAAGTATTGTTGTTAAATGGGGGCTGCTATTTACAATACTTGATGCTAAAAATAGTTTTCAGTTACAATTAGCAATTATAATTTCATGGATAGTTGCGGTAACATTTGCTTTTTTTGCAAACAAATATTTTGTATTTAAAAGTAAAACAAAAAAGATAATTAAAGAAATATTTGATTTTTTAGTTTCAAGGATTGCTACATTACTCTTAGAAATGTTTTTAATGTGGTTATTTATTAATTTATTAAAGTTCGATTCAAAAACTTGGGTGATGATATGGACATTAATAGTTCAATTTGTTGTAATTGTATGTAATTATATTTTAAGCAAGTTATTTGTTTTTAAAAAATAAATATAAAAAACTGTTTAATTTAATATTAAACAGTTTTTAATTTTGTAAGTTTAATCAAATATTTATTTAATTATTATTATATTTTTGATATAATATTAAAAGATTATGAAAGGATAAGTTATGAAGACGTTAAAAGGTATGTTTGCAAATTTTAAGAGATATTCTTTTTTAATGAAACAACTAATTTCAAGAGATTTTAAAGTAAAATATAAAAGAAGTGTATTAGGAGTTCTATGGTCAATTTTACAACCTATTTTGATGATGACAGTTATGGCAATTGTTTTTTCACAAATGTTTAAATTTAAAGTTGATGGAACAAATTATTTAGTATATTTAATGACGGGTATTATTATGTTTAATTATTTTAGTGAAGCATCAAATATGGCTATGTCGTCTGTTGTTACTAATTTTACTCTTATAAATAAAGTTTATATTCCTAAATATATATTTCCAATATCCAAATGTTTGTTTGTGGGTATTAACTTTTTGCTTACATTGATACCATGGTTTGGAATAATAATTTTATCATACTTTGGATTAGGTGAATATACTTGTCATATAAATATATGGTATCTTGTTTTACCATACGTATTTATATGTTTATTTATGTTTACCCTAGGAATTGGATTAATAACAGCATGTATATCTGTTTTTTTAAGAGATATGTTTTATATTTATGGAATTATTTTAACAATATGGAACTATTTAACACCTGTTTTCTATAGTATAGAAATTCTTCCAGCAAACTTACAAACTATATTCAAATTTAATCCTCTATACATATATTTAACTGGCGTAAGAACAATTGTTTTATCTGGCGAATGTCCGGAATTATTACAAATATTATCAATGTTCTTATATGGATTTATAACATTAATTATAGGTTTATTTGTCTTTAAGAAGAAACAAGACAAATTCATTTATTATGTATAATTGGAGGTTTTAATATGATAAATATTGAAAATGTTTCAATGAAATTTAATTTAGGAATAGAAGCAGGATCATTAAAAGAAACATTTATTGCATTATTTGATAAAAAAAGAAGAATTAATAAAGAAAAAAATGAATTTTGGGCATTAAAAAATATATCATTTAATGTTGAAAAAGGCGAGGTAGTTGGTATTATTGGCTCAAACGGAGCAGGTAAATCCACACTATTAAAAGTTATAAGTGGAGTTATGAAGCCTACAAGTGGCAAAGTTGAAGTAGCTGGTGTAATATCTCCTATGATAGAACTTGGAGCTGGATTTGATCCAGAATTAACCGCAAGAGAAAACATTTATTTAAATGGTGCAGTACTAGGATATTCAAAAGATTTTATAGATAAAAAATTTAATGAGATTGTTGAGTTTTCTGAATTAAAGGATTTTTTAGAGGTACCAGTTAAAAATTTTTCATCAGGTATGACAGCTAAGCTTGCGTTTTCAATTGCAACAATAGTGAATCCTGAAATCCTAATAGTTGATGAAATTTTATCTGTAGGTGATATTAAATTTCAAGAGAAGAGCAAAAATAAAATGATGAGTATGATTAATGGTGGAACTACTGTATTATTTGTTTCACATTCACTTGAATCTATTAAGGAACTATGTACAAAGGTTGTTTGGATAGAACATGGAGAAATTATAGAAATAGGAAATTCTGAAGAAATTTGTGATAAGTATTTAAAATATCAATTAAATAACTAAAGGAGTTAATATGAAATCCATTAGACATAAGCTAAGATTTTCAAAAAATATTTTAATTAGGCATAAAAAAAATATATGTATTATGGAAAATAAAAAAGAAAAAGATGGCTTTATATTTTTTCTTTGCCCATTTATAAAGAAAAATAATAAAGATTTTTCTTTTTTTTCTGATGTTAAAATAATTGAAGGAAAGGCACCTGTTTTTGTTTTAGTAAGTAGAAAAGGTCAAATAATTAAAACCATTAATATTAATTCTTTAACTAATTTTAAATTTCCAGCTAAAGTGTTTTTTCTAGGAATAAAAGTTTTTTCAAAATCAAAATTCTCTTTAAATGAATTAGATATTAAGGCAACAGACCCAATAACCATTAATGAAATAAGTAAAGATTTTGTTAATGATACATTATTAATTACCCCAGGTTATCCAAGTGAATCAAATAAATACTTGTTTGGGTTTGTTCATTCAAGAGTTAAAGAATATCTAAAACAAGGAATGAACTTTGATGTTGCATATGTAAATAGTGAAAACGAATATTGTAAGTATGTTTATGAAGGTGTAGAAGTAAAAAAAATAGATTACTATACTGCCAGAAATATAATGCAAGTAAAAAAATACAAAAAAATTATAGTACATTTTTTTAATAGTAGTTTTTCCCAATTACTAGACGGTGTAGATACAAGTCAGGCAGATATTTATTTGTTTGTTCATGGATCTGATGTATTATATCGTGATTTTAACAAACTAACTTGTAAGTATAACGAAAAGGTAAAAAAATTGTCAAAAGAGCAATTAAATGAATATAAAAATCGAGACAAAATCTTATCAAGATATAACAACATGCAAAATGTAACCTTTATTTTTCCATCACGATGGGCTAAATTTGAATCAGAAAGTCAAAATAAAATTAAATATAAGAATTATAAAATAATATCTAATTACATTGATACAAATCTTTTTATGTATAGAAAAAAAGATCCTGAATTAAGAAAAAAAATTATAGTAATAAGAAAATATGACAATATAAATACATATTCAATTGATTTAGACGTTAAAGTTATATTGGAACTAAGCAAGAAAAAATGTTTTAAAGATTTAGATTTTGATTTTTATGGTGATGGTTCATATTATTATGAATTGTTAAACCCAATATCAAATTTTAGTAATGTACATTTACATAAGCAATTTTTGTCACATGATGAAATTGCAAAAGTGCATAGTAAAAGTGGAATCGGATTATTTGCTACAAGGTACGAAACACAAGGTGTTTCTGCAGCAGAAGCGATGTCATCAGGTTTAGTTGTAGTATCTAATGCTGTTGCAGCTGTACCTGAAATGTTTAAAGATATTCCTGAACTATTAGCGCCTAACGAAGATTATAAAAAAATGGCAAATATAATTGAATATTTATACAATAACCCGGGTGATTTTGAAAAATTCAGCGAAAAATCAGCAAGAATTATTCAAAAAAAATATAGTGCAAATACAACAATATTAAAAGATATTGAATTATTTAATAAAAACTTTCCTAAAAAAATATATAAATTTAATAATAAAAAAACCCAAAAAATATTGACTATAGGTGTAGCATCTTATAATGTAGAAAAATATTTAAAAAATGGTGTATTATCCATTTTAGATGCAAAAACTGTCGATAAAATTGAAATTTTAATTATAGATGATGGTTCGAAAGATAACACTGCCAAAATTGGTAAAGATCTTGAGAAACTTGCAAACTCAAAAAATAATAAAATAGTTAGACTTATAAGTAAAGAAAATGGTGGACATGGTTCTGCTATTAACACAGCAATTAAGAATGCAAATGGTAAATATTTTAAATTAATGGATGGTGATGATTATTTTGATTCAGAATCATTAGATAAATTAGTAAATATACTTGAAAAATCTGATGAAGACATAATACTAAATAACTATGTGGAAGATTTATCAAATGAAGGAGTAATGAATCACATTCATTTATATGATTTTATGAAACCAGGGAAAATATATAATATTGAAGATTTATGTGATTCAAATATTGGATTTAAAGAGTGGGGTCCATTACTTTCTACTAGCACATTTAAAACTAGCATGCTAAAAAACATGAATTTTAAGATTTCTGAAAAATGTTTTTATGTAGATATGGAATTAAACTCAATAGCTTTTGTGCGTGCAAAAACTATAAAATATCTACCGCTTGATATATATATATATATGCTAGGTAGAACTGATCAATCGGTATCGCAACAATCTTTTAAAAAAAATTACAAGCATCATGAAAAAGTTACCTTAAGAATTATAAAAGAAATATATTATGGAGAAAATATCTCATATCAAAAAAAGAAATATATTAAAAAAATAATATTAAAGCCATTAATAAGTGGGCAATATTATATTGTAACTGAGTATTTTAATAACAAAGGTCCTTTTATTGAATTTGATTCAAAATTAAAAGAATACCCTGAATTTTATAATGATAAAAATTTTATAACAAAAAAACTAAAAAAATATAGATTTTTAAATGGTAATTGTTTTTGGATTATCAAGAAAATTGTAAAAATCAAAGTTTTTTTTAGAAGATTGTTTTAATTATTAAAGGATGGTTATAATGAAAAAAGTTAAAAATTTAATTATTGGTGCTGGTGTGTCTGGCTTAACATTTGCAAATTACTGCGGTGACAATTATTTAATATGCGAAAAAGAAAATGAAGTTGGTGGATATTGTAGAACTATTCAGAGAAGCGGATATGTTTGGGATTATGCTGGCCATTTCTTCCACTTTAAAACTGAAGAATTTAAAAACAAATTTCTAAGTAAAATGAAGAAAAAAGATATTATTTACAATGAAAAATGTACCAAAATACTTTATAAAAATAGATTGATTGATTTTCCATTTCAAACGAATATTCACCAGCTAGATAAAGAGGAATTTATTGATTGCCTGTATGATTTATTTACAAAAACAGAAAAAAAAGAATACAGTAATTTTTTGGAGATGTTATATGGAAAATTTGGTAAATCAATAGTTGAAAAATTTTTAAAGCCATATAATGAAAAACTATATGCTGTTGATTTATCCAAACTTGATGTTAATGCGATGGGAAGATTTTTTCCATATGCTGATAAAGAAGCTATCATTAAAAATATGAAAAATAAATCAGTAAATTCGTACAATAATACTTTTTTTTATCCAAAAAAAGGTGCAGGCAGTTTTATAAAAATATTGTATGATAATTTAGATAAAAATAAAATTTTACTAAATACATCTATAAATTCTATTGATTTAAAAAATAAAACTGCAATATTATCAGATGGTAATATTATAGTTTATGAAAATTTGATTAATACCATTCCACTTAATAAGTTTCTTGAACTATTAGGTGGATATAAAAAGTTAATTAATGAGATGTCATATAATAAAGTTCTTGTTTTTAATTTAGGTTTTGATAAACCATCTCCATTATGTAAAAAAGAGCACTGGTTATATATTCCTGACAAAAAGGACAATTATTATAGGGTGGGATTTTATAATAATATTTTAAAAGAAGAAAAATTGAGTATGTATATTGAAATAGGTTTTTCTAAAAATGATATTATTAATAAAAGAATCATTGATAAACAATTTAAACTTACCTTATCAAACCTAGAAAAAGATGGTATAATTAATAAGAAAACAAAATTGGTAGATTATATGTCAATTGTTATGGACCCTGCATATGTTCATATAAACACAATAACATTGAAAAAAATTGAAAAATTAAAAGAAGAATTTAAATTAAATAATATTTACACAATAGGTCGCTATGGTGCATGGACATATAATTCTATGGAAGACTCAATGATTTCTGCTAAAGAATTGGCCGAAAATCTATTGTAACAGCAAGCATGAGGTAAAAAATGAAAAATTTGAATAATAATTATAATAAAAAATATCCAAAAGTGTCTATTATTATTCCGGTATACAACGGTGAAAATTACTTATCATACGCTATTAAAAGTGCGTTGCGACAAACATATAGCAATCTTGAGATAATTGTTGTAAATGACGGTTCTACAGACAAAACTGCAAAAATATGCAAAAAGTATAAGAACAAAATTAAATATATTGAAAAAGAAAACGGTGGCGTGTCTTCTGCATTAAATATAGGAATACAAAATATGACTGGGGAATATTTTTCATGGCTAAGTCATGATGATTTATACTATTCAAATAAGATTGAGAAGGAGATAGAGTATTTAATTAATAATAATCTTTTAAATACTAAAACAATCGTTTATTCAAATTTTTCAACAATTGATGCAAAAGGAAAATTAATTTCAAATATTGAGTTTAATACATATGATGTAAATAAGTTTAGCGACTTTTCCTTGCTAAGAATTGCTGTTAATGGTCTGTCATTATTAATACCAAAATTTGCATTTGATGATGTAGGACTATTTGATACTAAACTATCATGCGTTCAAGATTACAAATTATGGTTTAAAATGATAAAAAACAATTATAAATTTGTGCATATTCCCGAAATTCTTGTAACAACGCGAGTTCATAGTAAGACAGTTACCAATACAAGTGCAAAGGTAAAAATTGAAGGTAATAAATTCTGGATAGAATTATTAAAATCTTATTCAATAAACGAAATTAAGAAAATGTATAATTCTGAATATATGTACTATTATTCAATTTATAATCTCTTTAATGACGGTCCCTATAATGAAGTAATTGATTTTTGTAAAAAAAATTACATGAGAATTGAAAAAGAAAATCAAAAAATAATAAATAACTCAAGAATATGTGTAGTAATATATTCAAATAAGAATATAGAAAATTTAAAAGAAACATATAATTCAATTATTAATCAATCACTAAAATTTAGTTATATATATGTCTTATGTAGTAAAAAATTTGCTGATAAGAATAGTGATTATATTAAAAATTTAAATGTAAAAGTAATATTAAATGATGATCTATCCGAATGTAATCAGATTATTAATTCAGTTAAAGCAGATTATATTTCTTTTGTTAAAGCTGGAGATGTCCTTGCAAAAGATAAAAATAAGATTCAAATAACAAAAATGATTTCATCTAAATTATTTGTATCGCACACATCATACAATTGCTGTAATAATTTTTTTGATAGTGGTTATTTAAATGGATATATCACTCAAACGCTACTATTTAATAGTGAGATTAACTACTCAACATTAATTTTTGATTTAAAGTTTTTAAAAAAACAAAATATAAGCTTTGATAACAATTTAAAAAACGAAAAATTACACAGCTTATTAATAGAATCATCAAAAAATAATTACTTGCTAGGAATTAGAGAGCCATTAGTAACAATTAATAATTATCCTGAAAAAATTAATTACGAATTAATATATAGTAAGTATATTAAAGATATATATTTTAAAGAATATAAAAAAATATTTAATAACTATCAGTTAAATAATTATAATAAAAAAGATAAATTTAGAAAAAAAGAATTAATAAAATATTGTTCATTTTATACAAAGATACAATTATTCTGTAAAGAAATTAAGAAATTAATTAGTATAATAATAGTTAAAATTAGGAGGAAATAATTATGAGTATATTTAAAGATAAAGTATTAATGATAACAGGAGGAACTGGTTCTTTTGGCAATACTGTTTTAAAGCATTTTTTAGAATCAGATATTAAAGAAATCAGAATTTTTTCCAGAGATGAAAAAAAACAAGATGACATGAGACATGACTTACAAGCTAAACATCCAAAATTCGCAAATAAAGTTACTTTCTATATAGGCGATGTTAGAAATTATCAAAGTGTTAGGGACGCAATGGTTGGTGTTGATTATATTTTTCATGCCGCAGCTCTTAAACAAGTCCCATCTTGTGAATTCTATCCTATGGAAGCTGTAAGGACAAATGTTATTGGAACAGATAATGTTTTACATGCTGCAATTGAAGAAGGTGTTAAAAGAGTTGTATGTTTATCTACTGATAAAGCTGCTTACCCAATTAATGCCATGGGTACATCAAAAGCTATGATGGAAAAAGTTATATATGCAAACGCAAGAATATCAGCACAACGTGGAGGACCAGTTATTTGTTGTACAAGATATGGAAATGTCATGTGTTCTAGAGGAAGTGTAATCCCATTATTTATTGATCAAATAAAATCAGGAAGACCAATAACCATCACAGATCCAAATATGACACGTTTCTTAATGAATCTAGATGAAGCTGTAGATCTTGTCCAATTTGCGTTTGAAAATGCAAATCCTGGTGATTTATTTATTCAAAAATCAGATGCTTCAACAATTGGAGATCTTGCAAAAGCCGTGCAAAAATTATTTGGTGATACAGGAACTAATATAATTGGTACAAGACATGGTGAAAAATTATATGAAACACTTATGACAAGAGAAGAAAGATTAAGATCAGAAGATATGGGTAATTATTTTAGAGTAGCTGCTGACTCTAGGGATTTAAATTATGATAAATTTGTTGTAGACGGTGAAGTAAAAACAATGGCTGATGAATCATATACATCACATAATACAAACAGATTAGATGTTGAAGGCACAGTAAAAAAGATTTTAACAACAGATTATGTTAAAGAAGAATTAGAGAATTGGAAGAAAGAACAAAATAAATAATATATTTGAAAGGTATAATAATATATATGAAAGTTTTAGTTACAGGAGCAAAAGGATTTGTAGGTAAAAATTTAGTTGAATCTTTAAAAAATATTAAAGATGGTAAAGACAGAACTAGACCAAATCTTTTAATTGAAGATATATATGAATTTGATATAGACACTGATATTAATCTTTTAGATGAATATTGCAAGAATTGTGACTTTGTGTTTAATCTAGCCGGTGTTAATAGGCCAAAAGATGTCTCTGAATTCATGAGTGGTAATTTTGGCTTTGCCAGCACATTACTAAATAAACTAAAAGAAAATAATAATAAATGTCCTGTCATGCTTTCCTCATCAATACAAGCAAAACTTGATAATGATTATGGAAAAAGTAAATTAGAAGGTGAAAAATTATTTTTTCAATATTCAAAAGAAAATGACGTTAAAGTATTAGTATATAGGTTTCCCAATTTATTTGGAAAATGGTGTAGACCAAACTATAACAGTGTTATAGCAACATGGTGTAACAATATTGCAAATGATTTAGATATACAAATAAATGATCCTACAGTAGAATTAGAATTATGTTATATAGATGATGTTGTAATTGAATTGTTAGACGCTTTAGAAAATAAAGAACACAAAGATGGTGATTATAACTATATACCGTGCACCCATAAAATCACATTAGGAAAGATCGCAGAATTATTAAAAAATTTTGCTGAACAACCAAAGAATTTAATAATGCCTGATATTCCAAATAATTCTTTTGAAAAAAAATTATATTCAACATATTTATCATATTTGCCTCACGAAAAGTTTAAATTTGAATTAACATCAAATGTTGATGAAAGAGGAAGTTTTACTGAATTGCTAAAAACTGCAAATAATGGTCAATTTTCAGTAAATATTAGTAAACCTGGAATAACTAAAGGGCAACATTGGCATAACTCTAAATGGGAATTTTTTATTGTTGTAAAAGGAACTGCATTAATTCAAGAAAGAAATCTTCATTCAAACGAAGTTATTGAATTTCAAGTTAGTGGTGAAAAACTAGAGGCAATTCATATGATACCTGGATATACACATAACATTATTAATTTGTCAGATACTGAAGATTTAATTACATTAATGTGGGCTAATGAAATTTTTGATAAAAATCATCCAGATACTTTTTATGAGGAGGTAAATAATCATGGAATTAAAAAAAGATTATAGCAACATCAAATGGAAAGATAATGGAAAACTAAAATTATTAATAATTGTTGGAACCAGACCAGAAATAATAAGACTAAGTGCTGTTATTACAAAATGTAGAGAATATTTTGACTGTATTCTTGCACATACTGGGCAAAACTATGATTATAATTTAAATGGAGTATTTTTTAAAGACTTAAAATTAGATGATCCAGAAGTGTATATGGATTCAGTAGGAGATGATTTAGGGGAAACAGTTGGTAATATTATTGCATCATCATATAAATTAATGAATCAAATTAAACCAGATGCATTATTAATTCTTGGAGATACTAATAGTTGTTTATCAGCAATAAGTGCAAAAAGGTTACATATTCCAATATTTCATATGGAAGCAGGAAATAGATGTAAAGATGAGTGTTTACCTGAAGAAACAAATAGAAGAATTGTTGATATTATCTCTGATGTTAATCTTGCCTATAGCGAACATGCTAGAAAATATTTACATGAATGCGGACTTCCAAAAGAAAGAGTATATGTTACTGGATCACCAATGGCTGAAGTATTAGAAAATAATATTAAAGAAATTGAAGCCAGTAATATTTTAAATAAACTTAATCTTAAAGCTAAGAATTATATTTTATTATCAGCTCATAGAGAAGAAAATATTGACACTAAAGAAAATTTTGAAAGTTTATTCAATGCTATTAATAAACTTGCTGAAAAATATAATATGCCAATACTTTATTCATGTCATCCTAGAAGTAAAAAAAGGCTTGAAAGTTCTAATTTTCTTTTGGATAAAAGAGTAATTATGCATGAACCGTTAGGATTTCACGACTATAACAACTTACAAATGAATTCCTACTGTGTTGTAAGTGACTCAGGAACGCTTCCTGAAGAAAGTAGTTACTATTTAAGTATTGGAAAACCTATTTCAGCTGTTTGTATTAGAACAAGTACAGAAAGGCCTGAAGCTTTAGATAAAGCTGCATTTATTCTTGCTGGAATTAGTGAAAAAGAACTTCTTCAAGCTGTTGATATAGCAGTAAATATGAATAAGAATAATCAACTTGGCATACCTGTGCCAGACTATATTGATACAAATGTATCAATAAAAGTTGTAAAAATTATTCAAAGCTACGTCAACATTATAAATAGATTTGTTTGGAGAAAAAAATAATAAATAGAATTAATTAAATATCAATTATTTTTATTGATAAATAAAAGAAATAATTATTTAGAGTTATTTCTTTTTTAATATCAAAAATAGTAGATTTTACCTAAATATAATAGTATAATAACAAAACATGAGGTGGGTTTTATGCAAGCATTAATGTTAGCAGCTGGAATGGGTAAAAGACTTGGTAAATTAACCAAAGATAATACTAAGTGTATGCTTCCTATTCAAGGTAAAACTTTAATTGAAAGAGCAGTTGAAGCTTTGCTTGATGCTGGTATTAAAAAAATGACTATTGTAGTTGGATATAAAGGAGATAACTTAAAGAAGTTTTTAACTGAAGAATGTACTAATCCTAGAATTAAAGAAATGGATTTTGTTTTTATAGATAATCCTATCTATGATAAAACAAATAATATTTATTCTTTATATTTAGGTAAAGATGTATTAATTGAAGATGATACTATTCTTTTAGAATCTGATTTAATCTATGAACCGGAACTAATTAAAAAGTTAGTTGAAAGTGATAAAGTTAATGCTGTTACTGTTGCTAAATATGAACAATGGATGGATGGTACAGTAATTAAAATTGGTGAAAATGATCAAATAACTGAATTTATTGAAAAGAAAGATTTTAATTATAAAGAAATTGATAAATATTATAAAACTGTAAACATCTATAAATTTACAAAAGAATTTTCTGAAAAACAAATTCTACCATTTTTAGATGCTTATATTAAAGCATATGGAGAAAATGAATACTATGAATTAATATTTAAAATTATTGCTCATTTATCTAGATCTGATTTAAAAGCATTAGATATTGGTAATATTAAATGGTATGAAATGGATGATATTCAAGATGTTGAAATAGCAAATGCTTTATTTGCTAAAGGTGAAGATAAATTAAAATTATTTCAAAAAATGTATGGTGGATATTGGAGATTTGAAAATATTTTAGATTATTGTTATTTAGTTAATCCATATTATCCTCCAAAAGAAATGATTGATAAATTTAAACATGAAATGTCACAGCTTATTACTCAATATCCATCAGGACTTCATACACAAAATATTAATGCATCAAGACTTCTTGGCAATGTTGATGATAAATATTTAGTTGTAGGTAATGGAGCTGCTGAACTTATTAATATTTTAGGTAACACATTAAGTGGAAATATGTATGTATCTAAAACAGCATTTAATGAATATATTAGATGTTTTAGAAATTGTAATTTTAATATTTATGATGAAAGCAAAAATCTTTATAAATTAAATATTGCTGAAACTTTAGAAAATATTCCATTAAATGACATTATTTGTATTGTTAATCCAGATAATCCTACTGGAGCTTTTGTTAGATTCGAAGATATGATTAATATTATTCAAGCTTGCCATAGTGAAGATAAAATATTAATTGTAGATGAATCATTTGTTGATTTTGCTGATAAAGACAAAAGATATACATTAATTAAAGATGATATATTAAGTACATATAAAAATTTAATTGTTGTTAAATCAATTAGTAAATCATATGGTATACCAGGAGTAAGACTAGGTGTTTTAGCAACAGGTAATGAAGATCTACTAAGTGTAATAAAAAACAATCTACCTGTGTGGAATATAAACTCATTTGGTGAGTATTACTTGCAAAATTGTACTTTATATAAAAAAGAATATGAAAAAGCATGTGACAAAATTGCCGAAGAAAGAACTAGATTCATAAATGAACTTAGAAATCTAGGTATTGAAGTATATGATTCACAAGCTAACTTTGTTTTAGTTAACTTAGATAGTGTTAACTCAACAGATCTAGCAGTTGATTTATTATGTAATTATGATATATTTATAAAGGATCTAAGAACAAAGAATTCATTTAAAGGATTAAACTTTGTTAGACTTGCAATTAGAACAACAGAAGAAAACAATAAATTAATAGAAGGTTTAAAACACGCTTTAAATATTAAAGATAAACAAAGAAAAAGATAAGAAGTGATATAAAATATGTTTTTTGTAAATTGGTTAGGCTATGTGATGCATTTTTGCTATAACTTATTAGGTAATTATGGTTTAGCAATTATATTATTTACTATTTTAAGTAAGTTTGTATTATTGCCACTATCTATAATGATTCAAAAAGAATCAATAAAGATGGTAAAAATGCAACCTAAAATAAATAGAATTAAAATAAATTATTTTGGAGATAATAATACTATTGCAGAAGAAACTTCTAAATTGTATAAAGAAGAAAAATATAATGCTTTATCTTCTTTATTCCCATTAGTAGTTCAAATTATCCTATTATTAGGTCTTGTAAGCGTTATTAATCATCCACTTACACATTTAACTAAGATTAGTGATAAAAGCGTTAATAGTGCCACTAAAATAGTTTTAAATAACCATAAGAATTTAAATAAAGAAGCATCAGATTTAGAAATAGAAATAGTTAAAGATATTCAAAAAGGTAAAACTAAATCTTATGAAGAAGTATTAACTAAAAAAGAAGTTAAAGAAGTTAAAGATTTAAAACTATCTTTCTTAGGATTCAATCTAAGCTGGGTAGCATCTGTTGAAAAAGGCATAGCTTATTTAGTTCCTATAATAGCTGGTTTAAGTGCACTATTCTTATGTGTATTTCAAAATAAGATTAATGTACTTCAAGCTGAACAATCTAAATATAATAAATATGGTATGTTAATCCTATCAGTAGGTTTATCATTATATTTAGGTACCTTTGTTGCTGCAGGTGTTGCTTTATACTGGACTATTAGTAACTTACTAGCTGTACTACAGCAATTCTTACTAAATATCTTTATTAATCCTAAAAAACATGTAGATTATGAAGCTTTAGAAGAAACCAGAAAAGAATTAAAAGAACTTAATGATTTAAATAAAGATATGGGAAAAAGAACTCCTGAACAAATTAAAAAAGAAAAAGAAGATTATAAAAAGTTCTTTAAAATAGTAAATAAAAAATTAGTCTTTTATTCTGAAAGTAATGGTTTTTATAAATACTATAAAGGTATTATAGAGTATATTTTAAATAATACTAATATAACAATTCATTATATAACTAGTGACTATAACGATAATATCTTTAAAATGGAAAAAGAAAATGATCATATTAAAGCATATTACATTGAAGAAAAGAAACTTATTACACTTATGATGAAAATGGATGCCGATGTCGTTGTTATGACAATGCCTGACTTACAAAACTTCCATATTAAACGTAGTTATGTAAGAAAAGATATTGAATATATCTATATTCCTCATGGAATGGATAGTTTAAACATGACTATGAGAGAAGCATCAATGAATCACTATGATACAGTTTATGTAACAGGAAAACACCAAAAAGAAGAAGCTGAAAGAACAAATGATATTTATCATCTAACTGATAGAAAAATCTTTAACTGGGGTTATTCTTTACTTGATGATATGATTAGTGATTATGAAAAAAATAAGAAAAAAGCATCAAAAGAAAAAAATATCTTAATAGCTCCATCTTGGCAAAAAGATAACATTATTGATTTATGTTTAGAAGATATTTTAAATAATGTTAAAGATGAAGATTATAATATTATTGTTAGACCTCATCCACAACAAGTAAGACATATGAAAGAAAGATTTGAACAATTAAAAGAAGAATATAAAAAATATCCTAATATTATAATTCAAACAGATTTTTCTTCAAACAGTACTGTCTTTGATGCCGATGTAATGATAACAGATTGGTCTGGTATTGCATATGAATATGCATTTACTACTAAAAAACCAGTAATTTTTATTAATACACCAATGAAGATAATGAATCCTAATTATCAAAATTTAGGTATTGAACCATTTAATATTTGGGCAAGAGATTGCTTAGGTAAATCACTTGATGGTGATGAAATAAATAATATTAATAAAGTTATAAAAGATATGTTAAAAAATAATAAAAAGTATTATAATGATATTGATAAATTTACAAAAGAATATACTTATAATTTAGGTACATCTTCTAAAAAAGGTGCTGAGTATATTATTGATGTAATTAAAGAAAAGATAGAAGAAAGGAAGAATAATAAGTAATGTTACTAGGTTATATTGATCCATCAGTAATGACTTATACTATTCAAATTGTTGCTGGTGTTGGTATTGCTATAGGTGCTTTCTTAGGAATTTATTTTAGAAAAATTAAAAAGAAAGTAAGTAAAAAATTAAATATCGATGAAAATAAAAATAAAGAAGTAGAATCAGACGATATTGAAATTAAAAAATAAGTATATTTACTAAATATTAAATGAACATTAAACAAGTAATTGTTTAATGTTTTTTATTGTTGTATAATACTTCTTGGAAGTGAAGTAAAAATGTTAAAGAAGTTAATTCCTGCATATATATTATCATTTGTAATAGCTTTTACTATTTTTATAAATGAACCAATAATTTTATATGCAACAAATAAAAATGATTTATGGTTTGATTTTATGACAATGTTAAAACCAGCAACTATATTATTTATATCATCATTTATTTTAGTATCAATAATATATACTTTAATTAAGTATTTATCAAAAAAAGATAAAGCATATAATATAATTTTAGTTATATCATTTATTATATATTTTGCCTCATATATTCAAGGTAATTATCTACTTAAAGATTTACCTGGACTTGAAGGAACAACAATTGTATGGAAAGGCTTTTTAGTTCAAAATATAATTACTTTATTTATATGGCTTATTTTAATAACTACATATATTATATTAGTAAAAAAATTTAGTTTTGAAAAAGTAATTAAAACATCTAGTAAAGTAGCAATTGTTATATTTATAATGCTTTTAGTATCATGCACATCAACAATGCTTACAACTAAAAAGATGTTTAGAAAGAAATATCCTTTACTTGTAACTGATATTAATTATACTGATTTTTCTAAAGATAAAAACTTTATTATCTTTTTAGTGGACGCAGTTGATTCAAGTACTTTCTATAAAGAACTTGAAAATAGTAAATATAAAGATAGTTATAAAGATTTTACATATTATCCTGATACAACTTCATATTATTTATTTACGCGTGATTCAATACCTCTTATTTTAAGTGGTATACCAAATCATAACGAAAAAGATTATTATGAATATTATAATGAAGCGTTTGATAAATCAGAATTATTTGATAATCTAATAAATAATAATTATGATATTAATATTTATGATCATGAACTTATTTGGACTACAGAAAAAGGTAAAAATGTTAAAAATACAACTGCTGTATCTAATGATGTTAAAGTTTTAAATTTTGCAAGACATAATTTAAAATATGTAGGTTATAAATATTTACCATACTGTTTTAAAAAATATGCAAAAATTGAAAATATGGATTTTAATAATAGTAAAGATATTGATTATACAAATAGTTATTCATGGGATGATATAGATAACTATAAATTAATAGTTAATTCAAATGTTACAATAAATGAAAATAAACAATTTAAATTTATACATGTTAATGGATCACATCCACCATACAATATAGATGAAGAATTAAATCGTGTTGAAGAAACAAAAGATGGATATAATAAAGAAGTAAGTGCATCAATTAAATTAATGTCTTCATATATTGAAATGTTAAAACAAAATGGTGTATATGATAATTCAGTAATTATCTTACTTGCAGATCATGGATATACTGGTTCTAAAAATACTTTGAATAAAGTAAATCCAATTCTTCTTGTAAAAGGATTAAATGAAATAAATAAAAAAATGATTATATCTGATAAAAAAGTTTCATTCTTAGATTTAAAAGAAGCCTATAAAGAATTATTAAATGGTAAAAAATCAACTGATTTATTTAAAGATATAGCGCCAGATAGAATAAGAACATTTATTTGGTATAAATTTACTAAAGAAAGAAAAATGGTTGAATATAAGCTTGATGGCCATGCTTGGAATGGTGAAAAAGCTAAAAAAACCGGAAGAAAATTTAATAGATAAAATTAATGACATTAAACGATTGTTTAATGTCATTTTTTGTTATATAATAAATCATGTAATAAAAAAGTAGGGTAGTAATTATGAGAAAAAATATTAACAAAATTTATATAACATTATTAATTATTTTTACTTTATTTATAAGTATAAATAAAGTAAGTGCCAATACAGAAAGTAATCTACTTAAAGTAACTACCAAAAACTATACTAACTTTTCAACTGATAAAAACTTTATTATTTTTGTTGTAGATGCTATTGATTCTAAAAAGTTTGATAAAGTATTTAAATCAAGTAAATATAAAGATAATTTTAAAGAT
The DNA here is from genome assembly GCA_017548925.1 of Bacilli bacterium. GTDB lineage: Bacteria > Bacillota_I > Bacilli_A > RF39 > UBA660 > RUG13160. The sequence continues at coordinate 613,194 of JAFYYX010000001.1, forward strand.
TTTACATATTATCCAGATACTTTATCGCATTACCTTTATACAAGAGAATCTATCCCTCTTATTATAAGTGGAAATCCAAATTATAACGAAGATGATTATTTAGTTTATTATAATAAAGCATTTGATAATTCAAAATTTTTAGATAGACTTATTACTGATGATTATGAAATTAATATTTATGATCATGAACTCAACTGGACTACTAAAAAAGCTAGAGTAACGCAAAATATTAAATTCTTATTTAATGAAGAAGAAGGCATTATGCATCCCGTTAAATGTGCACTTAAAAAAGTAGGTTATAAATATATACCTTTTATATTTAATATAATGCCTAGTTTAAAATTTGAAAACTGTGATGAAAGTGTTGAAGAAGAAGTTAATTTAAGCGAATTATTTTCATGGGATAATATAGATAATTATAAATATATACTTAATATGCCTGTAACATTTACCGATAAAAAACAATTTAAATTCATTCATACTAATGGTGTTCATCCACCATATAATATGGATGGAGAGTTAAATAGAGTAAATGAAAAGAATAGTTCAGAAACTAAAGAAATGCAAGCATCACTTAAACTACTTAGTTCTTATATTGATTTACTTAAAACAAATAATGTATATGATAATACTGTAATTATAATTACTGCTGATCATGGATATAATAATGGTGAGAGAATGGGAAAACAAAATCCAATTCTTTATATCAAAGGAATTAATGAAACTAATGATTCACTTAATATATCTGATAAAAAAGTATCTCATTTAGATTTATCAGATGCTTATTTAAAACTACTAGATGGTGAAAAAGCTAGAGATTTATTCCAAGAATTTACAAGTAATAGAGTAAGAAAACTTATATGGTATGTATTTAGAAAAGAAAATCATATGGTTGAATATACTTTAGATGGACATGCTTGGGAAGTAAATAAACTTAAAAAAACTGGTAAAGAATTTAATAGATAATAAATAAAATCTTTAAACAATTTGTTTAAAGATTTTTTATATTGTATAATATTTAAAAAAAGAAGTTGATTAATGTTATGAAAAAAGTATTTATTATTGGTGGTGGGGCATCAGGTTTAACTGCTGCAATAAAAGCAAGTAAAAACCATGATGTAACAATAATAGAAAAAAATGAAAAATTAGGTAAAAAGATTTTAATTACAGGAAATGGTAAATGTAATTACTGGAATGAAAATCAAGATATAAATATGTACCATTCTTCAAGTAAAGAATATACAAAAATAGTAAATCAAATAAACCTAGTTAAAGCTCATGCTTTTCTAGATTCAATTGGTATTGTTCCATTTATTAAAAATGGTTACTATTATCCTAATAGTGGACAAGCAATTAGTGTAGTTAATGCATTAGTTGATGAAGCTATTAATAGTGGAGTAAAAATAATTACTGAAGAAGTAACAAGTATAGTTAAAAAAGAAAATAAATTTATAATTAATAATAAATATGAATCAGATTATGTAATAATTGCAACTGGCGGAAAAGCAGCTCCTAAAACAGGATCTGATGGAACAGGTTATAACATTGCAGAAAGCTTTGGTCATAATATAATAAAACCTCTTCCTGCATTAGTTGGACTTGAAATAGAAGAAAATATAAAAGAACTATCTGGAATAAGATTAATAGGTGAAATAAAACTTTATATTAATAATGAATTAAGTCAAACTGAATTAGGAGAAATCCAGTTTAATGACTATGGTTTTAGTGGTATACCTATACTTCAAATATCATCTTCTGCTATAAAAGCACTAGATGATAATAAAAATGTATCTATTTCAATAAATTTACTACCTAATATAGCAGATGATATATTAGGTTTAAGATCATTTTTAAAAGTTCAAGATAGACATTTAAATAATAAATCAATTTCTCAAATCCTTGATCAATTATTTAATTATAAATTATCTAATTATTTACTTAAAATGTCTAAAATAGATAATAATAGTAAAATTGATAAATTAACTAATGATGATTTAGATTTACTTTGTCATAATATTTTAAATTTTAACTTTAAAGTAATTAAAGACCATGGTTTTGAAAATGCTCAAACAACATCTGGTGGGATTGATTTAAGAGAAATTAATTTAGAAACACTTGAATCACTTAAAGTAAAAGGACTATATTTTTGTGGTGAAATTCTTGATGTAGATGGAGCATGTGGAGGATACAATTTATCGTTTGCTTGGTTATCAGGTTTAATTGCTGGTGAAATTAAATAAAATTGCGTTGACAAAACGTAAACTTATATAGTATAGTCTAGATGTAATTAATATTTTTTAAAGAGGAAGTAAGATTTGAATTACTTTCTCTTTTTATTTTTTTAAAGGAGAACAACATGAATTATTACTATGAAATAAAAGAAAAACTTATAAAAAGTGAAATATATGATAAAGCCAAAGACTATTCAAAAGATAGACACAAAGTATGTGTGTATTATGAAATAGGTAAACTTTTAAGTGAAGCCGGCAAAGAATATGGTAAAAATATAATTAAACAGTATTCAGAAAAATTAATTTTAGAAGTAGGTAAAAAATACAACGAAAGAAATCTCAGATACATGAGAAAGTTTTATGAAGTATTTAATGGTGAAAAATGGAACCCGCTGGGTTCCAAATTGAGTTGGAGTCATTACAGAGAATTAATAAAACTTAAAAGCTTAGATGCAATTATGTATTATATTTATATATGTGAGAAAAACAATTTATCTAAGAGACAATTGCAAGAAAGGATTAAAAGTAATGAGTATAATAGATTAAGTAATAAAACTATAAATAAGCTAATTAATAAAGATATATTAGAAGTAAATGACTTAATTCCAAATCCAATTATTATTAAAACAGATTCTTTTAAAAACAAGTTTACTGAATATGCATTGAAACAATCAATATTAAATAATATAGATAACTTTTTAGATCAACTTGGAGTTGGTTTTACTTATGTAAAAAGTGAATATAAAATAAAGCTAAATGATAGATTCAATTACATTGATTTGCTTCTATACAATATAAAATATAAATGTTATGTTGTTATAGAGTTAAAAGCATCTGAATTAAAAAAAGAACATACAGGTCAAATAATGATTTATATGAATTATATTGATAAAAATATTAAATCTATTGAAGAAAATAATACAGTTGGAATAATAATATGTAAGCATAATAATGAATATGTAATAAAATATTGTTCTGACGAAAGAATAATATCAAGAGAATATGAATTAGTATAAATACAAATTATGATATAATAAAGATTAATAAAAGAAGTGATAAACAGTGCTAAGAGTAAATGATATTAAAATTAACGTAAGAAATAAAGATCAACACGAATCAATTAAACATCACCTTTATAATTTATTTAAACAATCAATTGATGATTTTATAATAATTAAAAAATCTATTGATGCAAGAAATAAAAAAAGTAATGGTGTTTATTTTGTATATGAAGTTCTTGTAAATCTACCTGCAAATGAAAGATTTTTAAAAATAAATAATGTATCAGTTTATACTAAAGAAGAATATCAGCTTCCTACAATAGAAAGAGATTTAAAAAATAGACCTATAATTATTGGGTTTGGTCCTGCAGGTTTATTTTGTTCATACATTTTAGCTAAAGTTGGTTTAAAACCTATTATTTTTGAACGTGGTAAAAAAATTGAAGAAAGAATTAAAGATGTAGAAGAATTTTGGAATAATAACAAACTTAATATTAATTCAAATATTCAGTTTGGAGAAGGTGGAGCAGGAACATTTTCTGATGGTAAACTAAATACAAATATTAAAGGTTCACTAAGACAAAAGTTTATATTAGAAACATTTGTAGAATTTGGAGCACCCAAGGAAATTTTATATATTAATAAACCTCATATTGGTACTGATATTTTAAGAAAAGTTATTATTAATATGAGAAATAAAATAATTGATCTTGGTGGAACAATTAATTATGAATCAGCTCTTACTGATATTATTGTTAAAGATAATAAACTTAAATCTATTATTATTAATAATAAAGATGAATATGAAACTGAAACCCTAGTTTTAGCAATAGGTCACTCTGCAAGAGATACATTTAAAATGCTTAATAATAATTTAACTATGGAACCTAAAGCTTTTGCAGTCGGAGTAAGAGTCCAACATAAACAAATAGATATAAATAAAAATCAATACGGGCTTGATCATAGATTTTTACCACCAGCTGATTATAAATTAACTTACCAAACTAAAGATGGTAGAGGAGTATATTCATTTTGTATATGTCCAGGAGGTTTTGTTGTAAACTCTTCTTCTGAAGAAAATAGATTATGCATTAATGGTATGAGTAATCATGAAAGAAATGAAGAAAATGCAAATAGCGCTATAGTTGTAACTGTATCTCCAAAAGATTTTGGAAGTAATATTTTTGATGGAATGAAGTTTCAACAAGATCTTGAAAATAAAGCTTTTTCAGAAGGGAAAAGACTTATTCCAGTATCTTTATATAAAGATTACAAATTAAACCAAATAAGTACTTCTTTTGGCACTATAAAGCCTATATTTAAAGGCGGATATAACTTTGCTAATATAAATAATATCTTTCCTGATTATATAAATAATTCTTTAAAAGAAGGAATAGATTATTTTAGTTCTAAAATTGATGGATTTAATAATGATGATGTAATTATAGCTGCAGTTGAAGCGAGAACATCATCTCCAGTTAGAATTCTAAGAGATGATAATTTAGAATCAAATATTAAAGGTATATATCCATGCGGCGAAGGAGCAGGTTATGCTGGAGGTATAACATCTGCTGCAATCGATGGAATTAAAGTAGCTGAAAAAATAATAAAGTAATTAAACATAAATTGTTTAATTATTTTTTATATAGTATAATGAAAATAATTAAGAAGGTGGTTTTAATGCCAAAATTCAGTATTATTGTTCCGGTATATAATACAGAAAACTATTTAGAAAAATGTCTTGAAAGTATTTTTAAACAAACTAATCAAGATTTTGAAGTAATATGTATAAATGATGGATCAACTGATAATAGCTTGGAAGTACTAAATAAATATAAAGAAGATATCATCATTATTGATCAAAAGAATCAAGGATTAAGTGAAGCAAGAAATAATGGTGTTAAAAAAGCATCAGGTAAATATATATTATTTATTGATAGTGATGATTATATTGATAAAGAACTACTTCAAAAACTAGATAGTGTTACAAAAAATAATCCGGATTTAGTTAGATTTGGTGTAAATGAAGTAATTGGTGATGAAATAAAACCTATAAATGCGCCTAAATTTAATAATATTAGTGGCACTAAAGCCTTTGAAGAAATAGTTAAGAATAAATATGTAGAGCCAGCATGGTTATACTTATATAACAAAAAATTCTATTTAGATAATAACTTTACTTTTATTACTAAAGTCTATCACGAAGACTTTGGGCTTATTCCTAAAGTAATAGTTAAAGCTGAAAAAGTAACTTCTATAGAATTTCCTGGTTACTACTATGTAAAAAGAGAAGGAAGTATTATAAATGATCCTTCTAAAGAAAATAAAAAAATATTAGATCTTTTAGTTCAAGGAAGATTATTACTAGGTGATAAAGAATTATCTAAAGAGTGTCATGGGTTCGTTGCAAACTCACTTATTAGTACATATAACAAAATTAATGATAAATCCAAGAAAAAAGAATATTATAATAATTTAAAAGAACTTAAAATATCAAATTATTTAATGAAAGATACATTTATAAGAAAAATAAAATATTTAATTTGTAAAATTAGTTTAAAATTTTATTTAAAGGTGGTATCAAGATGAAGTTTTCAATAATTGTTCCAACTTATAATCGTGAAAAATATTTATATAAATGTATTGATTCAGTACTTGATCAAACATATGATAATTTTGAATTAATTATTATTGATGATGGTTCAACTGATAATACTGAAACTCTTGTAAAAAAATATAAAGATAAAAGAATATCTTATTTTAAGAATGAAAATCACGGAATAGGGTACTCAAGAAACTATGGTATTAATAAAGCTAAAGGAGATTATCTATTTTTCCTAGATAGTGATGATTATATTGAAGAAAACGCTTTAGAAGAAATAAATAAACAAATTAAAGGTAAAGATATTTTAATATTTAATTATAAAGAAATATTTGAAAGAGATTTACATATATCTTTAAATTCATTTGATGAATTTGATAATTATACTTTAAGTAAACATCCAGAGTTAATAAATATTATTAATTTAGGTCCATGTAATAAAATATTTAGTTCTAAATTATTTAAAAATAAAGAAAATAGATTTCCAGAAGATATTAAATATGAAGATTTTCCATTAATAATTAAATTATTTAAAGAAGCTAAATCAATTAAAAGTTGTGGTTTATATTTATCAAATATAGCTGTTCATGAAAGCGGAGAAACTCTAACAGTAGATGAAAAAGTATTTGATATTTTTAAAGGTTTAGATATAGTTAAAGATACTTTAAATGAAAAAGAATATAAAGAAGAATTAAAAAAATTAATCGTTAAAAAAATAACAACTTATACAGTAAGTCAAAGAACTCAAAAAGATAAATCATTAATGTATAAGTTTATTGATGATGCCTTTATATATTTAAAAAATAATGTCAAAGATTATAAAAATAATAAATATTATAAAAATAGATCATTTATTAAAAAAACTATCGAAAAAAACAAGACCTTAACTAAACTATACTGTAAGTTATATCAAACAGTAAAAAGATAAACACCAATTGTTTATCTTTTTATTTTTTATTATGTTATAATTATTATGGTGATAATAATGAAAAAAACTTTAAATAATCCTTATCTAATCATTTCAATATATTTATTATTATCTTTTGTAATTGATATTGTTGCAAAATTAACTGCTAATATATCATTTCCAATTGAAATACTCTTTCATGGATCATTACTTTTGTATTTACTTTTAAATCTTTTAATAAAATATAAAGAAAAAAACAATTATCTTATATTAGGATCATTATTTATTTTTTCATTAGTATTCTTTTTTATTCATCAAGATAAATCTTCATTAATAAATATATTTAAATATAACTATATTATTGTTTTAATATTATTTTTATATAATTTATATACCAAAGAAGATAAAAAGATAAATCGTAATATGTTATCACTTTGTCTTTTATTTTATTCCTTATCTATAATTATATGTTATTTATTTAAACTTAAATTCCCATATAATAGTTATAATGAAATAGGTGCAATAATATCTATTATCCTTGCTTATATATTTGTTAATTTAGAAAAAAGAATTAAACCTATAGACATTATTACTATTACTACGTCTTTATTTGCAACTATACTAATTGGAAGAAGACTTCCACTTATTACATTTATGCTTTGCATGCTTTATATCTTTATGAAAAAATTAATTAAAGATATTAAAAATAAAAAAATAAATTATACAAATATAATTTTATTTGCATTATTTATTATCTGTTTTATTTATAAATTTAAAGCAACGCCATTATGTAAAAGTATGATTGATCATATAAGTAGTTTAAATATAAATAATCCAATTGATGTTTTTACAAATTTTAAATCATTTGATAAATTTGTTTTTCAAAATAGATTAACTTCTTTAATAAACGTAAATAAAATTATGATTAATGGACCATTAGTAAATAAATTATGTGGTATTTCATCTGCTAGTAAATCTGTACATATGGATTTATTTGATATTTTTTATAATTATGGGGTTGTAGGTTTTACTTTATTTATGATTACACTTTCATACATAATTAAAAAAATTAAAAATAGAAAAGATATACATATACTTCCAGTATTTATAATTATTATATCTTCTTCTTTAGCTGGATATGTACTTTTATCTGTAAATGTAGCATTAATTACAGCTGTTATATTATCAGGTACTTTATATAAAAGAAAAAGTAAAAAAATATTAGTAGCATCATATGATCTTGGAGTAGGTGGAATAGAAACAGCTCTTTTAAACTTTATTAAAAATATTAATAAAGATAATAATGAAATCGTATTATATTTAGAATCTAAAAAAGGTAAATTATTAAATGAACTTCCAAGTAATGTTGTAGTTAAATCACATAAAGCATTTAACTTAAAATTTAAATTACTTCAAAAATCTCTTAACATGTTAAATAAAATTAAATTCTTAATAACTAATTATAAAGAATATGACTTTAGTTGTTGTTATGCAACATATTCACTTCCATGTAATTTTTTAGCAAGAAGTGCATCAAATAATAGTGCTATTTATATTCATAGTGATTATACTCAGTTATATAAAAATGATATTACAGAGATTAATAAATTTTACAACAAAAGAAAATTAGATAGATTTAAACATATTATTTTTGTGTCTAATGAATCAAAAAATAATTTAGTTTCAATTTATCCAAGACTAACTGATAAATCAATTGTAGTAAATAATTTTATTGATAGCGAAAAGATAATTAAACTATCTTCTGAAAAAATTAAAGAAACAAAACCAAGAGGTAAAAAATTATTCTTATTTGTTGGAAGACTAGATGAAGAATCAAAAAATTTAACAAGATTAGTTAATAGTTTTGAGCTTGCACTAAAAGAAAATAATAAAATAGAGCTTTGGATAGTTGGTTCAGGAAAAGATAAAAAATTAGTTAAAGATCTAATTAAAAATAAGAAATTAGATAAAAACATTAAGTTATTAGGTGAAAAATCTAATCCATATCCATACTTTAAATTAACTGATTATGTTATTTTAACATCTAATTATGAAGGTTTCCCTGTAATATATGGTGAAGCAATTACTTTATCTAAACCTATAATTACAACAATAGATGTAACTGATGAAGCTATAAGTATTAAAAATAATTTTGGTTATATTTGTCAAAAAGATGAAAAAGATATAGCATCTACAATTATTAATGCCATATCACATGATAATTTAAAATATAAAAAAATTGATATTAATGAAATTAATAATAATAAATATGAATTACTTAAAAAACTAATGTAACTTATCAAAAAAGAAAGAAGCAGTTTACTTTATGAAAAAATATTTTATTGGACAATATAGATTTTGTGATCTACTTACCATGTGTGGTACATTTTCAGCAGTAGTAGGTATCTTTATCACAACTTTACATCATTATCACTTAGCAATAGTATTAATGCTTATATGTGCTTTATGTGATTCATTTGATGGCTTTTTTGCAAGAAAAAGAAAGAATACCGAGTTTGAATCAACTTATGGATCAGAACTTGATTCTCTTTCTGATATAATTTGTTTTGGAGTATTTCCTGCAATATTTGTAATATATTCAAGTGATTTATTTATAGCAAATTTTGTTGTTCCAATATTTATTTTATGTGGTTTAATTAGACTTACTTATTTTAATACCTTAAGTATTACTAAAACTAATGAAAAAGGATACTTTAGAGGCGTTCCTATAACAACATCTGCTTTTGTGTATCCAGTTATATATTTAACTATATTTATAAATAAAAATTTATATGCTCATTTATCAGTTGGTGTAATGCTAATTCTTGCAATTTTATTTATAAGTAATATTAAAGTTAAAAAACCTGATATAAATAAAATAATCGATTACTTTAAAGAAACTAGATATAGTAAATTAACTAGATCTATAATAAATTTTATTATATTTCCTATATTTGTTATTTTAATATCTGATTTATATTTTAAACTCAATTCATTTAATAGATTTGCTTTAGGTGATGTATTTGTATCTATTTATAAATACCCACTAGCATTTATTTATATATTATTTATATTTATATTAATAAATTTATTCCTAACTGGTATATTTAAATCTACTACTAAAGCTAAATTTACACTACTTATTATTGTAACTATATTTTTAACTATTAATGATGTTAAATACATAATTATGAATAATCCTGTAATGCTTAGTGATATTAATTATTTAAATACATCTAATATAGAAACTGCAGGAGATTATTTAAATACCGTTGTTGGAATGTGGATCATAAAAGTAATTGTAAAAACCCTTATTATGATCGTAATTACAGTTTTAATAAAAAAATCCAAATTAACTGAGATAAAGTTTAGTAAAGTATATAGAATTATTTTTATTTTAATAACTCCTATATTATTTAGCGTTTTAATTGGTAATTCAATTAAAAATAGTGATTATATGGTTGAAAAAATATATAAATATGATCATGAAGATGTTCTTAGAATAGAAAACTTTGCTTTTGTTTATTATGATACAGGATTCTATCAAGGAATCATGTTTAATAAATTTGCATCAAGCATATTTGAACCTAAAGGATATAGTAAAAAAGAAGTAAAAGAATTATTAAGTAACGTTGAATATGAAGAAGAAAATTGGAATAAACCAAATATTGTAATAATTTTGTCAGAATCTTTTTCTGATTTAACTAAAGTATCTGATATTACATTTAATGAGGATTTACTTTCAAATATTCATTATTTAGATACACTTGATAGTGCTATTGTTGCAGATACTTACACATCTACTTATGGTGGTCAAAGTGTTATATCAGAGTGGGAAGTACAAACAGCATCATCTAACCAATTCTTTATTCCATCATATATTGCATATAATGAATATTATCATAATAAAAATAATAAAAATATTAATGCATCACCTCATATTATTCATTCACTAAATGACTACTATAAAATGTATCTAACGCCTTGGGGTGGAGGATCATATAACTCTAAATATGTATATGAAAAATTAGGCATAAATAAAACTAAATATGAACTTAAAGGTGAAACTAAAGGAATGTATCTTGCTGATAGCGAGATAACTAAATCTATTATTAAAGAATTAAAAAAAGATTTAAATGTACCTAAATTATTAATTTATGCAACAGGAGAAGGTCATATGCCTTGTTCTAAAGGTAAATTTGATAATTATGATGTATCTATTAAATCATCATCTTTAAATGAAGAAGATACTGATTTACTTAAATGTTATGCTCAAGGTATTTTTGATGCCGATAAAGAGTTAGGTAATTTATATAATGAAATACAAAATATTAATCAAGACACTATCGTTATATTTTATGGAGATCATCATCCATATATAACTAATAGTAAAGGTGAAAATATTTATTTAAATCTATCTTACTTTAAAGATAATGATGATTTTACTAATAATTTAAGACAATATACTACTAAAGGTGTAATATTCTCTAATTATATTAAAAAGATGGATAAATCAATTAAATATATTAATTTAAGTTATTTAAGTGCATATGTATATGCTCACTTAGATATTAAAGATAAAGATTATTATAATTATGTAAATAATACAAGAAAATTAATACCAGTATTTTCAAGAAATTATATTTATGATCCAGTAAATCAAAGATTTACTGATCAAAAAGAATTAGATAAAGATAATAAAGAAATCCTATCTAATTTACAAAAAGTACAATATTATGAATTCTTTGATAAAAAATAATATATTTTTTAAAACTATAGAATATTTTAGCTTTTTATGCTAAAATATTTTTTAGTTAGGGTAGATATTATGAAAAAATATTTTATAGGGCAATTTAGATTTTGCGATTTAATTACAATGTGTGGTACATTATCAGCTGTTGTAGGTATAATGTTATCAATTATTGGAGCTGAAGTAACTCCATTTATATTATTATTTTTATGTTCAATATTTGATTCAATTGATGGCTTATTTGCAAGAAGAAGAAAAAATACTGAATTTGAGACTACTTATGGAGTAGAACTTGATTCATTATCAGATATGATTAGTTTTGGCATTTTTCCAGTTATTATTGCTTTAAATACAGATGGTTTAAATATTATGGCCTTTATTATTCCAATATATGTTTTATGTGGTTTAATAAGACTTGCTTACTTTAATACATTAAACATAACTAAAACTAATGAAAAAGGATACTTTAGAGGTGTTCCAATTACAACAATAGCTTTTGTGTATCCACTTGTATATATACTTCATTATATTAATTTTGATTTATATGATTATGCAGAAGCAATTTTATTTTCTGTAATGGCTGTATTATTCATATCTAACATAAAAGTTAAAAAACCTAATATAGAAAAATTATTTAAAAAATAAGAAATTTGGTATGGTTTAAAAAACCATACCTTATTTTTTATTTAAAAATTAAAAAATTATACAAAAATGTCGTAAATCAATTGAAAAAAGACTAGACAAATGATAATATTATAAATATAAGAGTAAAGGTATGAAAATATGAAGAAAGCAGAACGTATATTAACAATTATCATTGTTATATTGTTTTTATTTTCAATATTTAATATTGGAAGAGTTTTTGCGTCTTCTGATTCTTTAAAAATTACTAATGTATCAATAAGTGAAACATCAGCAAATGTTGATGCATCAATATCAAAGTTTGATGACGATACAATTTCTTCTAATATAACATACCATAGATTAAATGATTATGTCGTATATAAAGTAACGCTAAAAAATGTAGATGATGAAAAACATATAATTGATTTAATCGTCGATAATAATACCAACTCTAATCTTGAATATGAATATAAAAGCTATAAAAATACTATCTTAGAACCAGGAGATTCTATAGATATATATATTAAAGAAGTATATCGTAAAGAAAATACTGATCTAACTGATAGATCTAAGAAAAATAATTTAAAATTTACCTTTAATTTAATAGATGATGAAAAAGATGAAACAGTTATTGAAAAAATTATTGATATTATCGTAAATCCAGAAACAAAAGATAATATAAATTATTTCTTTATTATAGCTGGAGCATCAATAGTTGTTTTAACAATTCTTGTAATAAAAAATAAAAATAAAACTGGTGTTAAATTATTTGGAACTATCCTAATAATTACACTATTATCAATACCTTTACTTACAAAAGCTTTAGAATCAAAAGATAGTATTTCATTTGAAAATACTATTAATTATCAAGATAAATTTAAAGTAACTTATAGTTATAATGATCAAACTAAAGATATTACAGTTGGTTATAATGATAAGCTAGAAAGAATTAAAGATCCAATTAAAAATGGATATATTTTCGAAGGATGGTATAACGGAGATACTTTATTTGATTTTGAAACTAAGATCACAAGTGATATAAATTTAACTGCTAAATTCATGAAAAATACCTATACAATAACTTATAATTTAGATGAGGGAGTAACATATAATCCTTCCGAATTTAAAATTTCAGAACTTCCACTTAAATTAAGTAATCCATATAAACTTGGATATACATTTAATGGATGGACAGGATCTAATGGAAATGTTCCTAATAATAACTTAATAATTAATTCTGTAGATGATAATTTAGAATTTACTGCAAACTTTAGTTTAATTAATTATGAAATAAAATATATTGGTTTAAATAGTGAAGAACAAGCAGCACTTAATAATCCAACGTCATATACTATTGAGGATACCTTTACTTTAACTAATCCTTCTAATATCGTTGATGCTAATGATGAAATAGTATATAAATTTGTAGGTTGGAAAGATCAAGATGGCATAATAAGTTCAACTGTTACAATTAGTAAAGAAACAGGTAACAAAACATATGAACCTATTTGGCAAAAACTAAAACAAGATTCATTTACAATTATTTATAATCTTCCTGTTGGAGCTTACTTTATAGGTGATGCAAACCCAACTGAATTTACAAGTGGAACTGAAACCTTTACTTTAAATGAACCACTTTTAGAAGGCTATGAATTTACTGGTTGGACAGGATCTAACGGAACTAATCCAGAAAAAAATGTTAAAGTTCATAAAGGAACTACTGAAAGTTTAGAATTTACCGCTAATTTTATTTTAATTAATTATGAAATTCATTATGAATTAAACGATGGAACACTTAGTACTTCAAATCCAAATACTTATACATATAATGATACCTTTACTTTAAATAATCCAAGTAAAAGAGGATATCATTTTGACGGATGGACAGGTACAGGATTAAATAGTGCAAGTGATACAGTAACTATTCCAATTCATTCAACTGGTGAAAGAAACTATGAAGCAAACTTTACTATTGAAGAATATGATATTGGTTATACATTAAATGGTGGTTCACTTGAAAACTCAAATCCAACTAAATATAAAGTAACTGATACAGTTACGCTTAATAATCCAAATAAAGTAGGTTATACATTTGATGGATGGACAGGATCTAATGGAAATACTCCAAGTGATAATGTATCATTTACTAATGAAATAGGTAATAAAGCTTATATAGCAAACTTTACAGCTAATACATATCAAGTAGAATTTGTTAAAAATGGTACTGATGTAGCTGGTAATATGGATAATCAAGAATTTACTTATGATGTAAGTCAAAACCTAACAGAAAATGCCTATACAAAAGAAGGCTATATGTTTATGGGATGGACTACAAATGAAGATGGTACAGGAACTTTATATCAAGATAAAGCACTAGTATCTAATCTTGCATTAACTGGTACAGTTAAATTATATGCTAAATGGCAAAAAGTTACTGTTTCTGTATTAATACAAGGTGATCAGTTTAATAGTAGAATGAAAAGCCTTGCTGGAAATAATTTAAATAATATTAAAAAAGTAAAATTCTCAACTGACATTCCAGATAGTGCTATAGAAAACTACGGAACTCATAGAGTATCTATTTCAACTAGATCTGATGAAGCAACATATCTATGGTGGGATAATGATACTAAAACAATGTATTATGGTAGTAATGCTGATATTATTTATCTAAATGAATCAGCATATAAGATGTTCCAAGGTATGAATAATGTTACTGAAATTGATACACATTTTGATACTTCAAAAGTTGAAAGTTTCGAACAAATGTTCAATAATGATTATAGCTTAGCAATCCTTGATGTAAGTCACTTTAATACATCTAGTGCAACAACAATGCAATCAATGTTTACTCAATGTCGTAGTATGGCATCTTATAACATTAATGGTTGGGATGTATCAAAAGTTAAATACTTTAATCACATGTTTAATAGTAACTGGAGCTTAGAGTCTTTAGATATATCTAACTGGCATACTGATGCTGCTAAAAACATGCGTAACATGTTTAGTAGTACAAGAGTATTAACACAACTTAAATTAGGTCCAGGATTTAATACAAGTCATGTAGAAAACCTTCATGGTTTTGTAAATGATAGTTTCCTAATTGAAAGACTTGATGTAAGTATGTTTAATACTGAATCACTTAAAGATTTCTCAGGATTTGTTCAAAATGACTCATCACTAACTGAAATAATTTTCCCAGCAACAATGAATATGTCTAAAGTAACTGATACAAGTAAGATGTTCCAAAATGCATCTGCGCTTGAAACTTTAGATATAAGTATGTTTGATATGTCACATGTAACTACAATTGGTAACATGTTTGATGACATGACAAATATTAAAACAATTTATGTTGGTGCTGGATGGAAATTAACAGCAATGAGTTCAGGAAGCAATCCTCAAATGTTCTATAATGATGAAAATCTAGAGGGTGGCTCAGGAACAAAATATGTTGATATGCCAAGTGATAAATATACAATGAAGTATGCAAAACTAGATGATCCAGATCATGGAAATCCAGGTTACTTCACAAGTAAAAATTAAAAAATAATAATTAAAATATAAAAGAAAAGGAGGTCACTTATGGATATAGTTAAATTTAAGAAAAATATATTCTTTAAATTAATACTTTTAACTCTAACTTTATTTGTTAGTTATACTAAAGTTAATGCCGTTCAAGAATCAGTTTTAAAATTTAAAAATAATAAAATTGAAGAAACTATATCTGGAAGTGGCTATAAAATTAAAGGTACTAATTTAACTATTAATAATCCAGGTGTATATCGATTAACTGGTGGATCTGTTGATGGAACAATAACAGTTAAAAAAGGTACCAAAGATGTAACTATCATCTTAGATAATTTAGATTTATCTTCAACTAAATCTGCTCCTTTAACAATTAATAAAGAAGGTGCAGAAGTTAAATTAAGATTAGTTGGAACAAGTACACTTGTAGATAATGAAGATCCAGATAATGAATTTTCAACTGATCCAAATGTAACTGATTTATTTGAAGGCGCAGCTATTAAAGTTAAATCAGAATCTAAATTAACTATTTCTGGTGATGGTACGCTTAATATTGGTGGTAATACTAAAAATGGTATTAAAGGTGGTAAATTATCTGAAATAACTATTAATTCAGGAACTATTAATATTACCGCAACTAAAAGTGGTTTAGCTTGTGATCATAAGATTAATATTAATGGTGGTAACATAAATATTAATGCCTTAAATGAAGGTATTAAACTAGAACCAGATGTAGGAGATAATTCATCAGCTGCTGAACTTAGAATTAATGGTGGAACTATTACATTAGGTAGTTTACTTGAACCTATCGGTGAAGATGGTATTCAAGCTATTGGTAATATTTATATTAATAATAAACCTAATATTTCTATTTTCTCAGGTCTTGATGGTATTCAAACAAGATCTAACTTCTATATGACTAATGGTATTTTAAATATCCATACATATGAAGGACATAGTGCAACAACATTTGATAAAGATGTCATTAGTTGTAAAGGTATTAAAGCATCTCCTTCAGAAGATATTACAGAAAATGCAACGAATTTAATATCTATTACTGGTGGTAAAATTACAATTGATTCAAGTGATGATGCTATTCACTCAGATGGTACAGTTGAAATTACTCGTGGTATTGTAAATATTCAAAGTTTTGATGATGGTATTCATGCAGATTCTATTATTAGACTTGGTACTGATGGTGGACTTGAAAGAGACCCAGAAATAAGTATTTTTGATGCTTATGAAGGTATTGAAGCAGGTAATATATATATTTATTCTGGTAAAATAAAAGTAATAACTAGAGAAGATGGTATCAATGCTGCTGGTGGTGCATCAACTGGTGATGGATCTAGTGGGGGAGAACATTATAATCCTTTAACTGGTGAAGATAAATTTGCTATCTATGCATATGGTGGAAATGTATATATTAACTCTGGAACAGATGGTTATGATGCCAATGGTTCACTATATTTAAGAGGTGGAACACATATCGTATATAGCCAAGGTAGAGGTGGAACAAACTCTGCACTCGATAGAGATGCACACTTAGTTATTGATGGTGCAACAGTATTTACATCAGGTTCCATTGGAACAAATGGTGTAATAACAAATATTGAAACATCTCAGGTATTCGTAGATAAAATATATAGTTATGATAATGGACAAAAAATTGCTGTTAAAAGTGATGGAAATTTAGTATTTAATGATGCAATTGAAAAAGATACAGAATATATCTTCTTTACTAGTCCAACATTATCTACAAATAATTCTATTGAAACAACTACAGAATTAGATGAAGACCATAAAACTGTATGGGAACATGATTATGATGACGGAAGTATTATAACTCCAGCAACACCTACAACTCCTGGTGTAATTAAATATACATGTCCTCATGGATACTTTGAAAGACAAACATATTTCTATGATAATGATGTAATATTTAATATTTATAATAAGACTAATGGTAATGTTGCTGTAACTGCAGGAAACATTACTGAAAAATATGATTTTGTAACTTTTGGTGTAGATGAAATAACTATTGAATCAGATGTAGATTTCTATTTAATTTCATCATCTGATAATAATACAACATTTAATAAAATAGCTTATACATCTAAAGATGAAAATAAATATACCTTTACTTTAGATCAAACTGTAAGTCAAAATTTATATGTAGTATATAAAGGAGATGCTAATACATCTGGTTATATATCTGCATATGATGAATTATTAATAAGAAAATCTCTACTTGATCCAATAGATCCTCTTTATAGAGCTCTTGGTGATATTGAATCTATTGCTGTTGATGTAAATGGTGATGGCTTAATAAATGAAGATGATATAACATATATTCAAAACGTACAACTACATATGAGACTTAACCATGAATATATTTCATCAAGAACATCAGATCTACTTAAATTTGTAAATGGTTCTGATTCTGTAACTGTAGATGGTGAAAATGATGGACTTATAGATGTATATCTAAAAGCAAATCAAAATATAAGTATTGATGCTTTTGAAGCTATGTTTATTGAAAATCAATATATAGATTTAGTTAATATTGAACCTATGGTTGATACAACAAGTAGTGGAACAGAAATTAATTCAATTGATAATGACATGCTTTATTTAGTTAATACAAATGGATTTGAATTTGCTGAAGATGATACTATTTATAAATTAACATTTAAAGTAGATAAAGACACTCCAACAGGAGATTATAATCTTAACTTAAAAGTAGGTGTTTTAACACCACATGCAACAATTAATGAAATTGACTTTAACCTTGAAACAAGTATTCATGTTGATGGTGTTGTAAATCCATTTGCTGCATCATTTACTAAAGATGCTGGTGTTGATTCAATTGATATTTACTATAATACAGTAAATGATTATGCATCGCCTGATGAAAATCAAGTAGATAACGTTGTTGCTTATGCAAGAAATAAAACTACTGGATTATATGATATATCTGGTTCAGGTCAAGTAAACTTTAGAGTTAATCTAAAACCAGGTTATGTTGTAAGTACAGTTGTTGTAGAGCCTGCAGCAAACTTTGAAGAAATAGATGGTCCATCAAAACTTGAACATGCTAATACTTATAAGATTAAGAAGTTAACTGGTAACGTTACTGTTACTATTACAACAAAGCAAGCTCAAGAATATGTTGCAACATTTATTAAAGATAATGGTATTAAACAAATTGATGTTTACTATACTCAAGACTATACAACTCCAGATGAAGAAGATGTAACTCAAGCTATCGCTAGAACTAAAAAAGGTAAAATAGATATTTCTGGAGATGGACAAGTAAACTTTAGAATTATAACTAAACCAGGATATAAGATTGAATCTGTTACTGCTAATGGTTCATATAAGAACTTAAAAGGTTATGAAGAAACAGGTCATGAAGATATTTATCGTATAACTAAGATTGCTGGAGATATATTTGTAGATATTACATCTAAATTAAGAGAAGATATTTCTATTGAAATTGATAATTTAGATGAAAATTATGAATATACAGCAAATCAGATAACTCCAGAAAT
Source organism: Bacilli bacterium (assembly GCA_017548925.1). Lineage (GTDB taxonomy): Bacteria > Bacillota_I > Bacilli_A > RF39 > UBA660 > RUG13160. The sequence goes on from JAFYYX010000001.1 coordinate 632,391, forward strand.
TATCGTTAAAAAAGCTGGAACTGATGTTATCTTAGAAAAAGATACTGATTATACCTTAACTTATGGTGAAAATAAAGAATTAGGTACTGCAGCAGGTACAATTACTGTTTCACCTGTTGAAAGTAGTGATTACAACTTTGCAGAACAAATTTATAACTTTAACATTATTCCTTATACATTAAAAAGAGAAAATGTTAATGTACCATCTTCAATAGCTATTACAGGTTCAACACTTGATCCAAAAATTATTGTAATGGCTAATGATGAATTATTATATAAAGATACTGATTATACACTTACTTTATATAACCTAGATGGTAATGTAGGAGAAAATGTTTTAGTTACAGTTCAAGGTATTAATAACTACACAGGTTTAATTGAAAATATTGAAATACCTATTGTTGTAAAAAGATTACAAAATATTTCTTTCGATGAAGAAGAAATAACAATGACTTATGGTACTAACTTCATTAAAACTGCTACATTAAATGAAGGTGATGGAAATATTATTTATGCATCGCTTACACCAAGTATTGCATCAGTAAATCCATTTACAGGTGCTGTAATTCTAAATAAAAAAGGTACAACTATTATTAAAGCTATGGCTGATGAAACTGATAATTATGCTAAAACAGAAACTCAGTATATCTTACATGTTCTTCCAGAACCACTTGAAGTTATTAATATTACAGCAAGTGATAAAGAATATGATGGAACAACTACTGCTGATTTATCTGGTTATGAATTTATTGGTTTAGTAAATGACCATGTAATGGTAAAAGATACTGATTATACAGTTGAAGCTAACTTTGATAATGCTGAAATAGGTGAAAATAAAGATGTTACTGTTAGATTTACTATATTAAATGGTAATAATGATAAATATGAACTTGTAACATCAGAATTTACCGTTAAAGCAAGCATTTTTGCATCATATATTGAATCAAGTGATGTCGAACTTGATAATGATACATTTAGCTATACAGGTAGTGAAATTAAACCAAACCCTATAGTTGAAATTAATGGTAATATTTTAGTTAAAAATACTGATTATACCGTATCATATGAAAATAACATTAATGTAGGAACTGCTTATGCAGTTATTGAAGGAATAGGTAACTATAGAACTTTAGAACCTATTAAAGTTCCATTTACAATTAATCAGTTATCTATTACTCCAACAATTGAAAATATTGATAGTGTTACGTATAATGGTTCAATGCAAATGCCTGATATAGTAGTTAAATATAATGAAGTAGTACTTGTTAAAGATACAGATTATACTGTAACATATCAAAACAATATCAATGCTGGATCTGAAGCTGTTGCTATGATATCTCCAGTTGCATCAAGTAATTATACATTTGATAAAGATGATGCAAGTGCATCTAAAAACTTTACAATTAATCCATATAGTTTAAAAGCAAGTGATGTAAAACTTGAATATGACTATATTAAGTATGATGGAACTGAAAAAGAGCCTAATGTAACAGTTACAGCAAATGGTATTAAACTTGCTGAAAATATTGAGTTTGTTGCATCATATTCTAATAATATAGATCCAACAACAGAAGCAAAAGTAACTATTACACCAATATCATCAAATTATACTAATCCAGTTGATGTATACTTTGAAATCACTAATAAAAATGTACTTAATATTAGTGGTATTAATAATAATCAAAAGATTACTTATACTGGAGAAGAAGTAGTATTAAATGGAACAATTAATGTTGCAAATAATCCTGATAATATTACTAAAAATGATTTAACTATTAAATATTATGATAAAGATGATAATTTAATAGATAAACCTACAAATGTTGGTTCATACTATGTTATTTATAGTTATAATGATGCAAATAATATAGGTGAATATAAAGTTTCATTTGAAATAACTAAAGCTAAATCTACTATCCCAGAAGAAATTAAACAAACATTTAGAGATATTGAAAATAATCCACTTTCAAATATTACATTTGAAACAGCTGGATTATCATGGGTAGATCAAAATGAATTAATTCAATCTGGATATAATACGTATAATGCAACATATGTATATAATAATGATTTAACTAACTATGAACCTATAGATGTTAAAGTAACTATTTATGGTAAGAAATTAATTAATATAACAACTAGCGTTGATGGAGTAGGAGGAACTATTTCTGAATCCTTAACTAACATAGTTGAAGGAACTGAAAAAGAAATCACTATAACTCCAAACGAAGGCTATATGATTAAAACTGTTACTGTAAATGGTAAAGAAGTAGGTATTGAAAATAATAAATTAGTTATTACAACAGAAAATAAAGATATTACTGTTATAGCTAAATTTGAAGCTATTACATATGATCTAAATATTTCTGGAACTAATATAACTCCTGATCCAAATGGTATCATTAAAGTAGATTATAATAGTGATCAAAATATCACTGTAAAAACTGCTAAAGGATATAAACTTACATCTGTAATTATTAATGATAAGGAAAACATTAATAATGTAGTTAATGATGAAATTGCAGTAAATAATGTTACTGAAAATACTAATATTTTAATCAAAGCTAAAAAATTAGAATATGAAGTAACTGAAGGTGCAAGACAAAAATATACAATTAATAATGATTCTGAAGCTACATTCAAAATTAATGCTGATTACTCATTATTTAAAGATGAAGGAAAAGTATATGTAGATAATAGCTTAGTAGATAAATCAAACTATACATCTAAAGATGGTAGTACAATTATTACATTTAATAAGAATTATCTAGATAACTTAAAAGTAGGAGTTCATACTCTTGATGTTTACTTATCTGATGGTGGTGTTGCTCAAACAACATTTACTATTGCAAAAGTAACTATTAAAGAAATTGAAAGAGAAACAATTATAAATAAAGCTAATAACTTTACTAATAATACTACTAATAAAACAAATTCAAATAATAATAAAAATTCATCAAATAATATAGTAGACCCTGATAATAATCAAAATACTGTAGATCCTGATGAAAATAATAGTAGTAATAAAGAAAATAGTAAAAAGACTACTAAAACTACTAAAAATAAACAAAGTAATACAAATGATAATATTATGATGTTTGTTGTTATAGGATTTATTAGTGCTATAGTTATTGCTTTAATTACATTCTTTATAATTAAGAGAAAAAACAAAGATGAAAAAGATGATTTAATTTAGTAAATCATCTTTTTTTATTTATATAAAATAAAAAAACAGTTATAAAACTGTTTTTTAATTAATTATATATGCTAGTACACCAGCTACAACAGATGCTACCATAATAAATAGCATAGCCCAACCAACAATTTTTCTTGTTTTTTTACTCATTTATGATCATTTCCTTTATTAATAATTATATTAATAATTTATCATAAAATAGTATTATTATCAATATAATAAAGTATGATAAAACTAAATAAAAAAAGTAGAAAAATAATAAGATTATTTATTATATGTTTTTTAATTGGAAGTTTAGTAGCATTTATTTTCTATAGTAATTTAAACAAAGATGATTTAAATAATATTATAAATAATATTAAAGAAAATAATATTTTATTTAATATTGAAAATAATAGCATTAATCATTTAAAAATCTTATCAGTAAGTGTATTATTTTCACTTATATTTATAGGACTACCAATATTTACAGGAATATTAATAGGAGAGGGATTTAATATATTTTTAAAAGTATTATTAATTCATAAAATTTATAAATTTAAAGGTATTATTTATGTTGTTTTATATTTAATGATTAATTATGGATTTTATATCTTTATTTTATTTATTATATTTAAAAAAATATTAAATATAATTAAAAATTTATATAAATATAAAATTAAAAAAGAAACAATTAATTATAATAGTATTTATAATAATTTGGTTAAATGCATAATATTAATTATTATAAATTTTATATTTGATTACATATTATTTTTATATAGTTTTAACTTGCTAGCTATATTTAAGCAAATATGTAAAATATAGGTATAATTTTACTGCATTATTTGAACTAAACACATTAATATAGTTATAATTATATTGGAAGTGATTAAATATGAAAATAAAAGAAGAAAATGGCATAGTACTACTTTATGATGAAAATGATAAACCTATATATTTTGCAAACGAAGAATCAGAACTTGCTTTTTTAAGAGGAAAATATAATTTATGTACAAGTGAAATAAATCGTATTGAAAAACTTGTTGTAAATCGTGGTGTTTTTGGACTTACTGATCAAGATAGAACTGCATACACTGATGCAACTAAGATGCGTGATTTAATCTGTGAATATATGACTAAAAAAAATATTGATTATGGTGAAATTGATCCTAATACAGGACTAATTGTTGAAGGGCCAATAAGAAATTAAAAAAAGCCTATATAATTTTTTATTAAATGTAAATTATAAGTATATATTTTTATAGATACTTGCATAATTGAACTTTTATAAGAGATAATATATATAAGGATGTAGTGATTGTAATGAAATTAATTGAGAAAGATGAAAAAATTATATTAGTCAACGATGATGGTAATATAGTTAGTCCAAATGAACCTATAGCAATAAATTATATAATCGATAGATATAATAGTTGTCTTAAGGGAATTAAAAAAATTGAAAACGAACTTAAAATGGTTGGTTTTACTTCGTTAGATCAACTAAATAATGCAACTGATCCCGATGCAGATATTATTAATTATTATAATAGTTTATATAAAGGTAGAAGAAATAAAAAAGCTAAGTATTATAACCCAACATTAGATATGATTAAAGATAATTATATGTATTTTCAAAAAGAAAAAGATTTAATTAGAAAATATATAAGTGAAAATAATATAGATTATGGAACAGTTGATGAAAATGGTTTTATAGTAAAGAAAGATCAAAAAAGATAAACGAGCCTATATAAAGGCTTTTTTATTTGCCTTTTAATATATTTATATTATAATATGTATAGAAAAAAAGAGGGATATTTATGGATAAAGTAGTAGTTGGTATATCAGGTGGTGTAGATTCAGCAGTTGCAGCATATCTTCTTAAAAAAGAAGGATATGATGTAATAGGTTTATTTATGCGTAACTGGGATCAAGAAGCCAATAATGATATATCTGGTAACCCTAATATTGAAAATAATGTGTGTCCTCAAGAAGAAGATTATAAGGATGCAGTTTTAGTATGTGAAAAATTAGGTATTCCTCTTTATAGAGTAGATTTTGTAAAAGAATACTGGGATTATGTATTTACTTACTTTTTAAATGAACTTAAAAAAGGAAGAACTCCTAATCCTGATATGCTTTGTAACAAATATATAAAATTTGATAAATTTATTGAAGAAGCCAAAAAGTATGGTGCTAAATATATAGCAACAGGGCACTATGCTAATACTAAAGATAATAAACTTTATAGAGCTAAAGATTTAAATAAAGATCAAAGTTATTTCTTAGCTGATATTAGTTCAGAACAATTAACTAATGTAATATTTCCACTTGGTAATATTACTAAACCAGAGGTAAGAAAAATAGCAGAAGAACAAGGTTTAGTTGTTGCTAATAAAAAAGATTCAACAGGTATTTGTTTTATAGGTGAAAGAAACTATCAAAAATTTGTATCTAACTACTTAAAAAAGAATCCTGGAGATATTATAGATGTAGAAACAGGTAAAAAAGTAGGGGAGCATACTGGTTTAATGAATTATACTATTGGTCAAAGAAGAAATGTAGGTTTATCAGGAGATCAAGAAAAACATTATGTATGTGGTAAAAACGTAGAAAAAAACATCCTATATGTTGCATATGGTGATGATTCTAAATATTTATATTCAGATCAATGTTTAATAGAAAATGTTAATCTAATAAGTGATAAAAGACCTGAAAAGTGTACTGCTAAGTTTAGATATAGGGGAGAAGACTATCCTGTTGAACTTAAATATCTAGATAATAATAAAATTATGGTTACTTACAAAGAAGGGGTTAAATCTGTTACACCTGGTCAAGCATGCGTACTATATGATGGTGATGAATGTTTAGGTTGTGGATTTATCTCAGATATATATAAAGAAGAAGAAAAATTAACATATATTTAAAAAACTTGACATATGTTCGATAATTTGATACAATCATAATGTTTCTAAGGGGGAAAATAAAAAATGGGAAGAGACGGAATTTATACAGAGAAAGATATCATAAGTATTTGTGAAGACTTTCTTGAAAGAAAATATGAATTAAAAGAAAAAGGTGCTATAGAAGGTATAGAACTTGATTATCACATTACAAGAGAAGCAGTATATGGATGGTTACAAATATACTTTCCAGACTATAAAACTATGGCTAAAAAACCAAAAGAAGTTAAAAAAGTAGTTAAAAAAGAAACTGTACAAACTGTTAAATATGATAAGAATAATCTTGAAAAATTATTCTATTATGATGAAGTTTATACTGAAAACAAAGATAAATCAAAAGATATAGAAATAAGAAAATTCTATACTAATGTTTTAAAAGTTGCTGATGGTGTTAATTTAGATGAAGAAGATGCTAAAAAAGAATTAGATAAACTATTTGAATTATTAACTACAGATACATTTAAAACAAGATATGGTAGAGATTTTACTTTAGTAGATATGTACTTAACTACAAACTTAAGTATTAATGACTTACTTAAAAATTACTATGGATATATGGATAATGTACAAAGAAATGCATTCCTTGAATTTATTGCAAAACAAATTAAACTTGTAGATAATCCTCAATATAGAAATCATGATATTTTAAGTAAATTAACTATATCAAGAAGATTCTCAGCTCCAGTTAAGAAAAATATAAATAAAATCATTAATTTAGATTCAATTAAATATAATGGTATTAATGCAACTACAGAAGATGCAGTTGATGCATATTTATATTTTGAAGAACTAAATAGTAAGTACGGAGTTAAATATGATGATATATCTTTTCATATAGTATTTAGAGAATATATGAATGCTAAAAAGAATAATATATATCCAAAAGTATTCGATGCTGTTGCTATAGACTATAAAGATGAACTAGATAAGTTATCACATGTAGTTGATAGATCAAAATGTAGTAGAGTACTTACTAGAAGAGAAAAAAATAAATAATAGCTTAAAAAGCTATTATTTTTTCTTTTTAAAATATATACATTTTCTTGACAACAATTTGATAACTATAATATAATTATATTGTAAATTAATAGATAGGAAGTGCTTATATGAATAAGTTAAATGATCTTTTACAAGAACTAGGAGTATCTAAAGTAAGACTTGCTAAATACCTTGGTGTATCTAGACAAATGGTATATAACTATTTAGAATTAAATGATATTAATAAATGGCCTAAAGAAAAGAAAATCCTTTTATTTAAACTTTTAGATATTAATGATGGTGATGATGGTACTATTGGCGGAATCAATGTTACTACTGAATATTTAATGGATGTAGAAAATAGACTAAACCAAGGAGTTAAAAATGCATCTGATTTAGATAGTTATTTTGATTTAAAAGGTTTATCTAAAGAAGAACAAAATCTATTAATAGATATTACATATTTATTAAAAGAAAGACTTCTAGATGAAAAAAATAAAAAAGAAAATACTGCATCTACAACTTATTTATATCATTTACTACAATCTATTGATAATGTTCCTGAAATTAACTATTTCTTTGGTTATATTAGTAAAATTACAGGATTTATTAAACATGATGAATATAAATTTGATGAAGATAAACAATTTATCTTTGAAGGTATTTTATATTCAGCATTAAATCTATACAATAATGGTGGTGCATCTAGATCTAAAGTTGCTGATACTCATGAAAAATTTGTTCAAGAAATTGAAAGAAGAAATGAAGAAAAATTAACTCGAACTCAACAACTTAATACTTACAAAGTACAAGCTCTAAGAGAACTTGGATATGATAAAATTACAGCTGATAATTATGAAGAATTTATTGAAAAATTAGCTGAAATCGAATCTAGATATTTATAATTAACAATATAAATTTAAAGCAACACATATGTGTTGCTTTTTTATATCTATTTATATATAATAGGTATTACACTTTTTTAAAAACTTTAGGAGGTTTTATGGCAAAAAGATCAGTTGGAGAAACAATTATAGACGCAATTATTTGTGGTACAGTATTTGGTATAACAAGTTCATGTGTTAGATCATGTCAAAACAAAAATGATATGAAAAAATATTATGCAGAATCGCAAAATAATACTAGTGTTGCAGTAATTATCGATGGAAAACTTTATATGTATAATAATCCATCAGATATGAATTTTATGCCAAATGATGCATATTTAAATAAATCATTTAATAAAGAAAATAACAGTGGGGGAGTAAATGATTCAATAAAAGATATTAAAGATGAATACGGTAACGCAGATATCGTAGTTATGCATACTACTGATATTGAATATAGTATTAATTATCTAGATAATAAAACGATGATTATATATACATATAATGAAGATGAATATAGAAGAGAAATGCTTACTAAATACATCTTATCAAATATATCTTTAGATGAAGAAAATAACATTATTTTTAATAAAGATGATATTTCATATGATGGATATAAGAATTTTAAAAACAACATATTAAAAAATAGTGACGTAGATATTAAAATAGAACAAACACAAAGAACACGTTCAGTAGTAGAAAATTAAAAAGTAGGGGAGTAGAAGAATTATGGATATGAATAAAGTAAATGAAATAATTACTAAACATAATGAAAAATTAGATGCTATGACTGAAGAGGAGAGAGTAGCATACTATGAAAGTTTTGGTCTTACCATAGATCCAAACGCAAAAGATGAAGAAAAACATTTTGATAGAATTATTAATGAAGAATATGTAAAAAGAAGATTAAGAAATGGTGAAATGAGATTAGTTGATTATCATGAAGCTGTTCAAAAAGATTTAAATTGTATTAAAGCAGCATTAGAGGGTAGTAGTGTTAATTATGAAGATATCCCAGAAGATATAAAGAGTAAAAAATGGGTAGCTAATGCATATTACACAGGATATATTAAAGATCAAGAAAAAGAAGATCAAGAAGCATCAAAATATTTAACTTATATTCCTGATGAAGTAGAAACATCTTATAATTATGAAGAACTTATACTCGATGCAGAAGAAGATGCTGCATGGAATGAATATAGAGAAACAAAAAGAATTCAAGAAGAAATTAATGAATCTTGGAAAGAATATGAAAGAGAAAACATTAAAAATCAATCATTATATCCAGAATATGTTTTAGTACAAAATGCAGTATATTATGCAAAAGAAAACAAAGAAAATGTACTAAATACAATTATTGATGTAGTAAGTGAATTAGATAATTTTGAATACTATTGTTTAAAAGAAGATTTAACAAATGCATATGATAGCTTAGCAATTGAATTTCTTGGATTAAATGATTATTTAGATGCACTATCTATTGATAATTTAATTGATCAAGAAAGAAAAAATATTAGAGAAAGAATAAAAAAATAATATATATTTTATATAGTATTAGTTCAGCTTAACACTTGCAATACTATACTATTAATATATAGTAGTAAATATATATTTAATTAAAATATAAAATAGTTATATATATAAGATAAATAAATTAAATCTAGATAAAAAATATCTAGATTTTTTATTTAAAATTTTTTTAAATTTATATAATTAATTTATTAATTAAAAATATTATTAATCCTATAGATAATCCTACAGTTATATATTTTTTATTTTTATCTTTAATTTTAGGAAAAATCTCTTCTACAGCAATTAGAATCATCAAAAGTGCTACACTTATAAAAATATACCCGATGTAGGATACATCATTTATTTTATTTTTAAGTAAAAATAAAGAGAAAAACGCTCCTAGAGGTTCTCCTATAGCAGCTATAAAAACATATATACTTGCCCTCTTTCTTGATTTTGTTGAAAAATAAATAGGTAGGGCGATCAAAATTCCTTCAGGAATATTATGTATAATTATACTTGTTGTAATTTTTAATCCTAAATTTAAATTATAATTTGTTGTAATACATGAAATTATACCTTCTGGTATATTATGAAGAAGTAAACTTATCATACTTATAACCCCTAAAAAATATAACTTCCCCTTCTCTACTTTGTTTTTGCTCATTTTATGGCTTATTTTTAAAAATATATAAATAATAGTATAATTAACCATAATATATAGAAAAACGTCTAAAAAGGGCTTATTTTGCAGTATTTTAAGTGATTCTGGAAATAGATCTAATAAACTTATTAAAATAAGCATTATAAATGACATACTAAGTGAAATTGTAAGGTATTTATCTATGTTTTTATTACTTTTTATATTAAAAGTAAATAGTAATCCAGATAGTGTTGTAAAACCAGCTATAATTGATAATATTAATCCTTTATTCATAATAAATAATATTAAAAATAAAAAGATTAATGATAATAATCATTAATCCCTACTTGGTCCACTATTTTCCATTCTCTTTTGAATATTATTTTTAATAGAAACTATTAAAAATTCTAATTTAATTATATTATTTGTACTACTATCAGATTTTTTGTGCTGTATATAAGATTTAAGTATTAATAAATCACTTACATCTATACAATCTAAATATTGTTCTATTTTATTAGAATTTATTTTTAATAAATAAGAATAATAAATTTTTATCCTTTTTAAATCCTTTTTAGTAAATTCATTACTCATTTATTATATTCTCCTACTCTTTAATTCTTTTTGCTTCTAATCTTTCTTCTAAAATAATATCTATAATATCAATTAAATAATTATTTTTGCATGCAACTTTAATTGGATCAGTAATACCTTTGATACTCCATGGTGACTGAACTTCACTAATATAATTTTTAAGCAAATATAAGTCATTAGATTCAACAGATTCTAAATATTCTTTTATTTGATCAGCTTTACTATACTCTTCTAAATTTATATCAGCATCAATCATATTATTAACAATATTATAATAATACTCTATTCTCTTTTTAAGAGTATCTTCACTATACTTCATAAGAGTCATCCCCTAATTGAGCATATATTATATATTAAATAATTTTATTTGACAATATAATATATTTAACATATACTTTATGAAAGAGGCTTTCCTTGCCCGAATGGGCTTGGGACACCCCTTTTTTTAATAATTTTTATATTTTTTTATCTCGTATTAAAACTTTGTGAGATCTATTTTTTTGGTTGATTTAGATAACCACTCTTTTGTTACATCTTCATAACACTTTTTATCGATTATTTTGATCATATTAGATGTCATAGTTTTATAGTATACATTAAGTAAACAGTGTTATCAATAAAATTTACAATAATTTCCATATTATTATTTATTTATATGTAAATAATAACTATAGGAGGTAAAAATGAAAAATAAATCAAGAGAAAAACAAAATATGAACAACATGAATAAATCAAATGAAAAACAATCTTCAAAGAATAAAAATAACTGTAAATAATCAAAAAAAGTAGGTTTCCCCTACTTTTTTATTTTTTACTTCTTTTTCTTTTAGATGGATCATTTTCCTTTAATTTTTCATAATAAGCCTCAGCAATTGAATAATACGTATCTAAATGTTTAGCATAATCTTCTTTATTATCAATATCTAAAGATACATGAAGTTCAATTAAATCTACTTTTGCTTTAGCATATGCTTTTAAGCATGTAAGTTGATCTAGAGAATATCTTTGTAAATTATCATTTAAATCTAAAAAATTAAATACTTCACTATAATGACAGTTATCATCAGTATATTCAAGTAGATCATATATAACTTTATATAATCCTGATGTAAATCCTTTTGAGAAAGTTTCAACATATTTATCAAAACTTTCTTTATTCATTTTCATTACATTAATACATGTATTTAAATATAAATATTCTTCATCAAGTACTTCTGTATATAAAATAGAACCATCTATTTTAGTTTTACAATCTTCATAATAAATAGATCTATCTTCTCTTTCAACAGGTAGAACATAATGATCTATATTTTTAGGATAAACTTCATTTACTAAAACATCATTAACATATTCTAAAAAAGAAAGATCTTGAGTTGCAAGCAATTTATTAACTCTTTTAGAACATGCTATAGGTAAATTAGCTCCCATAACATTATATTTAAGTGCTCCAAGTATTCCATTAGCTGATTTATCTAAATCTATGGTATTTACTTTATTATTTAATTTTCTTTTATATTCATAATAATTAAGCAAATCTTGGGCATCAAAACAAGCATCCATATCAATATCTTTATATGATTTCATAAATTATAACTCCTAATGTATAACTAATTAATTTTAATTATTATTTCTAGTTCTAGCATTATCATCATCTGTTTTGCTATTATCTAAATCAATATTTTTTTTGCTATATATTTCTTCACGTAATTTTTCAGCAATGTTTCTAACTAAGAATGCTTTTTCAGCAACTTCATTAGAGTATATATCTTCTATATTAATCTTTAATTGTTGTTCAAAAACATCTTTAATATGTCTACCTTGATTAATTAGATCGCATAGTGATTCAACATAAAATATAAATCTATTAAGTTGTGGTAATGAGTACTCACTAAGCAAAATTTTTACATAATGTTCAGCTTTATCTGAAACACCATAAAATTTTGAATTAAATGCATATTTATAAGTTGATCCTAAGAAATCTACAAATGAATACATTTCTTCAAATGAATAAGTATCTTGTTCTGAAGGTATATCAAAATCTGATTCAATAATATTTTTACCAGTTTGATATGAGGTTTCTTTAAACAATTTTTCTTTAAAATAGTTATAATAAGTTGCAAATAATATATATTGATGTAAATCAATGAACACTGTATTAATTGGATAAGCATTCACATCATTTTTAATGCTTTCTAACATAATTCCATCATCAGTATATACAAAACCCTTACCTAAGTTGTTTTTGCAAAATTCAAATGCTTTTTCAGAGATTAAGCTTAATTGAAGATTTTTTTGTTGAAGTAAAAATTTTTCAAAGCTAGCAGTTTTTTCTCTTTCTTCCTCACCTGTTGAACTAGTAATAATGCCATATATATCTTTAAGACAACTTTCAGCATATTCTTTATACGTTCTACTAGTTCTATTAAACATATTTGGTCTTTCTTCCATGATAAACGAATCCTTTTCTAAATTAATTTGTATAGTTATTTATTATAATATATATAAATATATATAGTAAAGAAAAATTACTTTTTTACTTTAATATTTGTTATAATATTTATGGTGGGTATAATGGAATTACTAGCAAATGAACTAAGACCTAAAACCCTTGATGATATTCTTGGTCAAGAACATATCATTGGTAAAGGTAAAATCATAAATAATCTTATTAAAAATAAAAAAATGTTTTCCCTTATTTTATATGGAAAACCAGGTATTGGTAAAACAACTATTGCACAGGTAATTGCTAATGAGTTAGAACTACCAGTAAGATTTTTAAATGCAGTAATTAATAATAAACAAGATTTTGATATTGCTATAGCTGAAGCTAAAATGCAAGGTACCCTACTTTTAGTAGTAGATGAAATCCACCGCATGAATAAAGATAAACAAGATATCTTACTACCGCATATAGAAAATGGAACTATTGTTTTAATAGGTCTTACTACTTCTAATCCATATCATAAAATAAACCCTGCTATAAGAAGTAGATGCCAAATCTTTGAACTTAAGAGTTTAGAACAAAAAGATATAATTAAAGGCATAAAAAAAGGTATAGAAAAACTACCTGGTATTAAAATAACAGATAAAGAAATAAAACATATAGCTGCCCTATCTAATGGAGATATAAGATCAGCTTATAATCTTTTAGAAATGGCATATTATGCAGATAATAAACATGAAATAACTGAAGAATTAATCAAAAAGATTAATTCTAAACCAGTATATTTTCATGATAAAAATGAAACTGGACATTATGATTTACTAAGTGCTTTTCAAAAGTCAATTAGAGGATCAGATCCAGATGCTGCTATACACTATTTATCTAGGTTATTATTTGTTGGAGATTTAGATAGCATTTATCGAAGACTTTCTGTTATAGTATATGAAGACATAGGTTTAGCAAATCCATCACTTGGACCAAAATTATATGCTGCTATTCAAGCATCAGAATTAGTTGGAATGCCAGAATGTATTATTCCACTTGGTGAGGTAGTAATAGAAATGGCTCTATCTCCTAAATCAAATTCAGCATCATCAGCTATTTTAGCAGCATATGCAGATGTAGAAAAAGGAATTACTGGTGATATTCCAGAAAATATAAGAATTGATACAAAAACATATAAATACCCTCATGATTATCCAAAATCATGGGTAAAACAAGAATATATGCCTAAAAATTTAAAAAATAGAAAATATTATGAACCTAGATTTAATAAATATGAAGCTAGTTTATATAATGCTTATAAAGAAACGAGAGATGATATTAAATGAAAATAGCAATGATTGGTGTTGGAGCATACTCAACTGCTCTTACTTTAATGCTAGCAAAAAAAGAAAATAACAATATAATGATGTGGACTGAAAACCTAGAAATAGCTGAGGAATTTAATGAAACACATAAGCTTTCTAAAGTATTTCCAGATTTAGATATGCCATTTAATGTAAGTGTAACAAATAGTTATGAAGAAGCTTTAAAAGATGCATCACTTATCTTTTTAGCTCCTGCTGCTAAATATGTAGATGATGTATGTAAAGGTTTAAAACCATATTATAAAAATCATATACCTATTTGTATTGCATCTAAAGGTATTGAAGAATCTACTGGTTCATTTTTATCAGATATTGTTAAAAATGAACTAGAAACAGAAAATATATCTGTTTTATCAGGTCCTACATTTGCAATTGATATGGTAAATAATGAACCAATTGCTTTAGCTCTTGCTGGAACTAATGAAGAAACTATAGAGATAGTTAAAGAAAACTTAGCTAATGATACACTTAAATTAAGAGAATGTAATGATTTAATAGGAATTCAAATATGTGGTTCAATTAAAAACGTTATTGCTATTGCAGCAGGTATGATTAAAGGACTTGGTTATACTGAATCTACTCTAGCTTTCTTAATTAATGAATCCCTCCATGATATTAAGTACTTAATTGATGAATTAGGTGGCGATAAAAAAACTGTTTTATCATATGCTGGTGTTGGAGATTTACTACTTACTTGTACATCAACTAAATCAAGAAACTTCTCTTTTGGTTATACTGTAGGTTCTACTAAAGATCCAAAAGCTATAAAAGAATTCTTAGATACACATACAGTTGAAGGTTATTATACTTTATCAAGTATATATAAATTAGTTAAAACTAATCATATAAACTTACCTATCATTAATTTGATATATGATATTATTATGAATGGTAAAGATCCAAATCTATTATCTAAATTTTTAATAGAAAAAAAATAAGTGCTGTGCACTTATTTTTATTTGAATAAAAAAGGATTCATTATCCTCTAATAAATCCATACGTCATTGCAGCAAAAACAGCAAGTTGTAATACTAACGTTAACATACATATAACCCCCTCATATGTACATTATCATTGTATCAAATTATCGAACATTTGTCAAGTTTTATCTAATAAATCTTGTTCTAAGTGGACTATAATTAATGGAATTAATATCAAATAAACACTTTATTGCTAGTGTTCTAATGATACTTTTTAAATCAATGCTTCCGCTTACCCTTTTTGGTAAAATTACAATATTTGAATATAAAGTATAATAAGTAACTACATTTTCGCCTTTAATATGGCTATGAGACTTTAAAGTAAGTTTTTGCATATAATTATCATCATGAATAAATGTAAGTGTTTTAGATAACTGGCCATCATAATTGCTTGAAACCAAAGTATAAGTATCTTCAGGAAGAATACTAACAAACTCATTAAAAATTCTATCAGTATTTAATACATCGTACCAAGTGTATAATATATCATTTGAAAAATTTTTATTAATAGTTGTACTCTTTTTTAACATATCTATAATGGAAGCAAGATCCTCATCATCTTGTTTTTTAATATCAATTATATTATCAAGTTTAAATGTATTATTAATATTTTTCATATCTAAACCTCGTTTTTTATTATTTCTTATCTAGTTCTAGTAAATGTAGCAACAACTACTGGTATTCCTGTTTCAACTTCATTAGGTATATATTTTTCAAATGATTTAACTTTAGAATCATAATAATCCATGTTACTATCTTCTTCTTGTTGTGTAGTAAATAAATTATAACATCTATCAATTTCTTCATTTATAGCATCTTCAAGCCAATTTGGTTTTTCATCGCAAGTTACTCTGTTAGACATAATATCCCAGCAAACTCTTTTAATATATTCAGATGTTTTTAAATCTTCAGGAAGATAATCATAACCAGCTAAATCAGATTCACCTTCTAATTTTTCCCTCAAAAGCATAGGTAATGTGAAATCAAAATAAGAATTATATTCTTGTTGTTCAATCCATGGATCATATCCATCAATCCATCCTAAATCAATATTACGATTTAACCATTTTAAATCCTTTGCTATATCTTCCTTTTTATAACCATGAATCATACATAAATCTCCTTAATAATTTATAAAAAAAGTAAGATATATTCTATATTAGAGACATATGTTTGTCAATAAAAAAGACTATTTATTAATAGTCTTTCTTATTATATAGCTAGATATTAAAAGTCCAGCAGATGCAGGAACAAAAATCATTGATCCAGGAGTTCTATCTTGAATCTTTATAGGTAGTTCTTTACTCCAGCATACTGTTACTTTTCCTTTTATTTTTAAATCTTTTAATTCTTTTCTAAGTACTTTTCCTAAAGGATCATTATAAGTTTTATCAAGAGTAGTAATAGTTAAATCTTCTGGATTTAATCTATTACCAGTCCCAAGACATGTAATTATATTTATATTATTGGTTTTAGCATACTTAATAAGCTCAATTTTCGTTGTTATAGTGTCACAGGCATCAATTATATAATCTACACTTAAATCTTTTAAAATAGCCTCCAAATTGTCTTTATTTAAGAATGTATTAATAACATTAATATTTATATCTTTATTAATAGATAAGCATCTATTTTTAGCTTCTTCAACTTTAATATTACCAATATTATTATTTAAAGCTATTATCTGTCTATTTAGATTAGTTACATCAACTATATCTTTATCTATAATAGTAATATTAGATACACCAGATCTAACTAAGGCTTCTAGTGAGTATCCTCCTACTCCACCTACTCCAACAATTAAAACTTTTAAATTTTTAATTTTATCTAAATCTTCTTTAGATAAAATCTTAAGTATTCTATCATCCATAATACCTTACTCCAATTAAAAACCAAGCTGATAGTTTGTATTGATAAAATCCCGCTCTCGCGAGGTGGGCATCACATGAATATAATTAGGATCCCTAAATTAATAGGTCTTCAACACATATAATCAATTAGATTCCCGTATTATTTATCATAGTCGGTTTTATATAGACAAACCATCATACTTGGTAATTAAATTATATCAAGTAAATTTAAGATAATGCAAGTAAAATAGTTTCCTTTACATAAAAAGACACAATCATTTATGATTGTGTTCTTTGTTCTCCATTTAAGTTAGCTAGCATTTCTTTATATTCTTTTCTTGAATAATATTGATAAAAATAATATAAGAGTTTAGATACGATAAATGTATCTTCGTTTTTATTTCTCATATTTAAAAATGCGTTATGTTCATCAATTAAATTTTGATTTGTAAGTAGTCCCATAAAACTATCGACAATTAAAGTATTATCTGGATTATCTGAATCTAAATTAGATAATATTTTATGTAGTTTTTCAAGAGCTACAATATTCTTACTTTCAAAAAATACATCTAAAACATGTACTATAAAGTTTTCAACTTTAAAATACATTGTATTAGCTGGCCCAACTATAGAGCGAAGTGAATTACTTATAATTCTAAAATCAGCAGGATATTTTGTTGCAACCCCACTAAGCATTGCATCTATTTTTTTAATATATTCAGTTGATTCTTTATCATTAAATTTTTCATTATATGCAACATAAAAATGCTTAGCAACTAATAAAGCTAAAACAGCGTTAGATGCTCCTTTATCGCTTTTAATTTCTTTAAGAGTACTAATAGTTAATCTATATAATATACTAGATACTTCAGGAACTAATGCGTATTTTTTAAGTTCAACAGGTCCTTTATCAGTTAATAAATTAATAGAAATTTCGTAAAAATCAAAATCTTTAAATTTATCTTGAGCTTCAAAACTCATTCCAAAACATTTATCATATGTCTTTTTATAATAATTATATATTTTTTGAGATAGTTCAGGTTTTTTATCACGAACTGATATAAATATTGATAAAAAACTAGTTTTAAATTTTTCAAAATCTTCTACCCCTACATCAATTTTATTTTCTTCAATATATTTAATAACATCATCATAAAATAGTAAGTCTAAAAATAAATCTTTATATTTTTTAGTTTTAAAATCAAGCATAAATTTAGCATTTTCAATAGATACACCTTTATTAGAAAGCTCTAACATTTTTTTAATATTATTTTCTTTATCGATTAAACCAATTGATTCATATACTACTCTTGCCATATTTACCTCTAAATTTTATTTTTTCTTACTAAATTATATTCTATAGACTCAATTGGATATCCAAGAGCAAGTCTTTCTTCTAAACTATTTACTTCACTAGTAGCATTAGATAGTGATACCATTGATTCATTTTTAAACCACGCAAAATTATTCATAAATAGTGTTCCATCAATATATGAATTTTGAAAGAAAACATTTCTAAGTGGATATACATTTTGATTATTAATTTGATAACCATTAAGTAGTTCAGCATTATAATTTAATTTAAATTGATTCATATAATAATCATTTAAATGTATTTTTTTAAATACATTAAGTGTATTAAAATATGCATGTACTTTTCTTATTCTTTCGACTGGATCTTCTATAATTTCACAAGATGTTATTTCATCTTTTTTATACCCATCAATATATTTTTTAATTTCAAGTGCACTAACTTTATTAGCTTTAAAATCTTCATAAAGCTTAATAATTTTTGTAACATTATTTTTAATATTTTCTTCAGTATATTTAATTATTTTTATATCTTCTATGATATAAAAAATCTCATAAAGAAGTACCATCCAATTATATGGCTGTGTAGATGGATCAAAAGTTTTAGTAAATTTACTCCTTAAAACTGACATATTAACTGTAATTTGTCTATTATATTCTGAATAATCTATAGGGTTTTCAAAAGAAACTCCATGAAATTCTTCAAAATTAAAATCAACAGGATTATTTAAATCAATATATTTTTGTAATTCAAATTGTTCCCTTAGTAATAAAATGATATTTTTAATATCATCTTCATATATAAGATCAGTTATATAAGCTTTAAGTCCTTCTTCTAAGTTGTGCATTAAATATACCTTCTTTAATTTTTGATAAGATTTATAATACTAAAATATATGTTTAAAGTCAAATAAAAAGTAGGTTTTAAACCTACTTTTGAGCTGCTTTCCAAACGTTTGTAATATCACATGATGAAGAGTGTGGTGCAGGATTTGGCATTTCCATTTTTATAATCATTGGTATTTTAAATGCTGATCCAAATGCAACACAGTTTCCTGGTTGTAATATCTTTTGTTTTTCAATAACATCTGAAGAAATATTAGGAAGCATTTCTTCAATATATTTAATATCTTTAGGGTGTGTCATTTTAAATATTAAGAAGTTAGAACACTGCGCTATAACTGTATCAGATATTTCAACAGGTCTTTGACTTATAATATCTAATATAACTCCATATTTACGTCCTTCTTTAGCTATTCTATCAAAGATATTATAACCAATTAAGTATGTATCAGAATCTTTTTGAATATATCTATGTGCTTCTTCAAGGAATAGATGAAAAGGTATTTTTCCTCTATTTTGATTTGTTTTAGCAAATTCAAATAACAATCTAGATATTATTTTAACTATTACTTTTGCATGTGTATCATCAATATCTTCTAGATTTATATTTACTATTTGAGATTTTCTATTATCTTTAGCAACTAAAGAAGTAATATATTGCCCTACTGTTTTAAATTCAGGAGCAACAAATATTTTCTTTAAAGAGCTTGTAATAATAGCATTAACTCTAACCTTTAAAATAATCGTATCTCCATATAAGTTAGCATTATTTTGGAAACCTTCACTAATTAAAGTAAATTCTAGAGCTTTAGCAAAATCATCTATTGTATAAGTAACATCTTTTGGTGCATCCATTTCTTCTATTTCATCAGAAATATGTTTTAAAATATAATCAGTAATTAAAACACTTTCACCAAAATTACCTTTTGAATCTATTTCAAAGCATTCACTAAATGATCTTGTATAACCAAGTCCAGTAATTTGTGTATCAAAATTAAATTCATTAGTATGACATACTTCAATTATTTTAAAAACATCATTTTTCTTACTTGATATTGTTTGATTAGAAAATAGTACTGCAAGTAATGCTTTAGCTATTATATGATTTTTATATTTATCAGAATCTTCATTTTTTAAAGCAAATATTTTACATAGTTTTAATGTTCTTTCAAGGATAGGTAGTTGACTATGAGTTGATGCTTGTAAAAGTAGTGCTATATCATCTAAATTAAGTAAATGGAAAGGAATTCTAAGATCAAAGTCTCCTTCTTCAACTTTATTAGTAGTTATAAATTTATAATTATAATTAGGATTAAGTTTATTTAAATCTTTAAATGCATTTTTATATTCACCATAAGCATCAAATATAAATAAATTGGCATTATATGAAAGCAGTCCACGAGATGTAAATAAGTTTTGTACTATTCTTGCAACACCACATGATTTACCTGAACCAGAGTTACCAAATATAGCTAAATGGTTTGAAAATAATGCGTTTACATTAGGATAAATCATAAAGTCTTTATATACTGCACTCATTCCTATTGGAAAACTTTCATCTTTACTAGTACCAACTAATTCTTGAAGTTCTTCAGCATTAATAACTCTAAGTTTTGCACCTAGTGATGGTTTTCTTAAAACACCATTAACATATTTACCATTAATAAATTCGCCTAAGAATCTTATTTTAATTAATTCTTGATTAAACTCTGTTACTTCACCAAGTACTCTTTGATCATTGTCTTCAAAAATTACATGCATGTTCATTAAATCATTTTGTGCATCTTGATTAGTGCCAAAAGTATTTTCAACATGAGCTACATTGTCATTAATAAATAGTATCTTACCAAACATTTATATCAACACCCTTTTACTATAGATAATTATAACATAATAAATAAATATTACAAATAAAAAAAGATGAACTATTTTAGTTCATCTTATTCAGTTCTAAGAGCTATAACAGCATCTTTTTTACTTGCTAGTTTAGCAGGTATATAACCACCTAGTAGTGTAAGTGATACACTTACTGTTAGAAGAATAATTTCATGAGTTATTTTAAGTTGTGCAACATTTTCTAAATCTGTTAATTTCTTTATTACGCTAGATATTGGAATACATAATAAGTTAGCTATAATTAAACCAATTAATCCAGATGCAACGCCTATAATAAATGTTTCTGCATTAAATACTCTTGTAATATCTTTCTTTCTAGCACCTAAGGCTTTTAATATACCAATTTCTTTAGTTCTTTCTAGAACACTTATATACATAATAATACCAATCATAATACTTGATACTACTAAACTTATTGATGAGAATGCTACTAAAACTATAGTAACTCCATCCATAATACTAGAAGATAAAGAAGAAATAGATGCGGCCATATCAGTATAAATGATTTTATCTTCTTCTTTTTTACCTTTATTAAATTTATCTAAGTGTTTTAAAACTTTATCTTTAGATTTAAAATCTTTAGGATAAAGCTGAATAACATATGGAGCAGCTGTACCACCAACATAAGATAGCATATTTTCTTTTGCAAGAGTTCCTTCAGCAGTAGAAGTATCAAATTTTTCTCCAGTAATTACATTATAGTTTGCTTTTTCTTGTGCTTTAACGATTTCTGAATTTTTATTTTTTTCTAAAACATAATCAATTAAAGATTCTTTATAAGTAATACCATTACCACTATACTGTGCAAACTTACTACCCTCTTTACCTCTTATAATACCAACTATTTTAAGTTTAATATTGTTCTTATTATTATATAAAGGTTCATAGTTTTGTGCAGGAGCAAATTGAGTTCCATAATTTGTATAAAAATCATTATCAAGTACTATTTGGAATTCTTGATTAAGCATATCATCAAATGTAATTTCTTTCTTAGGATCAAAACCAAATAATTTAAAGAAGTTTTCATCCATACCATTATTTATATCAATAAGTAATAATAATTCATTATAATTTTCTGGTTCTTTACCATAAATAAGTTCAAAATTATCTTCAATTACTTGTCCTTTAGTTCCATCAAAATTTTCTGGTAGTGGGAATAAAACTGGTGCATTTAAATTTTGAGGCATTAATTCAATTTTACCAGTAGATACATTTTTATGAAGTAAGTTCATACTAAGCATTCTCATATAACTTACTCCACCAATTAAATCCTGATCAACTTCTTCTAAATATTTAATATAATCTAAATCAACTTTATTTGTATGCATTATACTTGTTTGATCTTTAATTGAATGAATCTTTTTACTTTTAGAGTATGATTTATCAGTTACTTTCATTTCACTCATAATACTAGATGTTGTATCTTCATCCATAACAGCAACTTGTTGTGAAATAATAATTGGCATTTGTGATAAAGTTTCTTTTTCAAATTTATCTATTTGAATTTGAAAACCATTTGATAAAGCAAGTATTAAAGCTATACCAATAATACCAATACTTGATGCAAAAGCAGTTAAGAATGTTCTACCCTTTTTAGTTCTAATATTATTAAATGATAGTTTAAGTGCTGTTAAGAAACTCATTTTAGTTTTCTTAATCTTAATTTCTGATTCATCTTTATCTTTATTAGTTATAGGGTTAGAATCACCTATTAGTTCTCCATCTTTAAGTTCAAGAATTCTTGTTGAATATTCTTTAGCTAAATCTGGGTTATGTGTAACCATAATAACAAGTTTATCTTTAGCTATTTCTTTAATTAGTTTCATAATTTGAACACTAGTTTTAGAATCAAGTGCTCCAGTTGGTTCATCAGCTAAGATAATTTCTGGATCATTTGCAAGAGCTCTTGCTATTGCAACTCTTTGCATTTGACCACCAGATAATTGATTTGGTTTTTTATGAGCATGATCTTTAAGTCCTACTTTTTCAAGTAGTTCCTTTGCTTTTCTATGAGCATACTTTTTAGATTTACCTGATAAAACTAATCCCATTTCAACATTAGATTGAACAGATATATGAGATATTAAATTATAACTTTGAAATATAAATCCAATACAGTTATTTCTATAAGCATCCCAATCTTTATTTTTAAATTCTTTAGTAGATTTATTATTAATAATTAAATCTCCAGAATCATATCTATCTAGTCCACCAATAATATTAAGTAGTGTTGTTTTACCTGATCCAGATGCGCCAAGTACAGATACAAATTCTTTTTCTCTAAAGTCTATTGAAACTCCTTTTAAAGCTTCCTGTTTAAACTCTCCAGTTTTATAAACTTTTTTAATATTTTTAACTTTTAACATACATTAAAACTTCCTTTCAACGCAATTAATTATATGATAATTGTTAGTTGCGCACTACCAACTTTTAGTTGCATTTATGTATAAACTAATTGCTTTTTTCTAAAAAGTTCCTAGGAAATATTATCATAAATGATATATAAAGTCAAAAATATAAAACTATATTTATGTAAAGAAAAAGAAAAGATAAATTAATTATCTTTTCTTACTCTTTGACTAAAAAGTGGATTATTATATGCATCTTTTCTAAAGAAATAATCAACTACTCTTTTAGATAATCTTATATCATTATAATCTTTACCATTATATCTACTCATTAAAGTAAATAAATGATCAAAATCTTGAATAGATTCTAAACTATAATATGGATAAGATTGTAGTGCATAAGCATAAAGCAAGTATAATTCATTTTTATTTTTATAATACTCACCTAATACTTTAGGATCATCACTTTTTGGTTCGTATATTAATCGACCACGTTTATGATAATTTATAACTGGACTATGTTGAATAGCTAAAATTGTATTTGTAGTTTTAGATTTAATAGTTTTTATAACAGGAGCTAACTTTTCAGCTTCATCAACTTCATTATGTGTTTCAAAACAAAAATCATTAAATTTTAATGAAAAATATTTATATTCAGTACAAGGATTGCAAAACATAAGTAAACACTTATAACTATTAACCATATGAGTATCTTCTTCACTAGGAAAACTTTCAATTAACTGATTAATTGTATTAACAGATTCAATATCTGAATAATCTAGACTTATATCATTTAAGATATCTTCATCGGTATAATCAAGATTATGTAGATCAACAAGTGTTGTATGAACATCATTAAAAATAGCATAGAATTTAATAGCTCTAATCATTCTAATAATTGGATAATTGCCTTTAATTGATTCATATTTTTTATATATTAAAGGATCAAAAGCTGAAAAAGTATTAAGATTAAGTATACCTTTAAGTTTAAACCTTTTTTCTATATGTTGATATAAAAAAGGCATTAACCAATCATTTTCACTAAACAGTCTTCTCTCTTCATCAAAAAGTGGTGGCATTACTTGCATAAAATAATTTATTTTACCTTGAGCAAGTAAATATTTATCTAAATCAACATCTTCAAGTAAATCTACCTCATCTAAAGCAGTAGCTACTTTACGATATTTTTCTAAAATTTCCATATAAAGTTCTAAAAGTTCATTATAAAAATTAAAGACATCTTTAGCTACATCTTTATATTCTAATGGTTCAGTTAATGTTTCATAAATTTTTCCCATATAACCACCCTTATATTAATTTAATTATATAATATATAATTAACTATTATCAATAAATTTTATTTACAAATATCCTTTAAATAGTTATAATACTTTACTAAATTAAAGAAAGGGGTAATTTTTTATGTATAATGGAAAAATTTTCTATAATGGTAAGCTTTACGTATGTAGAAAAACTGAAGATAATAAGTCAATAAATAGTGCTAAGTTAGATGCTGATTATAAAATTACTGAAATTATTGAAATGACTAATGAAGATTTCCAAATAATAAAAAAAGAAATTAGTAAAGATACATCAAATATCTTTAAAAACAAGAAATTAAATGAAATAGCAAAAATAAACCCTTTAATAGCTCACGTTGATATATTTGTTAACTACTTAGATAAAATACTTGATGAGATTCCTTATGAATGTCGAGGAACATTTTATAAAAATTTAGAAACTCTAGATATCAAAATAGTTAAAAATCTTAAAATTAATAGTAAAAATTTCTCTGCTGCAGCCGATTATGAAATTAAAACTAATACTATTAGAATAAGTAAAGAAGCTCTAGATAATTTTAAACTACATCAAAAAAATAAATGTCCTAATAGTACTATTAATGATTTTTTAGCTAGATTAATTATTCATGAATTATTTCACACGGCATCAACTATTTATGATAAAGAAACTAAACAAACAAAAGCTGGTGTTATTGCTAAAAGGAATGATCTTTTAATTAATAGTGCATTAAATGAAGGAATTACTGAAGTACTTACAAATAAAGTATTAGATAGTGATAACACAAAATTAGATAATATATTTAAATATAAAGAATTTACAAGATTAGTAAATCAATTAATTATTTTAGTTGGATATGATAATGTTATATCATCATACTTTTTAAATAATGGTACAGAAAGTATTAAAGATGGACTTTATTTTATTAATAATGATTATGAAGCTGTAGATAAATCTATAACTTTATTTGGTTTAGTAGATTCAAATAATTATGATAATCCTATAGATATGGATTATATAGTTAGATTTCAATATTGTTTATTATTATTTTTTGAAATGAAATTAGAAATACTAAAAAAATATAATAATTTTGATGAAATTAAAGATATAATGGATTGTATGATAGAAAACATTTTATTTATAACTTCTAAAAACAGAAAAGTAAATAAATCTATTGAAACAATCCAGCTTCAAGCTTTAACTAAATATAACGAAATTAAAAATAAATATTATTATTTAAAAGAACCATATCAAAGAAAAAGATAAGTAAGATAACTTGCCTATCTTTTTTAATTATTTACATTGACATTTGTTCGATATTATTATAAAATATATTTCACCTAAAAAAGGGGGATATTTATGGGAAGTATGGAATATATATACTACAATAATACTGTTTATCATCAAAGTGGTAAGTCATACTACAAATTTGACATATTGAATCAAACTAAAGCATTAAAAATTGAAAAAGAAGAAAAAAGAGATCTTGTTAAATTTATTGAATCAAGAAATCAAGATATTTTCAAAAGTAATCGATTAAATAAAATTGGTAGATTAAATCCAGCTTTAAAACGTATTGAAGGAATTGAAAATATTTTAAATGCAATGGAAATGATCATTCCTGAAAAACTAAGAGGTAACTTTTATAGAAATCTAGAAACAGTAAAAATATATTTTATTGAATATTATTCGGAAGATGAAAGAAATGTTCAAGGAACATATAGATCAAGTGATAATTCTATTTTAATTTACACTCCTGAATATTTAAAAGGATGTGAAAGTGATTATAAAACAATTATAATAACTACTTTAGTACATGAACTATATCATTTATCTTCTTCAAAATATGATAAAGAAAATCGTATACAAAAATCAGGTGTTGAATACTGCAATTATTTTCAAGAAAAAGATGTAACTGAGCATGATGAAAAACTTGAATCAAAACCAATTAATACACCATTAAATGAAGGTATAACAACTTTTTTTGAGCAAGCTACTTTAGCATTACTAGGTGAAAAAAGTATTGGAATATCTTATTGGGTAAATCTTGCTATTACAATGCAGTTATTTATATTAATTGACAAAACAGCAATCGAAAAATCATATTTCAAAGGATTAGGAACATTCTTAATACAAAAAGATTTAAACAAAATAATTAACGATCCATGTAAAGCTGAGTATCTAATGTATATATTAAATGATGTAAGTATTAAAGACTATTGTGCAAACAATTATTATCCGGTTTTAAAAGCTGAAAATATATTAATAGATTACTTTGAAGCTACAATAAATAATCTTATTAATAACCATCAAATAGAAGAAGCATTTGGAACATATTTAGCATTAATCGAACACTATCGCATAATATTTAATGATAAAGAATTTAAAATTGCTAAAGTTATCAATGATAATTTCAAAAATATTGAGATAACAAATAGAAATAAACTTGATAGTATAAAAAAACAATTTGCAAATATAAATATACCTAGAAGAACTAGACAATAAAAAAAGAAACAAATTAATGTTTCTTTTTTTATTTTAATAATTCAGTTAAAATATCTCTAACTAAGCTAGGATTAGCTTGTCCCCTAGTCTTTTTCATTGTTTGACCAACAAAATAGTCAAACATATTAGTTTTACCAGCCTTATATTGTTCGATTTGAGCAGGGTTTTCATCTAATACTTCTTGAATGATAGATTTTATAGCTCCATCATCAGAAATTTGTTCCATGCCTTCATCTTTCATAATTTTTTCTGGTTCTTCTTCTCTTTCTAAAACTAAGAAGAATAAATCCTTAGCTTGTTTAGAAGATATCTTTCCAGATTTAACGTTTTCAGTTATTTTAGATAGTCTTTCTGGAGTTAAATATATTTCATTAATATTTATCTCATGTTTATAAATATAACCTAAAATTTGACTTATAATCCAGTTTGCAGCTGTTTTCGCTTCAACGCCTAGTTTTAAGCATTCTTCAAAATAATCTGAAATAGGTTTTTCCTTAATTAAAATTGTAGCATCATAATTAGATAGTCCTAATTCAGATATATACTTTTCTTTTCTTTCTGAAGGAAGCTCTGGAATATTATCTTGAACATTTTTAATAAATTCCGGAGTAAGTCTTACCTTTGGAATATTTGGTTCAACAAAATATTTATAGTCTTCTGCATCAACTTTATCACGCATTGCAATTGTTGTACCAGTTTCATCATCCCAACGTCTTGTTTGTTGTCTTACTTCTTCATCATATCTGCCTTCATCTTTTAGTTGAGATTGTCTTTTAACTTCATAAATAATTGCATCATGAACTGATGAGAATGAACATACGTTTTTAATTTCAACTTTTGTTCCTTTAGTATTTTCATCTTCAGAAATTGATACGTTAACATCACATCTTAAATGACCTTTTTTAGAATCTGCTTCAGATACACCGCAGTACTGATAAATTGCTCTCATTGTTTCTAAGAATGCAACAGCATCATCTGCTGAATGTATTACTGGATCAGTAACAAGTTCAAATAAAGGGTTACCTGCTCTATTATAGTTAATAGTAGATGTGTCATATAAATGTGTAAGCTGAGCAGCATCTTCTTCTAAGTGTAAGTTATCAATTGTAACTCTAAATACAGATCCATCTTCTCTTTCAACATCAACATAACCACCATTACCTACACACTCTTCAGGTGGGTTTTGAGTTATTTGATATCCTTTAGGTAAGTCTGGATAGTAGTAGTTTTTTCTTTCCCAGTACATATATTCAGGAATTCTTGCATGAAGTACTGATGCAATCATAACAGCTTGTTCAACTGCTTTTTTATTTGCAACAGGAAGTACTCCAGGAAATCCCATATCTATTGGAGATACGTTACAGTTTGGAAGTTTATTATATTCGTTTTTAGCTGGAGAGAACACTTTAGAATTTGTTAAAGATCCTTCACAGTGCATCTCTAAACCTATAGTTACAAAATATTTTCCCATATTACTTAACCTCCTTAGCTATTTGATTTTTATAGCTCATTTTTTCTTGTAGAGCATAAGCAATATTTAAAACTGTTTGGTCATTATAACAGTTACCTGTAATATTAACTCCAACTGGTAAATTACTTACAAATCCATCAGGAATTGTAATTGATGGGAATCCACCAAAGTTACCAATTTGTAGATGTTCATCAAGTGCTGTTAATTCATCATCAGTAACCATTTCATCATTTACTAATTTTTTAGCAGGACCTATACCAACAGGCAAAATCATACCATCATATTTTTTAAATTGTTTTTTAATAACATCAACAATTAATCTTCTTGCTCTTTGAGCATTTTTAAAATATCTTTCTTGGTTAACTGTTTGAAGTACATAAGAACCAATTACAAATCTTCTTTTAATCAAAGATGAGAAACCTTTAGTTCTATGATCCTTCATTATTTCTTGGAAAGTTTCTCCCTCTCCTCTTGGACCAAAACTAAATCCAGTAAGGTTAGACATATTAGATGTAGCTTCAGCACAAGATAAAACTACATAAACTGATGCAATTGCATTTAGTAGTTTTTGATCAATAGAAACTTCTTCTACTTCCATACCAAGTTCTTTAGCAGTTTCTACAACTTTTATGAAGTTATCTAAATGTTCTTCAGTTTCTTTAGGTAAATTTTTATAGTTTGATTTATCTACTAATTCTTTAATATAGAATAATTTTTTACCTTTAACATCTTTATTTAAATCATCATATAAATGAATACTTGATGAATCCCAAGTAGTCATATCTTTAGGATCTTTACCTTTCATTGCATCAACTGCAATAGCAGCATCTTCTACAGTTCTAGCTAAGACACCACAATGGTCTAAACTAGATGCAAAAGCAAATAATCCATATCTTGAAATCATACCATAAGTAGGCTTGTATCCAACGATACCACAGAATGCTGCAGGTTTTCTAATAGAGTCTCCTGTATCAGATCCTGTTGCAAATGGATATACTCCTGATGCAACAGCAGCTGCTGATCCAGATGATGAACCTGCGCATTGTCTTGTTGTATCCCATGGGTTTTTTTGAACACCAGTATGTCCTGATGTACCAGTACCACCCATACCAAATTCATCCATACAAGTTTTATTAGTTGGAACACACCCATGTTTAAGTAAATTTTCTATAGCAGTAGCTGTAAAAAATGGTACATAATCTTTTAATGTATTAGATGAACCAGTTGATAAAATTCCTTTAGTTGAATAGTTATCTTTAATACCAAATGGAATACCAGATAGTAAATCATCAGTTACTTCAGTACCTTTAGCATCATCTAATATTGTTTCAAATGCATTACATTTTTCTTGTACTTCATGTGATTTTTTAATAGATTCTTTAACAAGTTCATCAGAAGTTACTTTGCCTTCTTTAAGTAGGTCATGTAGTTCTACAATAGTTTTATCCATCATATTAATCCACCACCTTTGGTACTTCTACTTCTCTATCATTTACTTGATCACAGTTAGATAGTAAGTCTTCAATTGAAGGTGATTCTTCTGCAACATCTTCTCTTAACTCTACTTCAAAATCATCTAAAGTATGAGTCATAGGAGTTGCATCGCTAATTCCATCAATATCATTTATTTTATTAATATTTTTATCAATGATTTCAAATTCATCTAAAATCATTTTATTTTCTTCAGGTGTTAAACCTATCATAAGAAGATCAGAAAGTTTATCTATAGTTGCTTGATTAAATTCCATAGTTATTCTTCCTCCTCTTCTTTAATAGTAATGCCAAGTTCCTCAAGTTGTTCAGGCATTAGTGTAGATGGAGATCCCATCATTAAGTCTTGTCCTGAAGCACTTGTTGGGAATGCTTGAACTTCTCTTAAGTTTGGTTCATCTTTGATTAACATAATTAATCTATCAATACCAGGAGCCATTCCACCATGTGGAGGACATCCATATTTAAATGAAGTAAAAATTGATTTAAATCTTTCTTCTACTTCTTCTCTTGAATATCCAACAACACTAAATCCTTTAGCTAAGCTATCAAGGTCATGGTTTCTTATAGCACCAGATGCCATTTCGTTACCATTACATACGAAGTCAAATTGATAAGCTAAGATGTCATATACATCTTCTTTATCATAATCTTTAATACCATTATGAGGCATACTAAATGGATTATGACAGAATTTAGGTTTATTAGTATGTTCATCAACTTCAAACATAGGGAAATCATTAATAATACATAACTCTAGTTTATTAGGATCCATTAGTTCTAGTTTTCTACCTAATTCTGTTCTAATTTGACCAGCAAAATTTTGTGCTTTACTTAATTTTTTATTTGCTATAAAGAACATAACTGAGTTAGTCTTCATATCAAATTCTTTAATTAATGATTGTCTTTCTTCATCAGATAAGAATTTATCGATAGGTCCTTTAAATGAACCATCTTCCATTAAAGTAATATATCCAATACCAGGCATTCCAATACTAGATGCAAAATCTACTACTTCGTTAAACCAACTATTTGGTTTATCTCCAATATTATCAACTACTATTACTTTAATAATAGAACCTTTAAATGGGCCAAATGTAGTATTTTCTAACACTTTAGATGCATCTTTAATAATTAATGGGTTTCTTAAATCAGGTTTATCTGATCCATACATTTCCATAGCATCTTTAAATGATATTCTTCTAAATGGTCTAGGAGATACTTCTTTATTACTAAATTTAGTAAATGTATCATAGAAGATTTCTTCTCCTACATTTAAAATTTCGTCTTCTTCAACAAAGCTCATTTCTAAATCTAATTGGTAGAACTCTAAAGTTCTATCAGCTCTTGCATCTTCATCTCTAAAGCATGGTGCAATTTGGAAATATTTATCCATTCCACCAACCATTAATAATTCTTTATAGATTTGTGGTGCTTGAGGTAGTGCATAGAATTTACCTTTAAATAATCTTGATGGAACAACAAAGTCTCTTGCTCCTTCAGGACTAGATGCAGTTAAAATTGGAGTTTGTACTTCAGTAAATCCTAAATCATACATTTTATTTCTTAAGAAATGTAAGATTTCAGCTCTTAATTTAATATTATCTTTAACTTGATCATTTCTTAAATCTAAATATCTATATTTAAGTCTGACATCATCTTTAGTAGATTTACTAGTCATGATTTCAAAAGGAAGTTCATGAACAGATGCACCTAAAATATCAAGTTTATCTACTAATAGTTCTACAGTACCAGTAGAGATTCTGTCATTAAATGTACCATCATCTCTTTTTCTTAAAGTACCAGATAGTCTTACAACAGATTCTTTAGCAATACCTTTAAACATATCATCATCATTTGATACTGTTTGTAGTGTTCCAGATTCATCTCTTAAATCAAGGAAAAGTACACCACCATGGTCACGAATATTTTCTACCCAACCACTTACAACAATATCACTGCCGATTAAAGATTCATTAATATCTTTAACCATATGTGTACGATACTTATTCATTTTCATCTTCCTTTCTTTCTTGTTTTTTTATTTCAATACCTAACTCTTCTAATTGTTCTTTAGTTAAATCAGAAGGAGATCCCATCATTAAATCTTGTCCAGATGCTGATGGTGGGAACGCTTGAACTTCTCTTAAGTTAGGTTCATCTTTAATAAGCATTAGTATTCTATCAATACCAGGAGCCATTCCACCATGTGGAGGGCATCCATATTTAAATGAAGTAAAGATAGATTTAAATCTTTCTTCTACTTCTTCTCTAGGGTAACCAACTATACTAAATCCTTTAGCCAGACTATCAAGATCATGGTTTCTTATAGCACCAGATGCCATTTCATTACCATTACATACAAAGTCAAATTGATAAGCTAAGATATCTTCAGGATTTTTAGTGTTATAGTCTTCCATACCTCCATGAGGTAAGCTAAATGGGTTATGACAAAAATCGTATTTTCCTGTTTCTTCGTCTTTTTCAAACATTGGGAAATCATTAATTATACATAACTCTAATCTGTCTTTATCAATTAATCCTAGGTTCTCACCTACTATTAATCTTAATTGTCCTAATGATTTTTTAACAATTGATTTCTTACCAGAAATAATTAAAACTAAATCATTATTTTCTAGATTTAATCTAGATTTAAGTTCAGATATTTCTTTTTCTGATACTACTTTAGCAATAGAACCTGTAATTTCTTCACCTATTTTTAAATATGCAAGACCTGATGCTTTAAACTTCTTAGCAGTTTCAGTTAAGTTATCTAAATCTTTTCTTGAGTATTTATCAGCAGCATCTTTTGCAACAATTGCATTAATGATACCTTTTTCTTCTAAAATTGTTTTAAATACAGTAAATTCTGTATCTTTAAAGATATCAGAAATATCTTCTATTTCCATACCAAATCTTAAATCAGGTTTATCAGAACCATATTTATCAATGGCATCTAAATAAGCTATTCTTCTAAATGGTCTTGGTGAAACTTTCTTATTACTAAATTTACTAAATACATCATAGAAAATTTCTTCACCAACATTTAATACTTCATCTTCTTCAACAAAGCTCATTTCAAGGTCAAGTTGATAGAACTCTAAAGTTCTATCAGCTCTTGCATCTTCATCTCTAAAGCATGGTGCAATTTGGAAATATTTTCCAAGTCCACCAACCATTAATAATTCCTTATAAATTTGTGGTGCTTGAGGAAGTGCATAGAACTTTCCTTTAAATAATCTTGATGGAACAACAAAGTCTCTTGCTCCCTCAGGACTAGATGCTGTTAAAATTGGTGTTTGTACTTCAGTAAAACCTAAGTCATACATTTTATTTCTTAAAAAATGTAGTACTTCCGCTCTTAACATAAGATTATCTTTAATCTTATTACGTCTCATATCTAGATATCTATATTTAAGTCTTAAATCTTCACCAGCAGTTGTGTTATCTTCAATTACAAATGGAAGTTCATCACAAGTGCTTAGTACTTCTAATTCTTCAACTTCAAGTTCTATATCACCAGTTGGGATATTAGGGTTTTTACTAGATCTTTCAACGATTTTACCAGTTGCTTTAATTACATATTCAGTTTTACATGAATCAGCAATTTTATAACATTTATTATCAGGATTTAAAGCAAGTTGCATAATACCAAACTTGTCTCTTAAATCAATAAATATAAGTCCACCTAAGTCTCTTTTTTTAGAAACCCAACCATAAAGAGTTACAACATCATTAACGTTTTTAACACTTAAATCTTTTGTATAAACTCTCATATATTCACTTTCTTTCTATTTTTTTACATATGCATATCTAAATAATCAACTAAATCATTAATAGATACTTTTTCTTCTTCTTTTGTTTTATTATCTTTAATTGTTACTTTATCTTCTTTTAAATCATTATCATTTAAAACAATTAAATATTTAGAGTTGAATCTATCTACACTCTTAAATTGTGCTTTTAAAGATTTACCCATTAAATCAGTTTCGCAAATAAAACCATTTAATCTTAAATCTTGAGCTAAATAAGCAGCTGTATCTTTTTCATCATCAGATACATAAAGTAGATATACATCAACATCATCATTAACAGGTATTTCTATACCTTTTTCTTCAAGCATTTGCATTGTTCTATCATAACCCATTGCAAATCCAACAGCAGGAATAGAAGGTCCTTCTAGTGTTTCAACTAGATTATTGTATCTTCCGCCACCACCTAAAGCATACGAATCATCTAAAACAATTTCAAATACCATGTGTGTATAGTAGTCTAGTCCTCGAACTAGATTGTCATCTTCAACATAATTAATATCCATTAAATCAAGTAGTTCTTTTAATTTGTTATATCTATTTAATGAATCTTCATTTAAATAATCTTTAATTTTAGGAACATTTTTAAGTATTTCATTACCAGCATCAAATTTACAGTCAAGAATTCTTAAAACATTTTTATTAAATCTTTCTTGGCAATCAGGACATAAATCCTTAATATTTGGTTCTAAATATTTTCTTAAAGCTTTTTTATAGTTTTCTCTAGATTCAATATCACCAATTGTATTAAGTTTAACTGTAATATTATCAAGGCCCATTAGTCTATAAGCATTATAAGCTAAACTTATAACCTCAGCATCAGCCATAGGATCATCTGAACCAAAGCATTCAAATCCCCACTGAGTAAATTCTCTTTGTCTACCACTTTGAGGTCTTTCATAGCGATACATTTTCATATTGTAGTAAACTTTAACAGGATCGCTCATATTACCATACATTTTATTTTCAATAAACCATCTAACTACACCAGCAGTTCCTTCAGGTCTTAAGGTAATATCTCTATCTCCTCTATCTTTAAAGTCATAAGTTTCTTTTTGAACCATATCAGTAGTTTCCCCTACACCTCTGTGGAAAAGTTCTGATGCTTCAAAAACTGGTGTCTCAATTCTAGAGTAATTATATTTTTGACACACTGCATCTAAAATGTCATTTACATACATTCTTTTTTTAGCTTCTAAGCCGTAAATATCATATGTTCCTTTTTGTTTTGTTATCATTTATTATTCCTCCTTTAATAAATAAAAAAACCTAAATAACATGTAAGGACGAAAATGCTTCCGCGGTGCCACCTTACTTTACTTAGGTACTCTCAACATACATTTATATCGTTTATGTATAAAACGTTTTCTACTATGTATGGAAAATGTTCTTCATTAAGTAATTTTAATGCATCATTTCCAGCTTCTAGATGCTCTCTGTTAATAAAATATTTACTTAACTACTTTTTCCGTAGAAAAATTAATTAATTTATAGGTATATTATAGTAAATACTCGAACAATAGTCAAGTTAATTTCTTGAATTACCTTCAGTATTTTCGTTGGTATTTTCTATATTTCTTTCTCTTAGTTCTTGAATAGAACTAATTGCTGTTAATCCTTGATAATTTGCACTTACATCATCATATCCAATTTTTCTTGTTACAGGATTATAAGTGTATCCTTGATCATTAGCCATTGTATAAAGTCTAATATCATGACATACCATAGATAGAATGTTAAAATATAGTACAGAGTCTAATTTATATTTATTTGAAATTAATCCACTATTAAGAAGTTTTTCAATTGATCTAGTATCCATTGATGGATCAGCAATATAATAAAATTTTTCTTGCTCTGTTGCGTGTTCTATAACATCCATATATTTTAATTTTAATAAACTTTCATATTTTCTTTCAAGTTCATTATAAAAATCTTTATATTTACTATTTTTAGAAATAAACCAAAAAGAAGAAAACATTTTTACAAGTAGATTACTTGGATGATTAAAATCTTTAGCTTTTATATCAATACCAGCTTTTTTGCATTGTTCACATATATTAATTACATCGCTTTTAAATACAAAAGGGATTAATTTTTGTTTATCTTCTTTCTTCTCTTTATCACTATATTTAAATTTTAAAAGTCCGTATTTTTTAGTTTTATTACCAGGACCCATCATAGCAATGTAATTATAATTATTTTTATCTAATTTACTTCTTGGATGAACTTCATTATATCTATCAATAACTGCATTTAGTAGTTCTTGATTAGAAGAATAAAGCATATTAAATAAATAAGTTGATGAATTAGCCATATAATCATCTTTTCTTATATTTGGATATTTATCATATAAAAACTCAGGCAAATTAAGTGTTCTTGCACCAATTACCTTAGGTTCATTTTCATTACCGTTTGTAAATAAATAATACGAATATTCATAAGTATCCATACTACTTTACCTCATTTCTATATTAATTATACTATATTTACAACAAGTTGCATTATTTTCTTGTTCTAACTTTGTAAACAGCTCTAGATGTATTAATAAATTCATTTAAGCCTTCATATAAAGGATTATTAAAATTATCAATATATTCTTGATAAGAAATATTTGTACCATATGATATGTTATATGTATTTATAATCTCAGTTAATAAAATTTCATCTTCAGCTATTAATTTTTGATTCTTATTTGATTCATAATCATCTCTTATATCGTTAATAGATTTATAAGAAACCTCATGTTTCATTGATTCAGTTATTAAATCATCACCTATATAAGTAAGTACTTCATATCTAAATTTTTGATTCTTATCATTTGCTATTGTGTGTAATCTTT
Organism: Bacilli bacterium; assembly: GCA_017548925.1. Classification (GTDB taxonomy): domain Bacteria; phylum Bacillota_I; class Bacilli_A; order RF39; family UBA660; genus RUG13160. The sequence continues at coordinate 669,601 of JAFYYX010000001.1, forward strand.
CGTATAAAGTTATAAGTGAAAGTAAGTTAAAGAAAAATGTAGATCCTTTACCATATTTTTCATATATAATTTCACTATCAAGAAGAGAATATAAGTCTTTTTTATCAATACCTGATTGATCAAAATGATATGTATCATATTTCATTTTTCTTCTATTCTCATCATCATATTTTTCTTCAACAACTTTAAACATTTCATCATGAACAAATTGATAAAATACATCATTACTTTTCTCACTACATATGTAAGAAGAAATTTTTGTAATTAATTCATCAGGTGAAAAGAAATCTCTTAAATTATTTAATTTAATATTTTTTTCTTCTAAGATTTTTGCAAAATTAAGAAAATCTGATTTATAAATAATTGGAATAACTCTTTCAATTTTAGGGTCTTCTTTTTTAGTATCACTATATTTAACAAAACCATAATGAACTGCATTAAAACTCTCTGCAATCATTTCAATATGGTCAAAATCATCTGCATCATATTTAACATTTGGTGTTTTAAGTTTTTTTCTTTCAACAACAGATTCTAATAGTGATCTGTTATCATTATGAGTAGCATTAAAAATATAAACAAGTGCATTAGGATTAAATTTTATATCACTTGGACTTTTAGAACGTGAGTGAATATAATTATATAAATTTAAATCAATTGCATTAATAATAATTGGTTTTTTAGTGCTATCCTTATAGTATAAAACATACTTATAATCATTATTATTCATAAATAGTCCCTCTTCTTCTAAATTACTAGAATAAAACTCCCCAATAATTGAGGAGTATTATAATATTTATACGAACAAATGTCAATTTTTGGATAATATTAATACTTCATCCAATTTTGAAATACCCTTTTAACTCTTTGAGGAAAAGTTAAATTTTGAGATAATAATCGTTCCTGTAATAGAAAATCTTCAACAGATAAAACATCAATGTATCTAAGTTTTGGCAAATTGAATTTTTTAACAAATTTTAAATTTGAAAATGTGTGTTTATTAAAATATCCAAGGTTTTCCATAGATATATAGTTTATAGATACTATTTTGCTAAAAGAGTGTTCTTCAACATATGTACAATTATCCATATGTATATCGTAACATTCTCTTAAATCATCTAAAAAGAATTCTGTTGTTTCCTTCAAACTAGGCATATTTATAAAATCACAACTATAAAGGTTTTGCATAAAAAATTTATCTGTATCTTGAAGTTTTGGAAAATCAAGTCTATCTACATGATATACATTTTCACAAAATTCATATCCAATATGTTCTACGCTAGAGAGTTCAATTGATGATAATTTAGTTGAAATTGTACAAAAACCATCACCTATATCTTTAACGTTATTCATAGAAATATGCTTAATTTTTCTTGAATAATTTAAAAAATCATTTCCTATTGTTTCTACACTTGGATTAACATATGATAATAAATTTCCACACTTATCTATTGTTAAAATGGCAGGTTCTTCATTATTATTATAAAAAATAACAAATTTATTAGAAGGATTATTAATACTTTGTTTTACTTCAATCTTATCAATTTTTTTATGTAAAGTTCTGAAATAATCATTATAATCAAATGATGGAAAAATATCATTATCAAATACCACTATTCTATTTTCAACTGCATCCTTCTTCAAATCAATAATATAATCATCAATAAATAAATATCTACCACTATCAGTATAGTCTTTATATACTTTTTGATCATAAATCAAAATATTATTATGGCAAAAATATAAAAGTCCATTTTGAACATTAAATCTATAATATTTTCCATCTTTAGCTAAAGTAAACCAACTTAGATAGTTAAGACTATTTTTAATATTTATTTTAGTACCATATTTCTTTTCAAAAGCCTTAGTTAAACCAGAATTAATATTTTCAAGATTATTAGAAAAAGTTGCATCTGGATTATCAACAGTATGATTATATCTATTTTTAATTGAAATAGTACCATCATCTTTTTTTATTTGAATACTAATAACGCTAACACCATATTCATCTTGTCTATCAGGATTTTTTGATCTTTTAATACTATTTGCGTTATTTTTTACTGCAAAAGTTACTATACGATTATTAGTTCTATTTTTATCATTAAAAGTACATAATTCTTCACCAGGTGCAAAATACTTTTTAAATTTTAGTGTATCAGCATGTGTTTTGCATTCATATAATTTATATCCTTTTTCTGAAAATAGTTGTTCTATACTCTTATCAGTTTCAACTAAACCTTCTTCATTTATTGTAGGACATTTAAATCTATCAAATACTAATTTTTGTATGGCATTTAAATCTGAATCAGGTAAATCAAAGATTAAGTTTTTATCGTATGCAAAAAGATCCTGTAAAATACTAAATAGTTTTCCAGGTTGTTCTAAAATACTTTGAAAATTTGATCTACAAAAATGCATCATTTCTTCGCCATAGTATTTTTTTATAAGTTTTAAATCTTCATTCATAAGAAAAAACTCCTCAATTGAGGAGTATTATATTATGTATTCAAATATGTGTCAATTCTTCTTAGAAACATTAATAATAAACGGAAGTTTTCTTAATTCCTTCATATAATTATTAAGTTCTTCATAATTATTTACTTTAACAGTAATATCATAGATTGTATGAACATCATCAGTATGAGTTTCAACAGCATCTACATATACTTTTAAAAGAGCTCCAGTTGAAACTATATCAAGTAAATAGTTACCTATATTATCTACTTCAATAACTAAATCAGTTCGATAAACTTTATTAGATGCTTCATTCCAAGAAACAGGAATTAATCTATCAGTTTTATCTTGAATATTATGGCAATCTATTCTATGAATTGTAATACCTTGATTTTTAGTTATATAACCAATAATTGGTTCACCATGAATTGGTTTACAGCATTTAGCAAGTGATACTGCAATACCATCTTCACCATCAACAATAATATCACTATCACTATTAGGTTTATAATTATTTGATTTAGATCTAATTTTTTCAATTAAGGCATCTTGAACAGTACCTTTATCTTCAGTAACTAAATTAACTACATAACCAGCAGTATATCTAGTTGAACCAATAGATAAATATAAATCATCTAAATCATTAAGTTTTAAATCTTTTAAAACATTATTAATATTTTCTTCAGTAAAGAAATCAGACTGTGAAACACTTCTTCTTCTTAGTTCTTTATAGATAAGTTCCTTACCTTTTTCAATATAAGTCATCTTATCTTTTTTACTAAAGAATGATCTTATTTTATTTCTAGCTTGAGAAGTCTTAACAAAGTTAAGCCAGTCTTTTTTAGGTGATGCTTCAGAACCAGTTTTAATTCTAACAATATCATTATCTTTAAGTTCATAAGCAAGGGGAACAATATTATCATTTACTATTGCTCCTACTGTTTTATCACCAACATCTGAATGTATTCTATATGCAAAATCAATTGGAGTAGATCCTTTAGGAAGTTCTACTACATCACCTTTTGGAGTAAATACATAAATAGAATCTTCTAAATATTCATTTTGCATTGTTTGAGAAAAGTCTTCTTCATCATTAGATTCAATAATAGTTCTGAACATTTCAAGTTTTTGTTCCATTATATTTTGAATCTTTTTAGCACCTTTTTCTTTATATGACCAGTGAGATGCTAAACCTTTTTCTGCAATTTCATCCATTTCATATGTTCTAAGTTGTATTTCATAGAACTTACCATCAACACCAAATACAGTTGTATGTAGTGATTGATACATGTTTTCTTTAGGATTTGCTATATAATCTTTAAATCTTTTAGGTACTGGTCTAAATTTACTATGAATTAAACCAACAGCTAAATAACAATCAGATTCCTTATTTAAGAAAATTCTTAAAGCTAAAATATCATATATATCTTCAAACTTTTTACCATTATTAAGTTTGTTATAAATACTATAAATACTTTTTACTCTACCCTTTATTTCAAACTTAACATTGTTTTCTTCTAAAATGTCAGAAATTTCTTCTTTCATTTCTTCAAGACATTCTTTTAAATTTTCCTTTGAATCATTTAATTTATCTTCAATATCTTTATAAACATCAGGTTTTAAATATTTTAAACATAAGTTTTCAAGTTCGCTTTTAATTGAGTTAATACCAAGTCTATGAGCAATAGGAACCAAAACAGAAAGTGTTTCATTAGCTTTCTTCTTTTGTTTTTCAGGATCAACTGCCCAAATAGTTCTCATATTATGAAGTCTATCAGCAAGTTTTATGTATAAAACTCTAACATCTTCTGCAAGACCAATTAATACTTTTCTTAAATACATAGCAGAAGATTCTGAATCATCAGGAAGTTCTAGTTTATTAATTTTTGAAATTGAATCTACTATTTTTGCTGTTTGTATATCAAATGTTTCTTCAATTTCATTAAAGTATGTATCACCATTATTCATAACTTCATGTATTAAAGCACATGCAATAGTTAAAGCATCAGTATTTAATTCAGAAAGTATTAAAGCAACAGAAATTGGATGAGTAATATATTCATCCCCCGATAGTCTTGTCATACCTTTATGCTTTTCTTCAGCAAAATTATAAGCTTTATTAATTAAATCAATATCATCTTTAGAATAAGATGTATCATTATTAATTCTTTCAAAAAGTTTTGCTTTTAAAGTTTCTTTATTTTCCATTTTCTTCACCAAATTTATAATTATCTAATTAAATGAATAAAGTTTATTAATTCATTTTCGTTAACATTTAAAATATCATTAACCATATCACAAAGTTCTAAATCTTGTTCTTTAGACCATTTAGTTTTTGATAAAAATGTCCACAAATCTTTATCTGTAATAAAAGTAATTTTTTTTGCTTTAAGTTCAGATAGTTTTGATCTGAATGCTGGTTTTAATCTATTATATAATTCATCAATTGAATTAAATGTAATTTTTTCCATAAAATCAGCCCTTCATTAAATATTATTTCTTCACATATATTATATAACAAAGGCTTTTATTATTAAAGGTGAAAAATGCAAAAAAATAAACTAATAAAAAATACTTTTTTACTTGTTTTAGGCGGACTTATTACAAAAGTTTTAGGTTTTGTAATTAAAATACTTTACACAAGATATTTAAAAGATGATGGTGTATCTTTAATTACTCTAGTTTTTCCTACATACTCTCTTCTTTTAACGATATCTAACTTTGCTTTACCCCTTGCAGTAACAAAATTTATTGCCGAAAATAAAGATAGAAAAAGCAAAATATTATTTAACTCTTTTTGGATCACAATGATAATAAACATTTTAATAATATCTTTATTTATGTTTTTATCTAATTCTTTTTCAATTTATTTACTTCATGATGAAAGAGCGTCTTTTTTAATCAAAATATTATGTTTCACCCTTCCATTTGTTTCAACAACCAGTTTAATAAAAGCTTACTATTATGGGAAAGAATTTGTTGTGCCCGTTATTTTTTCAAATATTTCTGAAGAAATAATTAAACTATCACTAGTTATATTTTTTCTTCCAAAAATGGTTAGTAAAGGCGTTATGTATGGTGCATCATTTTATTTATTTATAAATTTTATATGTGAAGTAATATCATTTTTTACTTTATCTATATTCTTACCTAAAAAAATAAATATTAAAAAATTAGAATATAGATATGATAGCAACATCAAAAATAGATTACTTAAAATATCTATACCAACACTATCAGGAAAATTAATTGGTAATATCGGATATTTCTTAGAACCAATAATTCTAACTAACCTACTATTATATAAAGGTTTAGATGTAAATTATATAAGACTTAATTATGGCTATTTTGAAGGATATGTAATTGCTATACTTACAATCCCATCTTTTTTTCTAAATGCCTTATCTAATAACTTAATACCAGTAATAAGTAAGTGTAGAATAAATAAAAATATAAACCAAATTAAAAAAATCATTAAAAAAGTCTTTTTAATGATTTTGATTGGTGGTTTATTATTTATATCGCTAATGTTTATTTTTGGTAAGGACCTAATGTATTTGTTATATAAAACAAATAATGGTTATAAATACTTAAAAGTATTACTTCCATTTTTTATATTATTTTATTTAGAAAACCCATTAATGGTTATTTTGCAAAGCTTAAACCAAGAAAAAAATGTGTTTAAAATAACTACATATGGAATAATAATTAAATACATTGTTCTAATATTATTAATAATGTTAAATATAGGATTTATGAGTTTAATATATAGTGAAATAATAAATATACTTTTTGTAATTACTTTAAATATTTATTATCTAAGAAAGTATTTTTCTTACTTTTCTCAATAATAAATATCTTTTTATCTTGAAAAAATCCATAAAAAATATTATCTAAAGATAAATTATTATTTTTTATCAAAGCAAGTAATTGTTTAGTACTATATGGGGTTTTACTTAAATATTTGTCCTCTATTTTTCCATCAACTATTATTGGAAGTGGAAATACTTTTTTATTAATGTTATCTGCATAGGTAAATATTGATAACTTACCATTATTCTCTAAAAAAGCATATTCAACTTCTTCAATGCTTTTAACTCTATTTTGTCTTAAATTAATAAGTAGATCATCTAAACTATATCTTTGATTAATAAGTTCATGATAATTAATCTTTCCATCACAAATTATCATCGATGGTTTACCTTGAATTAGATTTCTAAATCTTCTTGATTTAATAGATAAAAATGCAAGGCCTATTTCAATTAAAACTATAATAAATATTGGTACTATTGTAAGAACAATTGATTGATTTGTTTTTTCAATACTTATTGCAACAAGTTCAGCAATAAGAATTGATACGATTAAATCAATGATGCCAAGCTGGCCTACTTCTCTTTTTCCCATAATGCGGTATACAAATGTAATAAAAAAATAGAAAAATACAGTTCTAAAAACTACCATAAATAATTGCATTATTTTCACCTAAATATATTATGTTCTTTATCATATATATTTAGTCATTTAAATATAATTATTTAGGTGATCTATTTGAAAAACTTTATTAAAAATAACAAATTATTATTAAAATACTTAATAGTTATATTTATATTAAGTTTTATCTTTACCATTCTTGAATATATGGGAGTTTCTTATACAGCACTAACAACTATCCTACTTATATTAAATGTAATTCTATCATTTATTTATTCATTTAAAAATGGCAAGAATACAAAACTAAATGGTTATAAATCAGGAATTATATCTGCATCTAAGTTATGGATTATGTTTATTATTTTAAATATTATTACATTAAATAAATTTACATTTAAAAGCTTGATATATTATCTTATTATTATGTCAATTTGCATAATTGGTGGAATCATAGGTAAAAATAAGCAAAAAAATTATTCTAGTTAAGATCTAGAATAATTTTTTTATTCTCATATTTAATTACAGATGATTCATTATAATATTTTTTTGTAATTGGATTAACTTGTTTATCCAAATATTTTAAATCATAAAGTGCTTGTAATGTAGTTTCAGTACCTTCACATTTATTATCAAGAAAACACTTTTTAGCAGCTTCTTTAATTCTACCTTGAGTTACTCTAATAAGTTTATTTTCATGATCTTTTTTAATATTAATAAATGTTGGAATTCCAATCATTATAATAATTATAATAATTGTTCCAGGTATTAAAATTCTATTCATCTTCATCATCCTTATGGTAATAATTTTTAACAAAATTATCTCTATATTCTTCTAAAGTAGAAGTTTTAATATTTTCTCTAATATCATTCATAAGTCTCATTAAAAATCTTAAATTATGAATTGATAATAGTCTTGCTCCAAAGCCTTCATTAGCATTAATTAAATGTTTTACATATGCCTTTGTAAAGTTTTTACAAGTATAGCAATCGCATTCATTTTCTATTGGAGTAAAATCTTCTTTATATTTATTATTCTTTAGATTTATTTTACCATTAAATGTATATGCATGTCCATGACGAGCAAGTCTTGTTGGAGATACACAGTCAAATATATCAATACCTCTTATTACATTTTCAATTAAATCTATTGGATCACCTACACCCATTAAATATCTAACTTTATCTTCAGGTAAATATTTAGTAGACATAGCTACCATATCATACATAGTATTTTTAGGTTCTCCTACACTAGTTCCACCAATTGCATAACCATCAAAATCCATCTTAACAAGTTCTTCTGCACAATGTTTTCTTAAGTGTTCATAGTTTCCACCTTGAACTATTCCAAATAAAACTTGGTTATCACCTTTAAAGACATCTTTTCCTCTTTTAGCCCATCTAAGAGTTCTTTCAACACTTTGAATCATATATTTTTCTTCACAAGGCCAAGCTACGCACTCATCAAAACTCATAACAATATCTGAACCTAATTTTTCTTGAATTTCAATAGATAGTTCTGGTGTTAAAAATAAACTATCACCGTTAAGATGATTTTTAAATTTAACTCCCTCTTCACTTATATCTTTAGGTTTAGCAAGTGAAAAAACTTGAAAACCACCAGAATCAGTTAAAATAGGTCCATCATAATTCATAAATTTATGTAGTCCACCAGCATTTTTAACAATATCTGCACCAGGTCTAAGCCATAAATGATATGTATTAGATAAAATAATACCAGCACCTATTTCTTTTACTTCTTCGGGAGATAGTGTTTTAACTGTTGCTTCAGTTCCAACAGGCATAAACATAGGAGTATCATATTCTTTACCATTAAATATAATTTTTCCTAATCTTGCTTTAGTTTTAGGATCGTTATAAGCTTTTTTAAATTCTACTTTCACTATATATCATCTCCTGTTATAAACATTGAATCACCAAATGAAAAGAATCTATACTTTTCACTAATTGCTTCTTTATATGCATTAAGAACATTTTCTCTACCAGCAAGAGCAGATACAAGCATAACTAAAGTACTTTTTGGTAAATGAAAATTAGTTATTAAAGCATCAATTGCTTTAAATTTATATCCTGGATAAATAAATATGCTAGTATTTCCACTACACTCTTTAAATTTACCATCATTATCTGTTGCTATAGCTTCAAGAGTTCTAGTTGATGTTGTTCCAACAGCAACAATTCTTCTTTTATCTTCTTTTGCTTTATTTAAAATATCAGCAGTTTCTTTACTCATTATATAAAATTCACTGTGCATTTTATGATCAAGTATATTTTCTACCTCAACTGGTCTAAAAGTACCTAATCCTACATGTAACGTAACATAAGTAATTATTACACCTTTTTCTTCAATTTGTTTTAATAATTCTTTAGTAAAATGAAGTCCTGCAGTAGGAGCTGCAGCAGATCCATCATATTTAGCATATACTGTTTGATATCTAGATTGATCCTCTAATTTTTCATGAATATATGGTGGTAGTGGCATAGTTCCTAGTTTATCAAGAATTTCCATAAGTATTCCATCATATATTAATTTAACATGGACTATTCCATCATCTAACTTTTCAGTTAATTTAGCTTTTAAAAGTCCATTACCAAATGAAACTATAGTACCCACCTTTAATCTTTTACCAGGTCTAGCTAAACATTCCCAGTTATCTTCACCTAATTCTTTTAAAAGAAGAATTTCAATAACAGCTTTAGTATCTTCTTTTTCTCCTATTAGTCTTGCAGGTATAACTTTAGTATCATTTAAAACTAAAACATCACCTTTATTTAAATAATTAATAATATTATAAAAGTGTTCATGTTTTATTTTACCTGTATTTTTATTAAGTATTAATAAACGCGAAGAACTCCTCTCTTTTAGAGGAGTTTGAGCTATTAATTCTTTTGGTAATTCGTAATCGAATTGATTTATATCCATAAAGGATCAACTACTTTCTTCTAGTACGTTGTTTACCTTTCCATTTAATTTTAGATTCTGTTTCTTCACTTAATGATATTTTAATGTATTCAGCATCTTTTGATTCAAATTGTTCAAATTGAACACCATTTTCTATTAGATATTGTTTTGACATTATATTATCAGGTGTATAATTATATTTATCACTTAAGTAAACAACTTTTTTAATTCCGTGATCAACAATTAGTTTAGCACAATTTGAGCAAGGAAACAATGTTACATACATAGTTGTTCCTTCTAAAACAGCTTTATTACCATTATATTTAAAGTAATTAATAAAAGCATTAGCTTCAGCATGAACTACAAAGTTATATTTTTCATACTGTTTATCTTCACCTTCATATCCTTTTCCCCAAGGAAACTCTTCATCAGGCCATCCAATAGGTGTTCCATTATAACCACATGATAACACTCTATTATCACTTGAGTAAATTGCTGCTCCAACTTGTGTAGATGGATCTTTACTCATCTTAGACCACATAATAGCTTGTCCCATTAATACATCATCAATTTTAGGAACATCCTTTCTTTGTAAATGTTTGAATTTTTCTGGAATGTCTGGAAAATTTGCCATAATTCTTACCTTCTTTCTTTTACTAAAAGAATTATATAACAGCTGTTTTGTATATTAAAAATACTAATTATTTATATATACTATTCAAATAAGTTATACCCTTAGGTGTAATAATCCTTCCTTTAGATGTTTTTCTTATAAAAGCCAGTTCTATTAAATACTTTTCTATCATATCTTCAACTACTTTCACACTTTCATTTAAAAAAGATGTAATAGTATTAATTCCAACAGGTTTGTCTTTATAATCATAATGTAACATTTTTAGGTATCTAATATCAAGAGAATTTAAACCATATTTATTAATACCTAATTTATCTAAAACATTAATAACAAATGTTTTATCAATTACTTTTATATTATCTATAAGTGCATAATCATTAATTCTTTTTAAATAGTTTATTGCAATTCTTGGAATAAGTCTTGATACTGATGATATTTTATCAAGAGCATCATTTGTATAACTATAATTAAGTCTTTTAGAAAGATTATAAAGTATTTTACTAATATCTTCATAAGTATATCTTACTAAGTTAAAAGTTATTGAGAATCTATCAAGCAATGGTTTAGATAAATCTTCTACTTTAGTAGTTGCACCAATTAATGTAAAAGGTGGAAGCTCATACCTTAAAATATCTTTTTTTGTATCATTTTTAACATTAAGATTAATGTAAAAATCTTCCATTGCTGAATAAAGTACTTCTTCAACACTTTTATTAAGAGCATGAATTTCATCTATAAATAAAATATTACCTTCATTTAATTTACTAAGAGCTATTATAATATCTTTAGGTTTTTCAATAGAATTAGCATTAACAACAATTATTTTTTGATTTAATTCTTTTGCTATTATATAAGCAAGAGATGTTTTACCAGTACCAGCGTGACCAACTAAAAGAGTATGATCTAAAGAAGTATCTTTAATTTTTGCAGCTTTAATGTAAACTTTTAAATTATCAATAACTTGTTTTTGCCCGACAAACTCACTAAAACTATTAGGTCTAAGTGGATTAAAAAAATCATTATTCATTATTATCACCTTCAAGTATTCTTATAGCTTCTTTTACTTGTTCATTAATGTCTTTATTTAAATCTATTAATTTATATACCTTAAATATATCTTTATCACTATATTCAAGTGACCTTAATATAGATAAAAATTCAGCATTAATATTTATAGAATTTTCAAATTTAAAACTAGATAATTTTTGTACAAAACTTTTTAAATTATCTTTAGTTATTTTTGGTATCTTTAAAATTTCTTTTTCTTCACTGCAAGCTACCAAATTAAAAAGTTCATCAATACTGTATTTCTTCAAAATATTAAATGCAGATTTAACACCAATATTTTTTACCTCAATCAATTTTATAAAAACATCTCGATCAATCTTCTTAGTAAAACCATATAAATTATTGATTGAATCATTTACATGATTATAGATATAAAGTTTTACAAAATAATTAAGTTTAATATCTAAATTATTAGTTAAGTAAACCTTATAACCTACATTATTTACATCAATAATAATATAGTTATCAGAAATAGTTACTACTTTCCCAAAAAAATAATCATACATATAAATCACCTTAAGGTTTATATGATACACATAATTTCTAAGAAAAATGTCGCATTATGTATGTAAAATTAAAAAAGTGTTTTAGGGTTTCCTAAAACACTTTTTAAATTACTCTTTAAAAGTAAAAATGTAATCAAGAATTTGAACATCATCGCCTCTTTTAGCTCCAGCTTCCTCTAAAGCATCTTCAACGCCCATTCCTTTAAGTTTACGACCAAATCTTACAATAGATTCATCTTCTGTAAATTTAGTCATTTTAAATAATTTTTCTATTTCATCACCTTTTATAACCCAAACTCCATTATCATTTGTGATTGTATAAGGTTTTTCATTTTTAAATTTATAAATAACATGTGATTCATATTCACTATCAGAATATAGGTTTTCCTCACCAATAGTATCCAAAGTATCAGCAATTTTTGTAAGTGCTTCATCAATACCAATATTATTAAGAGCACTAATTTCATAAATTTCTGCTTTTGGAAATTCTTTTTTAAATAATTCTAAGTTTTCTTTAAAATCAGGTAAATCACATTTATTAGCTATAATAATTTCCTTTTTACTAGCTAATTTTTTACTATATTTTTCAAGTTCATTTCTAATTACTTTATAATCATCTATTGGATTTCTTCCTTCAAATCCACCCATATCAATTATATGAGCAATTATTCTTGTACGTGATGCATGTTTTAAAAATTTATGACCAAGTCCTGCACCTTCTGATGCGCCTTCAATTAATCCGGGTAAATCAGCCATTACAAACGATCTATGATCTTTTAATTTAACAACTCCTAAATTAGGGTTAAGTGTTGTAAAGTGATATGCTGCAATTTTAGGTTTAGATGCACTAATTGCAGCTAAGAAAGTACTTTTACCTACACTTGGAAGTCCAACAAGTCCAACATCAGCTAATACTTTAAGTTCACATTTAATATATCTTTCTTCACCGGGTTCACCATATTCACTTAACTTTGGTGCGTTATCTTCATGAGTAGCAAAAGCTTTATTTCCTCTTCCACCACGTCCACCATGAGCAACGATAACTTCTTCTCCATCTTTTACTAAATCAGCAATAACTAAGTTAGTATCCATATCTATTACAGTTGTTCCGGCAGGTACTTTTATAATAATATCTTCAGCATTTGCACCGTTTCTATTACTACCCTTACCATTAACACCTTTATCACCTTTAATAATCTTTTGATATCTAAGATCAATTAAAGTTTTTAAACCCTTATCAACTTTAAAGATGATATTAGCTCCTCTTCCACCATTACCTCCATCAGGTCCACCCATTGGAACATATTTTTCACGGCGAAAAGAAGTGCAGCCATCTCCACCTTTACCAGCAATTAATTTAACAGTTAATTCATCTACAAACATGTCAATCACCTTTTCTTAATGTTATCATAAATGACATAAATAAACTAGAGATTACTCTCTAGTTTTTATATTTTCAAATTCCTTTGGATTTGTAACGTATTGGTAAAGAAGTGTTGATACCTCTCCTAAATCAAAATCATCAGATAATATATCAAAATTTACTTTTTTATATTCATTAATAATTTGATACCAATTATTTATATAAAAATAAATTCTCAAATGTGAAGTAATTAATCTATCAAAAGGAGCTACTTCTTTTTGATTATGATCAAAAAGATTATCAACAAATACTCTTAACCTATCTAAATCTTTATCTTCCCAATTTTTGAAAACAAAAAACTTAATACTATTATATACATCTTCTTTTGTATTAACACATGCCATAATTATCACCTTTCAAGCAGGAACAATATAGTAACACCAGGAAGTATTTTTGTCAAAATTAAAATGTTTACAGATCACTCTGTAAACATTTTACTATTCATCAAACTTAGCATCTAAATAATATATTGGTCGATGTTCTTTAAAATACTGAATTTCAAAGTCGGTCATATAGTTTTCAATTTTTCTTTCATCATGATGTAAATCAAGACTAACTAAATCAAATGTATACCAATAATTACTTAGACTTTCTAATGCAGATGCAAATAATATTTTATTATCCGTCTTCATTATTATATGTTTATGCTTTTTAAATACTCTATCATATAAACTTAAATAACTTGCATGAGTAAATCTTTTCTTCTCATCTTGTTTTCTAGGCCATGGTTCTGAAAATGTTAAGTAAATAGTATCGATTTCTTTTCCAAAGAAATTAATAATATTTCTTGCATCAGCAAGTATTAATTTTAAATTACTTAGATTAGCAGAACTAGCTTTACTTGCAGCAACAGCAATTTGGTTTTGATCATATTCTAGTCCAATATAATTAATATTTGGATGATGTTTAGCCATTTCAACTATAAAATTACCTCTTCCAGTTCCAAGTTCTAAACATATTGGATTATTATTACCAAATAAATCTTTCCATTTTCCTTTATAACTTTGAGGATTTTTTACAAGTCTATCACCATAGTTATTAATATTACTAGCATTTTTTACTTCATTATATTGCATAAATAGCACATCCCTTGCACTTATATATTAACATAAACATAAAAAAATATCACTTTTAAGTGATATTATTTTACTTCATAAACAGAAACTTTTCTTTTATCTCTTCCAAGTCTTTCAAATTTAACTTGACCATCTATTTTAGCAAATAATGTATGATCTTTTCCCATACCTACATTATTTCCAGGATAAACTTTAGTTCCTCTTTGTCTATAAATAATAGATCCAGCAGTGATAATTTCGCCATCAGCTGCTTTAGCACCTAAACGTCTACCTCTTGAGTCACGACCATTATGAGTTGAACCTTGAGCTTTAACGTGTGCGAATCTTTGTATATTTAAACTAATATGTAACATACTCTAATTACTCTCCTTTACTAATTTTTATATTATCAGGATACTGTTTTTCTAAATCTTCTAAACATGTAATCATATTTGAAAATACTTTAGTTACATTCTCATCATTTGTATTATTAATAATTTCAATTTTATTTAAATCATCAGTATATTTAACACCCTTATTAAATTCAAGTGCTAAATTAATACTAGATAAAATAATACTAGACGCAGATGCACAAACAATATCTTTTCCTTTATCGGCATAACCAGCATGCCCTGTTATTTTTAAATTTTTAAAATCTTTGTTATAAACTACTTTTATCATAATTATTTAACAGAAATCTTTTTAACAACCAATTTAGTATATGGTTGACGATGTCCTTGAGTATTACGATATTTTTTCTTAGGTCTAAATTTAAAAACAACGATTTTTTTAGCTTTACCTTGTTTTTCTACTGAACAAACAACTTTTGCTCCATCAACATATGGAGTACCAGCTTTGCCGTCAACATATAAAACATCAGTAAAAGTAACTTCTGAACCAACTTCTTTATCTAATTTTTCAACATAAATAGTGTCGCCTTCAGATACATAATATTGTTTTCCACCTGTAACAAATATAGCTTTCATCCAACATACCTCCTTATAAATTTTTGAGTCACGCCTTTAAGGTACATATTATAAATGTTTTCTTCTAAAACCTTTTTAGTGCGGTTTTTCCGGGAAAGCCCTTCAAACATGCATAATTTTAACAAAATTAAGCTTTTTTGTCAAATCTTTTACGTAAAAAATACTTTTCATTTTTCCAACCATTTTCATAAAAATAACCAAGCTTACCTATTTGTAATTTTTTTAAATTATTTGATTTGTAATAATGGTAGTTTTTAAACTTAAAACCATATAAATATCTCTCTAATAAAAACTTATTAAAATAGTATGTTAAATTAATGAAATCTTTTATAATAAAAGTAATTGAAAATACTAAAAACATAAAGTTTTTCAAATAAAATGTAGCAATAATTATAGATATAATACTTATTATATGAGCTGCTACTAACGAAAAATAATACGAAAAGAAACAAAACATAATATTTTGTAGTATCTTGCTTCCATCAAGTGGAATTATAGGAAGAATATTATAAATAAATACTTGAAAATTATAGCTATCAATTATTTTGTTTTGAAATATTAATTTATTAATTAAAAATAAAATAAGTTGAAATATTAATCCACCTGATGAAATAAATAACTTTTTAATACATGAACTATTGATATATGTATTTAACTTTATAATGCCTCCAAATGGATATATTTCAATACATAAAACATTAATTTTAAATAATTTACAAAAAAATATATGACCTAGTTCATGAATTAAAAATACTAAAAATATATATAATAAATTATTTTTAAATCCTGAGAACATAAATAGTATAACTACAGCGTATGTTAAATAATTAATTTTTACTTTTGACATACTCATCATATGTATAAAATTTATTATCTTTTTCAATTAATAAATACATGTATTCTCCATCAGCACTACCTATTAAGCTATGTTCTTCTACATAATCATATAATGAAGCATTTACATTTGTAATATTTCCATACCAAATATTATAGCCATCCATGCCTTGAATAATTATTGTATTATTATAATTTTCCTTATTTCCTATATAAACAACTACTCCACTTGATATTGATCCAATTGGTAAATTACTAGATACTAATATTTTTTCTCCATCAAAATACTTATTCTTTTTATTTTGATTAAATTGTGAAGCAATTACCATAGAATCACTTTCTTTACTTTGATAATAAAATACATCTTTTCCTAATAGTCTTTGTGATAACTTATTAATTTTTACAAAATTAATTGACTTATTAAATAGATTATTTTTTAAGTTTAAAGCTAAAGACTTGTTATATTTATTTAAAATAAGAATAAACAATATAAAAATAATCATTATTAAAAATCTAGTTAATAAATTTTTAAGGTATTTTTTATTATTTATTCTCAATTTAATCACCAATAAAATTTATGAAAAATATCATAAAAATATTATTAATAATCATAAATTACAGCAACATATTTAGTTTTATAAGGATTAGATACATACTTAATATAAATTTTATCATTATTTACTTTTTCTACATATCCAACTAATATATTTGATGATGATATAGAATACTTTGATGTAAAAACCGGATCACCTTTGTTTACATTACTACAATTAATTAAATCGCTAATAAATGATTTGTTATGATAATTTATTAAAGTTCCGTAACAATCGTTTATATCAACAGCAATTTTTAGGTTATTAGATGATTTTAACTCAACAACAGAATAATTACTAAATACCTTTTTAACAATTCCAACAAGCCCACTACTATCAACTACATAACTATTTTGAATTACATTATCATCTAAACCTTTATTGATTAAAAAAAGATTACCAATTTTTAAAATTGATAAATTAATAACTTCAGCTGGTATAAAATTGTAGTTTTCATTTATTAAGTCATATGTATTAACAATATCATTATATTTTTCATAGTAATTTGGTATGTATTTATAATATAAATTACCCCTATTTACTGATTTAATATTTATATTAAAAAGAAACAAAAAAAGCACTAAACTACTTATAAAAATAATCTTTTTTATTATTACTTTATTAATCATAATAAACACCATTAATATTATTAAAAATTATTAAAAAAATATAATAAATTTTATCCACTTTATAACATAAAAATCTTGATAGGTTTTAAAATATATAGTATAATACTTAAAGAATAAGGGATTGTATGGTGATACTTTATGTTTAGACAATTTGATTATGATAGTAAACCAATCGTTGAAATAGTTAACGAAATAATAACTGATGCTGTTAAACATGACGCATCAGATATTCACTTTGATCCATATCCAGATAATTTACATATTCGTATTCGTATTGATGGTGAATTAATTGATTATGCTATAGCTCCAGATTCTGTAAAAAAGAATCTTTTAACTCGTGTAAAAATTATGGCTGGTATGAATATTACTGAAACTCGTTTACCACAAGATGGTGCCATTAAACAAAATATTAACGGTATTGATTTGGACTTACGTGTATCTTCACTACCTATCCTTGATGGAGAAAAAGTCGTTATCCGTATTTTGGATTACTCAATGAGTACAGCTGGACTTGAAAATTTAGGATTTAGTGAAGAAAACTTCCAAAAAATAAATAAAATTATTCATAATCCGCATGGTATAATCCTTGTTGCCGGTGCTACTGGTTCTGGTAAATCAACTACAGTTTATGCAATGCTACAAAAACTAAATACACCAAATAGAAACGTAATTACAGTTGAAGACCCAGTTGAAATGAAAATTGAAGGTGTTAACCAAGTTCAAACAATGAGTGAAATTGGTTTAACATTTGGTAATACACTTAGGAGTATCTTACGTCAAGACCCTGATATTATAATGATCGGAGAAATTCGTGATGATGAAACAGCAAGAATTGCCGTTCGTGCATCTATTACTGGTCACTTAGTACTTTCTACAATTCATACAAATAACTCGCTAACAACAATTGAACGTTTAACAGATATGGAAGTTGAAAGATACTTACTTGGAGCTGCCTTAACTGGTATTGTTTCACAAAGATTATGTAAAAGTTTATGTCCACATTGTCGTAAGCTTCGCCCTACTACAGATTATGAAAAACTTTTGTTTAAAGAGGTTCTAAAAAAAGATGTTAACGAAATTTATGAACCTGTTGGTTGTGATAAATGTATTGGTGGATATAAAGGAAGAATTGCTATTCACGAAGTATTAATTATTGATCAAGAAATTCGTGATGGTATTATAGATAATATAAGTAAAGATGAATTAAGACATCTAGTATACAATCGTGATGAAGGATCAGCTGATACCCTTTTATATGATGGACTTCAAAAAGTATTAAATGGTTATACAAGTTTTGAAGAAATTCTTCGTATAATTGATATTGATGAAGACTTAGGTGATGAAGATGAAAGCATTAAAAACGCTCTTATCGGAAATAAAAAATCAACAGTAACTCATACAAACTTAGAAGAAGCTCATTCAGGAAAAGTTGATACATCAGCATTTGGTGCTGCAGATGAAAATGAAATCAAATTAGATGAAAAAGAAAAAGAAGAAGCTGAAAAACAAATAAACACTCCTGCAGTTAATAATGAGCAAGCAATAAATACTGTTCAAAAACCTACAATGACTACTCCAACTATTGAACCTATAAAACCTACAATTAATGTTCAACCAAGTATTGAACCAATTCAAAAACCAACAATGGTTACACCAAGTATTGAGCCTGTACAAAAACCTGTATTTACGCAAACTACTCAAACAACTCCTACTCCATCAACACCGCAAATACAAAAACCTACAATGCCTCAAAATACTTCATCATCTACAATAAATCCATACTCATTTAATACAGTACCTGGTCCAGAATTAGAAACATTATAAAAAAAATAAAGCACTCAATTAAGAGTGCTTTTTTTATAAATAAAATAAATCATTAACTAACTGTAATGTTTGTGACTCAAACATAAATACAATAACTAAAGCTGCAATTATAAATGGTCCATAAGGAACTATACCTTCTTTTTTAAAAATAGATACAAATAATGCATATGGAAATGCAATAAATGCCGATAGTATAAATGCTGCTAATCCAAGTTTTAAATTAAGCGCAACACCAAGCAAAATTGCAAGTTTTATGTCTCCACCACCAAGAGATTCTTTTTTAAATATCCTATCTCCTAAAAATTTAATTAATAGGAATAAACCAAACATTATAAGTCCAGATACAGCTGAATGAATCATAACTTTATAATTAAAGAAATAAAGTTTTAAAATAAGAATAAATATAATAGCTGTAAAAAGCGGACTATCATTAATAATATAATATTTAAAATCACTTATAAAAATAATTATTGTAAGTGAAAGTATTATTACTGCTGCAAAAAACTTATAATCAAGGCCATATAGATAATATGGTAGCACAAATATAATCCCTGTAATTATTTCAATTATTACAGTTAAAAAAGGTATTTTAGCCCCACAAGAGCGACATTTACCTTTTTGTAATATATATGATAAAACAGGTATAAGTTCATACCACTTTAAAGCATGATTACAGTTATCACAGTGTGATCCAGGTTTAATAATGGATTTTTCTTCTGGAAGTCTTGTTGCGACTACTAGATAGAAAGATCCAAATACTAAGCCTAAAATAGCAAGAAATGCGTAAATCATATAAATCCCCCAAATACTATTTAATTGTATCGTATAAACCAAACATTGGCACCATAACAGCTAGAATAATACCTCCAACAACAATAGCTAGCGTAACGATTAATATTGGTTCAATAAAGTTCTTTAAATTTGTAACTAAGTTACGATGTTGTTCTTGGTAATATTCAGATACTTTTTGCATCATTTGTGCAAGTTCACCAGTTGATTCACCTGTTACTATCATGTGATATGCAACCTCAGGAATAGCCCAGTGATTTCTAAATGATTCTGAGATGTTATCACCTTTAGATATGTTATCAATTGTTGTATAAATAATATCTTTATATATTTCATTATTAGTGATCTTAACTAGGATATCCATACTATCGGTTATAAATACGTTATTTTTAAGAAGCGACGCAAATGTTTTTGTAAAAATTGTCATCTCATTATAAATTATTAAATTTTTAATAATAGGCATTTTCATTAATGTTTTTTGTACACCTACTCTAAATGCTTTAATCTTTTTATATGCAATAGAGAATATAATTGAAAATGCAATAATAAATAAAATAATATAGTACCAATTATGTTTTAAGAAACTAGAAAGCGAGACTATAAATTTGGTTATACCAGAAACCTTAACATCTGATTGTTTATAAATATCAGTAAATTGTGGAACAACATAAACAAGAATAAATACGATAACACCTAAAGCAAATACTGAAACGATGGCTGGGTACATAATAGCACTAATCATTTGTTTTCTAGTTTTATCAATTTCTGTATAATAAGCTGCCATGTCATCAAGGGTTTCTTCAAGAGTACCAGATGCTTCAGCGGCTTTAATCATATTAATTAAAAGTCCAGGAAACATTTTTCCTTGTTTTTCTAAAGCTACCGAGAAATCATCACCTAATGTTAAATGATAAACAATAGATTGGAAATCTCTCTTACGTTTTTGATTCTTACGTCCTAACTGTTCACCTAAAATCTTTACGGATTGAGTAAGTGGAATACCAGCTTTTAAATAAGTAGATAATTGAGTAAGCCAGAAAAGTAAATCTTTAACTTTCATCTGACGATTATTTAAATTTTTTCTACCATGTAGAAAATTAATAAATTTATTGGTTTTGATTGAGAAAACTTCATAACCTTGTTCAACTAAGAATGAGTTAACTTCTGATTTAGATAAACCTGAATATACTTCAGTTGAAACTTTACCATCTCTATCTTTGATAGTAGCTTCATACATTACAGCTTCTTCACTTTTTATTTGACCAGTAGTTTTTAAATCTTCAACAAGTTGTTTTTGTTCAGCTTCTAGTTTACTTAAGAACTTACTGCTATATCTATATTTAGACTCTTTAATAGCTTGTTTATCTTCTCTTTTAGCTATTTCTACTTCACTATCTTTTTTATATTGTGCTTTTTTAAGTGTATTCTCAGCAGAAAAACTTAGGTTGTCTAAACCTATTTTCGTAAGATCTACAGTTAAAAATTTAATACCATTAACAAAGCTTTTTAAAATTATAAATATAAGCGTAAATGGAAAAGATATGATATCGACAATTAGATTATTAGAACTTTTTTTAGTATCTTTCATATCTAGTCCACCTCTACTCTATCATAGAATAAATTATATCACATATATTAAATTAATTAAAGAGTTTTTTAATGAGTTTAATAGCATTAAATATTTATATTTGAATAATATATTATAGGTGATTAATATGAATAATAGCCTACTAAATAAATTAATTTCTAATGCTAGTGGTGTACTAAACACTGCAAACCAAATAATTCCTTTATATAATGAATTAAAACCACTGTTTAAAAATATACTTACAATTAAAAATAAGATTAAATCACTTAATATTAATAAATTGTTTCAAAATATAAATACCATAAATCATAACAATAAATCGATTATAAATAAAAAAGAAGAAGTAACTAATAACTTTACTTCTTCTATTCCTCAGTTTTTTCTTTAGATAAATATTCATTAAAATATTTAATATTATTTAATATATCTTTTTTTTCACAATCAGGAATTAACTTTAGTATTTGATTATATTTATCAACCATATATTTATAATACCAAATATTATTTTTGTTATATAAACCACATATATATTCTTTATTAGAAAGTTTTTGCTTTCCTTTTTCGCATAGAACAATTAAATATGATTTATTTTTATCTTTTATATAAAAATCACTTATTATCTTATAACCTATACTATTAATAAATTTTCTCAGTTCATCATGATTATTATTCGACTGAATAATAAGTTTGTTTATATTATCAAATTTATTATGACTTAAAATACCTTTAATTGTATGAAATCCCATTCCAGCAATTACAAATGTATTATATTTAGAAATATCTATATTACTAATACCATCACTGCAGTATAATTTAATTTTTTCATTTAATCGATATTCTAAAAGGTTATTTATAGCATTAAGCAAAATGGTTTCTGATACATCGGATCCATCTGCAATTTTAGTAATATTATTCTTTATTAAATAAATTGGTAAAAGCGCATGATCTGTACCAATATCTAGAACACTATCATTTTCATCTATTAAAGATGCAATAAACTTTATTCTCTTAGATATCATTAATCAACCATAAAATCTTTAAGTTTTTTAGCTCTGGAAGGATGACGTAATTTTCTTAAAGCTTTAGCCTCAATTTGTCTTATTCTTTCACGAGTAACATTAAATCTTTTACCAACTTCCTCAAGAGTATGGCAAGTACCATCAACTAAACCAAATCTAAGTTCAAGAACTTCTTGTTCTCTTTCTTGAAGGGTCATTAATACATTTTTGATTTCTTCTTTTAATATTTCATTTGTTGCATATTCTTCAGGTGACATACTTGATTTATCTTTAATAAAATCACTTAAATGAGAGTCATCTTCTTCTCCAATAGGAGTTTCAAGAGAAACAGGTTCTTGACTTATTTTTATTACTTCTCTAACCTTATCAACACTAATTCCCATTTTCTTAGCAATTTCTTCTTCGCTAGGTTCACGGTTAAGTTCTAGAGTCATTTGTCTTTGAATTCTAGCCATTTTATTTATTGTTTCAACCATGTGAACAGGAACACGAATAGTTCTTGCTTGATCAGCTAAGGCTCTTGTTATTGCTTGTCTAATCCACCAAGTTGCATATGTAGAAAATTTATAACCTTTATCATAATCAAACTTGTCTACTGCTTTCATTAATCCAATATTACCTTCTTGGATTAAATCAAGAAATAATAATCCACGACCTACATATCTTTTAGCAATAGATACAACAAGTCTAAGGTTTGATTCAGCAAGTTGTTGTTTTGCATCTTCATCACCATTTGCAATTTGAATACTTAGTTTTAATTCTTCTTCTGGAGAAAGTAAACTAATACGTCCTATTTCTTTAAGATACATTCTTACCGGATCATTAATATTAACATCTTTAGTTATTTCTTCATCAGCTAAAATAATGTCATCATCACCGGCACCTTTTCCACCAGTTGAATCATCATCAGAATCATCAGCAACAATTGCGATACCATTTTCAATTAACATATTATATAAATTATCAAGTGAATCAGCATCAATTTCTAATCCTTTTAATTTTTCAGCTAATTGTTCGTATGTAATATATCCTTCTTTTTTACCTAATTCTATTAACTCTTTTTCTCTTTCTTCTAATGTTTTAATTGCTTCCATTTTTTTCCACATCCTTTTTTAGTTTAGTTAGTTTTTCACCCAACTCTAATTTTTTGTTTATATCCTTTTCTTTTTTTATTAACTCTTTTACTTCTTTTATTTCTTTATTAAGTAATATTTTCTTTTCTGCATGAATATATTCATTAAATAATTCATCAGTAATTTCTAAATCACCATATTTAGAAACCATTTCTAAAACAATATTTTGCATATCAATCTTATCAGATAAATAAGATATGAAATCAGCTAAATTAATTGTTTTATTTTGCTCATAATAATATCTAATTTCATTAACAATATTTCTTTGCCATTTTTCTGGTAAAAAACCTAACTGTTTAATAAACAATTTGATATATTTTCCATTTGATGCCATTCCAAGAATTATATTTGCAACAGCTTCATCTATTCTTAAATTAACTTCTTTATTTTCTTTTTCAATTTTTATAGCACCAGACTTAGTTTCCCCAGTATCAGGAATCAAATCAGAAATAAGATTATTATAATCAAGTCCATAATCTTTAGCTAGTTTTTTCGTTGTAACTTCAATTAATACTTTATCATTTTCGTTTTTTAAATCACTTAAAACTAACTTAATATATTTTGATAAATCAGACACATCATCAAGATTTAGTCCGTTTTTAAAATATTCAAGTTTATAATTTAGAAAACTCTCTCTACTTTTTAAAATATTATTAAATTTATCTACCCCGAAATTAGTTATATATTCATCAGGATCTTTGGCATTAGTTATTAATACAATTTCCGGATCAATACCATTTTTCTTTAGAATATTACCATTTTGGTACATTCCAAGTTTTCCAGCATCATCATTATCCATCATTAAAATAACCTTTGATCTCATCTTTTTAATAGCATTAACATGATCTGTTGTTAAAGCCGTTCCCATTAATGCAATAACATTTTTTATTCCAGATGAATACATCTTAAGAGCATCCATATTACCTTCAACAATAATAAGTTCATGATTATTTCTAACATAATCTTTGGCTCGATGATAATTAAAGAGAATCATACCTTTTTTAAAAATAACAGATTCTTTTGAATTAATATATTTTGGACCATCACTATTATTAAAATCTCTTCCAGTAAATCCAACAATGTTTCCATCTAAATCATGAATAGGTATCATTATTCTATTAACAAATACATCATGTGGCTTACCATCAAGAGATATTAAACTAGTCTTGTCAATATCACTAGCAGTATAGCCTTTTTTTTCTAAAAAAGTTAAAAGTGAATTATTAAAAGTGCTTAAACCAAAGCCAAGCTCTTTAATAGCTTCATCATTAAAACCTCTTCTTTTTAAATAATCAAGTGCGCGTTCTCCATCTTTTGTATATAAATTATTTTGAAAAAACTTTGATGAATCACTTGTGATTTTAAACAAATCAGAATACTTTGATTCTGTCTTTTTTTCATTATTTGTAAAATCAAAAGAAATACCTGCTTTTTTAGCAACGATTGAAACTGCTTCTAAAAAAGATACATTCTCATAATCTTTAACAAAGGTAAAAACATTACCTGCAGCACCACATGAAAAGCAACGATATATTTGTTTATCACTTGAAACGCTCATGCTTGGTGCATGATCTTCATGAAATGGACACACACCAAAAAAATTTTTACCTTTACTTGTTAAAGGAACATACTCTTTGATAATATCAACAATATTAACACTATTTCTAATTTCATTAATTTTATTTTCTTCAATATATGCCATTTTTTTACCCTCTACACTAATATATATATCCCATAGGTACCTAATTTCCTTTTTTTTCTTCAAAAAAATCGCATTTTTTTAAAAAAATTGCGATTTTTTTACCTGATTTTCCATTTTTCCTTTAATAACTATCTGTTTTTTATTATTATTTTTATCACAAGTAATTAGATATATAAGGTTGTTATCATTAATATATTTAAACTTTCCATTTTTTTTAATTTTATATATATCAATTACTTTATAATAAAAAATATCTTTTTCTGTATTAATAATGATATCATCATTTATTCTAAGCAAATCTAAATGTTTAAAATAACTAATTATGCTATTTCCAGAATGAGATGCAATAACTAGTGAACCACTTGATTTATTAAAACTATAATCTTTTGCAAGAAATATTCCTTTGTCAACATCATTATTATTATCATTATATTTAAATCCCTTCACACTTAAATATATTTTAGGAATCTCTAAAGTAAAATAATAATCATTTACTAAAGTATTATTATTAAAACTTGAATCAAAAGTAATAAATAAACTGATAAATACATAAATAAAATATTTAAATATTATTTTTATCACATTTTTTACTTAATATGTATGTAATTAGAATAAATATAATAAGTATATATTTTATAAATGAATTTTTCTTAGTACTAGGCATATATATTTCATCAGTATTATCTTCCTCAATAATATTTATATCATCATATTCATAAGATTCCTCATTACTATCTTCTTCTTGATCTTCTATCTTTGGGATTTCTCTTTTTATTTCAGCAGTTTTCTTAGGTAAAGAACAAATATCAACATTTGTAATTTCTTTATCTTTAATCTCTATATCATAAATATGATCATTATTTTCATAATTATCAGGTAATGATTTAACTCTTATTTTATGAAATCCTATTGGTAAATAATTACTAATACACTCCGAAGTATCACATGTTATAGTAGAAAGCACTAAATCATCTTCGTTTAAAATTTCATATGTACCACCAATAAAATCTTTTGAAAAATTTTCTTCATTACATTCATTTATTTTGGTTTTTCCTGCATTTACATAAATATATAAATCAATTTGCTTTTTAAATACATCTCCACGTTTAAAAACATTTTGTCCATCACTATTATAGTAAAATAAAACAGGGTTATAATCTTCTATAGTAAGAGTTATATCATTTTGACCATAATTTAAGTTATTTAAAACAAGCTGATTATTAAAAATAGCTCCATAACTAGTTTTATACCTATTAATATCATCAGATGCATTTATTGTAATTTCATTTCTATTATTTAAAATATATCCTTTTTTAAGGTTAATATTTTCATCATGATTATTAACAAGTTCATTAATCTCATTAATTTCATCAATAAATAAATCATCCAATCTTTCATGATTTAAAT
Organism: Bacilli bacterium; assembly: GCA_017548925.1. Lineage (GTDB taxonomy): Bacteria > Bacillota_I > Bacilli_A > RF39 > UBA660 > RUG13160. Next base: position 696,593 of record JAFYYX010000001.1, read on the forward strand.
TACTAAAATACATAACCCAGTTATCTGGTTTTATTTCCATCCAAATTAAATACTGAGTAATTGCATACCACTTAATATCCGTATGATCTTTATAATTATATCCATAATAAGCAATTAATTTAATCCTATTAAACTGTTTTTCAGTTATATTAAATATTTCATTAAATTCTTCATAAGAATCATACTCACCGCTTGATAAAACAACACCAGGTTGAATACAATATACAAGTTCATTAGTACTATTTCTATATATCTTTTTAGGTTGATAATAAACTTGCTTATTAACTCTATCCATATATATTACAACATCAGGAACTTTTTCACCTAAATGAAATAATTCTTTAGCACTTACACTACTTATAAAACATACAAATATAGTTATTATAAATAATATTTTTTTCATCATATCTAATTATTCGACAAAAAATCTCACAACTATTTATAATTGTGAGATTGATAAATTTAAATTATCATCAAATTATTATTATTTCAATAATCTTTTTTGTCGAATAATATCATATATTCGGTACAAAATACTTGATATTAATGTTGCAATTACAGCTCCGGTAAATATATTAAAAATAAATATCAAAACAAATGCTAAAATAGCATTAAATATTGAATAAATAATAATCTCAATATTAATTGATGGACTTGCTTCATTAATAGGTGCTAAGAATATAAATGAAAAGAATGTTATTCCATTAAAAAGTGTAACTGCACTAGTAGAAAACTCTTTTGTAATAAACATATATATTAAAAAGCAAACAAGAAAAGTACATACTTCATATATAAATATATTCTTTTTATACACCTTAATAAATGATAAAACTATGTAACTTATAAGAAGCCAAAATATACTAGAGGTATAAATAAATGATGCTCCTCTTCCAAAAAATAAATCAAATAATGAATACTTATAATAACTTGTTACTTCCATTGGATTAAATAAAACAGAATTATTAAATATTGCATTAAGAAGTATTAATATACTAATAAGCAGTGCTGGTTCATTTAGTTTTAATCTATTAGGCACATACATAACCAAAAACATCATGCCTATTACAATAGAAAAGTAAGCTATAATATTAAAATTATATGGTGCAGTTAAACCGGCAAGAATGCCAAATGTAAGTAAGTTATATTCTTTTTTCTTAAAGATCTTTCCAAAAATATAACCTATTAATGTTGATATTAATGGATATAAAATTACTTTTATAAGCATTGCTTTAGTAATATATTTATTACTAATAAGTAAATATCCATTTTTGTATAAACCATATAAAATTAAAGGAAGTACTGCTAAATAAAATAAATTTTCTTTATTATTTTCTTTAGAAAATATATATGTTTTATTCATAGATTATCTCTTCCTTCCTATTTTAGCTGGACATATATATGAACACATATTACAATCAATGCAGCTTCCAGGATAAGGTCTACCAGAAAGTTTATATCTTTGTGGATTAAGTTTTTGAGGACAAAATTTATTACAAAGTCCACAGTTGATACATTCTTTTTCTTTTTCATCATCTTTTTGTGCAATAACAATAGAATCAATTTCTGTATTTAAAACATCATATGAATTAATAGTATCTCCCATTATTGCGCTATTTTTACATAGAATTTCATCTTTTTTCAATTTAATGTTACAAACATTAAGCAAATCACTAATTAAAACATTTAGTTTAGTATTAACTAAATAATCATATTTTAAGCTTTCACCAGTAATTAATATTTCTTTTTCTAAAACTCTTTTTTCTCTTTTAATAACAGAATATAAGTAGTATAAGTCCATAGATGTAAGCACTAAAGAATTAGTTAAACTTAGTTTACGAGATATTAATAAAGGATGAGATGCAGGATACTTATCATGAGATAAAACAATCCTTAAATTAGGATACATACCAGATAAATTCGAAATATATTCAATGTTTTTATCATCAGTATCACTAATTATAATAATTGGTGATTTAATTTCGAATATTTGACTTAAAGCATCAAATATTTCCATTATTTCACTATTATAATCTAAAAAAACATTTGAATAAATTTTTTGTGCATCTTCACATACCATTAAACTTAAAACTAAACTTTCTATTGAATCAAAATGATTTAAAAAATAATGAATGTTGTTTGAATAGTATTCTGCTCCTGATTCATTTAAAATATCTAAAATATCTTTTTTAGATAAATCATTTATTTTTTTTCTTAAAGATTTATTATCTACATACTTTTCTTTATAATCATTTTGAATAACTAAAAAATTCTTATTATCTATAGTTTTAAGACCAAGCACTTTACCAGATACTGTAGAATAAATATTTTTATTATGATAATTAAATAAAAGTTGTTCTTTTAAAATTTTTGATTTACCATCAACTAAATACTTAGTTTCATCATCTGTTTTAAAGTATAAATATTCAGGAGATAAATAATCAATACGTTTAACTTTTTTAACTGCTATATCTTCCTTCTTCATACTTCTCACCTAAAAATAATTATATTATAAAAAAAAGAAAAATTAAATCATTTTTCTTTTTTTACATCTTTTAATTTATTATAAAGTTTTAGTGATATATCTTTTGGTAGAATTTCTTCAAAATCCTCAAGTTTTGCTTGTTTCATTTTAGCTACACTACCAAACTTTTTAAGTAGTTCTTTCTTTCTTTTTTCACCTATTCCATCAATATCATCAAGATAACTACTAATTAATCCTTTACTTCTTATTTGTTTATGATAGGTAATAGTAAATCTATGAACTTCATCTTGCATAAATGTTAAAAAGTTAAATAGATCACTATTTTTTTCAATAGGTATTTCATCTAAAGAATCAGCATCTATTAAAGCGCATGTTTTATGATGACTATCTTTTTTAAGTCCGCATAATTTAATTTTATCAATTAAGTTAAGTTGAGTAAGTATTTCTTTAGTTGCATTAATTTGAGTAAGTCCACCATCAACTAAAATTAAATCTGTAAGATTTTCACCATCAACTAAAGCATGATAATATCTTCTATAAATAACTTCTTGCATTACATGATAATCATCATTTATATCTTTAGTGGATTTATATTTTCGATATGCATTTTTACATGGCTCACCATTAATAAAACATACCATACCACTAACTGTAAAAGTACCAAATAAATGTGCGTTATCAAAAAGTTCTATTCGGCTTAAATTAGGTATGCCTAGAAGTTTACCTAATTCTTTATTTACATCTTTAGTTCTTCTATTTTTGTTATCAATTAACTTACTTTCTCTTTCAAAGTAAATCTTGGCATTATTACATGCTAGATTAACAAGTTCTTTTTTCTTACCCTTTTCAGGAATAACTATATTCATATTATATAGTTCTTCTAAAGCACTTATTCCTTCAAAAGTTTTATATATAAGAATTTCTTTAGGTATTTCATGATTCTTATAAAACATTGCTATATAACTTGCTAAATCTTCATCTATACCAGATACAACATCAATAATTTTATTATGAGATTCAAGTAGTTTTCCATTTCTAATAAATAGAATATTAATAGCAATGGAGCTTTCAGTATAATAAACTCCAATAATATCTCTATTAACATAGTCATTTAATACAATTAATTGTTTTTCGGAAATTATATTTATATATTCAAGTTCATCTTTTAACTCTTTAGCTAGTTCAAAATTCAAGTTTTCTGATGCCGTATTAATCTTTTCTTTAATTTTATTAATAATTACATCAGTGCTACCTTTTAAGAAAGATAAAACATCATTTTCCATTTTTCTTAATTTATCTTGATTAATATTTTTTTGACAGTATCCTAAACACTCTCCAATATGAAAGTATAAGCATACTTTATTAGGCATTCCATCGCATTTTTTAAATGGATATAATCTATTAAGTAGTTTAACTATTCTTCTTGCTGCATATGCATTAGGATATGGCCCAAATAAATACTTTTTATCAGATTTTTTAACTTGTAAATATCTAGATACTTTAAGTTGTGGATATGGTTTATTAATATACTCTATATATGGATAAGTTTTATCATCTCTTAAGAGAATGTTATATTTTGGATCATAGTGTTTAATTAAGTTAATTTCAGTTAAGAATGCTTCTACTTCTGAATTTGTAACAATATATTCAAAAGTATCGACTTCAGAAACCATAATTTTAGTTTTACCTGTTACTCTTCCATTAAAATAAGAATGTAGTCTTTTATTTAAATCTTTAGCTTTACCTACATATATAATTACACCTTTATCATTTTTCATTTGATAAGATCCAGGTAAATGAGGAACTGACTTTAAAAGTTCTTTAATTTTATCCATATATAACACCTCCACTTCTTTTGTAAGTATTATACTACATTTAACTTAATATATAGTATAATTAGTTTGTAAGTGGTGATATATATGAAACTTATTAAAGAGTCTTTATATGAAATAAAAAAATCTAAATTTTATTCATATAATTATGAAGTAGATTCTATAGATGAAATTAAATCTATATTAGAATCTATTAAAAAAGAACATAAAAAAGCAAGACATATCGTCTATGCTTATAAAATAGATGGTCTTGAAAAAAAATGTGATGATGGTGAACCATCTGGTACTGCTGGTATGCCACTATATAACATAATTAATAAAAAAGATTTAAATCATATATTAATTGTTGTAGTAAGATACTTTGGTGGTATTAAACTTGGTGCCGGTGGACTATTAAGAGCATATAACCAAACTGGATCAGATGTAACAAAATAAAAAAACTTATCAATTGATAAGTTTTTTTTATTTAAAATCTTCTAAAAGTTCTTCTTTAGTTCTATAACCAATTACCTTTTTAATTTCTTCTCCACCCTTAAACTTAATTAATGTTGGAATAGACATAATACCATATTTAATAGCTATATCTCTAAAGTCATCAACATTTACTTTTAAAACATTGAACTCTTCAATTTCTTCTAATGTTGCACCAACCATTTTACATGGTCCACACCAATCTGCATAAAAATCTACAATAACATCTTCTTGAATTAATTTGTCAAAATCTTCTACTTTTTCTAAATATTTAATCATAACTTATTAAATCCTTTCTACTTACCCCTTTTAGTTTTCTTAAGATAATTAGTTCTTCAACATCATCTTTAGATATTATATCATGTTTAATTAATGTATTTGCAACATCTGTATTACATTTTTTCTTATTATGTTCTTTTTTACAAGATTTAATAGTGCCATTAATTTCTTCATACGCTAAATAACTATTAGATGTTGTATTTGAAAATACTGCTGTTCTTTCTAGTATTATTTTAGATATATACGAATTATACACATGTTTTCTCATTGGATTTATATTAAGCATTACAAATAGCATTATAAATACAATTACAGCTCCGTTAATAATACCAACAATACAACTTAATATTTTAGAAGGAAGTGTTAGTACAATTGAAATATCAATTATTTTTTGTATTATTCCAGTAATACCTAATATTATTGCAAGTATACCAAATAAGAATATAAATATTACTCCAAAAGCAATTCCTTCATAAACTAAAATATTTAAAGAAGTAATACCTTCATATGCTCCACTAAATTTAAAAAATGGGCATATTTTCAAAAGAATATCTGCTAGATTATCTCTAAATATAAAAGATATAGCAGCAATTAAAGAAATACCTATTAATGAAATAATGCCTTTTAAAAAACCCTGCTTTAAACCAATAAACATACTTATTAATAATATAAGTACAATTACAATATCAAGTATACCCATAATATTTACCTCTTACTTTACTATAATTATAGTATAATACTAATGAAAAAAGAAGAAAAACATGATAAAATTAATTTAACGTAAGGAGTTGTTATAAATGACTATTGTTTTTAAATTAAGTGATAATTTAAAACCCAAAGTTATTGCTCACTATAAAGAAATGTTTAAAGATAAAACTCCTCCATATGCTGTATTTCAAGCACAAGAAATGGATGGAACTGTTATAACTTTATATGAATCAGGTAAATTAATGTTTCAAGGAATATCAGCTGATATTGAAGCTAATTTATGGATTGATATGGAAAGACATTTTAATAATCGAATCATAGATACTAAAACTGGAAAGGATAAAAAAACATCTGATAAAAAAGATGCTATTAAAGAAGATTATGTTCCAACTAATAAACCGGCAATTGGTTCCGACGAAGTTGGTACAGGAGATTATTTTGGACCTATTGTTGTAACAGCATCATTTGTATCAAAAGAGAATCAATCTTTTTTAAATGAATTAGGTGTAAAAGATTCAAAAAAAATTACTGATGAAAAAATATTAGAAATTGCTCCTAAGATTATTGAAAAAATACCTCACTCAACTTTAATATTTGATAATGAATCATATAATAAATTTCACACTGATGATATCAATATGAATAAGATCAAAGCAATACTACATAATAAAGTATTACTTAATCTAATAAAAGATGAATATCCATATGAGCAAATAATTATTGATCAGTTTGCATCACCTACTAAATATTATGAATACATTAAAGATGCAAAAGAAATAGTAAAAAATATTACATTCTTTACTAAAGCCGAAGATAAATTCTTATGTGTTGCAGCATCAAGTATAATTAGTAGATACGTATTTTTAAAGAAAATGGATGCTATGTCAAAAGAACTTGGTATGGAGCTTCCTAAAGGCGCATCAGATAAAGTCGATGAAGTTGCTCAAGAAATAGTAAATAAATATGGTTTTGAAAAACTAACAAGTATTGCCAAACTTAATTTTAAAAATACTGATAAAATAAAAAAGTAATCATTTGATTACTTTTTTTATATACAAAATAAATTCACTAATAAATATCCAACATTCTTTCGATCTAATTTAAACGTTTTTAAATCTATATCAATATTAGCAAGTTCAATAAGAAGATTTTCAAGTTCTTCTTCGCTTTTTATATTTCCTCTTCTAACGAAAGAATTATAAGCATAATCAGCAACATTGTACTGTTTTAAAACTTTATCAAGCATTACTTTGTCTTTTCGATACTTTTTAATTAAATATGTAACTCTAACATTCCAAGCAATTAATGCAATCATTTTAGATATATCTATATTAAGCACTTTCATATTTTCAACACAGTTAAGTGCATCAGTCGCATTTTGATCCATTAAAGCATCAATAAATCTTCTATTATTACCATCAGGAGTAAGAGATACCAAACCATAAACTAGTTCATCAGATATATTATCTTTACCTAAAATTAGTAATTTATCAATTTCTCTAAGCATTAAGTCATAATCATTTAAACAAGCATCTTTTATATAACTTAAAGCGTTGTCAGAAATATGAGATTTTTTCTCTTTAACATAATTTTTAACATCTACTATATTATTATATTTTTTCTTAACCGTATTATCATAAATTTCATACTTAGAATTTATTAATTTATAGTATTTATTAGTTTTATCAGCTTTATTTACAACAAATATAACCTCAGTAAATTCAGATGGATTATTTAAATAATTTTCTAAATCATCTGATTCAAACGACTTAGAAAATAACTCATCTGCATTTTCAACAACAACTTTTTTGTGATCACTAAAAAGTGAAATAGATGTTAATTCATATAAAATATCTGAAAGTTCAACATTAGAATAATCAATCTTAATAATATCTTCTTCATTAGGAAAAATCTTATTAATTGTTTGTTTAGTATAGTAAAAACTATCAGAAATTATAAGACTAATTTTCATAATTATCAAACTCCCTCATTAATTATAACATATATTTATCTTTGAGAACTTACTTGTGTTTTTAAATTTTTATCTAATCTTCCAAATCTATATTGATTTAAAATATTTACTGCATGATTAATAAATTCTTTTATTTCATCATCGCTATAACCTTCTATTTTCTTGGTCTTAGATAAAAGATCAGGAAGAATATCTAAAACCGTTTTTTCTCTAGGTTTTAAGTCATTATATTTTAAGATTTTAGTTAGACCATCAGTTAATTCTACCTTATTAAATGTAGGATACTTTTGGATTCTGTCTATTTCATCACCAGTAAAATACTTATCATATTCATAAAGAGGAACAAGAAAATACAAATATCTAATACTAGAGGGCAAATCTTCAATAACAGTATCAGTTTCTTTAAGATATTTTTTAGATTCATATGTTACATTACCATCTTCATGACTAACTAGTGCCATTTCTAAATCCGAATCCCATGTAGGATCAAAAGCAAAAACTCCTTTTACATTATATTTAGGGTCCTCTACTTTAACAATTACTCTTGCATGGCTAGACTCATCTTTACCTTTACCCTTTATAAAAGTTAAATGTGAATTAATACCAAACTCAGATAATAATTGACAGAAAATTCTTGAGTATGCTTCACAGACAATATTGCCGGTCTTCATTGACCTTGCAATACCTCTTGAATCCATTATGTTTCTATTATTTTCAGGATTATATAAAAAGAATTTAACATGATCGTATGCAAGTGTTATTTTTTCTAAAACGGATAAATTAGGATAATTACATTGTTCTTTAAAAATATTAAAGAATTCTCTCATAAATTTAAATTCATCAATAGTAGAAAAACCCTTTTCACCCTTTGTTGATATTAAAACATCAATACCTAGTTTTGAAAGTTTATCTATATCATCATAATTTTTATTATCAAGTTTAACAAGAATTCTTTTATATTTTGACAAATCATTCTTTTTTACTTCATTAACAATATCATCAATTGTTAAATTTTCCTTATCTTTTAATTTTATATCAATACGTAGTGTTTCAATAGAAATACGATATTTAGTTTCCTCCCATACATCAGGTTTATCCTTAATTTCAGTAAATAAATAAGTTAAAAATTTTTCATTAGCAGGTTTGTTAACATCTAAATAATCTCTTTTAAAATCTTCAAAAGTAGGAAAAGTATCTAAATATTCTTTTGCAATATCCAATTTCTCATCGTTCATATAACCACATCCAATATTGTTAATATTAATAATATTATACCATATAAATACTACTTTAAGTGAGATGACTTTTACACCTGTTTAACTATAAATTATTAAAAAAACAAATTATATTTTAATAATTTGTTTAATAACACTTCTACTTATATAATAAAGGACAACGGCAATTATTTTTATCCCATCTATTTATCTCAATTTTATTATTCTTTATATATTTAACTATTTCTTTTTTAGTTATATACCCAATAGCAATTATTTTTCCTTCATCATTATATAAGATATCTCTAATATATGCTATAAAAGGGAATCTATCATATAGGTAAATAACATTATTCATATAAAAATTTCCTTTATCGTAAATTATTTTTTTTGATTCTTTACTAAAGTTCTTTTCAACTTCTTCTATCATGATACTAAGATCACCCAAATCAAAATAACCGCCATCAGTTCTTTCTAAAAATTTCTGTTTTGTATATTTTAGATCAAAACCCAAAAAATAATTATACCTATCATCAATTCTTATTCTTCGTTCAAAAGTCATAATAAATACACCTCTAAGTTATTATATCATAATAATTAATAACTAAGGAGAACATGTCTTAATATTAAATTTATTATTTTTAATCTTAAAAATGATGCTACCATCTAAATCTGTTCTATATATTTTTGAATCGCTTAATAGATTTAAAACTTCTATGTTTGGATGGCCATATCCATTATTTTTACCAACACTAATTATTGAATATTTCGGATTAACTTTATTAATAAGTGAATCACTACTACTTGTTTTCGAGCCATGATGCCCTACTTTTAAAACGTCTATACTTGATATTTCATATTTATCTAAGATATCCTTTTCTTTTTTAATTCCTGCATCACCCGTAAACATAAATTTTAAACTACCTATTTTTGTATAAATAACACTGCTATTATCATTTTCATCCTCATATAAATTAGTCTGTAAAAATTTTAAATCTTCTATTTCATTTACACATGAATAATACAAGATTCTTTTTTTATTTAATACCTTAATCAATTTTTGTTCTAATTCATTAAAAGTTCCACAATTAAAAATAACTTTTTCCACTTTAAAATTATTTACTAAATTAATTGCCCCTCCCATATGATCATAATCTCCATGTGGTGATTGTCAAAAAGTAAGTCGAATTCATGCAAAGAAAAAAAGGCATAAGCCTTTATTATAATCTACTCTGTTTACTATTTTGAAACAATATTAGTTATGTCATTTACTATTTTAGTATAAAAATCTGATATTTCTTGTGATGGAGTATTTCCTATAATTCTAAAGGTTTCTCCATCATTATCAAATTTAACAGCTAAATTTTTTTGACGTCCACCCTTATAATTTCCTGCATTTTCTGCAGCTAATCTAATAATATTTTCTTTATTATCTTCTAACATTTTTTTAATAGCAACAACTTTGCTTTCATCATTCTTCTCATTTCCATTCATTACTAATGTATCGTTAGCCATAAGAATAGTAAATTCATTTTTTTCATTAACATTTGGAGTAACATTATACTCAAAGATTCTTAATTCCATTTTCAATTACCTCTATTAATATTCTATCATTTTCTCAACTTAATTACAATATGTTTCTATGGACTACAAGTCTCCATTTTTAATTTATTATTTTTAATTTTAAACATAATACTTCCATCTTGATCTGTTCTATATATTTTTGAATCTTTTAAAGTATCTAATACTTCTTTATTTGGATGACCATATCTATTATTTTTTCCAACTGATATTATGGAATATTTAGGATTTATTTCATTAATAAACTCTTCACTACTGCTTGTCTTACTTCCGTGATGCCCTACTTTTAGTACATCAACATCTGATATATTATATTTATCTAATATGTCTTTTTCTTTCTCTACTCCTACATCTCCCATAAACATAAATTTATATCCATTTATCTCAGTATATATAACATTACTATTATCATTTTCATTATCATATTCTTTAGTTTGAAGGAAATATTGTTTGTTATCATTTATATTTAATTCTTTGATACAGGAATAATATGGTATTTTCTTTTTATTGAGTACTTTAATTAAATCTTGTTCTAAATCATTGTATGGTCCACAATTAAAGATTACTTTTTCTACCCTAAAATTCTTTACTAAATTTATAGCCTCTCCCATATGATCATAATCTCCATGAGTAAGTATTAGTGTATCTATTTTTTTTACACCAATACTATATAAAAACTGTTTAGTACTATTTTTTAAATATTTATCTTCAACTATTCCACCTGTATCAATAATAGTTACATTTTTAAAATTTTTAGAAATAATAACAGACATATCTCCTTGTCTAACATCAACAAAATAAACGTAAGAATAATTATTAAAATATTTATTAAAAATTAAATAAATCATTAACGATAGAAACAAATATATGCAAATTTTATTTTTAAATATTAAATATATAAAATAAATAATATATATAATTATAATTATATATATACTAGTTTTAGGAATAATAATTTTAAATATATTAACCTTATCAAACCTTAAATTTACAAGTTCAAAATAATAAGCAACTTTATATAAAACCTTATCAGCAGTACTTGATACTACAGCAATAAAACTAAGTGGATATAATATATAACAAACAAAAAATGATGATACAATAGTTAATATTACACTTAAAAAATGAATATTATAATTTAAATATATTGTTATTGGTGCAGCAATAATAAAACTATATATAGTAACCTTAAAAATATTTTTTAGTTCATTTTTATGAATAATAAGGAAAAAAGTCAAAACATATGTATAATAAAAGCCAACATCATAAACAACATTTGGAAAAATAATAAGTGAAACAGCAAGTGTTAAAATGAAATAATAAATTGATTTAATTTTATACTTACTTCTACGTCTTATATATGAGAAAAAATACATCAAAACTGCTCTAAACAATGCAATCATAAAGCTAGTTAATATTAAATAAAATAATGCAAATAAAATAAGTATTGTCATACTTATTATTTTGTTTTTAAAAATACTTCTTAATAAAACAATAATATAGTCAAATAAAAATGCAACATGGAATCCAGAAACACATAATAAATGACTAATCCCATTATTCATAAAAGACATTTTTACATCATTATCAAGTTGTGACTTATCACCACATAAAAAAGTTAAAATATAATTTTTGCTTTTTCTCTTTAATAAGGTTTTATAAACAAAACCTTTACATTTATAATACCAGCTAGTTCTTATTTTTCTATATTCTGTAATTATAATTACTTGATTAATTTTTTTAGATTTTAAATATTTTTTATAATTAAAAGTGTTAGGAATAGTATTTTTATATACTTCTTTATTAACATATTTGAAATATATTTTATCCCCATAATCAATATTATTATCAATATTAATATAAGCTTTATAATTCTTTTTAGAAGATTTTATATTTATAACTGAGTAATCACTTTTTTTATTAACTAAAGTAACTGTTCCTTCATTAAAAGAATCATCTTTATAAAATCTATAATTTAGTTTATAAATAAAAACTCTTATTAAACCTATAAATAAAAGAAAAAAAACTAATAGTTTAAACAGTAATATAATCTTTGATTTTCTCAAATAAAGCATCACCTATACCAGATACTTTTTTAATATCCTCAATTGAATTAAATTTTTCTTTTTCTCTATAAGATATTATTGCATCTGCCTTAGACTGTCCGATTCCTGGAAGTTTTAGTAAATCATCAACAGTAGCAATATTTATATTAACAAGAGTACTATTACTATCATTATTAATGCTATTATCACTAATTGTAATTAAAGCACTTTCTTCGTTTTTAATTAATACATCATTAATTGTTGCAACACTACTATTAGTTTTCTTATTACTATCCTTTTTTGAAATAATTATGACCATTTGATCATTAACTTTTTTACTTAAATTAATATTATCTGTTGTTGCACCCTTTTTAAGACCACCTGCTAACTTTATAACATCGTTAACAGTCATATTATCATATACAGTATATACTCCAGGTTTTTTCACATAACCTTTTATATCAACATTAATAGTACTTGTTACATCATTTTTATTATCATCACTAATTAATTTAACGTCATTGTTAACTTCTACTTTTTTACTTTTAAGAATATAAAAATCACCTAAAATAATAGCATCATTAATAATTATTAGTAATAAACAGATTAGCAACAAAAAATAATTCTTTCTTAAATTAGATAATTGAGCAAATAAAAATTCCATATTTTTCTCCTTTCAATAATATATATTTCCGAAAAATATGGAATTTCCTTTAAATTTTATTAATTTTTTCTAAATTTCTTTCATATGTTGTTTCATAAGCTATTCTTTCGACAACAAATATCATACAAACAACATTAATTACGAAACTACCACCATAACTTAAAAGTGGAAGTGGAACTCCAGTTAGTGGTAAAAGTGCTGTAATACCAACTAGGTTAATAATTACGTGTAGTGATAAATATATAAATACTCCGTAACATATTATTTGATTTCTTAGGTTGGTAGCATTTCTTGAAATAAGATATATTCTATAAAGTATTACAGCATACGCAATAATAATTAATACACCAACAATTAAACCAAGTTCCTCAACAATTATTGGATATATAAAGTCTGTATGTGATTCAGGTAAATATAAATACTTTTGTGTACTATTACCAAGACCAACACCAAATAAACCACCATTTTTTATAGCAATAAATCCATTACATACTTGATAACCTGTTTCTTGAGTATATCTAGAACAAGGTGCTTTATAATTAAGCCTTGATTCTTGTGTATGTGTTAAACCAGATGAATGAAATAAAAGGATATATAAAGCAATAAAGACAACTACTAATGATCCATACTTAACATATCTCATGTATTTTTCTTTAAATGGAAGTGATAAAAATATAGCACCAACTATACCGGCATATATTGCAGCAGATCCAAGGTCTGGTTGTAAAACAATTAAAATAGCACATACAACATATACAACCATTGGAATAATAGCTCCAATTATATTTGGATCTTTTCTAGAAAAATATTTTCCATAGAAAAATCCCATTGTAAGTATTGAAAATGATTTAATAAATTCACTAGGTTGAATTGATAAAAATCCAACTTTATACCAACTTGATGCATTATTTGTAATTACTCTTTTAGTAATTAAAGATATAAGAAGTAGTGAAAAAACTACCAAACCTAAATAAGCAACACCTTTATAAAATTTTGTTGGTGTCTTCATAATAAAATATCCCACTATAAATGCACCAATAATAAATATTAATTGTTTTTCAAAGAAAAAGTATGAAGGTTTATTATAACGAAGTACAGAAGATATACTTGATGAACTATATATCATAACTAAACCTAAAAGTAATAGAATCATAAATGTAATAAATAAAGGTTTATCTATTCTACTCCAGACTTTCTTCATACTATTCACCTATTTTAATATTATCATATAAGCGTTTAAAACTAAATAAATTAGACAAAAATCAATGTCAAAAAATGGTTAATAATAATATATTATATTAGGAAATGAAAAGGAGGTATAACTATGTATTATTATGGTAATAATGGATATTATTCAGGTGGATATCAAAACCCATGTATGAATAATGGTTTTGTTGGATATACACAAGGTTCAGGTACAGGTGCAGCAATTTGGATTGTTTTATTTATTTTACTTGTAATTATCATAGGTTCAGGATGGAGTTTCTTTAACAATAATAACAATAATTAAGAAAGGTAAAACCTTTCTTTTATTTTGCATTTTTTTTAAAATATTGTTATAATACTTTCGAAAAAAGGGAGATTTGATTTTTATGAAACTACCTGATATTACAATTTTAGATGAAAAAAACAAATTACTACATCAAAAATCTAAAGATGTAGTTTTCCCCATGGATAAAAAAGAAAAAGATATGCTAGAAGATATGCTTACATATCTTGAAATGAGTCAAATAGATAAATATAGTGAAAAATATAATTTAAGACCTGGTATGGGGCTTGCTTTTGTTCAAGTTGGAGTACCTAAAAGAGCTTTTGTTATATGTAATGAAAATGATGATGGTGAGTTTGATAAATATATCATTATAAATCCTGAAATTATTTCAATGAGTGAAGAAATGATTTATGTTGGCGAAGGTGAAGGTTGTTTAAGTGTTAACCGAGAAGTTGAAGGAATTGTTCCAAGGCATGCCAGAATCACTATAAAAGCTTTTGATGAAGAAGGAAAAGAATTTACTTTAAGAGTTCGTGAAGACTTAGCAGTTGCTTTTCAACATGAAATTGATCACTTAAATGGTATTTTATTTACTGATCATATAAATCCAAAATGTCCTTATAAAGATAAAGAATTAATGAGAGAAATATAATTTAAAGCAAATTAAAAATATATCGTACATACGTACGATATATTTTTTATTTATCTTCAAGTTTTACACTAACAATTTTTGATACACCAGATTCTTGCATTGTAATACCATACAAAATATCAGCATATTCCATTGTTCTCTTTTTATGTGTAATTAAAATAAATTGACTCTTATCTTTCTTACTTGCAATATATTCACCAAATGTATCAACATTTGCTTCGTCTAGTGCAGCTTCTGCTTCATCTAAAATAATAAACGGAACAGTTTTAACATTAAGAATAGCAAATAAAAGTGCAATTGCAGTAAGTGTCTTCTCTCCTCCACTTAGTGAAATAATTGAATTAAGTTTCTTTCCAGGAGGTTCAGCAATAATTTCTATTCCAGTTGTTAAAATATTTTCAGGATCAGTAAGTTTAAGTATACCTTTTCCACCTTTAAATAGCGTTTTAAATACTTTAGAGAACTCTTCACTAATCTTATTAAATGTTACTTCAAATTTATCAATCATGATCTTATCCATTTCTTCGATAACATCAAGTAGTTCTTGACTAGCTACCTCTAAATCTTCTTGTTGTTTAGTTAAGAATTCATATCTTTGACCAAGTCTTTCGTATTCAGCAATAGCTCCAACGTTTACTTCACCTAAACTATTAATATCTCTTTTAATAGAATTAACTTTACTTCTAGCTTCTTTTTCATCAATATCTAAATGATACTCAAGTTTAGCTTTTTCATAAGTTAATTGATAGTTTTCTGATAAATTAAGCAGTAAGTTATCAAGTTTAACATCAAACTTACCTATTTTAATTTCTTTTTCTTTAAGTTCATTAGAAATTCTATTATATTCAGAATTTTGGCTTCGAAGTTTATTTTCTTCTTCAAGTAAATTATTACTTACTTCTAATTTTTTATCTTGAATACCTTTAAGTTCTTTTTCAAGTAATTCCTTACTTGTTAACTTAGAAGTATATTCTTTCATAATTTTATCAATTTCACTATCAAGTTTATTACCAAGAAGTGATTCTTGAGCTTTAATCGATTCTTTTACTTTATCAATATTATTATTAATATCATTTAAACTGTTAATCTTTTGATCTATAACTTCATTAAATGAAATTACTTTCTTTTCAGTTTCTAGAATATTATTATTAATAATTTCTTCTTCTTCATTGGTTTTATCTAATTCTTTACTTAAATCAATTTCTTGTTTTTTATAATTTTCTAAATCATACTTAAGTTTTTCAAGTTCATTTTTCTCAGAAATAAATGATTTTTTCTTAGTTGTTCCACCAGTAATAGAACCACCAGCATGAAGGATTTCTCCATCAAGAGTAACTATTCTATATTTATATTCAATGATTCTACCAATCATATTCATAGAATCAATATTATCAACAACTATTACATTACCAACTTGGTTATCAATAACATCTCTATATTTAGCTTCGCAATTAACTAAATTATTTAAAGTATTAATATAACCATTAACACTACCTAATCTCTCAATAATGTCATTATCTACATATCTAGGTTTAATAATATTAATTGGGAAGAATGTTGCTTTACCAAGTTTATTTTCTTTTAAAAATTCAATAGCATTTTTAATAACTTTTTCATCTTCAGCAACTAAGAAGTTAGTTCCAGCTCCAAGTGCAGTTTCAAGTGCTTGTTCATATTTTTCATCAGTTTCAACAAGCGATGAAATAGTTCCATAAATTTTACTAAATCTAGGGTTACTTAAAATAGATTGAACTGCATAAGGAAGCTTAGCATTAGACATTATGTTATTTTCTAATATATCTATTTTGTTTTCAGTATTTAATATAGTTTTATTTAATTCTTGAATTTTAGTAATCAAACTTGTTTTATTTACTTTTAAAGTAAGTAAATCATTTTCATATTCTTGTTTAGTTTTAAGTGATGCATTATATTTTCCTTTAAATGTATTAATATCAGCTTCTAAAACAGATTTGTCTTTTTCATAATTAGAAATTTCTTCTTTAGCTGATAAAATAAAACTTGCAACTTGATCAGAATTATATTCATATTTTTTTCGTTCAAGCATCATGTCTTTATCCGCATTAAGTTTAGCAAGTTCATTATTAGCTTTAATTAATTCTATATTTTTCTCATTAATATTTTCTTCTAACTTAGTAATTTCTAATTTTAAAGACTCAATTAGTGCATTATTTGTATTTGATAAAGATTCCTTATCAAGTAATTCTTCAGATAAAGTATCTATATCCATTTTAAGTGTTTGATATTCATTATTAATTGTAGAAATATCATTAGTAATTAAACCAATTTCTATTTCTTTTAATTCATCTTTTAAAGCTACATATCTTTTTGCTATTTCACTTTGTTCTTTAAGTGGTTCAACAGTTGTTTTTAACTCATCAATAACTAAATTTATTCTAAGAAGATTTTCTTTAGTTTTATCAAGTTTTCTTAAAGATTCTTCTTTTCTCTTTTTATATTTTAAAACTCCTGCAGCTTCTTCAAATATGGTTCTTCTTGCTTCTGGTTTAGAATTAATAACATCGGCAATATTACCTTGACTAATAATATTAAATGAATCATTACCGGCTCCACTATCAATAAATAGATTAGTAATATCTTTAAGTCTTACTTTAGATCCATTAATTAAATATTCATTTTCACCAGATCTATAAACAATTCTTTTAATTTCAATTTCAGTAAAATCAGAATTAAAGTAGTGATCAGTATTATCAAATGTTAAAGCAACCATTGCTCTTGATTGCATTGGTCTATCTTTAGAACCAGAAAAAATAACATCTGTCATGTTATCTGATCCACGCAATGATTTAACTGATTGTTCTCCTAAAACCCATCTAACAGCATCAACGATATTACTTTTACCAGAGCCATTTGGTCCAACGATAGCAGTAATACCATCTTTTATTTCTAAATCAAGTTTATCAGCAAAAGATTTAAAACCTTGGGCTTTAATACTTTTTAAATACATATTAATTCACCTACTATTTTGCACATTTTGAAAAAGCATCATAAGCAGCATTTTGTTCTGCTTCTTTTTTAGATTTTCCTACTCCATGGCCATAAACTATATCATCGATAACAACATCAACTTCAAATGTTTTATCATGAGCAGGCCCATCTTCTTTAACTAATCTATATTCAACAGACTTTTTATCAGTTTGCACCATTTCTTGAAGTGCAGTTTTATAATCATCAAAGAATTGATATCCTTCTTCAATGTAAGGAATTATAACTTCATGAATATATTTTTTAGCAGTCATAAAACCTTGATCTAAATAAATAGCGCCAAGAATTGCCTCAAAAACATCAGCAACAATAGTATCATTTAAGTTATTCATTTGACCATGACCAAGTTTAATATATGGAATATAACCTACTTTTTTAGCATACTCAGCACAGGCTTTTTCACATACATAACTAGCTCTAGTTTTACTCATTACACCTTCTGGTAAATCAGTAGTTTTATATAAATATTCACTAATTATTACTTGTAAAACAGCATCTCCCAAATATTCTAATCTTTCATAGTTTTCACATTCGTGTTCATTAGAATATGAACTATGAGTAAGAGCAATATCTAAAAGTTTACCATCATTAATTTTAATACCATATTTTTCTAGAAAATTCATATTATCAATCCTTATTTAAAACTAAAACTATTATAACAAATATAAAAGAAAAAATCTAAAGATATTTTACAATTACAATAATTTATAGTACAATTTATAAAGGTGAGATAATTGAAAAAGATTGTTATATTCTTTATAAGGTGCTACCAAGCAATACCATTTGCATCTCACAAAATGTGTCGTTTTACTCCTACTTGCTCACAATATATGATTGATGCAATCAATAAATATGGTGTAAGAAAAGGAATAAAACTAGGACTTAAAAGATTAAAAAGATGTCGCCCAGGTGGTGACTTTGGGTATGACCCAGTTAAATAAAAAGGAGCAAAAATTAAATATGAAAAAAATATTACTAAGTATACTTTTAATTAGTTGTACAGTTCTAACAACTGGTTGTTTTAATAAAAAGAACATGGAAGAAATTAGCATAAATACTACAGTTTACCCAATTACATTTATTGCAAATACTTTATATAATGAAAATGCAACAATTAACAGTATTTATCCTAACGGCGTTAATTTTAATAAATTTAAATTAACTGAAAAACAAACTGAAGAATATGCAAAAGCTGATATTTTTATTTATAATGGATTAACTAAAGAAAAAGAATATGCTAAAAATTTTATAAATAAAAATAAAAAAATATCAATTATTGATATTTCATATGGATTAAAGTATAAATATGGTGTTGAAGAATTATGGCTTGCTCCAAACAACTTCTTAATGATCACAAAAAATATTAGAGATAGTCTAAAAAATTATGTAACGAATAAATACACAAAGAAAAAAATTGATAAAAACTATGAAAAACTTGCAGAAACAATTTCAATAATGGATGCAGATTTAAGAACTATTGCTAAAAATGCAGCTGCTAATGATAAAAATACTATTGTTACATCAAATGATACATTAAAATTCTTAACTCATTATGGATTTAATGTTATATCACTAATTGATGAGGAAAATGGTAAAAATAATAATTTAAATAACTTAAAGAGTAATTTTAAAAATGGTAAATATACAACAATATTTATGTTAAGTGATGACGAAGAAACTGAATTAATTAAAAATTTAAAAGATAATTATAAAGCTAAAGTTGTTGTCGTTGATAGTATGATTTCTTTATCAAAAGAAAATGTTGAAGCTGGTAATGACTACATCATGATTATGAATAATTTCCTTGAAAATTTAAGAACAGTTACATCAAATTAAAGGCCTTATAAAGGTCTTTTTTTATTGACTAAAAGCATATAATATTATAAAATTATTTTATGACTTGGTTATGGAGCAGTACTCAAGAGGCTGAAGAGGCGCCCCTGCTAAGGGTGTAGGTCGGGTTTCCTGGCGCGAGAGTTCAAATCTCTCCTGCTCCGCCACTTATTAAGTCAAATAACTTATACGAAAGTATAAGTTTTTTTATTAAATAAAGAAGATTGAACTTAAGTGTTCAACCTTATCTAGTTCTTTGTGTATCTTCAGTATTAGCTGTTAAAACTCTACCAATAATATTGTATACTGCTTCTTCTTTTGTATCTTTATTTCGAAGCAGTTCAATATCATCTTCAACAATATATGCAGAAATTTGTTCAACTTTAACAATATCATATTGTTGAAAACTATTATCATGAGTTTCTTCATCATTACTTTGATAACAAATCTCGGATACTACGCTTTTATAAACACGTACACGACCCCAAGAAGTAAATGTAGTTGCAATATCTTTTGAATCATCACTAAATGTTACTACAACTGTATTGTCAAGTATTGTATTATCAAGAACAGAAACATCGTCATCCTTGCATCCACTAATAAAAGTTGCCATTAAAGAACTAGCTAAGATAGTTGATGCAACTTTTATCTTAACATCATTTTTTCTAACCATATCAATACCTCCTTTTCTTTTAATAGAAGTCTTCTTGATATTCATAAAAAAACAAGACTTCTACATTTTGTAAAAAGTCTTGTCCAAATGTTTTAGTCATTTTAGTGACGCGATATTTCTATGTGCTGACGCATCAACTACGTTTAAGGACTACTCCCTTTTTGTTGTGAAATATATTACCATAAACTGTTTAAAAAGTAAATATCATTTAGAGCGCACAAAAAAACTCCTATTTCTAGGAGTTATTTTTTAATTGGTGACCCGTACGGGATTTGAACCCATGAATGCATGCGTGAAAGGCATGTGTGTTAAACCTCTTCACCAACGGGCCATCAAAATGGTGGGCCTGGGGGGACTTGAACCTCCGACCTCACGCTTATCAGGCGTGCGCTCTAACCAGCTGAGCTACAAGCCCATTTTGTGGAAACCTATTTAATTTTATAATATTTCGTTTAAATATGCAAGATATTTTTAAACAACAAATGGTGTCCCCTTAGGGATTCGAACCCTAGACCCATTGATTAAGAGTCAATTGCTCTACCAACTGAGCTAAGGAGACATAACCAATTGCTTTTTAATTATATCATATTTTTACGAAAATAAAAGGATTTTTTTAGTCTACTAGTCGTAAATATGGTATTCTTTTTAAAATATATTCATCTGTATAATATTTATCTAAAAATCTATCCAACTTACTACTTGCAGGTATTTCTTTTGTTCTTGCTCTCATTCTCCATACTGCTATTGTTGATATAGTTGAATTAAAAATAAAGAACACTGATATTATTATTGTACAAACAAGTAATGGCTTTTTAGGTATTTTTGCTAAAACTCTACTAAACCATGGATATATAACTTTAAGCCATAATAGTCCAATTAAGCCCCATATTGGTAAATATGGAAGATATACTCTTCCATTTATATCAAGACCCATTTTTGCATATGTCCACATTCTTGTTTTAAAGAAATATTGAAGCACTAAACTACAGGCATATTCAAATATTCCACCTAAAATACTTCCATATATAAAGATTATCCAATTTTTTTTATTACGAACAAAATTTAAAAGTAGTGATAAAAGAACTGATCCAAAACCATATATAGGTTTAAATGGTCCATATAATAAACCTTGTTTATTTAAAAAGATACCATGTTTAAGAAAATAAAATGACACTTCAAAAATATATCCGGCAATACTACCGATAACAAATATCCATATAAGTTTAGTATATGTCATTTTTTCTTCTTTTTTGTCCATAATACCACACCTAGATTTATTATATCAAAGATAAATAATTATGCAATTTAATTTATATATGCTATAATTTACTTAGGTGAAGTATATGAGAAATCCATTAACTAGATTATTTTATATAGGTGTTTTAGGTTTAGGAATTTCATTTGCAATTGCATTTGATAATTATTTTAGTAAAAGTAATACCCTATGGGAATATATAATATCTATTATTCTTGCTGCATTTTCTGCATTTTTTATACTTGAAAGTATACTTATTGGAAAGAAGAAGAAAAAAAAGTAATTTAAGTTTTGTACTTAAATTACTTTTTTTATTTCATACTTTTATATGTTTTATTTACTTCTAAAGTTTTACCCTTTATATTAGCAAGTTCAGATACTGTAACAACTCTATAGCCTCTAACATAAAGTTCAGGTAAGATTTTTTCAATACCAACTTTAGTTGAGTATTGTAAATCATGCATTAAAACAATATCTCCATCAGAAACATTATTGATAACAAAATCATATAAATGATTTTCATCTTTATATTTCCAGTCATTAGTATCAACATTCCACAATATAAATGAATAATTAAATGAATCTCTTACCTTTTCATTAATAGCTCCATATGGAGGTCTCATTAATTTTAAAGTATCACCAGTAATACTTTTATAAATATTATCAGTTTGTTCCATTTCAGTAGCAATATCATCTATTTTTTGTTTTTTTAGATTTTTATGGGCCCAACTATGAGATCCAATTTCCATTTTATTATCATATACGTTTTTTACAATGTCTGGATTACTAGCCATTAAATTACCTACCATAAAAAATGTGGCTCTCATTTTATTATCATTTAAATAGTTTACTATATCATTAGTGTTTTTCTTATTTGGCCCATCATCAAATGTAAAAGCAATATATTTTTTCGTTTCATCATAATCATAACCAGATTCATTTTGATATTCTTCATCAAGATCGTGTTCAAAGTTAAGTAAATTACTTATCTCATTAAAATTAATAGTAAGTGATAATTTATCTGTACATACTGGATCAGTTGTAACATTATCATATAAAACTACAAGTGAGTTATTTTTTAAATAAACTTCTCTTTTAGTATCAGAATTTTTTATTCCTTCAACAATAAATTTAGGATATTTTTCATATAATAAACGATACTCTACTTCTTTAAATAAATCTTCTGATTTATTTTTAAATATGGTTTTATAACTAAGTACCTCACCAGAATTTTTATCTATGAAAAAACTTTTAATATCGCCATTATCTTTATGTTGATACAAAACATTAACAATATCACTGCTAAGTTCTCGTTTACTTACTTCTTTATAGTTATCTCCTATTGAAATAGCTATAGTATTAATACTATTTTTTACATGTTTTTCACTTAAAATCTTTTTTTCTAAATTAAATTTAGGAATAAAAGATAATAGTAAAACTAATAAAAAAGCAACAATAATTGTAATAATTGAATGAGGTTCTTTTTTCATATTTTTACTTCCTTTTAAATAGCTAGTATTAGTATAACGCAAAATAAAAAAATTAAAAATATCAATTTTTAATTTTTTATTTTAGTTTCCAAAAAATTACACTTTTTACAAAGAGGATGTATTCTTTTTCCTTCTTTAAATCCATCAAGCATTTCCTTAAATAACTTATTATCTAATACTTCACTAATATCTGTATCAAAGATATTACCAAAATTTATCTTTCCTGATGCATCTAAGCAACATGCTGTAATAGTTCCATCTGATAGTATTGCAATATGATCCGTTAATGCATAACAAATTCCTTCTATATCAAGACTTTTATCTGCATTATCAGGCCATACAAATTCATTACTAAAATTTAAATATATATTATTATCGAGTTTATTATTTATTCCCTTAATAATATTTATATTAAACTTATTATTAAAATAATTAATAATCTCATCAGCATACTTAGTATTTGCCCATAATCTAAAATTTATATAAGTATTTTTATTATTATTTATTGCATAGTTATATAAATCATCTAAATATTCTTCTAATGATTTATTATATATATCATTATAGCTATGTAGTGATATATTAATTTGTCTTATATTTTTAGTTTTAATATTATTTATTAAATAACCATTAGTTGTAATATTAATATAAAAATCTTTCGATGCTATATTAATTAACTCGTTAATATCTTTATGTAAAAGAGGTTCACCAAGTACATGGAAATATAAATATTTAGTAAATGGTTTTACTTTATCCAATATTATTTTAAATTCATCTACTGATAAAGCTTTTTTATCTCTATTAGTTTTAATGCAGAAAGGACAATTTAAATTACATATATTAGATATTTCAATATATACTTTTTTAAATCTATCTCTTTTTTCCATATACTTATCTCCTTAATAAAACTATTATACAATAAAAAAACGAGTTTTAACTCGTTTTTATTATTGTAATTTAGTTTTACTTCCCTTTGCTCCACCATATGTTGATAAAACATTTGAATCAAATGAAGATACTTTCTTTAAACTATCTTTATATGATTTAATAGTTGAAGTGATCATTTCATCAAGAAGTTTTTCATATGAAATATCTTTTGGAGTAAAGAAGAAGAATGCTAAACAACCAGGAATTGTATTTGGTTCATTTACATATACTTCTTTAGTCTTTTTATTAACTAAGAAGTCAAATCTAGTAACGCCAGATAGCTCTAAAGCTCTAAAAGCTTTTTTAGATTGTTCATATATTTTTTCTTCCACTACTTTATCTAGTTTAGCAGGAATTTTAAATCCAGCAGTTTCAGTTGCATTTTTACTACCTAATTTTTTACTAGGTCCTTTTTTACCACCTTCAGATAAATATTTATCTTCAAATGTTAAAAATTTATTACTTGTAAGCATTTCACCTATTAAACTTGTTTCCATATAAGAGTGATTTCCAAGTACAGCACAGTCTACTTCAAGTAAGTTCTCAACTACTTTTTCAACAATTATTTTTTCATCATAAGTTATAGCATCTTCAATAGCATCAGTAATACTTTTTTCATCACTAACATAGCTAATACCTATTGATGAACCAAGTTTAGCTGGTTTAACAATTACTGGATAACCTAGTTTTTTAATTTTCTTTAAAATTTCATCTTCATCGTCTAAATATTCATCATCATAAAACCAAATATAATCAACAATATTTACGCCTTCAGCTTTTAAAACTTGTTTTTGAACAACTTTATCTTGTCCTAGTGCAGCACCTAGTACTTTTGGTCCAACATATGGAATACCAATTGAATCAAAATATCCAGCGATAGATCCATCTTCTACACCTTTTCCGTGAACTATAGGAAAAGCAACATCTATAGTAGCAATAGTTCTTTTAAATAAAGAATCATATGTAACAAGAGCAAATTCTTCATCTTTTTTAACTAAAGTTACTTTCTTTAAGTATTTCTTATAAGAATTAAAATCTTTATAAGTTTCAATATCTTTTAAAATATTACCTGTATAAAATACTCTATTTTTATCTATATATACAGGAACAACTTCATATTTATCTTTACTAATATGTTCCATAGCTTGAACAGCTGTAATAATACTTACATCATGTTCAACGGAACATCCTCCAAAAAATACACCTATTTTAATTTTCATATTAATAAATCCTCCTACTTCTCATTAAATATATCAGGTAAATCACTTTGAAGCAATATGTATGTTTCCTTTTCTTTTAGTGTATGAACTAAATCAAAAGCATCTAAAATATTACTTAAAACATGTACCTTTTTCATATCATATTTACTTTTTTCTAAACCTTTATAAATGTCTTTAGTTTGATCTTTTCCAATTAATATAACTTCATCAGTTGTTTTAGCCATATATTCACCTAGTTCAAAGTGTAGTTTACTAGATAGTTCACCAAGTTCAATCATACCAGATGATATAACTATTTTCTTACCAGGCATCATTTTAAGAACATCTAAAGCCATTTTACATCCATCTGGATTAGCATTATAAGCATCATCAATTAAATGCATATCAAACCATTTTTTAAGTTCTAATCTATGTTCAACAGGTTTAATACGTTTAACCCCTTGAATTAATTGTTCTTTAGAAATACCAAAGGCATTACCAAGTGCTAAACCAGCTAAAATATTATAAATGTTAGCTTTACCTAATAATTTAGTTGTAAATTCATATGTTTTTTTATCACCTTTAAATTTGACTTTAAATGTTGTTCCATTTTCAGTTAATTTAATATCATCAGCATAGATATCTGCTGATTTATCATCAATACCAATCCAAATAATATTACATTTAAAGTTACCTTTATAATTTTTTTGTTTTGGATCATCTATATTAAGTACACCAATCCCATCTTCAGGAAGTGATTCAATTAGTTCAAATTTAGTTTTTTGAATAGTTTCTTCAGAACCAAATGTTTCAAGGTGTGCAACACCTATTTTAGTTAAAATTCCATAGCTAGGATGAACTAAATCACAAAGTTCTTTAATTTCACCTTTTTTACATGCACCCATCTCTGCTATAAAATAATCATTAAATTTAGTTAAATGATCATTAATAGTCATTGTAAGACCAAATGGTGTATTAAAGTTCTTAGGTGTTGGAAGTGCATTAAATTTTACATTTAAAATACTACTTAAAATATTTTTACTACTTGTTTTACCATAACTACCTGTTACACCAATAACTTTTAAATTAGATAGAGATTTTAACTTTCTCATTGCTCTTTTTTTATAATATAAACCAATTAATTTTTCAATTGGAGTATTTATATAGTTTGCTAAAATCACCATAAAATGATTTAAATAAATAGCAAGCCATAATATATAACCTATATAAAGTGAATAACAATCAATTAAAAAGTAATATGAAAGAAGCACAGTAAGAGCATACAAGAATAATACAGTAATATGTAGCCTTACTACTCTATGTGTATATTTAAGCGGTATTTTCTTTTGCTCTATTCTCATTAAGTACACTCTTATTGCTATAAAGAAACAAAATATTCCAGCAAGAGCATAAGCTAAATCAAAATCTAAATAATAAAATATTATAAATAGCGGTATAAATAAAAGTTCATATGTTAAGTATGTTTTTTTAACATGTGCATTTAAATATTTAATATATTTATTACCTCTATTGTATCTATTTTGCTGTAGATACTGCACAGTTTTATTTAATTTTATTAATAAATATATAAAATATACACCAATAGGAACTAAACCCATACTTTATTCCTCCTAACCAATAAATGAATTAATTACATTAATAGTTTTTTGTTTATCTTCAAGATAAGCAAAGTGTGTCATACCTTCATAAGGTATTACTGCACTATCTTTAATTAATTTTTCTATTTCATAAGCTTGATTAATACTTACAGTTGTATCATTTGTTCCCCAAATAATAATTGTTGGAACATTTATTTTCTTTAAGTTTTCTGTTACATCATAATTAACATGTTTTACAAGAATTGCTCTCATTGTTGGAGTTGCATTTTTATAATCATTTGAACCCATACGTTTCTTAAAGAAATTAGCCATACTTTTTAAACCAGGAATTCTAGCTAAAAATTTAAGAATTTTTACTTTTAAAGGTATTTTTTTATACTCGCCTTTATATGGACTAGATAGTAAAATAAGTTTTTTAACTTTATATTTACTTGCATAAATCATAGAAAGTTTTCCGCCAAAAGAATGGCCAATTAAAATTGGATTAGTTATCTTAAGTGATTTTAATAATTCATGAATCATATCAACAAATTTATCTAAATCCCAAGGATATGATGGTTCACTAGATTTTCCAAATCCTGGAAGATCCATAACAAGTACATTATTATCTTTAGTAAATGCATTAGCTATAGGAAGCATCATTTGAATGTTTTGTCCCCATCCGTGTAAAAAAACTAATGTATTTTCTTTTTTATTATCTATATATTCATAATTAATATTTATATTTTCATAATTAAACATTAAATATCTCTCCTAATTAAATAGAATTTTCTATTTAATTATACTTTAAAACATAAAAAAATTTCCATTATTCATGGAAATTTTACTATATATTTACGATTAATTTCTGCCTCTAGTTGCAACATCATAATCTTTGAAATATTCAGGATGAGTAACTTCTGGGAAGAATGATAGTCTTATATTATCAGATTTACGAAGAACATTTAATAATTCTGGTAATGATTTACTATCACAAGTGCATCCAGCAGTTGGCCCTAAAATTGAGTAATATAGTTCACCTTCAATATCATAAACAGTTTCAAAATAAACCTCTTGAGTAGTTTCTTCTGTAGGTTTACCATTAATAATAACTTTTTTAGTTTTCTTAACAGTGTTTTGAATTAATAAAGTATCAGCAGCATTAAAAACAAAGTCTCTATCTAATTCATCACCATTTTCAGCTGTATATGTAACATGGAAACTACCATAATAAATACCATCATCATAGTGAGCTTCAGTTAAATATCCTGATTTTAATGTACCATTTTCTTTTGGATTATGAACAGACATATCTAAACATTTATCATAATTACTTGTAGTTTCAATATCGTTTTTAGAATTGATAAAGAAATTATATGCATCATAAGACAATAAATCAATTAATATATCAGAATTAGGTCTATATAATGTTTTAAGTAATTCTCTAACTACATTAATATTTTCTACAATTCTTGCTTTATCTTTCTTACTAGCTCTGTACATGTTTAAAACATCTACTTCATTAGCTAAATCTTTGCAATAATAATCTTGATTACAATTTTTCATTGTAAAACCCCCCCTTTTTTGTGAGTGATTACTATAATATCACTTTATCGAACATATGTCAAATAATTTGCAATAAAAAAGAAATAGTTATTTAACTATTTCTTTGAAGTTTTAGCAGTTTTATCTACTGAAGTAATTACTTCATTTAATTTCTTAAATTTATAATTAACAAAAATAATTATTGATGATGTAGCAATAGTGGTAAATACTAAATTCCAAATGATTACACTTGATGAAGAAGTACTACTTGATTTTTTCTTTGAAGGTTCTTTATATTCTATTCCTTCTTCTTTCAATGTTTCTTTTAAATCTGTTGATTTATAAGTTGATAAATTAAATTTTGAATTTTTCTTTTTGTATTCATCCATTACATCATATCTTTTACTTGCTTTAGTTTCGTATAATTCTTTAATTGAAGACTTAATTTCAGAATCATAATCTGATGCATATCCTGGGAATACTTGTTTACCAATGATTAAATAAGGAACACCACCAGCAGATTGTTCTAAAAACTCTGAAATATTTTTCATAAGTTGATAGTTATCTTGATTATTCCATACTTCAAAAGCTTTAAGTTCATACATATCGCCATATTCATCATTAATACTATTTAAGAAAGTAAGTAAGTTTCTACAGTATCCACAACCTTTACCTCTAAATAGATAAATTGTAGCTTTATCTTTAGCATCAGTTTTAATTGGAATTAACATAAAACTAAATAAAACAATTAATAATAATAAAATTTTCTTTTTCATTACATATCCTCCTATAAAAATAATTATATCGCTTTTTAATCAATAAAGCGATATATTTTTATTATCAAACTCTTTCTTGTGTTTTAATATATAGATCAGTTGATATAAACCCATCACCATAATAAGTTTCAATACTTAGATCATTTTTGTTTACAAGATTATGAAGTAAAACAAAATCATAATCAAGCTTATATACTTTACTATCAAGTGTAATTTCTTTATAAGATGTTCCAGTAATAGATATAGAACATTTATAATCTTTACTAACTAAAATTTTCTTTATAATCATTAGATATATATAATATGTGTTCTTTTCTATTTTCTTTTCAGCATCAGTTTTACTTGATTTGTCGATGTTTTCACATATTTGCATATATTGTCTTTCTTTCTTAGAAATAAACATATTCATTTCAGGAAAATGATTGTTCATATCAAGTATTTCATCATAACTTGGCACTAACATTTCTTCACTATCTGGAATCATATTTATCACCTTTAATGTGTATCTTAGCACAAATAAAATATGAAATCAAACAATAAAAAAGAACTATTTATTAATAGTTCTTTTTAATAACTAAGTTGGTGCAGGTAAAGGGACTTGAACCCATATGGATCGCTCCGCTAGATCCTAAGTCTAGTGCGTCTACCAATTTCGCCATACCTGCATATATAATGGTGGACCTCGTAGGACTCGAACCTACGACCGCCCGGTTATGAGCCGGATGCTCTAACCAACTGAGCTAGAGGTCCAATTGCTATTTAATAATAACACAATTTATTTTAAGTTGCAAAGGTTTTTTACTTAAAAACAAACAAAAAAGATAAGTTATTACTTATCTCCTTGTAACATATTAAGTAAATCAATTTTGAACATTTCCTTAGATGCATTTTCTTTTGAAATCATTATACCTTTATAAGTTGTAAGTTCTGATCTATGACCTTCAAGTAAAATCTTTTCTGGAGAAATAGTATCAAGCATAACTACTTTATCCTTTTTATATGCAATGTATTTTACTTTAATATCACCATATACTTGAGCAAACATCTTATCACTAGGTAATTTTAATTCGTAAGTTTCTGTGCCTTCTTTTTTATTTTCAGCAACCTTTTCGCCTAAGAATTCACCTTGTTTTAATGAATGATAGTAGTCAAAAGTTAATCTTTTATAAGCAAGCATATTATACTTTTTAAGTGCTCTTTCTAACTTTTTATACTCATTTTCATTAATATAATCTAAAACATAACCTTTCATAATTTATTTTCCCCCCAAATTATCCAAAAGATTGTTATGTGATGTAGAACAATTGTCCTATATTTTCTTTTGTGATTTAATATTAACATTTTTTCGAACAAATGTCAATATATTTTTTAAAATTTCTTTATTTTTCGATATTTAAAACAATAATGGTTTCCCCTATATTCCAATTGTTTAAATAATAATCTTCTACTTTTTTATTACCTTTAAGAAGTTCATGAATTCTATTTTTAAGGATACCTTCCCCTTTTCCATGAACAATTCTTATATATTTATTACCAAGTTTATAATTATCATCAATAAATTGAGAAAGAATAAGAGAAACACTATCATATGTTTCTCCATGAGCGTCAATTTTTGGTGATTTACTTGTTAGTACATCACTACTCATTATTTATCACTTATTTCTACTAATTATTTTGTGCACTCTGCATTGCTTGTTCATAACTTATTCCTGAACTCACTGGAGCTTGTGCTTCTTGAACAGGAGCTGTTGGTTCACTTTGAACTACTGTATCAGATGTAGCTACTGGTTCTTGAGATACAGCTGCTTGTTCAGCAGTTTGGTTAGAAGCATTAGGTGCTTCAACTGGTGTTTGAACAGGTGCTTGATTAATTTCTTGACTAGATATAACAGTACCATTTGGTCCAGATGGGAATTTTTCATTATAATAATTACTTACTTCAGCAACTGATGGAATAGATAAACGAGCACCAATCTTTGTTACACTTAAACCAGCAGTAATATTAGCATATCTAACACATTTTTCAAGATCATATCCTTTTGCAATTGCATAAGTAAATGCACCATGGAATATATCTCCAGCTCCAGTTGTATCAACAGGAGTTACTTTAAGTCCAGGCATAATCTTTATTTCATTATTAATTGCATATAAACAACCTTTATCTTCTAAAGTAACAACAATTTCAGATTTAGGGTACATATTTTTTAAGTTAGTATAAATTTGCACTAAAGAATTAGGATTTGAAAAATCAGCTTTAATCTTTGTCA
Organism: Bacilli bacterium; assembly: GCA_017548925.1. Lineage (GTDB taxonomy): Bacteria > Bacillota_I > Bacilli_A > RF39 > UBA660 > RUG13160. The sequence goes on from JAFYYX010000001.1 coordinate 728,572, forward strand.
TGGTTTCAGCAAAACCTTTAGAACAAACAAGATATTTTACATATTTACAAAGATCTTTTAGTTCATGAGTAATTCTACCAGCATCAATAATACTTATTGCATTAGGATACTTGTTAAGTGCAGCCATAGATGCAGCATACTCATGACCATCAATTAATATAACATCCGGTTCCATATTAAAATCATGTTTTTTAAGTGCCGGCCTTTCACCTGCTATGTTAAATAAAGTTCTACTACCATTTTGTTTATTAATCATAATAAATGACATAGAAGTTGGCTTTTCATAGTTAGTTTCTAAGCAATCAATATTTACACCAGCAGTTTGTAATTCATTTTTAATTTTTGAACCAAAATCATCAGATCCAACTACACCAGCATAATATGTTTCTACTCCCCATTTGCCAAGTAAAAAAGCTGCATTCCCAGCAGGTCCTCCACCACACATAACGCTTTCTTCTAAACGGTATTTTGTATTTTCAACAGGATAGCTTTCAACAGGACATGAAATATCATATGAAGAATGTCCAATTACTAGTACTTTCATCTATATCACCTTTTCTATTCTATAGTTAATTATACTATAGAGAAATAAAAAAATAAAGCACTCTTTATGCTTTATTTCCCCTTTTATAGTTAAGTTTATATAAAACCATACTAACAAAATATGTAAGAACTAACATAAGTGGCAAAATAATAACTATAAGCCATAAACCATTTTGTAAAAACCAGTACCAATCATATTTTATTGATACTTTATAATTTTCGATATGTGATAATACATTAACCATATAAAAAATTGTATATAAAACAGTTGGTATTAGTCCATATTTTATATATTTTTTATCTATCTTATTACTTTTTTCAAAACATACAAAACTAACAATAGATAAAACAGGAATAATTAAATGGAAAAACAGATTACTATTTGTAAGCATAGACATAATGCCGCCTTCAGAACCAGGTCCTAAATATAAAAATACAGTTAGAAATGTAATGCTCACAGATACCGTTGCTATAAATTTTAAAATATAAAAAGCGGGACTAATAGCTTTTCTACTATCTTTTAGTACTTTGTATTCTTCTATAACTAAAAGAAGTGATGCAAATCCAACAAATAAATTGGAATCAGTTGTAAAGTACTTCATCATACCTATTATATGTTCTTCTTCAACAGGATTAGGCATGTGCATAAAATTAATTCTTCCAAACATTACAATAGATGCAATAACAACTAATATAACAATAAGTATATTTAATATATATGATACTTTTACAATATCTTTTTTCATTACAACCACCTATTTAATAAATTAATTATATCAAATAAATATTATTTTAAAAACTATTTAATTTCGATATAAATTGGATAATGATCAGAAATATCTAATTCTTTATCAACAATTACTATAGAATCAGTAACATTAATAGAATTTGATATAAAGATATGATCTATTGGTTTATCTAAAAATTTAAAGGTTTTATCATTAATTTCTACTCTGTTTATATTAATAGATTTTAAATCATTAATAAACTTTTTAAATATTTTATTATTAATATTTAAATTAAAATCTCCCATTAAGATGATGTTTTCTGCATCTTTTAGATTTTTTAAGTAATTAAAAATAAAATTAAGTTGTTTCTTTTGCGATATTTTGTGTAAATAATCTAAATGTGTATTTATAACTAAATATTCTTTTCCATTATTTTTAACTCTTATTTCGTTCATAATTCTTGGAAATGATGTAAAAAACCATGGTAATTTATGTACATTATGTTTAATAACATTTAATCTTGTAATAATATTGCAAGATTCATTAAAAATGCTATTTTTAAAATGTAATCTACCTTTACCAATACACTTATAATTTTCTAAACCGAATTTTTTAGCATCTTTAAAGAGATATTCCTGAACTCCAAGAATATCTATATCATACTTATTAATAAAGCTAATAATATCATTAGTTTTATTTTTATGTTTAAAAAAATTGTTTTTAACATTATATGAACATATTTTCATAAAAAAATTATATCACATATAAATTATAAGTTATACATATAAACATTTAATTTAAATACATATAATATTAAGTTATATCATTTATAAAATATTTGTATATTTGGTTATATTGACTATTAAGCTAAGTCAGTATATGATTGTATGCAAAAAGAAGAAAGAAGGAGATTTTTTTATGGCATACAGATTAGATGAACTAAAGGAGACAGTTGATGATAACTGGTCACAAGAAATGTTTGGAAACTGTATATATGAAGTTGAAAAACAAGGAAAAATTGATGGCAAACAATTATATGGGGTGTTAAAAGGGCTTGGCAGCATAATTGACTATATACCAAGTATGAACAAGAAAGAATTAATCTTTATTGCTGATGAAGATGGGAACGAAGCTATAGTTCCTGAAGTATATAGATCATACTTAAAAGATCATGGATGCTTCTTAGCATCATTTGAAGATGACTTCCCTCCACTACTTATAGTTCGTATTAATAAAGAAGGAATATTAGGAATATTTTATTTATTATACGAATATGGAGTTAATAACGAAACAAAAACTCCATTTATAAATGATGGAGCTGTTGATATAATTAAAAATATGACTCAAGATGAAATTGTTGAAATGATTCAAAAAGCATATATAGATGCAAAGAAAGAAAACAAAAAGTTTAGAAGAACAAGGGGTAGATAATATGGAAAACTATGAAAAATTATTAAAAAGTATGCAAGAAGAAGATAAAGATTTAATAGGAATATCAAACTATGAAACTGGAAAGCCAGATAAAGTAAGACTAAGCGAAGCTGTATTATGGATTGATACAAATGCATGTAAGTGTGGTTTATTAGATCAAGATAAAATGGACTTACTTGTTAAAGATATAAATGAATATACTTGTTATAGATATATGGTTCCATCTAAATATAGTACCTCACTACAAAAAGTTGGTTACACTAGAGCTTATAATGAAAACCTAAAACCATTAGTAAGTGAATTTGATTTTAATTATGAAGATAAAAATTGTATAATCTACTATGTTAATTATCAAGAAGGTCATAATTTAGTACTACTTAATAAAAATGCTATGGAAGTAATTAGTAAAATGCCACTTGATGATATTAAACCATTTGTTATGAATGCAAATAAAAATAATATTCAAGAAAAAATAAGAAACAGAAAATAAAAAAACATAAGGATATCCTTATGTTTTTTTATTTTAAATATTTTAAATCTGTTTTCTCGTTAAATTCTAAAATATATTTATTATCATTATATTTTAAAATATCATTATTCAAAATTTTATTATCAAGTCTTACAATGAATGAATTCTTAAAATTAATATTATTAAAATAATTATTATTTTTTAATGTTTCAACTAATCCATCTTGAGAGTCCATAACATATATTTCATTATTTATATTTAAAAGTAAGAATTCATGACCACCTTTTGAATTTTTCCAATTAATGTGGCAGTAATATCTTTCACCTTTCAATATTTTTTTAATTAATTCATCTATATTTTTAAAATACATTTTTCTATGATATTTAACTATTTCTGCATTAGTATATTTAAAAATAACATCTCTAGGTGAATACACAGGTCTTGGTAATATATTTATACCTCTAAACTGTGCTTCACTACACCAAGTACAAAGTAAACAATTTTGATTACCTGTTGGTTCTTTTCTATCTTTATTTACCTTTTTACTAATCTTATTAGAAATGTTTTTAGCTAAATCTAATTCTTTCATTAAATCACCTATATATAGTATAACATAATAAAAAACATAAGATATTAATCTTATGTCCTATTTTTTATATGGTATTGCTTCTGTTCTTGTACAGGTACCATTATTATTTTTTGCGTATGCATCGATAATATCAAGTGCTTGATAAGCATCATCAGACTTACTGGCATTAGTAATATTAATTAAATATCCATCTCCACCTGCTTCTTTTATTTCACCTGTAGTTTCATAATAAAGAAATTCATATCCATATTCTTCATCATGTAAGTTACATTTGATAGAGACTTGCATTAATCTTCCAGAATTTTTTTCATGAATATTTTTAGCTATTATACGTGCAGTAATTAATATTACTGGTAAAGCAATCATAAAAATAATAAGAAACTTTAATAGTTTTAATATTATTCCTGATAGTTTTTCTGTGTTAGATGTTTTTTCAACTAATATATCTTTTATGTCATTATCAGTGAGTTCATCTAAACTTACATTAAATATTTTAGATAGTTCTTTAGATTGTTTTATATCAGGTGATGTTTCTCCAAGTTCCCATTTAGATATTGTTTGTCTTGCAACACCTATCTTTTCAGCTAGTTCTTCTTGAGATAAACCTTTCTTTTTTCTTAATTCAGAAATTTTATTTCCAATTTCCATACTTTTTCCTTCTTTCTGGAATAATCATATTACTTTAAACTATTATACTCTACCAGTTTTAACTGGAAATTATGCCCGTTTTCATAACATTTATTTATTTTCTTCTAATGCTTCTTTATTTTCATAAGGATAACTACATAAAACTTTATCTAAATATTTAATACCACAAAAATATTTACATATAGATGTATTTTTAACACAACATTTATGTTCTTTAGTATTTTCTTCTTCATTCCATGGACACTTTGATTGTTCCCAGTTAATATCATTTTGATCAGTAGTTAAATCAATATCCATGTTAGCACCAGTTAATTCTTTTATTTTATTATCCATATATCTTCACCTATTAATAGTATAACATAATAAAAAGACATAAGATGTTAATCTTATGTCTTAATATAATGAATTATTATCTGTATATGGTGATTCAGTTTCTTCACCTACAGAACCATTATCGTTTTTAAAATACTTATTGCATTTATCACAATATAACGTAGTACCTGATGGCATAAAATATGTTAATGGTGCACCACAATAAGGAAATTTTGGTTATTTTAATTCTCTTTTAAATTTTTCAAATTCACTTTCAAGTTCAACTGGAAGTTTTTGTTTTGCAAAAACATCACCATTAAGAATATACACGTAATCTTTAAGATTATCTGGAAGAACAATAAGTGGTTTTTTTACAAATGAAATATTGAAAGGTAAACCAATTGTTTGACCTGCATGTTTACTTTTATCTAAATTGATATTTAGTTTTTTACATACCTCATTAACAGCTTTATCAATTTCAAACATAAATTTAGTTTCAGTTATATCATGACCCTCAACTAAACTAGAAAGAACACATTCTGTATTATCAGGAAGATCAATAATCTTTTTGACAACAGTAAATACAGGTTCATTCCAATAAGGATCATTATTACCTATTGTTTCCTTAATTAATTGTTTTAATTTTTCATCACTCATAAATCTTTACTCCTATATATAAAATTATATCATGTTAGATTTATAAATTATATAAATTAAAAACATTAGATGTTAATCTAATGTCATATTTATATTATTTTATTTATATCTTCTTCCATATCTTCTGGTTTAAAGGTAGGAGAATATCTTTCTACTACACTTCATTTTTTCTTATATAAAAAATCTCTATATCCATATAGAGATTTTTAAGAAGGTCGGCTGCCTAAGCCTGCGGGTTATTAGGTATTATTTTTTAGAAGTTACATATTATATAATTGACAAGTAGTACCTATTTTGGTACTATTTAGTCAGTGAGTGAGTAGTTCGCTGAGTTACTAGAGGGTACATGTATTTGTACCAGCAAGCTTGCCTTGTGGGATCCTTTAGTCAGGGGAAAGCTCACTTTTTTATTTGTCTAAATATTTTAAAAGATTATAGTATTCAGCGGCTTCAGCCGAATTAGGAACAAGCTTTAATCCATAGCTAACCGTATTTTTCTTTTTTGAATATAATTTATCTTTAATTAAAGAGAAAATTTCAAAATAGTTTCTATTATTTTTATCTAAGGCTTGATACAAACTACTACAGCAACTATCCGTTAACTGTAATAGTTTTTTATCACCATTAGGTATAATTTTAATATAATTGATTTTATTGGAATCAATAGTAAATTTTTCATGATTTTTGTCTTTTATATATTCTAATAATTTTTCTTTAGATAAATTACTACGTGAACTAATAATTATATTTGCAAGTCCGTTTCTTTCTTTCATTAACCAACAAATCCTCTCATAGAGGTACCCACTAAAGAAGAAATAAATATCTTTAGATGGTAAGAATTTTATTGAGGTTGTATCAACAACTATATTAATTATTTTTACATCTAGTTTAGACACAGTACTCATTATCATTCCTTTATTTGGATAACCTTTTATATCAACCCAGTGTAATTGTCTTTCTTTTTTCATTTCTAGATTTTCTTTTATATTATCCACTTCTTTAGATATTTTTAAATCTTTATCTTTATTAAGAATTAAGGCAGTCAATATAAAGTATTTAGAACCCTTATTAATTCCCTCATCACCAGATTCATCAATGTATACATTATATTCTTTTTGTTTTAAAGCTTGTTTACCTACAGATATCATCTATGCCACCTCCTATGTTGCCTAAAATTCTGCAGAAATATTAATTCAAACAAATTATATCACATAATATTAAAATTAAAAGACATAAGATGTTAATCTTATGTCTTAATTAAATATTCTTTATATAAGCTGTAGTCTATATCTTCATAACATACAAATAATACTTTTATATTAGTATTATTTATTTTTTTTATTGTATCAACTGCTATATGACATGCTTCTTCTTTAGGATATCCATATATACCTGTTGAAATGCAAGGAAAAGATATAATTATTTCTTCTAAGTTATTATTTACTCTATATTCTTCAGCAAGCTTCATAGTATTTATTTAACAGTTAGTTAATAATTCTTTATCATTTTCCATTCCATATATAGGACCTACAGTATGAATTATTTTTTTAGCAGGAAGATTATATGCATTAGTCATTTTAGCTTCTCCAGTATTACATCCATTTAGATGTTCACATTCTATATAAAGCTTAATACCTGCTTTTTTATGAATAGCACCATCTACTCCTCCACCACCAGTTAAACTTCTATTTGCTGCATTTACTATTATATCTACATCTATATTAGTAATATCACCTTTTATAACATTTATATTATTCATATATATCACCTATATATAGTATAAAATATATATGAATTATTTCATATATATTTATATATAAAAAATCTCTATATTATATAGAGATTTTAAAAGGCCGGCTGCCTAAGCCTGAAGATTTTATTTATAAGCTTCAAAACCATATAATCTAGGATCTATCATTTTTATACTTTCTATTTTTCCATTTTTATCAAACTTAGGAGATAGAACTAATCCATTATCGCCATTATTAAATAGAGAATCTTTTGTTATAAGTAATAAACCAATTTTATTAGGTTCTTGCATTACTTTTATAGTAGAAGGTCCTTCTTTCTTTTCACCTTTTATAATTACACCAGCAGCTTCTACAGTTTTAAAGTTGCCAACAGACTTGATAATACAATGACCTATTATTGGTTGTTCACTAAATATTTTCTTAAAATATTTAATTACATTATCTTCAATCTTCTTATCTGATATTTCATTATCTATCTTGCAATTATCTAATATGTATTCTTTAACTACATCATAATTATTAGCTCTTAAGTAACCACCTATTACTTGCATTACGTAAGCTTCATATTTTTCAGTACCAACTTTAGGCAATTCTTTTGATAAGTATTCTAACCCTTTAAAATTCGCATAATATCCATCACCAATTAAAGCTAAACCTTTATTAAATCTTTCTCCATCAGTTGAACCAATACCTACTGCAGCTATACAAGGCTTTGTTTCAAAACCATCGCAGAAACCTATGATTCCAGATCTTTCACTAAAATCAAATTCAGGCATTTTGGGTGCTATATCTGTTTTAACAGCAACAGCAACAACTTCTTTATCATTCTTTGCAACTATACTTGGATAAGAACCATATCTTGGATTATATTCAAGAATTTTGTATCCATCTTTATCTAAAGTTCTAGCTACTATTTCACAACCAAAATCATGAACTTCTTCTTTAGTCATTATTTCTGATTCTTTATATTTTGGTATACCTTTACCCCAATCTCTTGGTTTTAATCTATCATCCATATATATCACCTATCTATAGTATAACAAATTATATAAAGAAAAAGTACATACGTGTAAATGTATGTACTTAATTATTTAATTATTGAAGATCTATTTTTATCTCGTCTTCAATTTTCAAAATTTTAATAAGTTCTCTAGCATAATTTCTTGCTCTGTCTGCATTAAGACATGTTTCTATATAAAAATTACCTTTTTCAAAATATGCTGGGGAAACCAAATACTTTTTGTCATAAGAAAATATAGGATCTTTACCTAAAGCATACAATCTAGATGAGCTTGATTTATGAACTTTATTATTTTTTACAACATCATCTATTAAATCTTTATGTGTATCATAGAATAAATTACAAACTTGGTAAACTAGCTCGAACCAACCATTTAAAGAATACACATTTTTATTAATGATTAGCGAATTAATATTAGTGCCTGTTACATATAGTGAATCATTAAATATATCATATAAACCAGGTACAAAATCGTCCATAGTTTCCATGGTTTTGTAATCTTTTTCTCTTGGAAGAGGTCCTGAAATATACTTAACGGCCAAGTTAGAAAGTTTTAAATTTCTATCTTTTATTTCGTTTTCTTTCCAATTTTGATTAAAAGATACCTGTTGCGTAAATAAGAATTGAGCTTTATTTAATATGTCTTTTTTATACCCCCAAGGTTTATTTGAATTTGATGAATTATATGATCCTGACAACATTGCTAAGTTACCAATACAATTTAAATAAGTATTATGAATCTTAGCTGATTCCTCTTCTCCGCCTAAGTATTCTATCCATTCCTTTGATAAAGATTGTGGTAAAACATGTTCAATAGTAATTTTGCTAATATCGACAAAAATGTTTTTTGTTTCTTTATATTCCATTTTATAAAGAAGTGCTTTAGCATATGAAATATTAACTTTACTCTGCAATGCAATTTTAAACTCTTCATCGTTAGGAAATCTACCGTTAGGAGAAGGGCTATTTGATAATTCATATTTTATAGTGTCATAAGTAGGTTCAATTTCACCTGATGTAACTTTTCCCAATACATTAAATAATGTGCTTCTTAAATCAGTACTACCATTACTTAATCCAACAATTCTATAACGAATCATAAAATCTACTAATAAATCTATAATATTTAACAATTCACTTTTATTATCATCATATAGTTTGTCAAAAAGTACCAACAATAAACTATACATATCATCAGATTTTAAAATGTTCAATTCTTTTATCATTACATCTAATGACATGTTTCCTGTATCAGCGTTTTTAAACCAGTTATAATATTTTGATAGTTTTAACATCTCGGACAAAATCTTCTCTTTATCTTCGCCAATGTTCGAAAAATACGATCTAAATGTTGAATACATTTTATTTTCTTCAACCCAATCACTACGTTTTGTAATCAAATAATGTTTAGCAAAATCAGAAATATTATTTTTATCATTATATAGTTCTTCTATTTTTACCCAATAATTATCATATAGTTGTTGTTGTTGTTCAATAGTAGTAGCTATTAATAAATAATTCCTAATTAAATCAGCAGGGGACAAAGGTTTTCCAGTTGAATTAATTTTCTCAAATATTTTTTGAACTGACTCAAGATCATCCTCGATTTTTAGATCTAAATCGACAATATCAAGATCACCAACTGCATTATAGAATTCTTTAATATCTATATTTTGTTCTGATAATTCATTCAATCTATCATTAAAGTACTCAAAGTTTCGATATAAATGAGTATTTTGCTCCTCAGCTGTAAGTTCGCTGCCTAATAATATTTTATCAAAGACTATTTCGTCACTCTCTGTCTGTTTAAGTTTAACTCTATACTTTTCAGTTCCAAACTCATTAGTAAGATATTTTTTATCAATGGCCATTTTATCTTGATCAGTTTCAGGCAGATGATTTCTAATGGCACTTAATAACAACAATATTGAAGTTATACGTTGTTGACCATCTACCAAAATGTACTGCAAGAATGAAGCACTACTATCCTTACCAACAAAATAAACAATATTACCAATATAATGAGATTTTTGCTTTTTTATTGAATCAATAATATCATCAAATAGTTCTTCGCATTGTTCCTTAGACCATGTATAATTACGTTGAAAAGGTGGTATTAAGAATACTCTTTCACTATTTCCTATAAATGATCTAATTTTTGAATCTGTTGCTTTCATAAATTCCTCCGTTTATTTTAAATCTAATAAATCATCAAACGATTTCCATTGCTTTGGATCTTCGTTATATGGGATATAAGGTGTACTTTCGAAATATTTAAACTTATCATCATCCAGAATTACCAATCCGCCAAATAAATTATGTCCATTAATTCGTTCATCATATATATATTTATATAATGCATTTGATTTAACAGCATCGTCAGCAGCAAACTGTCCGCCTTTAGTATCAAAAATACCAATACTTCCGTCTTTAAACTTAATTATAAAATCTGGTTGAAATGTTGACTTGTCGTTTTTTTGAATACCAAAGTTATCTTCCATGTGTTCAGATCCATTCTTCCAAAACCATTCTATCTTATTATCATATGAATCTATATATCTAATAAATTTCATCTCTAGTTCGTTTACTCTTCCACCTATTTTTTCAACAAATAATGGTTGATACAATGATAAATTCGATTCAACAATTTGTGAAGTTTCAGGATTATAATTCTTTTCTGGAGCTATTTCCCACTTATCATTAAATCTTTCATCACTTTTAGCACTAACTTCAACCTCATGTATAGGTTTATACTTATCAGTTGAATCACTTAAAATTTTGGAAAAAACTTCTTCATTAGAACATATAAGGTTTTGTATATACATAATTCCACCTTTTGCTGTTTCTAACCCTAAATATTTTTTTAATGTTATAAAGATAGCATTCTTAACTGTTGGAATAGATCTTTTAGGAGCAAATCCATTTAAATTTGAATTTATAATTTTTTCAAACTTTGCTTGTAAATCAGAAGGGCTTGCATATACTCCAAACAAATTAGATTCTTCTAATTTTATTCCCTTATCAACATCTTTAGAGTCGACATAAACATTACTTATAATAGAATCTGTTTTACCATATTCTGTTATAATTCCTTTTTCTTTCAATTTTTGACTATTATCATAAAAGAAAGTCTGAGGAGGAATAAAATTATCTTTTGTCATTTGCTCAATTTCAAAATATTTACAAAACTCATGTTCAAATACCTTGTAGAATGAGGATGTTACATCACCATAATCAACTCTATTATGATAATATGACTTCAAATACGTTGTAGTATATTTACTAGATCTTTTTGCATTCAAACTTTTAATAATATTAGGATTATATATTTCTGGTTTAATAGCAATTGATTGAACATTAGTATAAACATAAGATCTATTTAAATCTTCCTCTTGATAATGTTTAGCTTCAGGCATTCTTAGAATTCTTCCTACTGTTTGAATTTCGAATGTAATACTATTTGTTTCTCTAAACTTAACTAATATTTGAGCTCTTGGACAATCCCATCCAGTATCAATAGCCATTTTAAATATTAAATATTCAACTTTACTATCAAATGGTAATAAAGTTTCAGCATCCTTATTAACTGTTTCATCCGATAACCAAACTGCTACTTTTCCATTATCAATTGTAATACCCTTTGACTCTAAGAACTTTAGTACATTTTCTTTCTTTTCTTCACCAGCAATTGAGTTTGGCAATTGAATTAGAACTAATGGTGTAATATGATTTGAAGTTTCATTGTTTGATAAAGCTTCTTCATATTTTTTCTTTAAATATTCTTCTTTCATATATGCTGATTCAAGTATTAGTGTTTCTGAATCAAGTTCATCATCAACAATTTTATCAATATCTTGATTAATGATTATTTCTTTTTTAATCATTCCTTCATTTATAACGTCATTTGGTTTTACAACAACAGGATAAGCACCATTCATTAAAACTGGTGTTGCACTCATTTCAACAGTTAACTCAGGTTTTATAATGTTATCACGGATTTCTGTAGCTCTATCTGTAGTTGCAGCTACGTGACTTTCATCTATTATTAATATTATCTTTCTTCCAGTAGCTCTTGTATTTTCCAAAACTTCTGGGAAGTTAACTGTTTCTTTATCCTTCATAACAATATTTTTGAAGTCACCTGTTATTTTGTCTTTTGTTCTTATTTTTTCCCAGTTAACAAATACAATTTCATTTTTATCTATTTCTGTTCTACTTCCAAAGAATTCTTCTTCAAGTAAACTACACTTTAATGCCTCATCTAGCTCTCTTTTCACGCTTTTGTAACTTTGTACTTGTAATTCACCTTTACCAATACTAACCCATAAAAAACATAAATCATATTCTTCTTTTTTTGACATTTCATAAATATAATTAGTTATCATAAATGTTTTACCTGACCCAGTAGGAGATTGAAGAACTAAAGTTTCTTCTCCATCAATTTTTAAATACATATCAGATAAACTTAATAATTGATATACTGCTATATCTTGATATTTTTTTAACTGCTTCATAATTAATTCTCCTTACTCATTTTTACTACATTTTTATAAAGATCAAGTATCTTATATGGTATTGGCTCTATATTATAATTAGATATACCTTTAAAATTATCTTCATTAACGTATTCACTTAGTGAAAATATATATAGGTTTTTATGTTCTTTTATTTCTTTTACTTTATCTATAAACATATCATATGATTCACCGAAAATATCATAGTACACACATGAATATTCTGTTTTATCTGCATTAGAATAAATAGCAAACTCTTTGTTTTTTTCAACCAATTCATAAGTGTCCGATTTAATACATAACATAGGAATGCACTTTTCTGTTAAATCATAATACAACTGGTCTCTCGTGCCTTTATAATCAACAAATTCAGTTTTATAATATTTTAAATTAGTTGATAGTCCATCAGAATATAAAGAATTATCGGATCTTTTACCCGTAATTACTGTTTTCATTCTTTGATAAGTAATATTATCGCAAATATTATTCTCGTTGTTGGTGCACAAAATAAACTTTCTTTTACCCAAATCTTCATTATTTAATTCCACAACAGCTTGTCCAGTTGTTCCTGAACCAGCAAAGAAGTCTAACACAATTGAGTTTTCATTTGTTGACAACAATAAAAATGTTTTAATTAAATCTATTGGCTTAGGATTATCAAACTCAACATTGGGTAGACACTTTTTATAATCTTCTTTAGCCTTTTGAGATGTTCCAACTTCTGTATTAAGTAACAATGTATTCGGAACTAATCCCTGCTTTACTTCAGACAAAAACTTTTTAACTCTTGGTACATTAGTGCCTTTTTCTCCAAACCATATTCTATTTTCATCATATAGTCTTTGTAATGTTTCTCTTGAATAGGCAGAAAACCTACCAGTTGTTGGTTTCCATTCCACTCCATTAGGAAATACAAAAGACTTTAAAGAATTGGGGCTACCACTTTTAGCATCAAGCTTTGTTGTTGTCCAAGGCCCTCTCGGATCATTATCAGGATTCTTATATGAACTGTTTAATTCATCTGTTCTTGGAAGCAAATTAAAGGAAGCCTCCTCTATATTTTTGGCATAGCAAATAACATATTCAGTGTTTGTTGAAACAAACTTTGAATCATTTTGTCTTCCATTTTTTTTATTCCATATAAAATTTGTTATAAAATTTCTCTCACCAAATATTTTGTCACATAATAATTTTAATGTAGCAAATTCATGATCATCAATTGATATATAAATTACACCTGATTTTTTCAACAAATTTCTAGCTAATTTTAATCTTTTTTCCATAAAATTTAACCACTTACTATGTCTATATCCATCTTCTGCATCAACGTATTTATCGTTATAAGTAAAATCTTTATTCCCTGTATTATATGGTGGATCAATATAAATCATATCAATCGATTCATTGTGCGTATAATTTAAAACACTTAAAGAATGAAAATTATCTCCATTTATTAACAAATTATTAACTTCTCCATTATCAATATTTTTTTCTTTGCTTTCAATCAATATTGGTATATATTTATCACATTCTACAACTATCTTCTCTGCTTCTCTTTCTTTATCCCACACTAAACCATACTTTCCGTTCAATTCTTCACTAAGATTATTAATGTAATCAATAAGTTCTTCTTTTGTCATATTTTCATAATCCATAATTAATTCTCCTTACTCATTTTTACAATGTTCTTATATAAATCTAATATCTTATATGGAATTGGTTCAATACTATAGTTTTTAATACCTTTAAAAATATCATCATTTACATATTCGCTTAATGAAAATATATATAAATTTTTATGTCCTTGAATGCAATTTATTTTTTCTATAAACTTATTATATGATTCACCAAATATATCGTAATATACACAAGAATATTCTGTATTATCAGAGTTGGAATAAATAGCATATTCTTTATTTTTTTCTACTAATTCATAAGTATCTGATTTTACGCAAAGCATTGGAATACATTTCTCTGTTAAATCATAATATAGTTGGTCACGTGTTCCTTCATAAGCAACAAAGTTTGTTTTAAAATATTTTAAACTATTATCTCTTATTATATTTTTTATTCTTACATATGTTTTAGAAGAGCAAATTCCGTTTTTTTCTATAAAGTCGTTATATTTTTTATCTGGATTTTTCTTCACATTTAAATACTCAGTTTCTGTCAAACTATTCTCTTTTTTATACTGAATCTGAAGTTTTTTTGACAATTCATTATTAGTACATAAAATAAATCTTCTGTTCCCACCATCATCTTCATTTAGATCTAACACAGCCTGTCCAGTAGTACCGCTACCTGCAAAAAAATCAAGAACTAAAGAATCTTTTGTAGATGCGAACTTTAATAATTGTTTAATTAACCTAACAGGTTTTTTTCCATTTTCGAAAGCAACCATTCCTTCTTTAGAAACATTACCCATATCCAAATAAAATCCAGACCACCAGTCACCTCTGATTCGAGACGGACCATATGTCTGATAAAAATCATCACATAACGCTATTTTTTCAGAGAGAAGTATTCTTTGACTAATATTATTATTTTCATCTTTAGATACGTAATAATCTCTATCTGAAGTATGATATTTATAAATTACTCCAACATTATATTTATTTTTTATTTCATCAGGTACATCAACACTATCATGAATCCTACAGATATAATCAGCATTATCTTCAATCCACTTTTTAGTCAAACATGTTTTTTCATATATATCTGGAAGTTTATTTAATTTCAAATACTCTATTTCTTTTTTTAATTCGTCATTTTTATATATTTCACTAAGTAGATCTTTTTCTTCATATGTTTCATCATTAATTTTTAACAAATATTTGTTATAATGGCCATCATATTTTACAGGATCTTTTAGTGGATTAGTTCCAATATTATTATGACCATCTTTGCTATAGACTAAAATATATTCACAATTTTTTACTATATTTCCCTGTTTAGCTGCCCTTACTTTCATTCCCTGTGTTGCAGATAATTCAACATTAATTATTTTTACAAAAGATTTTTCGCCAAAAACCTTATCACACAATAATTTTAATTGTGCCAATTCATTATCATCAATTGATATAAAAATTACACCATTCTCTTTCAACAAATTTCTGGCAAGTTTTAATCTTTTTTCCATAAAGTTTAACCATTTGCTATGTCTATATCCATCCTCATTATCAATAAATCTATCATTATATAAAAATTCATCACTACCGGTGTTATATGGAGGATCTATGTATATAATATCTATAGCCTCCTTATGTGTATAATTTAAAACACTTAAGGAATGAAAATTATCCCCTTCAACAAGAATGTTACTTACACCCTTATTGTTTATACTCTTACCACAAACTTCGTCCAATATCGGAATATATTTATCACAATCTAAAACAATCTGTTCCGGTTCTTTTTCCTTATCCCAAACTAGTCCATATTTTCCATTCAATTCTTCATTAAGGTTATTAATATAATCAACTAATTCTTCTTTAGTCATTTCATCAAAATTCATAACAACACTCCCTGTGATTCTCTTATAAAAATTATACCATACATATTTCGACAAATATCGACAAAATACATAAAGTATACAAAAAAATAACTAGAAGTAAACTTCTAGTTATCTATATCTATACTACTTCTATAAGTAATTTCTTTTATAACATATAATTCATCTTGATGTTTAGGAAGATTATAATCTTTATAATATCCTACTTCTTTTACTATACCTTCTACTGCATCATATTTTCTTTTATAAAATACTTCATCACCAATTAGAAAATCATTTAAATCACTAATGCAGTAATCTATTACTGATGAAGTATAATCAGGTTCTACAAATATAACTCTTGTATATTTATTATCTATATTATCTTCAAGCTTAATTATTTTATTTAATATATCTTCATACATATTTTTTATATCTATATCTTTTTCTTTATTAACTAAATAAGATATTTCTTTTTTAAGTTCACATATATCACTATTTATATTAATATCTGAATTTCTAAGTAGATTAGCTTCTTCTTTAGTAAACTCATCTAATATATCTGATTCTTTATATAAATACATATATATCACCTACATAAATTATAACAAATAAAATAAACTCTAAGGAATAAATCCCTTAGAGTATATATCTTATTAATAACACTACAATGTATACATAATAATAAAAAGTCATTAATATACACACTTTTTTTAAAAATAGTGTGAATTACATTTGTTCTACAAAAGTATCATATACTCTAATATACCTATATGTAATTCTATTAGTCCCTGGCTTTCGTTCTTTAGCAACTATATTTAACTCTTCCATTCTTTTCAATATATTATTAATAGTATTAATGTGGGCACTTAGTTCTTCAGACATTTCCTTAGCAGTAAAAACTATCTTTTTCATCATTAATGGATGCATTTTTAATACCATACTACCTTTAATTTCTTTTCTAATCAATTCCTCATCTTCATCATAAACACTATTAATATGTTCTATTCTATTGATGTTTCTAGTACATTGATCAACAACGCATTGTAAAAAAAATCTTATAAATCCATCAACATTTCCACTTCTGCAGTCATTAAGTGCACTATAATAATTTGACTTATATAGTTCAATTATTTCCGACAAAAATAAAATTGGCTCATCTTCTTTCAATTTAGCAAGTTGTAAAGTCATCAAAGCTCTTCCCATTCTTCCGTTACCATCATTATATGGATGGATAGACTCAAATTGTACATGAGAAATAGCTACCTTTATAAAAGGCTCTTCATCATACATATTATTCATGTATTCAATTAAATTATCAAGCAAATCAGGAACTTCTTCTGGTGTTGGGGGAATAAATGTAGCGCCTTCTTTTCCAAGCCCTCTAAGTCCTATATAATTTTGAATTGTTCGAATTTCTCCAGGATGTTTATCTTTTCCTCTTACACCAGTCAATAAAATCTTATGCATATTATTAATCATTGTTATACTAAATTTAGAATCCTTAAATTTCTCATTTGCATACCTTAACATGTCTTTTAAATTTAAAACTTCTTTTATATCATCAGTATTGTCTTTATAATCCATATAATACATATCATCCTGTGACATTTGAGTTCCTTCAATACGAGATGATCGTAAACTTTCACCCAAAACTAATGAATCTAAAAAATACTTTTGATCAAATTTAAACATTTTTAATAATGACTTATATTGACCGTATTTATCGTTTGCAAGTCCAATTAACTTAATTGTATCACTACTAAGTTTATAGGACAAAGGCAAAAATCTTGCTTTGTATGGTTCCATACTATTCAACTCCTCTACTATTAATATATACCATTTTTATGTAAAAATATACATTAAATTTAATTTTAGTGTGTATTTTATACTAAAAATGTACATTTTTCAAGTAAATATTGTATATTTTTTTGATTTATATAAAAAATATAACAATCACGTGTAGTTTTCTCTCCCAAATCTAATATATATTAGATTTGGGTAATAATTAAAAGGATAGATAAACTATCCTTTTAATTTATACATTATTATCACAGTTATTACAGTGATAATGATATCTTACATTGTTTTGTGGTTCATAATATTTATTAGTACCAATATATATTTTATTATCTTCTTCTAATGCTTCAATATTATCATCTACTAAACCATAATAATAAGGAACCATTTCGTTACCACATTTAGGGCATGTATAAGTATTATTAATCTTACAAGCTATTTCTTGAGAATTAAGAATAATACTTCCCTTACATTTATCATCAAGTAAAACTATAACAGCTAGATTATTATCATATATTTCTTTAATACCGCCAAGTCTACCTTGATTAGTAAGTACTAAGTCTTTTTCTCTATATAAACTCTTTTCATATATTTCTCCATCAATAAAACCTAATATATCTTTAGTTTTATCAAGTGGAAAAGGAACATCCTTTTTACTAAAAAACTCTACTTTTACTACCCTAGCTTCTATTTCATAACCACATCTATCAACTAAAACAAAGTCACCAACTTTAATAGCATCAATATCAGTTTTATAGTAATATGTTTTACTTCCTTCAAATTGATCTATATATAGTACACTAACATATTTATATAACTTCTTTTTAAACATAAGCTACCACCTATATAAATTATACCACATCACCCCTATAGCTCTCTCCCAAATCTAATCCATATACATGTATTAGATTTGGTTAACAAAAGAAGGATAGTAAACTATCCTTCTTATTTTATTTAACTAAATTATATGATTTATCTATTAAAGATGTTATTTCATCTAAACTAAGTGTATCATTTAAAACTATAGATATCCAATCAACTTTACTCATGTGATAAGCTTTATAATAACCATTTTTATTAAGTAACTCTATTATTTCATCTCTATTAAGTTTAACATTTAAAACTTCTACTTCACCATGTTTATTTTTATCAAGTTTAGAATAATCAATATTCATAATAATACCAAACCATTTATTAGTATCTTTATTTCTATATACTCCACAACCTGGAGTTTTCTCCCATAAGAATTCTGGATCTATATTATATTTATCTTTAATATATTTATTAACTTTATTAGTTTGATCAAAAATAAAATAGTTAGTATCACATATATTATTTTTTATATTTATTAATATATCTTTATAAGCATCTCTTACCTTAGATACATATTCACCAGTCATATTAGTTCTAAGAGGTGTATATTCTTCATTAATATCTATATCTATTACTTTACCACTTATACTACCTTTATCATCTATAGTAATAATAGCTTTAAACTTATCATTAAAAAATATTTTCTCTAATATATAGTTATTATTATTTTTAATAAAACCATATATAGTTAATTTATTAAAATTAACTTTACTTCTTTTAAATATGTCATATTCAATATTCATAAAGAATCACCTTTTATATATTATAACAAATAAAATAAACTCTAAGGAATTAACATTCCTTAGAGTTATTATTTTTATTATTTATTTTATTTATATCTTTAGTACTACTTATTGGCATTTTCATATCCTCTGGCATAGTGCCTCCATGTTTTTTAACAAACTCTCTTATATCTTTTCCAACATTATAGTGGGTACTATTAGCATCATACTCATTATCAATATTTTTATTTGTAAGTTCTTGCTCTGTTTGAGAAATTCTAAAAATATTAAGAGCAAGTTCAGCACTACTCATATGATCTAAAATTTCTTCTCTATAACCTAATTTTTTTCTCTTAGCTATATCAGCTGCTGTTTCACCATTATATAAACCCTTATAACCTGCATTAGTAAATGTTTCAAAGTTTCTAACACCAGACTTATATGCTACCTTATTTAAAGAATTATTACCATGTTTTACTTTATTACGATTATATAACCTTTTTGATCTTCTGTTAAACTATTATATTCTTGTTCAAGAAGTTCTTGCTTTCTCGTTTTAGTTGCAAAATAAGATTGTGCAAGAGCCACAACTTCTTTTCTTGGATCAGAGTTTTGTGCAATTAAATAACAAGCATATCGAGATAACTTATAATCATCAATTTTCCTCGTTGAAACCCCAATTTCTACCATTTTGCCGGCGCTGGCAAAATGGTAAAAAATATCAACATTTGAATTCATACAAGAAAGTTTTGCTTTATCAATTGTATTACAAAATCTTCTCCACTGTTTATAGTCTAAAGCATTCATTAATTCTCTTGCAAACCAGTATTCATTTCCATCATCATCAATGTGTTTTATATTCTCAAATAAAGAAAAAGTACTATCAATTAAGTTATTAGACATAAAAATATCTCTCCTTACGGGAGAGATATTATATACTACTAATATTAAGAAATATGTCGATTCATGTAACTTACCTCGCAAATCTAATACTTACATTAGATTTGCTAATATAATAAACTCTAAGGAATTAATTCCTTAGATTTATTATTTATTATATTATTTATATTATCTATAAATATTTTGTTAATACTATCATCTATAATTTCATTAATAGCAAAGGTTTTATGACCAAGTCTATTAATACTAGCTCCAGAGTGATATACTTCTTTTTTATCTATAATAAAGAATCTATCATGAAAACTCTTATTATAAATAAGTCTTAAGTTTTTATATTCATCATTATATTTATCTATATCTATTTTATTTATATAACATGTTTCTTTATTAGTAATAATAGTAACTTTAACACTAAACTTAGAAATAATATCTAAAGTATCTTTATCAACATAGTTATCAATAATAATTAAACTCTTTTTAGCTTTCTTAAAGATATCTATTATAGCAGAGTAAGCATCATATATAGATCCTTCATAATATATTCCTGTTCCATCATTTTTAACAAATGCATCTTCAAGCACTTTTACTCTATCATCTAAATTAGTAAGTGCTTTAGATACATCAAATAAATTATTAGAAATATATTTTCTCATTTCAACAAACGCACGCATTATACCAATGCTTACGTCAGCAGCTATTTTAGTTCTTAAAACTGATGCAAGCATTGCAACGCCTTGTTCAGTAAAAACATATGGCATCTTTCTAACACCACCATGTTCCTTATCGCAACTTGAAGTCACAATTTGTGACTTCAAGTTTTTATATTCTTCTTTAGATAATTGAAAATAAAAATCAGGCGGAAATCTATCTCTATTTCTACTAACTGCCTGATTAATTACCTTAGTACCATTAGAGCATTTATAAAGAATTGCTAAGTCTGAATCAAGCATTACTTGTTTTCCTCTTATTACATATATTTTACTTTTTACATTTATAGATAAATTATTAGTCATAATAAAAATCTCTCCTTACGGGAGAGATATTATATACTACTTATATTAAGAAATTTGTCGAATTATATCATTTGTTTATTAATCCATTATATGTATCTAGTATAATATCTTTTAATATATTTTTATCATCTATATCTACTAAATACATAGCTTTAGCTCCATCATATGGAATAGATTCTTCTAAGTTATATTTTTTATTAGTACTAGTTATTTTAACAAGTAATCTATCATCATAGATACCACCAAATAATATATTCTTATAATATAAAAGATATTCACCCATCATAGGTTTATAAGATATATCACCTATAAATGATAATTCATCTATTATATAATCTTTATATTCTTTACTTGTTGACATATATATCACCTTATATAAATTATAACAAATAAAAATAACTGAAAGATACTCTTTCAGTTATTATTTACATTAAAAGTTAGGTTTCTCCCACTTATAACAATCTCCATTAAACTCTTGTCCACCATATGAACCCCATAAGTATTCATATCCACTAGGACAAACTGGGAAATTATTATAAACTGTTGAATTATCAACACACTTACCATCCATCATAGCATATTGATCATTTCCTGATTCACAGTAAGATGAATCAACAACTTTTCCACAATCAGGTCCTAAATCAGTATAACCAGACATACAAGCTTTTTGTGAAGGAGATTTAGTCTTTTTACTGTTATAACATCTGCCATCATCACTTACATATACAAATCCATCATTACATTTCTTTGTAGGTTTAGATGGTTCAGGAGTTGTTTTTTCTGGAACTTTTTCAGGTTCCTTAGTTCCTGATTCAGGTTCAGTTTTTTTAGTACCAGGATTTGGTACTTCAGCATCTGGATCAGATTGTTTAGTTGTAGCGCAGCTACCACCAGAGACTTCTGAACTTGATAAAATCTTTTGTCCTCTTTTTAAAGTATATTCAGATAATCGTTCATTAACTTTATCCCATGTATTACTATTAATTAAATCTTTTAAATAATATTTTTCATCAATAGCTTTTTTTAGGTAATGTTTAACAGATTTAAAACCATCACCAATTGATATTTCATGTTGAATACGTTTTTCAGTATTAAATGTATTTTCTAAGTAATCATAAAATACATAGTATATCTTTTGAATAGATGTTTTTACACCTTTATTACTTATTGCAGAAAAGAAATCATCTTCAGTTAATGTAACAGTATAAGGGTCAGAACATTCAGTTACAATATCTCTTAAAAGTGTTACTTTGAATTTTTGATGATATGATTGAGCATCTTCTATTTGATATAAATAATAATCTATTTCATCTTTTTCAATATTGTAATATGGTTTAATATTAGAGTTTTCACCATATTTCTTTTCAATTACTTTTCCATCTTTAATATAAAATAGTGTTACTTCTTCTCTTGGTTTACGAACATATTCTGTTCCAATATTATGGGCAAGTGTCAAAATAGGTTCATCTATACCTTCTAAATAAATTAAATAATATTGATAACTATTATTATCATCATATTTTAAATCTTTATATTTAGAAATTGCATCTACATATAAATTATAATATTTTTTCTCATCTTTAGTTAATTTAGTAGGATTTAAAACGCCTTGTAATCCTTCCTCATTAATAGTTGGTAATATAAATATACATACAGCAGCTATAATAGCAAGAATAATACCAAGAATTATAAATAATTTAACTTTACCTTTCTTTTTAGGTTTTTCAATAATTTTTGAAGTTTCTTCTTTAACTTCAATTTCTTCTTTTTCCTTTTTCATTACTTTCCTCCGAATATTAGTTTAGTTATGCAAAGTTTATCTAGTATTAATATAAAGATAACATTATTTACGTAATATTTCAAATATAAATAAAAAAACAGATATTTATAATATCTGCTTATTTAAGTAAGTTTCCATTAACATAAAGTTTATAACCATTTAAATTAATATTACTATTTGTTGAGTCACCATTAGTAAGTGATTTAATATAAGAATCTCCAGTTAATGTAAGAGTACTTGTTGAATCAAGTGTTAAATTAACTTCTCCTTCATTTTTGTTATTAATAACACCACTAAATGAAGAGTTGCTTGTTAGTTTTATTGTAAGCTTAGATATTGAATCAACAACAATGCTACCATCAGCTTTTTGATTAGTTAAGTTAAGTGTAACAGTTCCACCATTACTTCCTGAATTACCCCATGAATCTTTTTGGATTCTTAAGAAGTTACCAGTTGAATCATTATTGATAATAGTATTATTTTCAAGGTTTATTGTAGCTGTTGTATTAGTTACATAAAAACTATCACCTTTATTAGTAGTTATCTTTGAGTTTTTAGCAGTAAATTTAGCTTCACCAGATGCAGCATCTCCACTCATAGATTGATATAAAAATATATTTTTATATGTAGTTGATTGACCATTTAAACTACTATTAGTATCAGTTAAATCAACATTTTCAAGAGTTATACTATTTTTACCTTCGATAATTGCTCCTTCTGATGCAGTTGCAATTAAAGTAGCGTTTTTAACAGTAATATCAGCTGTTGAATATATTGCTGGTGAACCTTTACCTGTTGTTTTATATGTTCCTTTATCAACTGTTACAGTTCCACCACCTCTATCAGATCTAATAGCTGCACTCGATATTCCAGATGTATTAATAGTTAAATTAGTGGCTTTCATTATTCCACCACCAGTAGTCATAATTCCTCCAGAATTATCTTTAGCAGTTGTGATAGTTGAATCAGAAATATTTATAGTTGTATTATCTGATGAAGAATTGTTAGTAGTAGCAGACCCACCATAACTAAATACTCCATTAGCTCCAGTTGCATTTGTAGTAATAGTAGCATTTTTAATTGTAAGAGTTGATCCACCTTTAGCTATAATAGCTGAGTTAGTCCCATAAAAAGATGTATTATCTCCACCATCAGAATCTCCTGTTTTATTAACTGTAATACCTGATAATGTAGATTTTATAGAGCCACTTACTAAAATAGCATTTTCATCTTTAGTTGTCGATTTATAAGATCCTGATGTTATTTCAGTATCTTTAGTTATTTCTGTTTGTGCAGTATATGATGCACTTGATGAACCATTTCCCCCAGGTGTATTATTACTATTATTATTACTTGAGTTACTATTACTAGATTTAGTTGATTTATTATTATTTATTATTAAATACCATAATAATCCTAATATAAGTAATAAAACTATAATAATAACAATATATAATTTGTTAGATTTATTATCTTCCATAAATATAACCTTTCTAATTATTGATTACTGCTTTGTGAAGTAGTACTAGAATTACTTTCTCCTGGTTTTTCAGGTGGTTGACCATTTTGTCCACTAGGCATTTCTGGTGGTTGACCATTATTTGAAGTATTAGAAGTAGTATTACTGCAATCACATTTATTACTTTTAGAATAAACATAAAATGCCCCAGTTGCTATAACTGCACCTAGAAGTAAACCTATAATAAATAACATAAATTTATCTTTCATATATATTCCTCCTTTACTATTTATTATTTACTTATATATTAATTATAAATTTCATATTTAAATTTTAAATATATTTTTTCCTCCTTCATGTAAAGAATATAACAAATAAATTAAATAAAAATTAAAAAACTGAAAGTTTTTACTTTCAGTTTTATTTTACACTTATATTTTTTCAACATAAGTGACATTACTTTTAGATTTATTTTCTTTAAATGGACCTATCTTTTTAGTAAAACAAATTGCAAAAGCAATAATATCAACAACAAGTAATGTTATAAATCCAATTAAAATTGCTTTACCAATTTTTTTAATAGTTCTTGTTTGCTTTTCAGTTAGTTTTACTTTTGATAAAACTACATTTTGAATATCATTTTCAATTAAATCATCTACACTTGTATTAAGTGCTTTAGATAATCCTTTTAATTGATCTGGATTTGGGGTAGTTTCATCAAGTTCCCAGTTAGATATAGTTTGTCTAGTAACTCCTACTTTTTCTCCTAATTCTTCTTGAGAAAGTCCACTTTTCTTTCTCATCTTTAAAATGTTTTGACCTAATGTCATAATCTTTCCTTCTTTCTGGAAACAATTATATTAAAAATTAACTTAACATCTCTAGCGAGGTTCTTTAGAACTTTGTCAAAGACTTTTAACATTATTAATTAAAAACATTATAACACATTATTTTTATTAAAAAAGAAAGATTACTTTTGATCTTTCTTTCTAGTGTTTTCTTTGGTATAAGAAAAAATAAAAATATTAAAGCATACTATTTTCTTATTTTAATAACGGTCAGCTTCTTCTAATTTACAAATTAAAAATGATGAATTAGGATTGAGCTAAGAAGAATTATTCTTATCTACTCTTTTTCGATTCTCACCTTTACTGTATCATCATTAATTATTGGTAAATTATCAATATGACCTATTTTAGTATAGCTATAAGATGTATTAAATGTTTTATAAAAAATAACTAAACAGTTATCACCATAAAGCATTACATCACCTGAATGTATAGTTTTAGGATTAGATGAATTAGTTGGTAACTTTTCATCCAAGTAAACATAAACTTCATTTTCATTTAATGTTTTCATAGTTACTTCAATTGGAAATAACTTAACTAAACTACTTGAAGTTTCATTATCATATAAATTAAGTTTATATTCTTTATCATTAATAAATACTTTCACAGTATCACTAACCTTTTCTACCGTTTTATTATCACTACAACCTACAATAGTTATAGATATAATAAGTAAAAATAATATATATAATATTTTCTTCATATACATATCTACTCTTGAGGAATAACTTGAATTAAATCTTCTCTATCTATTAAAGCAAGATTTCTTTCTTCAGCTTTTTCTTTAACATCTTTATCAATACATTTATTAGTAATAATTAAAGCATATGAAGTATGCTCAAATAATTTATCTAAGATAGCTTCATTAATTTCATCATAAGTTATATCTTGATTTAAATATGTTTGAATAGCATATCTTCTACCATCTTTTCTAGCTAAAACATCATTATTATTTTCGATATCTTCATCAGATATTCTAATGTCATCAATAGAAATTAATTCATAACCAAGCTTAGGCAGTAAAGATACTACATAATTTCTAAATTCTCTATCATCTATAAAGTTATCAATTATATTTGAATCTGTCATATTTTATCACCTACACTAATTATAACATATAGGAAAAAAAGACCTAATTAAGATTAGGTCATTTTTATATACTATTTATAATTTTCAATATATTTAATAGCATTTATTGCAGCAGTAGTACCATCTGCAACTGCTGTAGTAAGTTGTCTAATATTTTTAGTTCTACAATCTCCTGCAACAAAGATACCATTTTTTTCTGTAGTGCAATCTTCACTATCAATATATTTTTGTGGACTTAACTTAACTAAATCTTTAACTAAATCAGTTTGAGCAACCATACCAATAGATATAAACATACCATCAAGATCAATTACTCTATCATTAGTAAGTTTAATGCCTTTAAGTTCATCGTCACCTAGAAGTTCTTTAACACCTGTTTCTTGAATAATTTCAACGTTATCTAAACTTCTAAGTTTAGCCTCTAAAGTTTTTTCACAAATTAAATGATCACATATATCTATTAAATAAACTTTCTTACATAAATTAGCCATATAAAGTGCATTACCAACAGCTGAGTTACCTCCACCAATAACCGCTACAGTTTTACCTTTAAAGAATGCTCCATCACATGATGTACAAAAAGCAATTCCTTTTCCGATAAAATCAACTTCTTTAGGAAGACCTAATAGTCTATACTTAGAGCCCGTTGCGATAATAACAACTTTAGATTCGTACTCTCCAAAATCGGTTTTTACCTTATTTATTTTGCCCGGTATAATCTCGAGTACCTCTTCTATCTCTATCTCAACGCCAAGCTCTTCAGCTTGTTCAAGAAAATTAGTCGCAAGCTGGGCTCCACTTATAGATTTACATCCTGGGAAGTTTTCAACTAGTGGACTAGATGCTATTTGTCCACCAATAGCTTCTTTTTCAAAAATAATAGTTTTAAGATTAGCTCTTTTGCAGTAGATGCCTGCAGTTATACCTGCAGGACCTCCACCTATAATAATTACGTCGTACATAAGCTTAAAACCTACTTTTTGAAGCTTTCAGCATATTTTTTAATATTTGATAAGTTTGGTATTACTTCCATTTTTCCTTTTTTAATTTCAATTAATGTAGGAGCTTGTTTTACACCAAACTTATTAGTCATTTCAACATTTTCTTCAGCATCAACAAATTCATATTTAACTTTATATTTTTCTAAAAGTTTTTTTGCTGATGCACAGTTAGGACATGTTTTAGTTCCAAATAGTAAAACACCATCTTTTACTTTTTCTTCTTCACATTTGCAAGCTTTATCTTCACATTTAACATTTTTTTTCTTAGTTGATTTTAAAGCTTTGCACATGTCATATTCTTTTCTCATTTCAAATTCTTTAGATTTACCATCATTCCAGTTCTTAACAGGTCTATAGTAACCAGTAATTCTACTATATACTTCAGTTTCTTCACCACATTCAGGACACTTATAAACTTCACCTTTAATATATCCATGATTCTTACATACAGAATATGTTGGACTCATTGTATAGTATGGAAGTTTATAGTTTTCAGCAATCTTTCTAACTAAGTTAGCAGCAGCTTTCCAATCTTCAAGTCTTTCACCCATAAATGCATGGAATACAGTTCCTGATGTATAAAGTGTTTGTAAGTCATCTTGAATATCAAGAGCAGCAAATATATCATCAGTATATCCAACAGGTAAGTGTGAACTATTTGTGTAATATGGAGTTTCATCATCAGATGCAGTAATAATATCTGGATATAGTGCTTTATCCTTTTTAGCCATTCTATATGAAGTAGATTCAGCAGGAGTAGCTTCAAGGTTATATAAATCTCCATATTCTTCTTGGTAATCTGATAATTTTTCTCTCATGAAGTTAAGAACATCTTTAGTAAATTTTTGTGCATTTTCATGAGTTAAATCTTCTTTAATCCATTTAGCATTTAAACATACTTCATTCATACCAACTAAACCAATAGTTGAGAAATGGTTATTAAATGTTCCTAAGTATCTCTTAGTATATGGATATAATCCTTCATCAAGGAGTTTAGTGATTACATTACGTTTAATTTTTAAACTTCTTGCAGCAATATTCATTAATTTTTCTAGTCTTTCATAGAATTCATTTTCATCTTTAGATAGATATGCAATTCTTGGCATGTTAATTGTTACAACACCAACAGATCCTGTTGATTCACCAGAACCAAAGTATCCACCAGATTTTTTACGAAGTTCTCTTAAGTCTAGTCTTAAACGGCAGCACATTGATCTAACATCAGATGGTTCCATATCACTATTAATATAATTTGAGAAATAAGGAGTACCATATTTAGCTGTCATTTCAAATAATAATTTATTATTTTCTGTTTCAGACCAATCAAAGTCTTTAGTAATTGAATATGTTGGAATTGGATATTGGAATCCACGTCCATTAGCATCTCCTTCGATCATTATTTCGATGAATGCTTTATTAATCATATTCATTTCTTTTTGACAATCTTTATATTTAAAGTCAACTTCTTTTCCACCAATTAAACAGTTAAGTTCAGCAAGGTCATTTGGTACAACCCAGTCAAGTGTTATGTTTGTAAATGGAGCTTGAGTACCCCATCTTGATGGAGTATTAACGCCATATACAAAACTTTGAATACATTGTTTAACATCGTGATAATTTAAATTATCAATTTTAACAAATGGAGCAAGGTATGTATCAAAAGATGAGAATGCTTGAGCACCAGCCCATTCATTTTGCATGATACCTAAGAAGTTAACCATTTGATTACATAATGTAGATAAGTGTTTAGCAGGTGCTGATGTAATTTTACCAGGAACTCCTCCTAAACCTTCTTTAATAAGTTGTTTTAAACTCCAACCAGCACAGTATCCAGTAAGCATTGATAAATCATGGATATGGAAATCACAATCTCTATGTGCTTTAGCTATTTCTTCATCATATACTTCAGATAGCCAGTAGTTTGCTGTAATAGCTCCTGAGTTAGATAGAATTAAACCACCAACTGAATATGTAACTGTTGAGTTTTCTTTAACTCTCCAGTCAGTTACATTAATATAACTATTAACAACTTGTTTATAGTCAAGGATTGTTGATTGCATAGCTCTTTGTTTTTCATGTAATTTACGATATAGAATGTATGCTTTAGCAACTCCAGTATAACCAGCTTGTGATAATACTTCCTCAACTTTATCTTGGATAACTTCAACATCTATAATGTTATCCTTTACTTCAGGTGCAAATGCTGCAGTTACTTTAAGTGATAGAAAATCAATTACATTTTCATCATAATTAACTTCCTCTGCATCAAATGCTTTTGTAATAGCCCCCTTGATTTTTTCAATTTCGAATGGAACAATTTTTCCATCTCTTTTTCTTACTTTATACATTTTCTTTACCTCCTCATATTCCCCTAACTTTAACGTTAGGATATTTCCCTTTCATCTTCTTTTGTATATCAAGTAATTCTTCTTTTGAAAATGATTCTAGGTTTTTACCTAAAACATTTTCACTTTGTTCAAAATTTTGTAAATACATCTTATTCCCATCAACATACTCACAAATTTCGAAGATTTTATCTATATCATGAATGTTTTTTATGATTGTTGTTCTGAATTCATGATCTATAGAACAATTTTTAAGTAGTTCAATGCTTCTTTTTAGTTTATCTACTTTTGGACTTATGCAACAAACTTCTTTATATAGTGGCAAAGGATTTTTAATATCCATTGCAACATAATCAAGTAAGTTGTCATTAAGTAGTTCTTCCAAGATATCAGGATTACTACCATTAGTATCCAGTTTAACTAAAAAGCCCATATCTTTGACCCTTCTAATAAATCTAGTTAGGTCTGCTTGAACTGTAGGTTCGCCCCCACTGATAACAACGCCATCTATTACCCCTTTCCTTTTATTTAAATAAGAAAATATTTCTTCTTCATCAATTAGTTCTTCATTTTCATGTCCAATTAAACCAGAGTTTTGACAATATGAACATTTAAAATTACAACCTTGAGTAAAAAGTATGCATGAGACTTTACCCGGAAAATCTAAAAGTGTTAATTTTTGAAATCCAGCAATTCTCATTATTTATCAACCTGTAATTTTACAAATCCGATGTCATCATTCATAAGTCCAATTATTTGATCTACAATTTTCTTATTATTGGTTTTATTAGAAATATTAATTGTTGCAAGACATCCACCAGATAGTAGTTCTTGCACTTTTGATAGTTCCTTATTATTTGTAATAAATTTCGCTGTATCTATTAATTCGTAGGCATTTTTATCTGTTATCTCTTTATGCATGCCATATATTGATTTATCAATTCCAATGAAATGTTTTCTTGATGTTAAACCACTTGGTTCAAACATTTGAAAATTAAGTTTTGTTTCATCTGAGAATTGTTTAATCTTTTTATCAATGTATTTTAAAATCTTTATTAATAATTCATATTGTTTTGTTTCATCAGTTTCAAATGAAAGAACACATTCTTTTAAACCAACAAGTCCAATATTTACAACTCCAGATTTTAAAATCTTTCTAATTTTTTGACCTGGTTCCAATCTTTCATCACCAAGTACATTTCCATTAAATAGAACTTGATAATTTTCTTTACTTTTATTACCCATTGTTTCAAAAGCAAGGAGTAATTGATTTTTTGTTAACTCTAACAAAGAATCAAGTTCTTCATAAAAATGTGAAATGTTGTGATTATTAAGATATTTAAGTCCAAGTCTTGCCATATTAATTGAAGTACTTGTAACAATCATTCTTCCATTTGATCTTTTTTCATCATTAAGTGATTCAAATATTCTAAGACCATTACTAAAGTATTCAACATCATTTGTTGTATCTTTGTTATATGAACTACTAGGAAATGAAATAAATACATTTTTTTGATTTATTATTAAGCTTGCTATTCTTCCTAAGTATCCTTCATCAATATCATGAACGATTTTAAATACTACGTGTACATTATCAAGTGCTTTATTATCATTTAAATATGAAATAATTGTTTCTTTAATAAATGTTGCTACACTCGAATAACTTGTACTAACACTTATTGTATAACCATTACTTGTTTGATAAGTTTTTAAGTTATTAAATATTCTTGAGATAGTTGAAACAATAAATGCTTTTTCACTTTCATATGTATCTTTAATAATAATTTTAAATACATTTTTTAAAATTGAATTACTGATGTATTGTTCAAAATAACTAACATCAATATCAATATCATTTACTTTATTAATTATTTCTTCCACTTTATTAAAAGGAACAAATTCAGAAATACCATTTACTTCAAAATAACACTTAAGTTTTTGTTTTAAAGTATTTTTATAGTGATTTAGAAAATACCCTTCTAGTAAAGTATCTATATTATTAATTCCTATTTCTGAACTTATTTCACTTTGTGCATTTATAATGCTACTTATAAATTCATCTAAGAATTCATCATCATCGCTTATATTTAATTTTAAATTTAAATGAGATATATAACCTAGTGGAAAAAATTCTAAATTGTGAATATATATATTTCCTTCTTCATATGCTCTTACATATTTTGAATCTAAAATATATGATTTAGCATATTCAGAAGAAATTGTTTTACCAAACTTATGTAGAAGTTTTCTTGGAGTAAGTGTTGTATCAACATTTTCAATACTTTCTACAACTTTTACAAATTTATGTTGTTGTTTTTCACTAAAGACTTTTCTTGATGCAGCTCTTTTTTGTCTATAGTCTTGATAAGCATTATATACTTCAGTAAATCCCATTTTTTGTAAGTGATTAACAATTGTATCTTGAATATCTTCAACACTTATTGTTTTACGATCACCATAATTATCATTTATATATTTAAGTACACTTTCAAATACACTATAGATTTGTTTTTCATCAGGATCTTGGTATACAGCATCAAATGCTTTTTTGATTGCAATAGCAACTTTAGAAGCATTGAAGTCAACTCTTTGACCACTACGTTTAACAACAACTAAGTTTTCGAGAACTTCATTCCACATATATACCTCACCTACCTTTATCGTAATTAAATCGTACCATTTAATTTTTAAAGTATCAATGTTTTTTTACACAACTTTTTTAAATTTTACACTTTTTGATTTTTTGCAAAATTAATTTTTTGATAAAAAAAACATAAATACTAGGGTTTTCTTAAGAATGTACTATTTTTCGGCATATATATGGACTTTACACGTGATATACAATATAAAATTTATTTTGTTTTTTTCTTAGTATTTATATTGTTTACTTAAAGTATAAAATATTAAGGTAAACAAAAAAGACTTGTGAAAAATATCACAAATCTTTAATATAAGCCCCATTCTGCAAGCTTTTCAAAGCCACCTATACTATTTATATACTCTCTTGCTATTTCAACTATCTCACTATATTCTTTTCCATCTACAGTTGTATCTCCAATAGCACAAGATAGTTCTATAACTTTATTTTCTTTTTGAGCTTTTAAAAATGCATATATATTAATTGCAACATCAGCTTTAGATAAATCTTTTCCATGTAGACCACCACCAGTTACACTTCTAGCCATATCACTACCAAGTTTTCTATTAACAGCTCCCGAATCAACATCAGATCCACCAGTCCAATCCCCAAGTGGATTAATAATAGCGTTAGGATAATCTTTTAATAGTTCATCTTTAGATGCATTACTTTGACATATTATTAATTTATCTTTATCAAGTATATATTTACCATCAGATGGATATTTAGAGTATATATCATGAGCTATTTTGGATAACTTAATTTCTTCTTCATTTAAAGGTACTCCTTTAAATATTCCATTATCTCCACATCTAATAATATCCCTTTGATTATTATTAAGATATACATCTTGACTTACTATTTGTAAATCAAGTTTTAAATTACCTCCTATTCTATTTACTATTTTTAAAATATCATCATATTTATAATCAACATCAGTTTCTATAATAATATGACAATTATCATGACCAAGTAGTATTTCAACTGCTATTTTAGGATTATCTTTTAGTTTATATCCTAAATCAACAATAGCTCCAGCAATTCTATCAGCTACTTTGTCTGGATGAGATGGATTAACTTTTTCTATCATAATAAACTCCTCCTTCATATAAAAAGTTAATATTTAACATCTTTTTTTAGATAAGAAAAAGGACTTAAGATAACTCTTAAGTCCTTTTATAAACTTTTTTGTTATCTTATCGTTCTAGCTTTACCACCTAATCTAATAGGTTGGTGTGATTTCAACGGGCTAGTCCCTCAATCACTCTTTATAAGATGTTATAAACATTATAATACTATTAATTATTATTATCAATTGGTTTTCGTTCTCTATTTTTAGATTGAAAATAATCTCTATCATCCAATCTATTCATATAATCTTCTATTGCTTTATTACATATTTCACTAGCTTTTTTTGATCTATCCCTTGTCCACTTTTCAATATAATTATTTTCTGACAACACTTTTGTAAAATAAAAAAGTTTAAAAACAACATTAATATCTAATTCATTAAAATCTTTAGATAAAACAACATTGTGTCGATAGTATTTAGGATCAATACCAAACATTCTACAAAGAGATTCACTTGTTTGTCCAATGTCTATTCTAATACACTCAATACAAATTCCTGCATAATGTTGTTCTCCATATTCTTTTAGTTTATCATACCATTCATTAAATCCTTCATCACTCATCATATATTTATCTCCTCCTACTTGTATTATAAAAAAATATTAAATATAATAAAAATGAATGTTTTTTATAATAAACATAAATAGGAGTTATGAATATGAACATTGATTTTGAATTATATAGAATATTTTATGAAGTTGCCAATGAAGGAAATATAACTAAAGCCGCTAATAAACTTAATTTAACTCAACCTGCAATATCTAAATCAATTAAAAATCTAGAAGACCAATTAGGTGGTACACTATTTGTCAGATCTAAAAAAGGTGTTACATTAACGGAAGAAGGTAAAACTTTTTATAAATACATAAAAAATGCCATGATATATATTGAAAATGCAGAAAATGAATTTACTAATTTAGTTAATTTAGAAACTGGTACAATCAAAATAGGAAGTAGTACTAATCTTACAGAAAACTTCTTACTTCCTTATTTAAATTTATTTCATAAAACTTATCCAAAAGTAAAAATAAAAATAATTACAGATATCGGATCAGAATTAATTAATAAACTTAAAAACGGATTAGTTGATATAGTAATAATGCATTTTATCGATAAAATATGTGATAAAGAAATAAGTATTAAAAAGATTAAAAATATTGAAACATCATTTATTGCATCTAATAAATATAAAGATTTACAAAATAAAGATATATTTCTACAAGATTTAAATAAATATCCCTTGATAATGCAAATTAAAGGATCGAGTAGTAGAGATTTAATTGATATTTATGCATCAAAAAATAATATAAATTTAGAACCGTCTATTGAACTAAGTAGTTACACATTAATCGCTGAATTTGTAAAAAATGGATATGGTATCGGAATGTGTACTAAAGAATATATTAATGAGGATTTAAAAAATAAATCATTGTTTGAGCTTAATATTAAAGATAGTATTCCAAATAGATATATTGGATATGCAACATTAAATAATCACATAAACAGTTTTAGTACATCTAAGCTAATTGAAATAATAGAAAAAGATCTAACTAATTGTTAGATCTTTTTTTTAGTTCAAATACTTCATCAACTTTTTCACAAACATTTGGCGAATGTGTAACTATAATTACACATTTACCCTCTTCATGAGCAAGTTTTTTAAATATTTCTAGAACATCGTTTTCTGTTTCTTTATCTAGGTTTCCTGTTGGTTCATCAGCAAGTATTATTTCTGGATTGTAAGATAAACTTCTAGCAATAGCAATTCTTTGTTGTTCACCACCAGAAAGTTTAAGTACTCTTCTATTAGCTAGATTTTTATTTAAACCTACCTCTTCCATTAGTTCTATAGCTTTTTTATCCTTATCTTGTACCTTTACTTTAGATACGTCCATGGAAAGTATTATATTTTCCTTAGCTGTTAACTGTGGAAGTAAGTTATAACTTTGAAATACAATACCCACATTACTATTTCTATAAGTATCTAAATCCATCTTTTTAAGAGGTTTATCTTTATATAATATTTCACCTTGGTATTTATTTTCAAGTCCACTTATTAAGGATAGTAGTGTTGTTTTACCGGATCCACTTTTTCCTTTAATAGCATATACTTTACCAGTTTCAAATTCATAGTTAATATCTTTTAACACAAATTCATCTTTTGCAGCATCACTATATCTATAAGCAACACTACTAAGTTTAAGTACTACGTCATTTTTCTTCATATTAACTACGCTCCTTTAATATTGTAAGTGGTGAGAATCTTGATATTGCTACCATACTTGCAAGTGATGATAAAAGTGTAAGTAGTACTCCTATACCAAGTAATTCACCTAATACTTTTATATTGACAACTGCATTAATCTTATTTACTTTTTCAATTTTAGATTGACCAAAATTAAATCTACTAGATCTACTTGATGAAGATTTACTTGATGATTTAGAACTACTACTAGGTGCATCAGGTGGAGTCATACCAAAGTTTTGACTTGCATCTTCATATTTAGATTCAGCATTTGATATTTCTGATTTAAGTAGATTATTTGCAATTGGTACAGATGTAAATGCACCAACAGCAGCACCAATTGATAGTGATACTAAAGCAACAATTAATAGTTCCATCATGAACTGAAATGCTACTTTAATTTTTTTCATACCAATAGTTCTAAGTACGCCTATTTCATATTTTCTTTCTCTTATATTAATCATATTAATAACAATTAATACAACAGATCCAATAACTAAAGTAACAATTAAGAATGTTGTTGCAAAGTTTTTAACATTAGTTATTGATGATGTTGCTTCTTTAATATCATCAACATTATTTGTTACTTCATAGTAATCTCCTAAACCTTTAGTTTTTACTTCACTAGCAAACATATCAGCATCATTCATATCTTTTAAAATATAAGTTGGTGTAACAGTTGCTTCTAAGTCTTCATTTTTTTCTAATATTGTTTTAACTACAGTAGTGTTAGTTATAATCTTATTAGCACTATTTGAAAACATGTTAGTTACTTTATTAGATTCATCACTATTTTCTTTATAAATACCTGTAACAGTTAATTCATAAGTATTTTTAGTATTATCGGTATCAACTAACTTAATAGTATCTCCTACTTTAATTTCATTTAAAGTAGCAAGCTCTTCTGATATAACAGCATAATTACCTGTAAAATCACTATTTACTTCTCCATCAGTTATTTTATATTCACCATTAATAAACTCCTTCATATCTTCATATGAATTATAACCAACTAAAGTAAAAGCTCCTTTACTAGCTTTTTCATTATATATTTTTTCTGTTTTCTTAGTTGTTGTTCTTTTAGTTGTAGATGATCCACCGCCAGGATATCCTCCAGGTCCTCCTCCAGGAAATCCACTAGGAGCACCACCACTAAATTTTCTTGTACTAGTAGTAGTTTTAGTTGTTGTAGTTTCTTTAACCAAACTATCAGTTGCTTCTGTTAAACCATCACCATTAATACCAAGTGATAGTGTGTAATAGTAACTATCTACATACTTAGAGTCTCCGTATGATTTAACCTCTTCTTCAGTAATAGATTTAATCTCATTAAAAGCATTAATCATTTCTTCTTGAGATTTATCATCTTCTCTTAAAGATTCCATAAGCTTATTCCTATTCATTGAAATTTCTGCTTTAAATGGATTCTTTTCAACATAAGATTTAACAATCTTATTTGCACTTTCTCTTATAGCAAGAGTAATTGCACATGCTGCAGATATAACAATAATTATTATACCTATTAAAATATTTCTTCCTTTACTTCTTGTAATATTTCTTGCTGCATTCTTTAAAATATACATTCTTTTTCCTCACTTTCGCTAT
Source organism: Bacilli bacterium (assembly GCA_017548925.1). Lineage (GTDB taxonomy): Bacteria > Bacillota_I > Bacilli_A > RF39 > UBA660 > RUG13160. The sequence goes on from JAFYYX010000001.1 coordinate 766,171, forward strand.
TAATATAAATGTTGAAACTTAAACAAAAATTAAAAAACCAAATATTTTTTAAATATTTGGTTTTAGTTTATAAAAATTTTATTTAAGTACTTCTTATCAAATAATAATAGAAAGGAGCAGTTTATTTATTTATATATAATTCATACTTAAATAAAAATAATTATTATAGTAGGTTAATTGTAGTATCATGAAATTTTTTCAACTTTTATCTTATACTCATCACTTCCTTTTTTATTTTACAAGCTTATTATATAAACCATTTCTTAAACAAAGATTAAAAAAAATAAAAACTTTTAAAAAGTTTTTATTTTTATAATTTTACTGTAAATGTAGTCTTTTCGTTTTTAGATTCAACTGATATGTCACCATTATGTAGATCAACTATTTTCTTAGCAATAGATAAGCCTAGTCCATAATTATTAGATTTTCTATTTCTTGATTTATCAGCTCTATAGAATCTATCAAATATTCTATTTATATCTTCTTCTTTAATTTCTTCACCTTGATTAGATACTTTTAAATATATATCTTTATCAGTATATAAACTAACCTTTACTTTACCATTTTTCTTACTATATTTAATTGCATTATCAATTAAAATACTTATAAGTTCTTTAATCTTTTCTTCATTTACTTCACATTTAATATTAGGTTTAATATCATAAGTGAATTTTAAACTGTTTTCAAAAAATAAACTTTCATAAGGTAGTAGTGATGATTCAATTAATTTAGATAAATCAACATGTTCTTTTTTAAACTCTTTATTTTCTAAACTATTTAAATCAAGAAGTTCAGTAACAAGTTTATTCATACGATCAGATTCAGATTTTATATTATTAAGCCATTTTTTTTCTTTATCTTGTTCATATGCATCAGCTGATGCCATTATAACTGCAATAGGTGTTTTAAGTTCGTGTGATGCATCACCAATAAATCTTTTTTCTCTTTCAAAAGATTCCTCAACTGGTTTAACAATCCACTTAGTTAAGAATCTTGTTAAGAAATATGCAATGATTTCTACTATAAAGAAAATTATTAATGATGTAACCATATATCTATACATTCTATTAGTTTGATTAGTATTATCAACAATAGTTAAAATATTAAATCTATCTATAGAATATGAATATTTTTTAGTAAGTAGATTAATCTCTAAATCTGACTTTTTAGTACTTAAAACTCTTTCAGCAAACTTTTTAACTTCAGATTCATCTAAATCATCATTAGTATTTCGAAGAAGTTCTTTATAATTACCTTCACTATCAAGAGCAATATTATATACATTGTAATCAATAAAGATATCTCTTCTTGTTCTATCAAATGTAGGTCTATCAGGCCCAGATACTTCAAAATCAGTTTGAATGATTCCCATTCTACTTCTTCTTAAAACATCTTCAATACTATTTTTTTCTCTATTATATTCTCTTAAATTACTAAGTAGTAATAAAGAAAAAGTAAATATTGTAAGTATTAAAAAGATAGTAACAAAAACTTTAACTCTTAGTTTTTTCATCAAGCACCTCTAACTTATAACCTAGATTTCTAACTGCTTTTATATTTAAGTTAGAGTTTATAAGTTTTAGTTTTTTTCTTATAAATGAAAGGTAAGCTTCTAAACTGTTACTTTCAACCTCACTATCATATCCCCAAATTTTATTAAAGATTTGTTCTTTATCTAAAACTTGATTTAAGTTATTCATAAAGTTTTCAAGAAGTTGAAATTCTTTTCCTATAATACTTACTTCTTCTTTCGTATCTTTATTAATTAATAAAAGTTTATCAATATCTAAAACTGTATTACCTATTTCAATATTATTATCTTTATTATTTTTTCTAAGCTGAATATTAACTCTAGCTAAAAGTTCATCCATATGAAATGGTTTTGTAATATAATCATCTGCTCCATTATTAAGACCAGTTAATTTATCTTCAATAGTACTTTTAGCTGTAAGCATTAATACTTTACTATCAATATTTTCATTTTTTAATTCTTCCAAAATTTCAAAACCATCAATTCCTGGAAGCATTACATCTAAAATAATAAGATCATAAATATTAGTGAGTGCCTCATCCAAGCCCTCATCACCATCAGTTTTAATGGTTACATCATATTTTTTCTTTAAAAGCATGGCTTTAATAGCATCAGCTAAATTAAATTCATCTTCAATAATAAGTATTTTCATCGATAATCACCTTCGAAAATAATTTAATAAAAATTTATTAAATAAATCTTAAAATATATTATAACATTAAAAAAGACATTTCCAAAAAGGAAATATCTTTTTTAAACAACGTTATTTGCCTTATTGCGATGACAACTAATATGCCACTTACCTAGCCAATTTCCGGGCGGCGCTCTCTAAGGACTTACTGCTAACAAATAAAATATACATCATAGGTTTACTTATTGTCAATAGTTAAATGGAAAATAAAATTCATTTTTTATATAATTATTCTTTCTCATATAATTTATCTCTTTATCATACATTTTACCTTTAACAATATATGAGTAATATAGATTAGAAAATACATCAGCTATTTGTATTAACTCCTCTACCTCACTTTGATGATATTCAACTGTAAAACCAAGTTGTAAATGTTTTACTGTAACAAGTTCTATACATAAATACTCCTCAAGTGTATCAATAGTTCTTGTAGAAACATTTCTCTCATCAATGTGAAAATTATTATAATCTTTTTTTAAATTATTATTTGAAGAATTATATTCAATACATAATCTAACTAAATAATTAAATGCTCTAGCTTTATTTGTATAAAAATAATTATCCGCTAATTGATTAGAGCAGCAAATATAATATAGTTCTATATAATTACACCTACAAAAAAATTCAGCAAATTTTACTTTAAGTTCTTTAGACATAAATGAACCTTTTAATTCTTTAAATTTTCCCGATTTATAAAACATATTATGATGTTTATCATCACGTCTTAAAAGATCCAAATTAGCTGAAACAAACCTTTTATATGCTCTTTTAAGCATCTTAGGTTCTTTTACATTTACAACACATATTACAAAATACTGATTATATAAATATTTCAATCCTTTTTTAGTCATGCTCCCTGATTCATCAACATAAAAAGTATTAATATTTATCACCTACTTAAAAATTATTTTAAATAAATAATATTGTTATATAAAGAAAAAGACGTCGATAAATATCGACATCTTTTTATTATGATCCGGTAGATGTATATCTTTTTAATCCTTTATAAAATACTACTACTGATAAACCTGTAAATAAAATTGTTACAAGTGGTGATATTGCATAAAGTATATTATTAGTTCTTCCTATTAAATATAAAAGTGGATAATAATTTATAAATCCATACGGAATTACAAATGTAAAAAATATAAATACTCCCTTTTTATATATAGATATTGGATACTCAGCTAAATACTTTCCTCCATCAGTAAATAAATTTTTTACTTCTAATCCATCTACCGTAATAAAGCAGTAAGATGCCGTAAATATAAATATTCCAAGGAATATCAGAACTGATGAGATAAGCATATTAGCTAAAGTAACTATCTTTAATATATCTAAATTAATATTTAATTTTACGATTCCAATAACAATTATAATTAATGCTTGCAGAGCTTTAAATACTTTAACAAAATCTACTTCACTAACAAGTATTTGAAGTAGAATATTTTTAGGTCTAACTAAGAATCTATCTAAAGATCCTTTTATGATATGATCTTCAAATCTATCAATTCCTCTAAAGAATGTTTCACAAAAAGCATATCCAAAATGAATAACTCCGAAACATATAAAGATTTCATATAGATTGAATCCTTTAATATTATTAAATTTATCAAATAAGGCTACTACCATAAAGTAGTAAGTAAAGAAAACTAAGAATTGACTAATTGAATTTATAATTACAGAAGCTTTATATTCAAGTTTGGTTTTTATACATAGCTTCATGCTATTTATAAAATACCTAACCACCTTGAATCACTGCTTTTCTTAAAGCTATTTTAGATACCATATAACCAATTAATACTATTACTATAATCCATAGTATATTTATTGGTATTAGGTTTATTCCACTAGATATACTTATATCTCCCATATATATTCGATATGGAAAATCAGATAAGAATCTAAATGGTAATATATAAGCTATGATTCTAAGAATTTTAGGTAAAAATGGAATTGGAACAATTCCTCCCATAAATAGTTCACCTATTACTGCATAAAAACTAAATACTCCTCTTGAATCAATTGTAAATATTGTAAGTAAATGTACTAAAATTGATAAAGCTGTAATTAAAAATGATGATAATACTAATATTACTAAAAATATAATAAATGCACCTATTGATGTAGGAGCTCCTAAATTATATGGTTTAGGAAGTAAAACAGAAACTATTACAATTGGAAAGAATCTAAGCATTACAGATATTAATCTATGGGCATATAGTTTAATATAGAATTTAAAGTAAAAATCTTGTGGTCTAATTATTTCATATGCTAAGTTTCCATCTTTAATCATATTAAGTAATTCTGAATCTTTTAAAACTGGTATTCTAAGAGCATAAAATGCTTGACCAAGCCACATATAAGATATTACATTTTCTAGGCTCATTGGAGCACTTATTCCAGCATTTGATTCATATAAAGCTATATAAAATAGTATATACATAAATCCAAAGAATAACTGTGTACTTACGCCTGCAAGAGCTGCTGCTCTATACTGTATATTAGTAATAATTCTTAGTTTAAAATAACTTAGATATGATCTCATATCTTATAGTCTTGATATAGTTTTAAGATAATATTATCAATTGATTCATTATCGATATCCATATCATCTATTTCATAATTTTTTGATAAATAATTTATGAAATTTGATATGGATAATTTATTAGAATCAATAATAAAACTATATCCACCATCAGATTTTTCTTTTTTTATGATGCCATTTATTTTGATATCTTTAATAATATTTTTTGTATAGACAACTATACTTTTGTGACTGCCATATGTTGTTTTAAGTTTGTTTAAAGAGCCATCGTATAATATCTCACCTTTACCTATTAAAATAATTCTTTTAGCTAAAGTATCGATATCCATCATATCGTGAGTAGTTAAAATAACAGTAACTTTTCTTTCTTTATTTATCCTTAGAATAAAGTCTCTAACTATTTTTTTACTCACGGCATCAAGACCGATTGTTGGTTCATCAAGAAATAATATTTTAGGGCTATGAAGAAGGGATGCTGCAATTTCACATCTCATACGCTCACCTAAACTAAGGGACCTCACTGGTTTTTTTATTATTTCTCCAATTTTTAAGAGATTTATAAGTTCGGTTTCGTTTTTTAAGTAAGTTTTTTCAGGAACCTTATAGATATCTTTTAGAAGATCAAAAGTATCTTCAGCAGGTATATCCCAGGCCAACTGACTTCTTTGTCCAAAAACAACACCGATATTAGAAACATATTTTTTTCGATCTTTAAATGGATCAAGTCCATTAACTCTTATGTTTCCAGCGGTTGGTAATAAAATTCCACTAAGCATTTTGATAGTTGTACTTTTTCCGGCACCGTTTGGACCTATATAACCAACAATTTCACCTTTTTCAATTGAAAACGATATATTCTTCACAGCATCAACGAATACATAGTTTCTTTTGAAGAAGGACTTTAAGGCATTTTTAAGTCCACTATTTCTCTTGGACACCTTAAAGGTTTTACTAATCTTGTCAACTTTGATGTATGACATCTTTTCTCCTTTCTAACAACACGCAAAAAAACACATCCATAAAATTTGATAGGTATCAAAATTTTAAGAAATGTGTCAATCTTGGTTGCTACTTCAAATAATAGCAAAGAAAAATTAAGTTGTAAAGTAAAAATTTTATTTCATTACTTTTTTACACCAAGTCTTCTTACCACACTTAGGGCATTTAAGTCTTCTTGTATAACCCATATGTTGAGCAAAGAAAATTGTTTTAAATGTTGGTTTAAATTTATGATGACAATTTTTACATTCTTGATATCCAGCAGCAGCATCAAGTGCAAGAGCTGCAAACATACAAAGTAAATATAAAATTACTCCAGGAATAAATAATAAAATATATTTAGATTCTTCTTCTACAGCAAGCATCAATAAAATTGTGTAAGCAACAAAAAATATCGTACTTCCAAATCCAATTATATTAACAGCAAAGAATAATTTTTTATTCATTTCTTCTTCATTCTTTTTTAAACTAAGCAAATTTTCTTCTGCATGTTTTTCTAAATCTTTCATATCCACTATTTCACCACTAAATAGATCATTAACAGATATTTTTAATATCTTACATAGTTCTGGAATTGTTCCAGCATCTGGCATACATACACCATTTTCCCATTTAGATATTGCTCTATCAGTAATACCTAATTTTTCCGCTAGTTCAGCTTGAGTTAAATTAACTTCTTTTCTTTTAGATGCAATAAACTCACCTATCTTTATTTGATCCATCTAGCATTTCTCCTTTCTTATAAACAAACTATACTATTTTTTATATAAAACTAACACGAACTTAAAGTTGAGTTAATCTAAATCATCACTATAAAAGTCATCTTCATCCATATTTTCTTCTTCAAAATTCATTGGCTCATAATTTTGTTTACTTATTTCATCAACTTCCCAAGGTGATAAATCTACATGATTAGTTTTTGTACTTGATTTACCTCCAAATAGTCCACTAAATAAGCCACCTAGTATTGCAACTTTTCTAGCTTTCTTATATCTTTTTTCTTCTTCTATTTTACGTGCTTCTCTTATTTTAGCTTCAGCTTCTAATTTTTTTCTTAAAACTATAGCATCATCTACAATTTGAGCATCAGCACCTTGTGCTTCTACTCTTTTTTTAATAATTTCTAAATTAGGAACATCATATTTATTAGCAAGACTATATGCAGTACTCTTTTCAACATTGCTTACAAAAGTATCAATATCTTGATTAAGCATAACGATCACCTTTAAACAATTATATCATAAAAAAAGTTCAATTTATTAAATTGAACTTTTTAAAATAAACTTAACTGAGATGATTCAGGCATACCTTTAAATATACCCATACCAGTCATTTTATCAATTAATGTTTGTGAAACTTTACATCTAGATTGGAAATCTTCAATACTGATAAATTCACCCTTTTGAGCTTCTTTTTCAATATTCATAGCAACAGTTTCACCAAGTCCATCAATAGTTACAAAAGATGGAAGTAAAGTATTATCATCCTCAACACCAAATGTAAGTCCCTTACATTTGTATAAATCAAATGGAGCAACTTTAATTCCTCTTGCAGCCATTTCAAGAGCAACATTAAGTGATTCAGATTGACCAACTTCTTTATTAGTTGCATCATAACCTTTATTTTTAATTTCTACTAATTTATCTTTAATAGAATCATATCCACCAATCATGGCATTTATATCAAAATCAGTAGCTTTTGTTGAAAACCATGATGCATAGAAATATGCAGGCATATGAACTTTATACCAAGCTATTCTAAATGCACTCATAACATATGCAGCAGCATGTGCTTTAGGGAACATGTACTTAATCTTTTCACATGAATTAATATACCAATCTGGAATATTAGCTTCTTGCATTGTTTGCTTATGTTCAGCCCATGTAGCTGGATCTTTACTTGCTTTTCCTTTTCGAACAAATTCCATAATTTTAAACGCTTTAATTGGTTTTAAGCCATTATAAATTAAGTAAACCATGATATCATCACGACATCCAATAACTTCACTAAATGGAACAATATTATTTTTAATTAATTCTTGAGCATTTCCAAGCCATACATCAGTACCATGAGAAAGACCTGCTATTTTAACAAGTTCAGCAAACTTAGTTGGTTTAATTTCATCAACCATCCCAATTGTAAATGATGTTCCAAATTCTGGAATACCTAAGGTTCCAGTTGGACACATTATTTCCTCATTAGATACTTTTAATGCTTTAGTTGATGAGAAGATACTCATTGTTTCTTTATCATCAAATGGTACGGCATTAACATCAGTATGAGATAAATCTTGAATAAGTTTTAATTGTGTTGGATCAGAGTGACCTAAAATATCTAGTTTTAATAAATCATCTTCTATTGAGTGATAATCAAAGTGTGTAGTTCTCCAAGGAGACTCTGGATCATCTGCTGGGAATTGATAAGGTGTAAAATCATATACTTCTTTATAATCAGGTACAACAACAATACCACCTGGATGTTGACCTGTTGTTCTTTTAACACCAGTACACCCAATAGCAAGTCTTTCAATTTCTGCATTTCTTGTTGATAAAATACCTTTATCTTCAAAATATCCTTTAACAAAACCATAAGCAGTTTTATCAGCAACAGTACCAATAGTACCTGCTCTATATACATTATCAACACCAAATAATACTTTAGTATATTCATGAGCTGATGCTTGATTTAAATCTGAGAAGTTAAGGTCAATATCTGGAACCTTATCTGCATTAAATCCAAGGAAGGTAGCAAATGGCATATCTTGACCATCTTTTTTCATTACTTCTCCACAGTTAGGACATTTCATATCAGGTAAATCAAAACCTGAATTATAATTTTTACCTAATGGATTACCTTCTTCATCATCAAATATACTATGTTGACATTTTAAACATCTATAGTGTGCTGGAAGTGGATTAACTTCAGTTATACCCATTAAAGTTGCAATAAATGATGAACCAACAGATCCACGGGATCCAACTATATATCCATCATCATTTGAGTGTTTAACAAGTCTTTGTGCAATTAGGTAAATTGGGTCAAATCCTCCACCAATAATTCCACCTAAACTATCCTTAACTTTACTTTCAACTTTATCAGGTGTTTGATCACCATCTTCAGTAATCCAGTGGTTAATAACATATTCTTCAACAATTTTATGAATTTTATCGAATCCTTCTAAAATAGAATCATGAACATTCTCTAAAGTTTTTTTATTTAATTCATCATTAGAAATATCCGGATTCAATTTATCTATTTTTTCATGCCAGTATGTGTAAACAATATCTCCATATAATTCTTTAGCAATACGCTCTTCAATATTTGATGGAAGTGGATTACCATACCAAGATGTTGCCTTATCATAAACTAAGTCTGTAACAACTCTCTTACAATCTAGATATGTTTCTCCATCATCACTTCTAACTCTAGGTGAAAAAGGAACACCATGAGTATCAATAATAACTTCAATTTCTTGAACCATATCTAAAATTCTATTTGGATTATCAATAACAATTTCTTTAATTAATGCATCATTATTTAAGAAAACAAAATCTTCCATCATTTCTTTTGTAGTTCTAAAGTGTTGTGAAGGAATAGATTTAATTTCTTTTTTAGCAAGTGGATGTCTTCCTCCACCAGGTACTTTTTGATTAACAATTATTTCACGGTAAATCTTATCTTCTCTATCAAAATGGTGTACATCACCTGTTGCAACAATTAACTTACCATTTTTCTTTGTTTCATCAATTATTTTTCTTATATGTGCTTCTAGTTCATAATTATCTTTAAAATCACCTGTTTGAATTAAATGAGAATATACTTCTGGTGGTTGAACTTCTACATAATCATAAAATTTAATTATATTGGCTAAGTCTGATGAGTCTTTACTTCTTGCTTCAATAAAGACTTCTGACTCATAACAACCACTACCTAGTATAAGTCCATCTCTTAGTTCATTTAAAACACTTCTTGGTATTCTAGGTGTTTTATATAAATACTTAGTATTAGCAAGTGAAATGATTTTAAATAAATTCTTAAGACCATTTCTATTAAGTGCAATTGCATTAAAATGAAATGTTCTACCAAATTTATGTATTTCTTCTTTAGATACAAGTTTTGAATCAATATCACTAACAGTTTCAATATTTTGTTGTAATAATTTTTTTAGCATTTTATCAAATACTAAAGCAGTTCCCTCAGCATCATAATCAGCTCTATGGTGTGATTCTTCATCAAATGGAACATTATATCTTTTAACAAGTGCTGATAAACTATGTCTAGCAAATCCTTGATCTAATTGTCTTGATAACTCTAAAGTATCAATAACAGTATTTTTAAATTCACCCATATCATATTTTTTCATTGCCATTTGAACAAACGAAATATCAAATTTAGCATTATGGGCAACCATAGGTAAACTACCAGACCAATCTAGAAATTCTTGAGTGACTGTTTTTTCATCATCAGCATCTTTAACCATTTCATCAGTGATTTCAGTTAAAGCTGTAATATTATCAGGAATATGGTATCCAGGGTTAATAAATTTATCAAATCTATCAATTATTTCGCCATCTTTAATTTTAACTGCACCAATTTCAATCATTTGATCTCCACCAGCAGCATTAAAACCAGTTGTTTCAGTATCAAATACAACAAAAGTATTACCTTCAAGTTTTTCATCAGTTGGATCTTTTACTATTGTAGTTGTATCATCAACTAAAGTAAGTTCTGTTCCATATAAACCTTTAAACTTTTTAGAAGGATCTTCTTGTTTTTTATTATATCCACTTATAATTTGATAAGCTATTGGGAAGGCTTGACAACCATTATGATCAGTTATTGCTACTCCCTTATAACCCATTTCAATACATCTAGAAACAAGTTCACAAGTATGTTTTCCTAAATCAACTTTAGTTAAACCATCCATTTGACTCATCATTGTATGAGCATGAAGTTCTACTCTTTTTATAGGAGCATCATCAATTCTTGCTTCTTCTTTATTAGGAATCTTTTCAATTGATTTAATATTAAATACTAAATCTTTTAAATAATTATCATTTTGGACATCTCCATAAAAACGATACCAATTATTTTCCTTTAAGTTTTTAGAAATATACTTATATTCTTCTTCATCAAAACGTAAAAGTTTAGCCATAATACTATTAGTTTTATCACTAATCTTTAAATTAAAGATATAAATCATACCTTTTTGACCTTGTCTTTCAACAAAATCAGTTCCAAAAACATATGCTTCAACAAGCACATTTTTCATTTCTGTATTTAAATCATTTATTAAAGATATTTCTCCATCATAATGTTTACCATAAATAACCGGAGATACTTCTTCTTTTACTTCTTCTAATTTAACTTCTTCTTTACTTTTCTTAATTTCATTTATAATTTCATCACGTTTTGCATCATTTAATCTTGTTGTAATTATAAATTCAGGAAGTCCAAAACTAAGAAGTTCTGCAGTAATTTTTTTAGCTTCTTTATTAATTTCAGTTTCTTCTATTTTACTAGTTACTTCAATAATAATTATTTCTCCATCTTTTTCAATAATAGTATTTTGTAAACTTGTTAAAGATGGTCTTTTCTTAGCAAGATTATTAATCATTTCACTAATATAATTATTAATATCTTCATCTGTTAAATTTTCATATTTAAAAACAATCTTACACTTTTTTTCTCCATTAATACCTTTATTAGCACATGAAATAAGTTTCTTTATATCTTTTAAATTAATAAGTGATGGAGAATTTAAGTGCACAGTAAAAACTTCACTTTTTTTATTAAGAACTACTTTTTCAACAAGAACATTCTGGAAGTTTTCTATAGAACTTGGTTTAAAACTAATACTATCAAAAAATCTTTGCAAAGTATCATTCATATATAAAACCTCCCTTGAATTTTACGACTAAAATTATTATAACATATAATAAAAAAAAATCACATAAAGTGATTTCTTTTTTTACTATTTTTTTCTATCAATTGTGTTAACTAAAATTTGATAGTCATTATATCTTTTTCCAACAGTGCCTTTAACTAATATAATATCTCCAACAGTCACCTTTTCAATTAAACTAATATTTCTTGGAAATACTATAAGTTCTATTTCGCCTGTTTCATCTGATGCTAAAATAGATGCCATATTCTCACTTTTTTTAGTTTTAAAAGTATCAATATTTTCAATAACAAGAACCATGTTAACTTGTTTATCAAAATATTTAGATACATTTTCTATTTTTACAACTTTTTCTTGATAAGCAGATGATGGATGATTCGAAATATAAAAACCATATATTTCTTTTTCAATTAATCTTAATTCTTTTTCTTGATAATCTTTTTCAATAATTAAATATGGTTCTTGAATTTCTCCTTCTTCAAGTCCATTTGCTATTTCAGCATAATTAAGTATTGAATCAATATTACTAACTAAAGTTTTCATATTATATCCAAAAGTTCTAAATGCATCAGCATTTATTAACTTTTCAATATTATTTTTATTAATAAACTTTACTGGTACTCTTCTAACAAAATCAAAAATACTTTTATATTCCCCATTTTTTTCTCTTTCAATAGTTATAGCACTAGCAAATTCTTCAGTAATACCAGTAATTTGATTTAGTGGAAGAAGTATATTTACTCCTTTAATAATAAACATATTAGTGCTTTTATTAATTAAAGGTTTATGAAGTTTTAAATGAAATTTTAAAGCTTCCATTAAATATTCTTTACATTTAATTTGTGCTTTACCAAATATATTTAAGTTAGCAACAATAAACTTATCTGGATAATTAGCTTTTAAATATGCCATTTCATAACCAATCAAAGCATAAGCAACACTATGAGCTTTATTAAATCCATAATCAGCAAATTTAAGTATTAAATTATATATCTCTTCAGCAACATCTTTTTGATAACCTTTATCAACTGATCTAGAAATAAAGTTCTCTTTTTCACTTAAAATTATTTCTTCTTTTTTCTTACTCATAGCTCTTCTAATATTATCTGCTTCTGCAAATGAATAATCAGCCATGAACTGTAGAATTTGCATGATTTGTTCTTGATATACAATTATGCCATTAGTTTCTTTTAAAATATCTTTAAGTGAATTATCTGGATATTTAATTAAATTTGGATGATTTTTATTTTTAATATATAAATCAATATTATCCATAGGTCCAGGTCTAAATAAAGCAATAGCAACAAGTAAATCAGAAAAACTTGTTGGTTTTAACTTAACAAGTAAATTTTGCATACCTGGAGTTTCAAATTGAAATATTCCTTTAGTATTACCACTTGATAGTAATCTATAAGTCTTACTATCATCAAGTGGTATAGTTGATAAATCAAAGTTTTTATCATCTTCTTTAATAATATTAACAATTTCTTTAATAACTGATAGATTTTTAAGACCTAAGAAATCCATCTTAAGTAATCCATTTTCTTCTAAGTTATCTTTTGTTAAACCAACAACAAGTCCATTTTCATTTTTAATAACTGGAACAATATCTTTTAAGTTTTCACTTGAAATAACAACTCCAGCTGCATGAACAGAAGTATGTCTTTTAAGTCCGTATAACTTACTTGCTATCTTATAACATTTCTTTAAGTTACTATCTTCATTAAGAACTTTTTTTACATTATCAGTATAGTTTTCAACAAGTGTTTTATCAGCATCAATATATTTCATTAATCTTGATAAAGTGCTATCTTCAATATTAAGTATTCTAGCAACATCCCTTAAAGCTTGTTTAGAACCAAGCGTTCCATAAGTAATAACTAAACCTACTTTATCAAAAGAATATTTATCTTTAACATAGTTAATGATGTCATATCTTCTTTCATCTTCAAAGTCTATATCAATATCAGGCATAGTTACTCTTTTTGGATTTAAGAATCTTTCAAAAAGTAAATTATATTTAAGCGGATCTATATCAGTTATTCCTAAACAATAACTTACTAAAGATCCAGCAGCAGATCCTCTTCCTGGACCAACAGATATTTTATTTTTTTTAGCATATAAAACATAATCATAAACAATTAAAAAATAATCAACAAAACCCATACTTTTAATTGTTTCAAGTTCATAATTTAGTCTTTGTTTATAATTATCAGATACTTCATTATGTAATCTTTTATTTAAACCTTTAATACATAAACTACCAAGTAGATTATATGGATCCTTATCTGTTGGATACTTAGGTAAATAATTAGGTTTTTCAGGAAAAGTAATATCTATTTTATTAATAATTTCACTATAATCATATCCTTCAGTGCTGTTAATAAAAGTATCAAGGGAAATATAATTATTTTCATCTATTTCTTCTACTGTTTTACCACTTTTAATTAATTGTAAATAATTAAGATATTTTAAATCTTCATCTTCTATTGCTCTAATATCATCTAAGTGTACTTCTTTATATGAAGTAACTAAAATATTCTTCTTTTCTTCAATTGTTGAATATGAAACATATAAATCAAAATCTTTAAATTCTTTAGCAAATTCTTTAGATGCATATGGGACAATAATAATTATATTATCTTTAATTTTAGACACATCAAAAATAGTAAGTTCTCTTTCTTGACTTAAATAACTTATATTAAGTAAATCTTTATAACCATCATAATTTTTAGCATATAAATAAATGCTTTTATTATCTATAAATATTTCAAGACCAATAATTGGTTTTATATTATTTTTTTTACATTCTTTATAAAACAAATAAGAACCAAGTAAATTATCATCACAAATTCCAGCAACAGTTACATTACTTTTTTTAAGAGCAGGAAAAAGTTTATCAAGTGTAATCAAACTAGATAAAAGTGTATATTCAGTTGTAATCTTAATTGGAATCTGCATGACTATTCACCCACCCTCTAAATAAAGTATATCATAAATTATTTTCTATTTATTTTTTTCATCACGATATTTTTTTAAACTTCTAGCAAAGTCCATAACATCACCATCATATTTAATAACATCTTCTTTAAATCCATCGATTGATGTTGGACCCATATTTATTAAAAATAGTTTTTTATCTTTACCATTAAATCTAGCTAAGTGCATAGTTTCAATAAAATGATGCACTAATACTCTTATTGGATAAATCTCAAGTCCAGTACCTATAATAAGTAAAGTTTTTGCATACATAAAATCATTATCAGCTTGATCTAATACTCCAGGTTTATAACTTTCATTATAAAAAACAATATTAGGTCTAATTAATGAACCACATTCTGTGCAGTGTGGCACAAAATCCATATTTTTTACTTCATCATATGAGTATTCTTTTTTACAATTTATACAGCTAAAACTAGTTCCGCCATGTAGTTCTATTACATTTTTTGAACCAGCTGCTTGGTGAAGTCCATCTATATTTTGTGTATATAAAGCTCTTATGTATCCATCATTTTCTAAATCAGCAAGTACTTCATGAGCTAAATTAGGTTTAATATCATCACTAGTTAAAATATATTTTCTATAGAATCTATAAAACTCTTCTGGATGCTCTTCTAAATATCCAGAAGTAAGTATAGAAATGCCATCTTCTGCATCTTTATAAATACCATTTGCACCTCTAAAATCTTTAATTCCACTAGGAGTTGATATCCCAGCACCTGTTAAAACTAAGATGTTTTTCTTCTCCATTTGTTTAGTAAATTCGCTCATAAATTCTTCTATTGTCATATTTAATCACCTTATACATAATAATTTATATTATGATAACACAAAGTAAAGCATTATAAAACCTTATTTTATTTGACTTTAAGCATTATTTTTGGTATCATTTTTAAGTAATTCAATTGGAGGTGGCTTAGATTATGGCAACAAAAGTAACAAAGAAAAAACCATTAAGTGGTAACTTAAGAAGTCATGCATGTAATGCAACTAAAACAAAACAAAAACCAAATCTTCAAAAAAAGACTATTAATGGACAAAAAGTAATTATTAGTGCAAGAGAAGCAAAAACAATGAACAAATAGTTCATTGTTTTTTTATTCTTCTCTTTTTCTTGAAGCACCTTTATATTGAGCATATTGAAATTCTGATAGAGATAGAATCTCAAGAGCAAATCTTTTTCTTTTTGTAAGATAAGCAGAATATTCATCAAAAGAATATAAATTTTCATCAAATGCTTTAAAATAAGTTTCTGCAAGATCATATAAATCTGTTACTTCTAATTTTTTAATTCCGTTTTTAAATTGGATTTTTTCTACAAAATTACAACACATAGTTTTATAACATGAATATAAAGAACTATAGAAAATATATACACCTAAATCATTTAGTTCATCACTAGTTAAATCTAAACCAATTTTTTCAACACTAAGTCCGCCTGTTGAAAGTATATATCCTTTAACTGCATTTATGCACCTATCATTATATAATTCATTCATAAATTTTAGTACTTTAGGATCTTTAACAAGTTTAGTTCTAAAAGTTTCTTGGTATTCTTCATAACTTACTTGATACATAGATTCATCTAGATTTAGCTCCATTAATAAATATGAAAATTCCTGAATAATAGCATCAATTAAATTAGTAATAATTTTTTTATTTTGTAGTTGTGATAAAAATTCGGTAAAATCAGATATCCCCTCTTCAAGATAATAATTACATATTGCAAAATATGCCATATATACTGGAATTACTTCTTGATCAACATTATTTAAAGAAGGATATGTCTTTAAATAATTATCTTTATTTAAATTATATAATTCAGTAATATTATTTATTATACCTTTGTTATAAAGTATATCTAAATCTGGTACTATTAAATCTGTTGTTGATATTTCTCTTTCGCTCATAACCCATAACCACCCTGTTAATTTTATTCTACTTTAACTTATCAAATAATGTCAAATAAAAAAATATAACAGTATTAAACTGTTATATTTTTTAGTAATATAGATTTATTAGTTAATAAAACTGTTTATCTTTTTAATATTAAAATTTATTTGACATTTTGTATGATTATACTCACAATCAATAGTTATATTATACAATCCACTTTTTTCTAAATATTTTGAAATATCATTTTTAAATTTTCCTTTATAAACTTGGCCATAACCATTGCTTATTCTATAAATTTCCATATTCTTTAATTTAATTGGTTTTTTTTCAGGTTTAATATCTTTAAAATAACGACATTTAATACGGTTTTTTCCATAGTAACATTCATAACTATCTATATCAATAATTATTTTTTCATTATTAAATTCGGAATAACCAGTTATAGGTTCATTCGCATATAATAAAGTATCTTCATAAGTACTTTTTAAATAAACAAAAAAGGGTACAATTGGAAAACTGTGTATTAATTTATATGAAGTGTTTTTTAAAGATAATTCATTTACTTTAACATCAAAATATCTATTATTTGATGACGGGTAACCAAAAATGTTTTTAATATAAATAGGACCAAATATACCCCTTATTATAAGAACTATCAAAAATATAAAAATAATTTTCAAAATCTTTATTTTCTTTTGCTCGTTAACATCTTGGGAAAGTCTTATGTAATCTAATGTTGCTTGTCTTCTTTCCTCACTGTAAATGTGTTCATTATTAAAGTTATTTTTATTCATAAAACATTATACGCTACTTAAACCATTTTGCATAATTACTAAAAATTGACATGAACACCTTGCATATCATCATACTTAGGATTTACACTGTTAGCGAATTTAAAAACTCCGCCTTTACCATTGGCGCTAAAAGAATAATTTTGTGATTGTGATAAAGTTACATCAGATTTAGCGTGTTGATAAGCTCCATACGCATCAAGTCCTTGTGCCGCAAGATATACTACAGTAAGTTGATTTTGAAGTGAATTTGTAACGTTATTTACAATATTCATAGAAATTCCCACATGTTTGGAATTAGAGGTTTTAGTATTAGAACCATTTCCATAATAATTAATAGTTATTCCATCATGTATTTGTACACCGCTTATTGAACTAAGTGTTAAATAACTTGCAGTATTATTAATCCTTAATCCAATTACATCAAATGATTTGGTACTTGGGATTGAAAGCCAAGTATTAGTTAACGTTGCTACTCTAACACTTTGATCATTTTGAACTACCTGAAGTGTTAAAGACTTCATACTTGTTGTATGCGTATCAGAACCACTTCTATCAAAATCATTATGAAAGGTTTCAGCAGTTTCTTTATCAACCTCTATATTAGTTGATAAAATCACATTACCTAAATTGTCTTTCCACTCATCAAAGCGATAATATTTTGTATCTTCTTTTTTAGATAATGTATGGTCATTTTTTAATAAATCTAGGGCCTCATTTGATAAAATTGATATTGTAGTTGGACTAAATACACTTGACAAATTATCATATTCTTCCTTTGTTAAAGAATAACCATTTTTAGTTGTAAAATATGCTTTTGCATATACATTATCTGTTTTAGCAATAATAAACACAAAAATAAAAATAATTAATAAATATCTAATTTTCATTATATCCTCCTTAAAAAATATTTTTTTAAATACTAATAATAATTCTTTTATCACCTGATTCTTTATAATTGAGTTTTTTAGAATAAAAATAATTAATTCAATTCATTCTATTATTTTAATAATTCTTTTATTGGTCTTTGAAAATTTTCATTTCCACATACATAAGAACCAACTACAAATATATCTATTGGATAAGATTTAACATCTTTATAAATATCTTTATTTACTCCACCATCTATTTCAAGTAAAAAATGATAATTATCTTTAAAACTTTCAATATCTTTTAATCTTCCATATGAAGTTTTTAAAAACTTTTGACCACCATAACCTGCTGTTACAGTCATAAGAAGAAGTGTATCAATTTTATCATATAAAGATTCATAAGATCTTACATCTATATTAGTATTAATAGCAATGCCTGCATTAATACCATAAGATTTTATTTGATCTACTACTTTTCTAGGTGAAGAAGTTGCCTCAGGATGAAAACTTATACACTTAGGTTTAAGCTTACTTAACTTCTCAATGTAATCTTCTGGATTTTTAACCATTAGATGAACATCAAGTGGTTTTTTTATATCTTTAAAATCTTCTAATATTTCATCAATTTCAAAGTTTTTCTCATCAACATATTTTCCATCCATTAAATCAAGATGAATAAAATCTACTTCATTTATTTTATCAAGAAGTTCAATTGTTTTTTTTCTATCATATACACTACTAATATAAGAAATACTAAGCATACTAATCAAGCTCCTTCATAAATAATTTATAGTCTTCATATCTTGATTTCAAGATTTTTTTACTATTTACTGCATCTTTAACCTTACATGATTTTTCATCAATATGTTTACAATCTTTAAAATCGCATTCATAATTACTAAATTCAGGAAATCCAACTAATATAGACTCTTTAGTAATTCCATCTAAATTAATAGATGAAAAACCAGGTGTATCAGCAAAATAAATATTGCTTATTTCATGAATTTCTGTATGTCTAGTTGTATGAACTCCTCTACCTAGAGCCTCAGATATAGGATTTGTATCTAAATTTAAATCTTTATTAAGTTTATTTAATAAAGATGATTTACCAGCTCCAGTTTGACCGGTTAAAACAACTATTTTTTTATTTAAATATTTTTTTAAACCACTTAAATCATTGTTATAAAAAACTTTAATACCAATATTTTCATAATATTTAAATAGTTTTTTATAAACACCTCTACTAAAAAATGACACTAAATCCATTTTTGTAACGCAAATAACCGGTTCAATATTGCTATGTTTTATAACTAAAATTAATTTATCAAGTAAATTAAGCGATAAATCAGGCTTTTTAATACTTGTTACAATTAAAGCAACATCAACATTACTTATTTGGGGTCTATTTAAAGAATTTTTTCTTTCGTGAATATTTATTATATAATTTTCATTTGCATCAAAATCAACTATATCACCAACAAGAGGAGAAATTTTGTCGAAACGAAATTTCCCCCTTGCTCTACATTCAAATAATTTATTATCTGAACTTACAGTATATAAATTACTAACAATTTTTACTATTTTACCAGTTTTATTATTCATTAATAATTACACCAATCATCATCACAGTCATCATCTGTAGGTGTATTTTCTTGTTTTTCATTTTTTACAACTGTAATATTGAATTTTTGTTCACCAGGTAAAACTTTATATCCTTCTGGTAAACTTTGAGATACAACTGTACCATCTTCTTTTGTATCATCAGATACAGTTAAAACTTTTTCAAGTTCTACACCATTTTCAGCAGCCCAAGCTTTAACTTTAGCCTCTGTCCATTTACCTTCAGTGAAGTTAGGGTATTTTTTACTTGTATCAGCAACATAAAGTGTAATTGTATCACCAGCTGCTAATTTTTTACCAACTTCAACAGATTGACCAATTATTTCATTTTCTTTTGCAGTATCACTATTATCTACTTCTTGAATTTCTTTTATTACTTTAATCTTTTGAGCTTCAAGAGCACCTTTAACTTCAGAATAATCTTTACCTGAATAGTTTTCAACAATAATACTTGCATCACCTAAAGAAACATAAATAGTTACTTCATAACCTTTTTTACGTTTAGTTCCAGCTATTGGATCTGTTTTAATAACAAAGCCTTCTTTTACTGTATCAGATGCTTTTTCTATTTGTTCTTCACTAATAACAAAACCTTTATCTTGTAAAATTTTAGTGGCTTCTTTTAAAGATTTTTCAGAAACATCAGGAATAGCAATTTGTTTTCTTTTAGTTACAACAGGTATTAATACCATAATACATGTAATAATTAAAACAAGTGATGTAAAAATAGAAGCTAAAACAATTAACACTTTGTTTTGACCAGAAGATGATTTATCAGATACATCTTTAACTATTACTTCATCTTTTTTCTTCTTCTTATCTTTTTTATCTTTCTTATCGTCTTTTTCCTCTGCCTTTTCCTTTTCTTTAATTACTTTTAACATTTTAGTTTCATCGTAATCATTTTCAGGATACTTAAATGTATATTTTTCTTCATTTAATCTTTCTTCATTTAAACATGTTTTTAAATCTTCAAGCATTTCTTTTGCATCTGCATATCTATTTTTAGGATTTTTAGCAGTTGCTTTAATGATAATATTTTCAACACTTTGTGGTATTGAAGGAAGTTCATTACGAATACTTGGAAGTGGTTCTTTTAAATGTTTAAGTGCTATTTCAACAGCGTTATCTCCATGATATGGAAGTTTACCTGTTAAAAGTTCATACATTAAAATACCCATTGAATAAATATCAGATTGAAGGGATGCACCCTTACCACTTGCTTGTTCAGGTGGAAGGTAATGTACACTACCCATTACACTATTTGTTTGAGTAAGCTGTGTAGAGTTCATTGCCATAGCAATACCAAAATCTGTTATTTTAACTAATCCATTTTCAAGAATCATTATATTTTGAGGTTTAATATCTCTATGAATTAGATATTGATCATGTGCAACAGATAAACCTGATGCAATTTGACTCATTATATCTACAGCTTCAGGAATAGTAAGTTTGCCTCGCTTTTTAAGAAGTGTCTTTAAATGTTTACCATCAATATATTCCATAACGATATAGTACTGACCATTATCTTCACCTACATCATATACTTCAACAATGTTTTCGTTATAAAGACTACTAGCTGCTAGGGCTTCTCTTTGAAATCTTCTAACAAACTTTTCATCAGAAGCTAAATCACCTCTTAAAACTTTAACAGCAACATTACGATCTAGTATAGTATCATATGCTAAATAAACATTAGCCATTCCACCTTCACCAATACTTTTAATTATTTGGTAGCGGTCGGAAATTTTTTGACCTTTCATGATCATAATGTTTCACTTCCTTTCCTTTCAAGATATGCAATTGAAACATTATCAACTCCACCCCTGGCGTTAGTCTTTCTAACAAGTTTGATAATTTTTTCTTCAAGTTCCAATTCTGGATCTAATAATACTTTTTCTATTTGTTCATCAGTAAGCATATTAGTTAAACCATCACTACAAAGAAGCACTGCTTCTGCTTCATTATCTACATCAAGTACATCTGGTTCAGCTTTTTCACCAGAACCAAGTGCTTTAAGTAGTACATTTTTCTTTGGGTGATTTCTTGCCTCTTCTTCAGTTAAATCTCCAGCTTCAACTAAAAGATTAACTAAAGTATGAGGTTTAGTTACTTTATGTAATTTTCCATTTTTCATTACATAAGCTGATGAATCACCAACATTACCAATTATTAAATAATCATTTGTAACAAGTGCTATAACAGCGGTTGTTCCCATTCCAAGAGAATCACTATGAGTATTTCCATAATCAATAATTGCTTGATTCATTTCATCTAATATATTCTTAAGCCAGTTAATAGCATCACTTTTAGTTCCAAGTGTTCCCATACTAGTAAATCTTTTACCTAAAAATGTAACTACTAAACTAGATGCAACTTCACCTTTTCTGTGTCCACCCATACCATCAGCAACTACCATTAATACTTCGTTGGCTTGATTTTTAAGTATAGTTACACTATCTTCATTATGAGTTCTTACTCTTCCTACATCTGTTAAATAAAATGACTTCATATCATTTCACCTCTTTGCTTCTTAGTTGTCCGCAAGCGGCAGATATTTTTGAACCAAACTCTTTTCTAATGGTTACATTAATTCCACCCTTTTTTAAAGTATCATAAAATTTCATGATCTTATCTTTTGGACTTTTCTTGTAGATGATATGACTAGTTTCGTTATAAGGAATAAGATTTATATAAACATTTTTACCTTTAAATAAACTAATTAATTCTTCAGCATTATTTTCATTATCATTTACATTATTAAGCATAACATATTCTATAGTAACTCGTCTATTAGTATGGGCTATGTACTCGTCAATTGTTGACAGTAGTTGACTTAAACTATACACTTTATTAATTGGCATAATTTTGCTTCTTAGTTCATTATTTGAAGCATGAAGTGATATAGCCAAATTAATTTGTAGTGGTAAATTCATAAACTCTTTAATTTTTGGAATAATACCACATGTTGATACAGTAATGTGTCTTGCTCCTATTGCTAAACCTTTATCATCATTAATTACTTTAATAAATTCAATAACATTATCATAATTATCAAATGGTTCGCCAATTCCCATGATTACAACACTTGATATTCTTTCACTAACATCTTTTTCTATTAATAAAATTTGTTCTACCATTTCATAGGTTTCAAGGTTTCTTACTTTTTTAAGTCTTCCACTTTCGCAAAAAGAACAACCCATGTTACAACCAACTTGACTTGATACACAAACACTTAAACCATAATCATGTCTCATTAATACAGCTTCAACATGATTATTATCTTCTAGTTTAAAAAGATACTTTTTAGTAAGGTCATCTTCCTCTTTTTTAACTATTTTTATCATGTTATTTTTAAAGTCTTTTTTTATTTGTTCTCTAGTCTCATTTTTAAAATTGGACCAGTTAGATGAATCTAGTACTTTCTTATCATAAATCCACTCAAAAACTTGAGTTGCTTTAAACTCTTTTTCACCAATTGATGAGAAATACTTTTTAAATGAATCACGCGATAAACTAAGTAAATGTTTCATCATCATCACCATACTATTAACATTATATCACAAAAAAAGATAGATTAATCTATCCTTTTTATAAATTACTTACTACAAGTTTTACCTTCCCATAAATTAGGTTCAAATACTGCACCAAAGAATAATACATCTTTTGTTTTAGTATCTCTAATCATATATACAAAAGGTTTATTAAATTCAATGTTTACAATATCTTTTTCTTGTGGAATAGCAGCATAACTATCAACTCCAAAATAAGTAATAGCTGCAGCTCTAGTACCTTTTTCATTTAAGTCAATGTATGTTTTATGAATAGCAGTACTTACATAAATATTATCTTTCATATCACTTTGTTTCATAATATTAGTAAAATCAGCTTTTTCATAATCAAATGCATCTTTAATGCCTAAACTCATTAAAGCCTCTTTAAAATTATCAACCGAATACTCATATTTAAATCTTGGAAGTGCTAAATGAATTTCATATTCTGAACTTGCTTCTTTAGCACTATTAATTAAATTATTTATTTCTTTTTCTGTTAAGTTCTCAATATATTTATTAACATCGTCATTAGGAAGAATTGCAATAAATTCTAAATTACGTCCATTATCATAGTCATCTTTTCCAGTAGTTGGATTATAAGATTGATATGGAATAACTACTCCTTTTGCATTTTTAGATTCTAGATATTTAAAATCACTTGAACTATATGTATTATGCATCATTTCAACATTAATCTTTTTACCATTAGATTTAGTAAAAGACTCTTTAGTTGTATCAGCACAATCAAATGCTTTTTCCCACTCAACATCAACAGCTATAGCATTAGCAAGTCCAAGAACAAAATCATCATCTATGTCATTTAAAATCTTTTTAATCATACCATCAGTTTTTTTATTAACCCAATTATTAATAACATCTGGTGTTTTAAACTCATCATATATAACTTCAGAATTATAGTTATCAATTAAATCAATTTTAAATTCATTTTTAATTAACTTCTTATAATAATCTTTAATAAATAAAGCATTAGCAACATTAACTTTATTTTTTACGGAAATATCAGAAATCTTTCTATCAGGTAATATTTTTTCTATTTGTTTTTTAGTATTACCATTAGCACCTTCCTTAAGCATATTAAGTGATACTTCAATAGAATATGGGCTAACTAAATAATTTCCTTTTTTATATGTTGCTTTAATTAATTTAACATTAAAGCTATTTTTAGTATTATAACCACTTGATCCTTTCTTTTGACAACTACAACAAGTAAATAAACACAATGTTAACATAAATAAAAGTAATAAACTTTTTTTCATATTTAAAAAAACACTCCTTAACACACATATTTTCAAATACACTTATATATTATACCACAAATAAAAAAAGGAAATAATTTTATTACTTCCCATCTTCATATATATTGTTTAAAAGACCCGTTTTATCCTTGTTTTGTTCGTAAAACTCAGGACTAAATAACATTCTTTTAATTTCTTTTGAACTTTTATATTTAGGTTTATTTTTAGTAACAACTATTTTTTTACTAACAAGTCTATTAAAATAAACGATTAATGTAAGAATTTCAAAAACACCAGCTGGAATAAATACAATTAAATTAATAACTTCTTTATCTGATCTGCAGAAGAAAAATCCCGCAACAACACACATACATAAAATCCACATTTTAAGTTTACCAATATATAGTGATTTAGCTTCATTATTCTGAGTTAGATTAAATGAACTAATTAAAAATATTAAAATCTCACACATAATTGCATAAATCATATATGGATTTAAATAACAAAGTACCCAGCAAGATATAATCATAATGAATTTATCACAAATTGTATCCATGATACTTCCAAAGAAAGTACATACATTATGTTTTCTTGCTAAATACCCATCTATCCAATCTGTTAAAAAGAAAGCTGCTAGAATATAACCAACTACTTTAGCACCAAAGTGAAAATAAATTGGAAATACAAAAATGGATGCAATAATTCTAGATATCGTTAATGCATTTACTAAAACAAGCCAAAATTTCTTACCCTTATTCATATTTCCACATCCTTTCACTTTTAAAAATTTTTTATTAACTCTCTTCTTCTATTATTTTATCAATTTTACTATAATCATCAATAACATATTCAAAAGAATAAGTATTGTTTTTTTCATTTATAATAATAGATTTTATTTCGTTTTCAATATAGTATATTGCAATATTTATACCATTATCCAAATCAAATGAATAATATTTTTTTTCTTCATAATTATATCCTTTTGCATCTTTTATTAAATCATAAATATTCTTATAGTTAAAATAACTATAATCAATAATTTCTGGACATAATAAATCAGTTTTAACAAATTCTTCTTTGCTATTATAATCACCAACATAGCATTCATTATTATTTATCATAATTGTTTGACTTTCACCATTATGTAGTATTTTTCCATATATACTATCATTTTTATCTGTTCCAGAAAAATAATATTTATTACTACCTATATCAATAACATAATTATATGCTAACTTTTTATTTTCAAAATTTAAAAACTTATTATTAAGTGTTGATCCACTAATTGTAAGATCGGGTTTTTTACCTGTACTTGATAGATTCATAAATACTATTAAAACTAAAAAGAATAATAAATATAAACCTAAAACAATTGCAGCATGAGATCTTTTGTTATACCAAAGTTTAATAAAAAGGGAATCATCATCTTTTATAATTCTTGGTTCTTTTTCTTTTTTCTTAAATAAACTCATAATTATTTTACACTCCAATCCGCAGTAGCATTTCTAATACCATTTAAATAATCAGAAATACTCATAATCTTTTTACCAAATGGTTTAATAGTTTTTAAATAAATAACACCATCTAAACATGTTATACCTAATTTATTCTTTTCAACTATTATAAAGTATGTATTTTCAACATCTTTTTTAATAAACTCAGCATCTATTACTTTGCATTCCAAATCATTAAGAATAATATTTGATAAAGGCCATGGATTTAAACCTCTAATTAAATTAATAATTTCTTCACCATTTTTATTAAAATCAATATGTTCATCTTCTCTTTTAATTGTAGGTGCAAATGTAACTAAACTCTCATCTTGTTTTATTCTATTGTTAGTTTTACTAAGTATACTTGGAAGAGTTTTTTCAAGTAAACTAGCACCTAACATAGATAATTTATCATGAAGTGTACCAACATTATCTTCTTTATCAATTATTATTTTTTCTTGACTAATAATATCGCCATCATCCATACCTTCAGCCATATACATTATTGTTACACCAGTTTCTTTATATCCATCAATTATTGCATGATGTATTGGTGCACCACCTCTTAGTTTTGGTAAAAGTGATGCATGAACATTAATTGGTGCAATCTTTGGATGATTAAGTATTTGAAGAGGAAGTATTTGGCCATAAGCGCAAGTTACAATCAAATCTGCTTCACAGTTTAAAACTTCATCCATTTCTTTTCTTAACTTTATTGGTTGAAATACTTTAATATTATTTTCTAATGCTTTTTTCTTTATTGGTGAGTAAGAAAGTTCTTGCTTTCTACCAACTAACTTATCAGGTTGAGTAACAACTAAAACTACATCAGTAAGTTTTATAAGAACCTCTAAAACAGGAACAGCAAAATCTGGAGTACCCATAAAAATTACCTTTGGTTTCATATTATCACCTCTAATTATTATATTTAGCGTAAGCTCGATTATTTTTTATATAAATTGTTATGCTTTTATCTAGCATGCTTGAATCATCTCTTGGATCAAGAATATCATTACCTTTTATATCATTATCTTTAGTAACATACCCATTATTAAGTAAGTCTCTAACCGTTACAGTTACTGCTGGATATGAATTATTAGTATCAGGATCAGTATACGTAGATCCATTAGATGAATATAAAATAATTTCTTTATAATCATCACCATATTCTTTGGCAGCATTTAAAATTAACTCTATTTTAGTATTATAATCTTTTTGATGAAATTTTTTATCAGCATATCTAATTGTTGGAATTGCAATAAGTAAAACAATACTTATTAGTGCAATTACAGCAAGTAATTCAACAAATGTAAACCCTTTTTTATTCATATTAATCACCTTCTATTAGTATACCATATTTTTTGTAATTTATCTTGTATTATGATTTCTTGAGTGCATTTCAAGTGCAGTTTTAACACTTAAATATAAATCAGGATCAAATTGTCTTAATCTCGTATTAACGTCTCTATATATAGTCCAAACTGTTTCACCAAGCTTAGTTGCAATTGATTCAATTGAATAACCATTTAAAACTAAGTTTGCCGCAGTTAATACTCTTTTTTTAACATTTATATCTTTTAGTGATTTAGCTTTCTTAGCTTCAATTAAACTATCAATTTCTTCAACTTTTTCAGGATGTTTATTTTTATACCTTTGAATATAATCAGAAACTGTAGCGTTACTTATTTTAAAACCATATAAACTATTATTTGAAATAATAGTTGATATTTGTCTTGTTGAATATTCTTCTTCACTTAAAAACAAATCTCCAACTATTTCTATTCTTCTATCTCTTTCAACAAAATCATCATGTAAATTATCAGCCATCTTAAAACACCCTATAATAATTTTACCATAAAAAAATGATTTCTTTTAAAGAAATCATTAAAAAGAATCAATATTTAACTTAATCTTTTTGTTATCATGTAAATAAGCATAAGCTTGAACAATAGTTCTAAGAGAATTTGCCATACGTCCATTTTTACCAATTACAGCACCTTTATCATTATCAGATACAATAATTTCTAAAATTTGAGCATCATCTTCTCCACCGAAACTTTGTACTTTAACCATTTCTGGTTCTTTAACAATACTTTTTACAAGTTCTTCAGTAAATGTAACTATATCCATAATTATTTACCTGCTTTTTTAGTAGTTGTTGTTTTCTTTGCAGTAGTAGTTTTTTTAGCAGTAGAAGCTTTAGCAGTTGCAGCTTTTTTAGCTGGAGC
This sequence comes from Bacilli bacterium, assembly GCA_017548925.1. Taxonomy (GTDB): domain Bacteria; phylum Bacillota_I; class Bacilli_A; order RF39; family UBA660; genus RUG13160. The sequence goes on from JAFYYX010000001.1 coordinate 794,558, forward strand.
TTTTTTAGGAGCTTCTTCTTTAACTACTTCTTTCTTAGTTTCTTTTTTTACTTCTTTTTTAGCTTTAGATGCAGCAAATTTAGCCATGATACCTTTACTAGCTAAAATACTTCTAACAGTATCAGTTGGTTGAGCACCATTTGAAAGCCATTTTAATGCTTTTTCTTCATCGATAGTAACATCTGCATCTTTCTTAATTGGATCATATGTTCCTACAGTTTCAATGAAACGTCCATCTCTTGGGAATCTTGAATCAGCAGCAACTATACGATAGAAAGGTTTTTGTTTAGAACCCATTCTTTTTAATCTTAATTTTACAGCCATTATTAAATACCTCCTCTAACGCATATTATTTTATCTAAATTTATATTAAATGTCAACTATTTTTGGTTAACATCTAATCTAAATATTCTGTATCTATTTGCTCAACAACTTCATCTATTTTATCATCATCATAAATTTCTTCATAATCATCTTCATCTTCTTCAATAGTTACTTTAATTTTACCTTCCCCAACAATCTCAACACCCATTTCTTTTTCAACTACTAAACTTACTTCATTACCATTTATTTTTACATCACTAACTGTTGGTTGTTTTAAACTTCTAACAATGATTTCAGATTCATCATTGAATTCACTTTCACTTTTTATAGGTACATTCATTGAATCTGTATAATTAAATGTTTTGGAAGTTACTGCAGTTTTATGATCACTATCATACGAATACCAAACATTTACATCAAATGACCCATTTATTTTAACTAATCCTTTATCACTAAGTCCTTTAAATGCATGATTAATTACCCAACAGCCTAAAACTGTACTAGGCATTTGTTCTGGATTAATAACAATATTATTTTTGCTTGTTTTTTTTGCTTTTCCTATTACTGTTTTCGTTACAATTTCTTTATAACTAGCCATTTTTATCCCCCTTTTAATATAATCTATGCTTATACCTATAAAATTGTGCCCAAAAATATTTTTTATTTGTTATAATATTATTTATAAGATGGAGGAAGTATTATGGATTGCTTATTTTGTAAAATTGTTAGTGGTGAAATACCATCAAAAAAAATATATGAAGATGACTTAGTAATTGGTATTTTAGATATAAACCCTAATGGTGAAGGACATACATTAATTATTCCTAAAAAACACTACGCAGATTATAAAGAACTACCTGATGATTTATTAGTACATATTTATAAAGTTGCTGATAAGATAAGTGATAAGTTAGAAGAAAAACTTCAAAAACACAGAGTATCATTTATATTTAATTATCTTGATGCTCAAGAGATTAAACACTTTCACTTACATATAGTACCTGCATTTGGAAAAGAAATTACAAAATCACAAGACGAAGTTTATGAATTAATGAAAGAGGAATAAAAATGGGAAAAAGAAAAAGTAAATTAAAGCCATGGTTTAAAACCCTTTTATTTATTTTTGCTTTAGTTATTCTTGGAACATTCTTAGCACTTAAGTTTACAGGAAATAATGAAAGTAAAAGTAATAATAATAAATCTAAAGATAAACCTGCAGTAAAAGAAACTAAAAAAGTTTATAAACTATCTATGATTATGGCTGGAGATGCATTACTACACGGATATTTAAATACAGATGCTAAACAATCTGATGGAACATATAACTACATGAAAATGTTTAGATATGTTAAAGATTATGTTAAAGATTATGATTTAAGATATTGGAATCAAGAAACTATCTTTGGTGGTACAAAATATTCTGATGGATCTAAAAGACCATATTCAGGATATCCAAGATTTAATACTCCATCAGCATTTGGTGATAACATGATTGATGATATGGGATTTAATATCGTAACAACTGCTAATAACCATGCAATGGATCAGTATGAATCTGGTTTACTTAACTCAGTTGAATACTGGAAAACAAAAGATATCTTATGGAATGGTACAGCTGATAGCGAAGAAACAAGAAATAACTTTATTATTAAAGAAAAAAATAATATAACATATGGCATTTTATCATATACAGATCATACTAATGGTCTTCCTGTTCCAAAAGGAAAATCATATTTAGTTAATGTATGGGATGAAGAACAAGCTAAAAAAGATATAGAAACATTAAGACCACAAGTAGATGTATTAATGGTTGCAATGCACTGGGGAATTGAATATACTCATAAACCTGTTCAAAAACAAAGAGATCAAGCTAAGTTCTTAGCAGATCAAGGTGTTGATATTATAATTGGATGCCACCCACATGTAATTGAACCAATAGAAAAAATTGTAAATGAAGAAACTGGTAAAGAAACTATTGTCTTCTACTCTCTTGGTAATTTTATATCTAATCAAACTGATGAAAACACAAGAGTTGGTTTATTTGGAACACTAGATATTACTAAAACTGTTGAAAAAGGAAAATCTACAATAACTATTGATAATATTGGTGGTGAACTACACTATACTTATAGAGATTTACCATCACACAGAAATTATGTTGTTATTCCATTTAGTAATCCAGATATAGCTAAATACTTAAAAAATTATAAAACAGCTTATGAAAAATATAAAAATATCGTTACTGGCGGTAACGAGGAATTTAAAATAGTTCCATTAAGTGAATAAAGTACTGAAGTTAAACCTTCAGTACTTTTTTAATAGAAGAATTTTCCACCTACTATAATAGCCATTAAAATAAATATAATTAAAATAATAAAAGCACTATTGCTATTACAGCTTGGTTTATTTCCTCCACAATTTTTGTTGCCCATAAATTTAATAAGGCCTCCTTAACTAAAAAAAGACTAAATAGCAGCTCCTAATATGATTATAAGTAAAATAAATAACACTAAAATGATAGAAGCACCTAAGCCTCCGCCACAATTAACGTTCATATCGATTCCTCCTTTATTTGTCTTTTCATTTATATTTTATACAAATAGAAAAATAATGTGATTCTTTGATAACTTGAAAATGATATATGAAGTTGCTATAATAGTTTATGTTTAGGAGGATTTATGAAAAAGAAATTATTTTTATTAACACTATCTATATTTTTAGTTTGTGGTTGTGGTAAAGTTCCAAAACTAAAAAATGGAGAGGAAGCAGTTATAACATTTAAAAACGGTGACAAAATTAGTGCTGATGACTTATACAAGGAATTAAAGGAAAAATATGCTCTTGATGCAACAATCAATTTGATTGATACAAAAATTCTAGAAAAAGAGTTTAAAAATGATGTTGATGATGCTAAAGAATATGCAGAAGATACAATTAAATCAATGGAAAAAAGTTATGATGGAAAAGAAAAACTTCTAGAAGCTATACAGTACTACACTAGTTTTTCAACTATTGAAGCATACCAAAATTATATTTATATAAATTACTTACAAAATAAAGCTGCTGAAGCATATGCTAAAACTATAGTTACTGATAAACAAGTACAAAAATATTTTGAAAAAACATATTTTGGAGATATTTCAATTAATCATATTTTGATTACCCCATCAGTTAAATCAGGTGCATCAACTGATGATACTAAAAAAGCTGAAGAAGAAGCCAAAAAGAAAGCTGAAGAAGTTATAACTAAATTAAATGAAGCTAAAAAAGCTGGTAAAGATATTACTGAAGAATTTACTGCTTTAGCTAAAGAATATTCAGATGATTCATCTACTAAGAAAAAAGGTGGAGCTTTAGGTTATATTAACTTAAATAACTTAGATACAAACTATGATGAACTTGTTAATACTGCTGTAAAACTAAAAGATGGAGAGTACTCTACTAAAGTAATTACTACAGAACTAGGATATCATGTTATCTTAAGAGTTAAACAAAAATCTAAAGGAACTTTAAAGGATGCATCAGATAATATTAGAACAATTCTTTCAAAAGATGTATTATCAAGTGAAAGTAATATTACAGTTAAAGCTATGAAACATTATCGTGAAGAATATGGTGTTAAAATTATCGATAGTGATATAAATTCACAATACAATAAATATATTACTAATGCTTTAAATCAAAATACAAAACAAAATAATGAATAAAAAATAAGTATGTAAGATAAAATCTTACATACTTTTTATTTCTTCTTCACTATACCCTCTTCTTAAAAGAAAATTATATATATACTCTTCACTTCTACCTTTTCTTTCTAAATCTTTCTTTATCTTATTCATGTTATTTATAAAAACAGCATTACTATATTTATATAAAATATAATTAATTAAATTAAGAGATATTCCTTTACTTAAAAAATAATTAACAATATATTTTTTTCCATACATTTTTATATGAAGAAGAAAATATGTTTTCATTTCAACTAATAACTTATCATTAAGTAAATCTGTTTTTATTAAATCTTTAATAGCTTCATTTACTTCATCATCTTGATATCTAATTTTAAGTTTTACATAAAGTTCTTTAATAAAATAATTTTTTCTTTTAAGTAGTTTTAATGCATATTCTTTTGCATTATCTTTATATGTTCTCATGATAAATTCCCCCTAAACAGTAGAATTTATCATAACAAAAAAAGAATAGTTATTCACTATCCTTTAATGTCGAAATATATTCTTTAGCGGCGATTTTTAACTCTTCTAGTAGTTTATCTACATCTTCCATGGTTTTAATTCTACAACCAGCAGCAAGTTTATGTCCTCCGCCATTATATTTATTGGCAATAGTATTAACTATTGGTCCTCTACTTCTAATAGATACTTTAATTTGATCATTTCTTTTATCATCTACAACAAATGTCCACACAACATAATCAGCTGTAAAATTAAAATTATTAATCATATTAGTAACAGTTGCAGCATCTACATTATATTCTTTTAATATATCTTCATTAATTTTTATATATGCAAGACCTGATTCATCAACAACTAAATTATTAATGATATAAGCCTCAAATTTTATTTCACTAAATGGTCTTATATAAAGCTTATCATATAGTGGTGGAAAATCTAACTTACTTTCATTAATTAATCTTGCAGCAACTTCAAATGTATGCGCTGTTGTATTTTTAAGTAAAAATCTATCACTATCTGATACCATTCCTAAAAATAAATTAGATGCGATTTTAGTATTAAGAACTAATTTAGAATCCATAATAAGTTCTGAGACCATTTGACAAGTTGATGAACATGTTGTGTCACACCACTCTGTTAAACATTTAATATCTTCACTAGGATGATGATCAATTCTAATTATTTCTTTATAATTAAGTCCTTCAATGCCATCAATTCTACACATATTAGGAACATCAAGTGCTATTAATAACGCATCTTTTATTGATTCATAGTTTTGTTTATCAAGTATTCCGTAATATTTAAATTTAGCAACACCTACACCAACAGCTAAGACATTTTTTTCAGGAAAAGTTTCTCTAATAGAATCTCTTAAAGCTATTTGAGATGCTATAGCATCAGGATCTGGTGATACGTGTCTTGCTATAACAATATTTTTATATTTTTTAATCTTTTTAAATATTTGATTAATTACTGGTTTTGTTATAAAAACCACATCCTTCTATTTATTTATTAATTAACTTATATGTATCTTTAATAATCATTAATTCTTCATTAGTTGGTACAACCCAAACAGGTACAGAAGAATCTTTAGATGAAATAATTCCTTCATGTTTATCTTTAAATGAAGCAATTTGAGAGTTTTCTCCTTCATCAAGTTTAATACCAAGTGGAGCAAGTTTTTTAATGATTTCAAATCTTGCATCAGAACCATTTTCACCAACACCAGCAGTAAAGATAATAGCATCAACTTCACCGCCAAGTTCAATATAGTAATCAGCTATATATTTAGAAACTCTATCATTATACATTCTTAAAGCAAGCATTGCTCTTTCATCACCATTAGCTGCAGCTGTTTCAACATCTCTTGAATCAGAGAATCCTGAAATACCTAAAAGACCACTCTTTTTATTAAGTGCATTAGTAACATCTGAAATGCTTTCTCCAGATTCTTTACATACATATTCTAGAATTGATGGATCTATAGAACCAGATCTTGTTCCCATCATAAGTCCATCAAGCGGTGTAATACCCATTGTTGTATCATAGCATTTACCATCTTTGATAGCAGAAATACTAGCACCTGATCCAATATGACAAATAATTAAATTAACATTTTCTTTACCTAATTTTTCTTTCATTACAGTAGTAATGTATTTATGACTTGTTCCATGGAATCCATATTTTCTAACTCCATAGTTTAAATACCATTCATATGGAACTGGATACATAAAGTTTTCTTTAGGCATAGTTTGATGGAAAGCAGTATCATATACAGCAACCATTGGAACATCTGGTAAAACTTCTTTTAAAGATTCAATACCAGCTAAATTTCCTGGATGATGTAGTGGCCCAAGTTTAGTTAAATCTTTAATATCTTTAATAACTTCATCAGTAATAATAACTGAATCACTATATTTTTCTCCACCATGCAGTACTCTATGTCCTACACCCTTAATTTCATCAAGTGAAGCAACTACTTCTTGATCAATTAATTCATTAAGCATTACTTTAACAGCTTCACTATGATTTTTAAGTGGTTTAGCACCTTTAATTTTTTCTCCATTTATTTTAGTAGTCCAGAAACTATCTTCTAGTCCGATTTTTTCTATATAACCACTAATTAAAACTTTTTCTTCTGGCATCTCAAATAATTGATATTTAAGTGATGATGAACCAGCATTTACACATAATAATTTCATTTATTAAACACCTCATACATAATTATACAAAAAAAAGAAAAAGAATACTATCTTTTTCCCTTTAAATACTTAACTTTTACATAATCTTTATTATTATCATCTGGAGTTAAATTATCATAATTTTGATTAATAAAATCAAAATTATTATTAAAATCATTTTCAGTTACACCCTTATTTAAATTACTAATTGTAAGAATACTTTTTCTCATTATATAACCACCTAGTAATATAATGAGCAAATATATGAAAATTATAATAAATCCTCGTATTTATTCTTATTATCAACTTTAATTACATCTCTTGTTTTAATAGCTTCTGTAATTAAAGTCTCATAATCAATTAATTTTTCGTATTCTTCACATTTACTAAATTCAGGATTTATAACTGGGTGTTCTGGAACAAATATAGTGCAGCAATCTTCATAAGGAAGAATGCTTGTTTCATATGCTCCTATTTTTTTAGATATATCTATTATTTCTAGTTTATCAAAGCAAGCAACTGGTCTAATAATAGGTATTTTAACTACTTCATTAATAACATTCATACTTGTTAAAGTTTGACTTGCAACTTGACCAACTGACTCACCATTTATAATTGCAAGATCTTTATTATATCTAGCAATTCTTTCACTAATTCTATACATCATACGTCTCATAATAGTTATTAAATATTCATGAGGTATATTTTTATATATTTCTTCTTGAATCTTAGTAAAATTAATAACATGTACTTTAATACCATTATTGTATGTTGATAGAATTCTAGCAAGTTCTAAGACTTTATTTTTAGCTGCTTCTGATGTATGAGGAGGACTTTCAAAGTAGATGCACTCTAATTTTATTCCCCTTTTCATTGCCATATATCCAGCAACAGGAGAATCAATTCCTCCACTTAGCATTAAAAGTCCTTTTCCTAGTGTTCCAACCGGATACCCACCTATTCCTTTTACTTTTTCAAAATATATATAAACAGCATTTATTCTTACTTCTATATAAATTTCTAAATTAGGATTATGAACATCTACTTTAGAGTTATTATAATTTTTAAGAATAGTTCCTCCAACTTTTCTTGATATTTCCATACTATCAAGTGGATAGTTTTTATCACTTCTTTTGGTAATTACTTTAAATGTAGATAAATCATATTCTTTTAATAACTCTACAATATTATTTTGAATAGATTCCATTTCTCTATCATCATATTTATAACCAATTATAATTTCATGGATACCAAAAATATTCTTAATTTTATTTAGTATTGAGTCATAGTTATCTACGTTTGATTCAATAAACATTCTACCTTTATCAAATGTAACAGTTGCATCTATTCCGCTAATTGCTTTATTTACATTATCTTTAAGTATTTTTAAAAAATAATTAATATTACTTTTTTTAGTAGTAAGTTCACCATATTTGATAATAATAATTTTTTTCATATTAAGCCTCTTTTGATGTTAAATTATTTAAATTTTCATATACAGTATTAAAGTGATTTAAAAACTGATTAATTTCATCACTTGTAGTAATATGTGAAATACTTATTCTTATTGTTGATGTTGCTCTTTTTTTATCATTATATATTGCCATAACAGCAGTAGATAAATCACCAGATGAGCATGCTGTATTAGTTCCAACATATACATCTTTTTCTTCAAGTGCATGAATAAAAGTTTCAGGTTTAATATTATTTAAACTAATATTTAAAATATGAGGAATTGAATATTTAGTTTGATTAATTAGTATATCTTTATGAATAGAAAATTCTTTAACTAATTTTTCATTTAATCTTTGAACAAATCTTTCTTTTTTCTCTAAATCTGTCATTGCAATTCTAAAAGCTTTAGCAAAAGCAGCTATTAAAGCAACAGCAGGAGTTCCAGGATGTAGTTCATTAGATTTACTAGATCCATAAATAAGTGGCTTAATTTTAACTTTTTCATTTCGATATAACATACCTATACCTTTAGGTGCAAATATCTTATGACCAGAAAGCGATGCCAAATCAACATCATTAAAATTGACAGGTACTTTACCTATTGCTTGAGTAAAATCTGAATGAAGAAGTGTATTATTATTCTCTTTTTTAATAATTTGTCTAATCATTTTAAGAGGTTGTCTTACACCTGTTTCACTATTAACTGCACAAACAGATACTAAAACAGTATCCTCTTTAACTAACTTCTTTAAATGATCAAAATTAACAAGTCCATCTTCATCATTATCAACGTAACTAACCTCAAAACCAATTGATTCCAAGTAGTCACAAATTTTATAAATACTAGGATGTTCTAGTTTAGATACAATTAAGTGTTTACCCATATTTTGATTTGCAAGCATAGTTCCAATTATAGCTAAATTATTAGCTTCTGTTGCACTTGATGTATAAATTACTTCTCTAGGCATAATATTACAAATATCAGCAATTTGTTTAGTTGCTGAAGTAATTAAATCTTGAGATTTAATACCTAGTTTATGAAGTGAATTAGGGTTACCAATAAATTCTTTAGTTGTTCTATTAAAAGTATCTAGTACTTCAAAAGATACTGGAGTTGTTGCACTATAATCTAAATATATCATTTAAATCACATCCTTATTAAGATATTATACAATATTTTAAGAATTAAAAAAAGTAAAGATATAATCTTTACTTTCTCTTTCTTGAAATACCACCAAAGATATTTTTTTCAACAACTTCACCTTTTTGCATAGTTCTAATTGAATCATTATTGTGTAAAATAAATCCTTGTGATCTTTTCTTGTGAGCTTTTTTAGAATCTCCGATAACGCTTACTAAATTACCATTAACATAATAATCTTTATTTAAATCAATAAAGCCATCATTTTGTCTCATAATAAATTCTTCTAATGTTACACCTTCATAAGTTTGAACAAAATCATAATCATTAAGAGTCACATATATACGGTTTGGTGAAATTAATTGACTTAACTTATTAAAGAATTCAGAAAAAGCATATGTATCAGATTCATATTCATGAATGATTGATGCCATATCATTATATATTGGAAGTCTTTTTAAAGTTTCTTGCATTTGTTTAACGCCATCCATGTCATCATAATTCCAAAAACCAGCAAGTCCAAAAGTAGCTTTATTATACATTGATGGTGTTTGGTATTTAACTCTTATTCTTGTTTCTTCTTTACCATCTTCAGTTTTAAATAAATTACTTGTAATTAAGCATCTATATAATTCATTTTTAGGATGAGTTACATAGTCAATAATTGGATCTACAGGAATAAGTTTATATTTACTATTTACTAAATACATAGCACCATATAAAACAGATGGTTCTTCAGTTTTAGTAATAATATTATATGTAAGTAAATCTTTAATCTGAGAAATATCAGAGTAATAAGATAAAGATAACTTTTTATAAATACCATAAATGCTTTTATAAACTCTTCTAACATCAAGAATTGGTATTAAATCAATGTATTCACCAGTTGCTTCATCATATTGTTGAAATAATCTAAAAAGTGAATTAGGATTCTTAGGACTATTATATTGTAAAGAGAATAGTGCTTGATTAAGAGTTGGATTACTAGAATAATAATTCTTTCTTAATTCTTCAATTTGTTTATATTCATCGCTTTTTAAAATTTTAAAACTTCTATCTTCTAGTTCTTCTTTAAATTGAAATAGTCCAAATAAAGCAGCAAGTGGTGCATAGATATCAAGAGTTTGTTTAGCTATTCTAGCTTTTTTCTCATAGCTATTATGTCCATCAATAGTTCTCATATTATGAATACGGTCAGCAAGTTTTATAAAACCAACACGAACATCATCATTAAGTGCAACAAATAGTTTATCAATTGTCATAGCATCTTTTTCTTCTCGGTTATGACTATTAACATTTGATACTTTTGTTACCCCATCAACTAAATCAGCTATTGTTTGGCCAAACTCATCAACCATTTCATCTTTTGAAACGTTGCAATCTTCCATAACATCATGTAAAAGTGCAGCACAAATTGTTTCATAATCAGCTCTTACTTCATTTAAAATAAGCGCAACAGCAACAGGGTGTGAAAAATATATTTCTCCACTATTTCTCTTTTGACCTTTATGTTTCTTTTTAGCATAATTAAAGGCCTTAATAATTAGTTCCTTTTGAGCTCCTGTATGATGTTGAGTCAAAATATCAAGTTTATTATCGTACATATCTCTTGGTGCTTTTAATCCATCAGTTTGCTCAGCCATTTTTGAATGCATATCAGAGTCATCTGCATAAACAGGGTTAGTAAAATCTGACATAAAACCACCTTCTTTAATTCATGATATATTAACGCTTTTTTTAAAAAAAAGCAATAAAAAAGCATTAAATTAAAATTTAATGCTTATTTATATTCATTCATTAATTTATCTAGTATGCCAGGTTCTACAATATTTATTGACATTATTGCTTGTTCTAAACTATTTTTAAAATTACCTTTTAAAAATAATCCTTCAGCTTTAGATAGACCAAATTCAACATCTTTATTTACTGGTCTATATCTATTTCCATAAACTATAGCTTGCTCAGCCATTTGAGCTGTTTTAATAGTTTCATTAATAGTATTATAAACTTTTAAAACTAAATCTCTTGCTGTATCAACTCTCATATTAAGTATCTTAATTGAAATTGGTCTTTTTTCAAGTTCTTTAACCATTTCATTAATTGCCATTGATGCCTCAGATAACTCAATATAATAATTTTTAGGCACAACTGGAAGCTTAAATGTTTTAGCTTTATATTTAGCTTGAGATAAAATTTCTTTTATTTCATCTAATTGATCTCTGGCTCTTAGTTCATCATCTTTTAAACTACTTAAAGTTTTTAACGTGATTTCTAGTTTTTCTTCAGTTTTAATAAGTTTACTATTAATAATTTCCATTTCCTTATTCAATCTTGAATAAGCAAATGTTCTATTTCGATGCATACTAACTATTCTGTCATAACTAGTTCTTTCATCGATAAGTTCATTTTTAATATCTTCAATAACCTTACCATCTGAATCATCTAAATCATAACTATATTTGATATCATCAAGTCTTCTATAAATGTCATTATTAATCTTCTCTAATTTTGTTAATTTTAGAAGTATTGATCTTAAATAACCTTCAAATAATTTTTTAGATGTTCTTTCTTTATCAAAATCAAAATATAAAGATTCATAATAATCAAGCATTGTTTTAAGTTCAAATACTGAATCTTCAATATTAAGTACATTAAGTCTTTGAAATATATCAGATATCTTTTTATTAGTTTCTCTTACATTATGATCAATGTTTAAATAATCAATATTATATCCTTCTTTAGTAAGCTTATCAGCAATAGCTACAATATCTTCAATCTTATTAGGTATAGCTGATTTACCAAGCATTACAATAGCAGGTGCTTCTTCAATAATTTCTTTTAAATTACCAACAGAAGAACCAATCGCTTTAACTATTTTACCAACTTCTGCATAGGCATTTTGATCCATAGCCATTTCAAATGTAGCAAATAATTTATCAACATTTTCAAACTGAAGTTCAAGTGGTTTAGATACTTCAGTATAATCATTTTTATTTGATTTATACTTATTTTGAATTTCTCTATATTCAGTTTTAAGTTTTATTATTGCTTCTCTATTTCTTTCTTCACTAAGGGTAATTTCCTTAATCTCATCAAGTAAGAAATTAGTTTTAGTTTTAAGATAAGTTATTTCAAGTTCTGCATCAGTTATACCATCTTTTAATTCTTCATACTCATGATTATGGAATAACTCTTCTAAATGTAAAAGTTTATCAGTAATTTTAGGTACTTCTACATCTTTAATCTTTTTAAATCTATCTTGCCAATTATTAAATTTTTCTCTTAACTGATCATTATTAATTAAACTTTCAACTTTGTTAAGTTCAGCTAAAATCTGAGCTGAAATAATTAAATTTTTTTCTCTTTCTAAAGAATTTAATTCTTCGCTTAATCTTTTTTTCCTTTTTTTACTTAATACAACAAGAATAGTGACTATAATGATAATACCAACAAGAATATATGAAATAATCATTAAAGCATTAATACCGTTACCCATATATAATCACTTACCTTCTAATACATTTTAACATATATGGATAAAATATTCTATAATGAATAGATATTTTTTTGTAATTTATTATCGTTTATTTGTTCGTATTTATTTGACTTTTAATGAATATATTGTATAATATTAATGCAATTACATTTGGCAGCGTTATATTGTTAAAAGTAATGTGTTTATTTCCTATTTATAGGTAACTAAGTAATTAGGGCTGCCCTAAGGAACGGTTAGTAAGTAAACTCCCTATTTTTAATAAATAACAAACCTTAAGTTATGTGCAAATATAATGAAAGGAGAAATATTATGGCAAGATATACAGGACCTGCTTATAAACAAGCTCGTCGTTTAAACTTCTCTTTACTTGAAAATGGTAAAGAAACTGCTAAAAGACCTTATGCTCCAGGACAACATGGTGCAGATAGACGTCATAAATTATCTGAATATGGTATTCAGTTACAAGAAAAACAAAAAGTTAGATTAATGTATGGTTTAAACGAAAAACAATTCCGTAGAACTTTTGAAAAAGCTCAAAAGATGAAAGGAATTGCTGGTGAAAACCTACTTTGCTTACTTGAATCTAGATTAGATAATTTAGTTTATCGTATGGGCCTTGCTGCAACTCGTAGAGCTGCAAGACAAGTTGTTAACCATGGACATATCTTAGTAAATGGTGTTAAAGTTAATATTCCATCATTTATCGTTAAACCTGGTTCTACTATAAGTGTTAAAGAAAATTCATTAGAACATCCAGCAATCAAAGCTTCTTTAGAGAAAAATGCTACTAAACCTGCTTTTGTTGAATTTGATTCTAAGAAAATGTCAGGAACTTACTTAAGACTTCCAGATAGATCTGAACTTAATCCTGAAATTAATGAATCACTTATCGTTGAATTCTATAATAGATAATATTAAAAAAATAATAACCAATTGGTTATTATTTTTTTATTTTTAACAATATAATTAGAAGTTTAACATCTATAATTTAAAAAAAGTTAGTTTATACCTAACTTTTTTTCATTATAGCAATCATTTTATTATCTAAATCAACTCTACTAAAAATTTCATTTATTTTTTTAATTGTTAATTTATTTAATATTTCATATTTATTTTCACTTATTTTATTATCATCAATAATAGATCCAACAATAAATGAAGAAACAGCATAAATACTATCAAATCTCATTATAGAATTCATAATATAATTCTTCTTTAATCTGTCTATATCATCTTTTGTAATAACTAAATTTTTTAGTTTCTCTGTAATTAATCTTACAACTTCATCACAGTTTTCAGAAACATAATTAAATGAAATACCAAAAACGCCATCATCATAAGCCACACTAGAACCAAACTTAGTTGCGATATTATTTTGAATAATATCTTCATAAAAATCACTAGTAATACTAAAGTTAGATTTAATTAATGCTCTTAAACTAACAAGTACTTCATCTTTAGTATATCCTTTAAAATCACTTTCTAGGGCTTTTATAATATATGTTCCATGAGTATTCATAACATTCTTATTAGATACTTCAATATAATTTTTTATAAAACCTTTTGGTTCTTTAGATTTAATTATTGATACTTTTCCAATATTCTTAAATGTTCTATTACTTTCATTTTCATTTATCGTTTTCATCATTTCTTTTGGATCAAAATCACCAGTTATTACCATAAACATATTTTCTGGCCTGTAAAAGAAGTCATGAACTAAAGAAACATCATCAATACTAATTGTTTTTATATCTTTTTCAGTACCTATTACTGGATATCTATATGTGCTTTTTGTTAAATAATTCATTGTAGTTTCTCTAAAAAATTGATAGCTAGGATCATCTTTAGAAGAATTACATTCTTCTAAAATTATTCCTCTTTCGTTATCGACAATTTTTTTAGTGAAATAATTATCATACACAAAATTTAAAAGTAATTTAGCTGCTTCATATATATTATCATTTGCATAAACTTCAAATGATGTTTCATTAAGTGAAGTATATGCATTTGAATCACAACCTAAATCATAAAATAAATTGGATGCGTCATTATCTTTTAAATGAAATTTAATATGCTCAAGAAAATGTGCTGTACCAGTTGGAACTGAGTACTTATTATTACTACATTTAAAATTAATTCCTGTTGATCCATATTTAACAACTAAAGACATATGAACATTCGATTTGTCATGATTAACCCACATATATACAGGTAAACCAGTAGGTGCATTAAAGTTATAAATGGTTTCATTTGCACTTTTAATCTTGATTTCTTTCATTTATATCCCCCTTTAATACATATATGGTATTTAAATGAATCTTTTTAGCAAGTTCATTTACATCATCAATAGTTACTTTCTTATAACTAATTTGTTTTTCTTCATATGAAGAAAATGAAGCATAATACATATTCATATATAAACGGTTAATTGCACCAATGCTATCAACCATACCTTTTAAATTTCTTTGATAGTCGTAAAAAGCTCCAACAAATTCTTCATTAGAAATACGACCAACCATATCTTTAACACATTTTTTAATTAAACGAATAGCTTTATTTTCTTCACCTACTTTGATTGTAGAATTTATTAAAAGTAAATTAGTTCTATCGTAACAGCTAGTTGATACGTTATAACATAAACTATTTTTTTCTCTTAAAGATACATATAATTTAGAACCAAGTCCTCCAGAATTAATAATACTCCTGTAAAAAGGCATTACAAATTCTCTTTCAAACATTGTCATATTATCAATATTAAAAACCATAACTATTGTACTTTGTTTATAAGAAGACTTATCAACTACTTTTTTAGGAAGTAATCTTTTTTTATTAAAGACAAGTTCTTCATATTTTATATTTTTAGTATTTTTAAAAGGATAGTATTTTTTTACAACATTATTTAAGATATTTTCATCAGTTGATGAAGTAATAAATATATCAACAGATGAATTATTAATTAGTTTTAAATAAAACTTATATAATTCTTCACTTGTTATACCGTTTATATAATCAATCATATCAAGTAAATTAAAGCTAGTTATACCATCATTTGAAAATATCTTTAATGCTTTATGAACACTTAAAAAATTATTATCTTCTTTTAATGAAGAAAGTTCAGTTAATAATCTTCTTTTAACAGCGTTAAATGGCTTTTCATCAAAAGCATTATTAATTATTAGCGGATTACTAATCATATCAAAAATAAATTTATATGTATTATCCAAATAATCTTTTTCTTTAATATATTTTGGATCAACATAATCACATATTATATACATTTGGGTTGCTTTTCCTACTTTTGAAAAAGAACCATAAAAATTTAGTATATAACTACTATCAATATGTCTATAAACATATTTTGGTGATGGATAATTCTTTGATACATCAGTTAACAAATCAGCAAGAAGTGTAAATGCTACGGCTTCTTTTTCATTAAATTTATTTCGAAAAACAAGGGAAAAATGACAACTTCTAAAGTTATCTACATGAATTGTATGTAAATTATAGTTTTTATTTTTAACTAAATTTGTCTTCATATGTCCTCACTAACTATTATAACCAAATAAATAATAAATTATTTTTCTCTTTTACGTCTTTTGTATTCGTTCATAAAATAATCATCTGTCATCCCAGCAATATAATCTATAACTATTCTTGCATCAGAATTTTCTTTATATTCATCATTCATTGAATTAAGAAATAGTGAATATATTGTTGAATCTTCATTCTTATTTTTTAAATCATTAATATAAGTTTCAAATAAATAATTAAACATATATTTATAGTTTTCAATTGCTTCTTTAGAATTAGCTTTTGCATATATATATTTATAATTAAAGTCTTTTAAATCATTTAATGCGTCATAAACTTGATCACTAAGTTTAATATATCTAACTTCTCCATCTTGATCTATGCTATTTTTAATTACGTCTAAAATAACAGTATTAACTATCTCTTTATTATTATTTCCAAGAACAGAAATAACATTTTTTGGAATATCTTTTTCAGTAATTATACCAAGTCTAATAGCATCTTCTACATCTTTTCCAATATAAGCAATTAAGTCACTTAGTCTAACAACACAACCTTCAATAGTCATTGGTATAAGTTCTACATCTTTATCAGTATAACTTCTTTTATATTCATCTAAAAATTCATCTAAAGTTTTATCTTTTGGTTGATATTTACCCATAACAAGTTCACCATTATGACACATAATAGCATCTAAAACTTGAATAGTTATATTTTTTCCATAACCATTATCTTCAACATACATTAAATTTCTAACACTTTGAATATTATGATTAAAAAATCCTTCATTGTATTTTAAACTTATTTCATTTAATATTTTTTCACCTACATGACCATAAGGAACGTGACCTAGATCATGACCTAAAGCAGCAGCTTCAATTAAATCTTCATTTAAATTTAGTGCTCTACCTATAGTTCTTGCTATTTTACTTACATACTGAACATGTACCATACGTTTACAAATATGATCATTTTCATTAAAAGAAAAAACTTGTGTTTTATTCATGTATCTTGTATATGATAGTGCATATAAAATTCTATCTATATCCCTAAAAAAAGGAGTTCTTATATCATTTTCTTCATCGTTTAATCTATAAGCATCAACATCTTTTGTGGCATATTTACCTAAGTTCAAATTATGTTTTGCCATATTTTCAATTATGTCCATACGTTTATCACCTAATTTGTATTATAACAAAAAAATTAAAAGAAATAAAAAAAATATTGCATCGCAATATTTTTTAGTTTCAGTGTTACTTTTTAAGCAAAATACGATAATGCTAAATAAACTAGCATTACTACAACTACAGTAACAGCTAACCATACTACTCTTTTATCTTCATTTGTTAATTTAGCTTTTTTTGTTACTTTTTTTGTAGCTGGTTTTTTAGTTGTTTTTTTAGTTGCTGCCATAAAATCAACCTACTTTCCTACTATTATAACTATATATTAACATATAAAACTACTTAGTATAAACAATAAAAATATTTTGCTTAACACTTTGTTAGCATAATAAGACTATTTATTTATTAAACTTTCAAAGAAAGATGTTAAATCTTCATCATAATCAAAAGCATAGCCTTTATCATTATATCCAACTAATAAACTTTTACTATCTTGGCTTAAAAGTCCAAATAAAGATGATCCTCCATCTTCATACATTGGATTTATATCAAATTCATACTTACTACAAACTATTGAAGTAGGCATTTCTTTTGAACTCTTACTAGATTTTAGTTTTTCTATTATTTTAAGTGCATCATCAGCAGTAATTTCAATAGTTTCACATTCTGCATTTTCAGCTTCAGTTTCATCAGTTACATTTGTACAGTCACACTTTACAATAGTTGTAAAAACTTTATTATTATTAATTAATGAAGTAATTGAATCAAAATCAATTGTTTTAGTTTGTTTTCCACCATTATTATTAGAATTATTATTACCACCATTACCGTTAGATGATTTTTTATCAGAATTACCATAAATACATAATACTGCTAAAATTATAGCTACTAATAAAATTAAAACACCTATAATGATTAAAATAGTATTGTTTGAACTTTTTTCTTTCATTTTTATCACTCCTTGTTATTCTATTTAAGTATATATCATATTTAATCAAAAATCAAAAAAAAATTACTATTTAAAAAATAGTAATTTTATTCTTCTTCATTATGGATTACGCCGCCCCATTCAACAGCAGCAAATCCTTTTCTATTAAAATGTTTCATACCTTGTTTTTGAATGTCTTTTGGTTCTTTATCAACTTTTTTAACATGCATTGAAACGCGTAAAAGTGAATCAGGTTTTGGTTTAATGTTTAATGCATTAGTTTTTTGTCTTTCTTCTGTAAGTTCAAAATGAACAACTGATTTTTCATTTTGAACAAGTACTGGAAGCCAGTAAATAATAAACTCATTTCTTTCTCTTTCATTTAAACCAATATATTTTAATTTTTCATCTAAAAATTCAGCCGCATTATCTTTTGTTACATAATAACCTTTAGAAAAATCAACATCAGTATGTTTTGTTTCTTCCCAGTATAATCCATAATATGTATTTTGTTTTTTATCAGTTAACGTACCATTTTTATCAGCTGTTACAACCCATTTATCTTTATAAACTGGATAAGATATTTTAATTAGTTCAGGTTTATCAAAAGTAACAGTTATTTTTGTACCATTTTTCTTAGGGTATAAATAAAGGATTGGTTTTTTCTCAGTGTAGCGATAATAATTTGGATCATCAGTATTTTTATCACAGTCATCTCTAACTAAAAAGAAAATAATAAAACCAACAGCAATTGAAAGTAAAATTGAAAGAACTATAACTGCAATTTTCATACGTTTATTTATTACTTTAGTATTTTTCTTTCTGCTAGTTTTTTTCATTATTATCATCCCCTTACAAAAGTATATTTAATTGCTCTAAATTTAGTATATCACAAAGTATTTTTATGTAAATAAAAAAGTATTTACTTGTTAGTAAATACTTTTTTATTTAACTTATGCTACTTCAGGTTCAGCTACTACTTCATCAGCGATAGCATCATCACCCATTAGTTTTTCTTCTAGTTTTTCACTAGGTTCATCATCTAAGAATTCTTTTTCAAGTAGTAGATCAATATCAGCATATTGTCTTGCTCCAGTACCTGCAGGAATTAACTTACCAATGATAACATTTTCTTTTAATCCTTGTAGATAGTCAACTTTTCCTCTAATAGCAGCATCTGTTAAAACTCTTGTTGTTTCTTGGAATGATGCAGCAGATAAGAATGAATCAGTCTCTAAAGCAGATTTAGTAATACCAAGCATTATTGGTCTACCTGTTGCTGGAACTCCGCCATTTAAGATAACTGGTTTATTTCCATCAGCAAATTCTCTTAGTGAAACAGTTAATCCTTCAACGAATTCACTATCTCCACCATTAATGATTTTTATCTTATTAATCATTCTCTTAGCTAAAATTTCAACGTGTTTATCAGAAATATCAACACCTTGTAATTTATAAACTGATTGAATTTCTTTAATAATATATTCTTGAGCAGTAAGTGGGTCAGTTACAGCAAGTAATTCTTTTGGTGAAATAACACCTTGAGTAAGTTTTTGACCAGCAACTACTTCATCACCAACGTTAACAATAACTTTTTGATTGTATAAAGTAGTTTGTTCAGTTACACCAGCTTCATTTTCAATTGCAATCTTATGTTTACCATTAGATTCTTCAACTGAAATAACTTTACCAGTTTTTTCTGCAATAGTAGCTTTACCTTTTGGTGTACGTGCTTCGAATAATTCCTCAACTCTTGGAAGACCTTGAGTGATATCCGCATCACCACCATGGGCAACACCACCTGAGTGGAATGTACGCATTGTTAATTGTGTACCAGGTTCACCAATTGATTGTGCAGCCATAACACCAACAGCTTCTCCTGTTTCAACAAGGTTACCTGTTGCAAGGTTACGTCCGTAACATTTTTGACATACACCATTAATTGTACGACAAGTTAGTACACTTCTAATTTCAACTTGTTTAATTCCAGCTTTTTTGATCTTAGAACAAATTGTTTCAGTAATCATTTCATTTTTATCAACGATTACTTCTTTAGTTTCAGGATTAATTACCTTTTGAGCAGTAAATCTTCCTAAAATACGTTCTTCTAAAGGTTCAATTACAGAACCATCTTTATCATTAATTAAATCTTTAACAACTACACCTTTAGTGCATCCACAATCTTCTTCTCTAACTAAAATATCTTGAGCAACGTCTACTAAACGACGAGTTAAGTATCCTGAGTCAGCAGTCTTAAGGGCTGTATCGGCATCTCCTTTACGAGAACCATGTGTTGATAAGAAGAATTCTGAAACGTGTAATCCTTCAAAGAAGTTTGATAGGATTGGGATTTCAACAGATTCACCATTTGGTTTAGCCATTAATCCACGCATACCAGCAAGTTGTCTAAAGTTACCAATATTACCACGAGCACCTGAATTCATCATCATGAATATTGGGTTATCAGGATTTTCTTCAGATATACGTTTTAAATCATCTGCAACTTCATCTGATGCTTTATTCCACTGAGCACATACAGCTTCATGTCTTTCTTCATCAGTAATTAAACCTCTTTGGTATTGTTTATTAATTTTATCAACAACTTCTTGTGCACGAGCAACAATTTCATCTTTTTTATCTGTTGTGATAACATCAGCAGCAGATACAGTAATACCAGCGATTGTAGAATATTTAAATCCTAAATCTTTTAATTTATCTAGCATTATAGATGTTTCAGTTGTTTTATATCTTTTAAATACTTGAGCAATAATTTGTCCAAATGTCTTTTTAGCAAATGGAGCAACAAGTGGCATTTCACTAATAGCTTTTGGAATATCAGTACCCATTTCTAGTAAATATTTATCTGGAGTAAATCCTTCAATATTATCCTTAGTTCCTTCATTTAAATAAGGGAATGAATCAGGAAGTATTTCATTAAAGATTAATTTACCAGCAGTAGTTACTAGATATTTATCTTTTTGTTCATCAACAAATAATTTATGTCTAAATGAATTTACTGGAAGAGCAATTCTTGTATGAAGTGTAATTTCTCTTCTTTCGTAAGCCATTAAAACATCATTAGGGTTTTTATATACTTTACCTTCGTTAGGTTCACCAGCTTTTTCCATAGTTAGATAGTAGTTACCTAAAACCATGTCTTGTGAAGGTGTAACGATAGGTTTTCCATCTTTTGGAGATAGAATGTTATTAGCACCAAGCATTAATAATCTTGCTTCAGCTTTAGCTTCTTCAGAAAGTGGTACGTGAACAGCCATTTGGTCACCATCGAAGTCTGCATTGAAGGCAGTACATACAAGTGGATGTAATCTTATAGCTTTTCCACCAACAAGTTTTGGTTCAAATGCTTGAATACCAAGTCTATGTAGAGTTGGTGCACGGTTTAGCATTACTGGATGTTCAGTAATAACATCTTCAACAACATCCCATACACATTCATCTCTTGAATCAATTAACTTTTTAGCACCTTTAATGTTATGAGCTAAATCTCTTTCAACTAGACCATGAATAACATGTGGTTTAAATAGCTCAAGTGCCATTTCTTTTGGAATACCACATTGATACATTTTAAGGTTTGGTCCAACAACAATAACTGAACGACCAGAATAGTCAACACGTTTACCTAGTAAGTTTTGACGGAAACGACCTTGTTTACCTTTTAACATACTAGATAGTGATTTTAAAGGTCTATTACCAGCTGCAGTTATACTTCTTCCTCTTCTACCATTATCAAATAGTGAATCAACGGCTTCTTGAAGCATACGTTTTTCATTTTGAACGATAATTGTAGGAGCACCTAATTCTAAAAGTTTTTTAAGACGATTATTTCTATTAATAATTCTTCTATATAAATCATTTAAATCAGATGTTGCAAATCTTCCACCATCAAGTTGGATCATTGGTCTTAAATCTGGTGGAATAACAGGTAGAACATCTAAAACCATCCATTCAGGACGATTATTTGATTCTTGGAATGCTACTAAACAGTCAAGTCTTTTAACAAGACGAATTCTCTTTTGTCCTGTAGCACTTTCAAGTTCTTTTCTTAGATCTTCTACTTCTTTATCTACGTCAACTTCTTTAAGAAGTGCTTGGATAGCTTCAGCTCCCATACCTACTTTAAAGCTGTTTCCGTATTTTTCATAGAATGCTCTATATTCTTTATCAGATAAAATTTGTTTTTTCTCTAGTGGTGCAGTTCCTGGATCAATTACTACATAACTTACGAAATATAGTACTTCTTCTAGATCTCTTGGGGACATATCTAGAACTAGACCCATTTTAGAAGGTACACCCTTAAAGAACCAAATGTGAGAACATGGTGCAGCAAGTTCGATATGACCCATACGTTCACGTCTAACTTTACTTTGTGTTACTTCAACACCACATCTATCACATACAACATTTTTATATCTTAAACGTTTATACTTTCCGCAAGAACATTCGTAGTCCTTAGTTGGACCAAAAATCTTCTCGCAGAAAAGTCCGTCACGTTCAGGTTTTTGTGTTCTGTAGTTAATAGTTTCTGGTTTTTTTACTTCACCATAAGACCAACTACGAATTTTTTCAGGAGAGGCAATTCCAATTTTGATACCTTTGAAATTTCTTACATCTATCATAATTATTCACCCTCCTCAATTTCTTCATCGCCAGGGAACTCTAAATCATCTAAATCTGGTTCTTCTTCGAATTCATCTTCGTATTCTTCATCAGATTCTTCTGGTTCAAATTCAGGTTCTTCTGGTTCATCTACATTAGTAGCAATGTTTTCGAATTCATTAATTCTTAAGTCATCGCCGTCATCTTCTTCTAAGTCTTTGAAGTCTACTACTTCATCATCATTTGTTACTACTTGCATGTCAAGGCCTAATGCTTGGAATTCTTTAACAAGTACTCTAAATGATTCTGGTACACCAGCTTGGTTAACTGTTTTACCTTTAACTAAAGCTTCGTAAACTTTAACACGACCTACAATATCGTCGGCTTTAACTGTTAAGATTTCTTGAAGTACATGTGCAGCACCATAAGCATATAGTGCCCAAACTTCCATTTCACCGAAACGTTGACCACCAAATTGTGCTTTACCACCAAGTGGTTGTTGAGTAACTAGTGAATATGGACCAGTTGCACGAGCATGTAACTTATCATCAACCATGTGATGTAGTTTAACCATGTACATTACACCAACAGAAATTCTATTATCAAATGCTTCACCAGTACGTCCATCGTAAACAGTAGTTTTACCATCAGCATCAATACCGGCTTCTTTCATTTCTTCTTGAATATCTTCCCATGTTGCACTATCAAATACTGGAGATGCATATTTAACACCTAATTTAGAACCAGCCATACCTAAGTGTAGTTCTAAGATTTGTCCGATGTTCATACGAGATGGAACACCCATTGGGTTAAGCATGATATCAACTGGTCTACCATCTGGTAAAAATGGCATATCTTCTTCTGGTAAAATAAGTGAAATAACACCTTTATTACCATGACGACCTGACATCTTATCTCCAACTTGAATCTTACGTTTTTGAATTATATAAACACGAATAATTTTTGAAACACCAGCAGGAAGTTCATCACTATTTTCTTTAGTATAAATCTTGATGTTATGAACAATACCATCTGCTCCGTGTTCAACTCTTAGTGAAGTATCTCTAACTTCTCTAGTTTTTTCACCAAAGATAGCATGTAGAAGTTTTTCTTCACTAGTAAGTTCTTGTACACCTTTTGGTGTAACTTTACCAACTAAGATATCGCCTTCTCTAACTTCAGTACCAATTCTTACGATACCATCAGCATCTAAGTTCTTACGAGCATCATCACCAACATTTGGAATGTCCCTTGTAATTTCTTCTGGACCTAGTTTAGTGTCTCTACATTCGATATCATAGTGATCTATATGTAGTGATGTATAAACATCATCTTTTACTAATCTTTCATTAAGAATAACAGCATCCTCGTAGTTATAACCATTGTATGTCATGAAAGCAACAGTCATATTTTTACCAAGTGCTAATTCTCCATCTTTAGTTGATGGTCCATCAGCGATAACTTGACCTCTATGAACTTTATCACCTTTTTTAACAATAGGAACATGATTTACACAAGAAGCTGCATTACTTCTTTCATAATTAGCTAAATAATATGTATCTTTATCTTTTGCAGTTTTAATAATAATTTTTAGTGAGTCAGCATATTCAACAACACCATCAGCTTTTGCTACGATTGTTGATCCTGAATCACGAGCGGCAATATATTCAACACCTGTTCCAACAATTGGAGCTTCAGCTTGTAAAAGTGGAACTGCTTGACGTTGCATGTTTGCACCCATTAATGTTCTGTGAGCATCATCGTATTCTAGGAATGGAATACAACTTGTTGTAATAGATACAATTTGTGATGGAGATACGTCGATATAATCAACTTGTTCTCTTGGAACAATAACGTTATCGCCATTTATACGAACGATAATTTTTTCATCAAAAATTTTATTATCTTTATCAAGTTTAATAGCTGCTTGAGAAATATAGTTATCTTGTTCTTCATCAGCAGTCAAATAACAAATTTCATCTGTAACAACACCATTAACAACTTTTCTATATGGAGTCATAATGAAACCATATTCATTTATTTTTGCATATCCAGCAAGTGATGTAATTAATCCTATGTTTTGTCCTTCTGGAGATTCAATTGGACAAATACGACCATAGTGTGATGGGTTAACGTCACGAACATCCATACTTGCTCTATCTCTTGATAGTCCGCCTGGACCTAAAGAAGATAAACGACGTTTATCAGTAAGTTCTGCAATTGGGTTAATTTGATCCATGAATTTTGATAATTGAGATGAACCAAAGAACTCTTTTAAAGCAGCAGTTACTGGTCTAATATTAATTAATGTTTTTGGAGTAACTGTTTCGATTTCTTGAGTTGTCATTCTTTCTCTGATAACTCTTTCCATACGAGCCATACCAACTCTAAATTGAGTTTGGATTAATTCTCCAACTTGTCTTACACGACGATTTCCTAAGTTATCGATTTCATCAATATTACCAATATCATTTAATAAATCTAAATAATATGATACAGATGCATAAACATCAGGAATAGTTAAACGTTTAGTATCAGTAGATTGGTCATTACCTATTAAAGTAATAACTTCTTCTGGATTTTCTTTACTATAAACTTTAACTGTTTGAATTTTATTATATTCATCTAGTTCTTCATTAATAATAGTTTCTTTTAAATTAAATCCATTAGCAAAAACAGGTTTTAATTCTTTTAAAATATCTTTAGTAACTAAAGTACCTTTTTTAGCAACAACCTTTTTACCATCTTTAATATCTTCAGCTAATGTACAACCTAAAAGTCTATCTACTACATTTAGCTTTTTATTAAATTTATAACGACCAACTTTAGCTAAATCATATCTAAATTTATCGAAGAATCTTGTTACTAATTGGTTCTTAGCAGAATCAAGTGTAGCAGGTTCTCCTGGTCTTAATTTTTCATAAATTTCAATTAAGGCTTCATCAGTATTCTTAGTTGAATCTTTTTCAATAGTATTTTGGATATATTTATTGTCACCAAAAACACTAATGATATCTTCATCATTAGATAGACCTAATGCTCTTAAGAATGTTGTAACTGGAACTTTTCTAGTTCTATCAATTCTTACATATACAACATCTCTAGCATCAAGTTCATATTCAAGCCAAGTACCTTTATTAGGAATAACTTCACCTGAAACAATTAATCTACCATTTTTATCTATTTCTTTCTTGAAATAAATAGATGGAGAACGAACAAGTTGTGAAACAATAACACGTTCTGCACCATTAATGATAAATGTTCCAGCTTCAGTCATTAAAGGCATATCCCCTAGGAATATTTCTTGTTCTTTAACTTCGCCAGTTTCATGAATAAATAATCTAGCTTGAACCTTTAAAGGAGCAGCATAGTTTACCATTCTTTCTTTAGCTTCTTTTACAGAATATCTTGGAGCATCAAAAGAATAATCACCAAATTCTAGTGATATATTACCAGTAAAACTTTCAACTGGAAAAAGCTCATCAAAGACTTCCCTAATACCATTTTCAAGGAATTCTTGATAAGACTTCTTTTGAACCTCTAATAAATCTTGTAATTCTAAAGTATTTTTTGTTTTAGAAAAATTTCTTCTTTCTGTGTAATCTCCAAATTTTTGAACCTTATATGCCAATGATCTCACCCCAATATAATATTTTTGCACATCATTTTTTTCTCTAAAAACAGACATGTCACCAACTTAAGATTTTATCAGTTTATAACAGTGTTGTCAACGATTTTTACTTAATTTTCATCATTACGACATAAAAACCTTTACTTTTGTCAATAATTTGACATTTAAAGTCGTTTTCTAGGATTTTTATCATCGTTTTAACCCCATGATCTTTTCTCATTACAAACCAACATTCACCATTTTGAGTTAAATAATCCTTAGATCCATCTAAAATATCTAAAAGAATCTTTTTCCCTGCTCTAATTGGAGGGTTTGTAATTATTAAATCAAATTTATTATTAATATCTTCATAAACGTTACTTACAAGAGCATCACAGTTAACTTTATTTAAATCTATATTTCTTTTTGTTAAATGTACAGCCCGTTTATTAACATCTATCATAGTTCCATTAGTATCTAAAACTTTTGACAAAACAATACCAATTAAACCATAACCGCATCCAACATCCAAGAAACTATTAGGAATACTACTATGATTCTTTAAATATGTTTCAAGTAAGAATCGACTACCATAATCTACTCTTTCTTTTGAAAAAACTCCATTATCACTTAAAAACGAAAAAACATAGTTATCGTATGAATAACTAAGTTCTTTTATCTCACTTTTTAAGTTCTCATTGTTAGTAAAGTAATGTTCCAAAGGCGTCACCCTTTCCTTGGGAATTCCCTTTTATTATACATTATTTAAATAAATAAAACAATTAAAAAACTAACCTTTTTGGTTAGTTTTGTTTACTAAATGATTTTAGATAATAATTATTATTTTTCTTCTCAAATGTAAATTTATATGCATTCTTCTTATATTCATCTTTATGTTTTTGAAAATAAGCTTTGTATGAATTTAAAACTTTATCATAACTTTCAGTTTCAGGATCATAATCATATTCAACAAGATCACCAAGCGATTCTCCATTAATATAAAATCCCATTTCTTCATGACCATATACAAAACTTAAAGTAATTGTATATAAATTATCTTTAACATCAAAATCTACTACATCATAATCAATATACTCAGTAGTTACTTCACCATGCCCTGGATGATCTTTATTCCATATAAACTTGCCATTTTTATAATAAAATAATGCTTCATCGTCAATAGAGCAATTTATGTCGCGATAATTATCCGGTTTAAACCCGTATAAATCTTGAAAATAATTATCAGCATCAGATTTTGAAAAACTTATCTCAGAATCATCATCATAACGATCCTTCCAAGAATCATAATATTTATTTATTATAAATGTTTCTAACATATTAAGTTGTACATCTAATAATTTATCTTTTGAAAAGGATATTGAATTAGAAGAATAAATAAGTTCCATTAAAGAATATTTATCAACTTTTTTCATTATAGATATTTCTTCATTATTTAGTTCTTTTTTACTATTATCAGTTTCTTGTTTATCATCTTTAGATTCTTTAGTTGAAAAACTAATTATAGATTCAAAAAAGGAAGTTAAATCTTTATCATAATCAAATGCATAACCTTCACCATCATAACTAACTAAAATGTTTTTAAGATTATCACCTGTAAATCCAAAAATGATTCTTTTTCCATTTTCATCATCAGATTCAAAAGAATATACACTACAAACAGATCCTGTTGGCAAAACTTGTGCATCTTTAGTTTGTTTAAGTTTATCAATTATAGATAAAAATAAATCATTAGAAACAGTATATTTACTACAAACAGCTTTATCTGCAGAACCTTCATCTTTAACTTTTGAACAATCACACTTAATTAAAACATTCTTCTTTGCATTTTTTACTTTAGAACTTATAACAGTATAATCAAGAATATCATTATACGCTTTATCAGTTTTTGGAAGTTTATTTATATCCTCTTTATTAGAAGAATTATTATTTTTATTACTTTCTTTACTCTTCTTGTCGTCAGTATCTCTCATGAATACAAAATAAACAGTAAAAACAGTAATTATAAAGACTAGAGCAATTATAATTGCACCAAAAGGAAACCCTTTTTCTTTATCTATTTTTTCTACTTTAGTTTCATCTTTAGTATTATTAGTAGCTTCTTCAACAACTTTATTAACAATATCAGTAGTTTCTTCAACTATATCTTCTTTAATTACATCTTTTTTCTTAGCCATATTAAACCCAAACTTTCTACTATATATATAATTATAACTATTAATACAAATTAAAACAATAAAAAAACTAAGCTGTTGCTTAGTTTCTTTATTATTAGATTAATTTAAAGCGTCTTTTAATTTGCTTCCAGCTTTGAATGATGCAACAGTCTTAGCAGGAATTTTGATAGCTTTTTTAGTTAGAGGATTGATACCATCTCTAGCAGCTCTTTTTTTAGCTGAGAAAGTTCCGAAACCAACTAAAGCAACCTTTCCTTGTTTTTTAAGACCAGTTGTAATTCCTTCAATAGCAGCGTCTAAAGCGCGAGCAGCGTCAGCTTTAGTTAAACCAGCTTTAGAAGCGATAATTTCAACTAATTCAGTTTTTGACATAATCTAATACCTCCCATAGATTTATTATCTTGTAGGGTTATTACCCTTACATATTAAGATTAGCAAAAACTTTAATAATATTCAAGTAAAATATACTATTTTTAGGGAAATTTATGCCTATATAACACTCGTTTTACTAAGTATATACGCCTACTTTACTAAAAAACTATCGCTATTAGATTATTAGAACCTTTATTAACAATTTTAGTTACTGTTTGAGAAAGTTTATTTCTTGTTTGATCAGGCATTAAAGATAATTTAGCTTGAATACCTTCTTGGACAATAGTATCTAAACTTCTTCCAAATATTTCACTATGCCAAATACTTGATGGATCATTTTGATAATCTTTCATAATATAATCAATTAACTCTTTACTTTGACTTTCTGTTCCAATTATAGGTTCAAATGTTGATTCAACATCTACTTTCATTAAATGAATACTAGATGCAACGGCCTTAAGTTTAACTCCATATCTTGATCCTTGTTTTATAACTTCAGGTGTTTGAAGCCTCATATCTTTTAAAGTTGGATATAAAATACCATAACCTGTTGTATTAGCCATAACCATTGCTTTTTTAATAGCATCAAATTCTTCTTTAGTTTCTTTATATGTCGTAAATATATTAATCATTGTTGATCTAGACATATTTTCTTCACCAATAATATTTGATAAAACATCATTAAATAAATTATCTTTTTCATTAATATCAATTTTAACAATACCAGTTGATGCATTTAGTTCACTAATTACAGCTTCTTTAATATATTCATTATTTTCAAAATTAGAAATAATATTTCTTACATCTTTTAATTTATGAACACTAATAACAGTGTTTTTTATACTTGATATAAAAGATAGTTTTATATCATTTTCTTTAGGAAGTTCACTTATCCATTTAGGCATATTAAATTTAATATCCATAACAGAAAATTCATCAAGTGAAGTTCTTAGAACATTCATTATTTCTTCTTCATTTATATTATCTACATTAATAGCCAGAACAGGTACATTATATTTATTTTCAAGTTCACTAATAAGTGAAATAGTACTATTAGCTTTAGGCATAATTGTATTTAATATAATAATAAATGGTTTATTAATTTTTTTAAGTTCTTCAACTACTTTCTCTTCAGCAGATACATATGATTCTCTTTTTATTTCACCAAAAGATCCATCAGTTGTTAAAACAATACCAATTGTTGCATGATCTTCTATTACTTTCTGCGTACCTATTTCAGCAGCTTCAACAAAAGGAATACTATCTGGAAACCACGGAGTTTTTACCATTCTTGGATTTTTATTTTCATCTTCAAAACCAGTTGCATCAGGAATAACATAACCTACGCAGTCAACAAGTTTTATATTAGTTTCAAATGTATCAACTTTTATTAAGGCTCCAGTTGAAGGTACAAACTTAGGTTCAGTTGTCATAATAGTTTTACCTTCAGCAGTTTGTGGTATTTCATCTAAGCATTTCTTTTTTGTAAATTCATCTTCAATATTAGGAACTACCATATTTTCAATAAATCTTTTAATAAATGTTGATTTACCACATCTAACAGGTCCAACAACACCTAAATATATCTCTCCTCCACCACGATTAGATATGGCCTCTAAAATATCCTTCTTATTCATTTAATAACCTCTTTCATCTACTAAAGATTATGTATTTAAAAAATAATTTATACCAAATAAAAAACTTAAACAATTTTTTATTGTTTAAGTTATTTATTATTCAACTAGAGTTATTCGTGCGAAACCGTCACCTTTATGTCCCATTTCATGTAAATCATATGGTGAGTTAAATCCGGTAAATGCGGAATTAACAACTCCGCCTTCCCATGAATGACCTCTTCCATCAATCATGACAGCATTTGTAAATACTTTACCGCTGTAATGATTTGCTGATCCAGTATGAACTATATTATCACTAGTTGATGAGCTACTTATAGAATCACAACCAGTATATCCAGATATATAGCTTGACCCACCAGTTCCAGCAAATACACATGAATATCCATGAGCTCCAGCTGATGCTCCGCCATAGTAGCCTCCGCCTCCACCAGCAGTATTAACATTTATATACCAACCAGACATTGTTTTATATCCTGCATATCCAAATCCTGAGTTAGAAGATTCATGATTAAATGTAAAACCAGGTGATGTTTGCGTTGCACCAGTAGTAAAACTAGAAAGATCACATCCCCATCCAGTATAGTTTCCTTCGTATCCTGTTAGACCTCCGGCATCACCGTGAGTAGCTCCATAGTGTGTGGATGCAGCTCCTCCAGCAGCAACCATAATTCTAGATTTCAAACCATTAAATGAGTTCCACTGTAAATCTTCAGCTGTAGGTGTTGATGAAAAATATCTAACATCAGTTGATCCACCACCACCTAAGTGTTCAGTAGTTGATCCACCAACAGCTCCACCGTTGTAACCACCTTTTCCTAAAGTTCCTTGACTTCCAACATAGAAGTATAATTTTTCACCAGCAGTTAAATTTATATTACCTGATGTGTAAGCACCGCCTCCACCTTCAGTACCATCAATTGATCCACCTTGAGCTCCCCAAAGTTCAATTTTGTAAGTTCCTGTTGTTGGAACCTCATATGCATAATATGAAGCATTATACTTATATCCATCAACACTATCTTTTTCAGTACCTAAATATGTTATTTTTGCATAACCATTACCTTCTTTAGCAGTTTCCTTTATTGGGTCTTCAGATGAACTAGAAGTACTTATGGTTTTAGTAAATTCTCCGTCATTTGGACTTGCAGTTTCATATGCAGCCATTATACCGTTTTTAGTAATTGGGTTGCCAATATATCCTGTTCCACCACAAATTGCATTCATTCTTTCGAAATTATATCCAGGTCTCCAATATGAAATACCTGCAACACTTCTTGGTATAAAATCATAGACAAGGCTTGCACCACCAGTTGTGTATAAACCTCCACCTGCACCAAGGCCATCATTTTTACCATAAACTCCGGAGCCGTTACAAACACCAGTACGACCCCAGTAAGTACCACCGCAATGACCGCCACCATAGCCACCATCAAAGGCACTATCAGCATCATCCATATAAGTTCCTGTAGATCCGCCACCGCCTCCAGCAACTTCTAAAATATCTTTAATTTTTAATTGATCAATAGAACCGGATTTTAATGCAATGGAAGTAGCTCCACCGCCACCAGCAACGTGGTAATTTGCTTTTCCACCACCATTAAATCCGCCAGGTCCAACAGCATCTTTTTGGTGAAGGTTATATGATCCTTGTCCACCAACTCTTACATATAAAGTATCACCTTGTTTTAAATCAACTTCAGTATATGCATAGCCACCTTTTCCACCAGTATTTGTCCATCTGACAAAACCATAGAAACCAGGCTCTATACCAACATAGTATGAATTTCCACCTTGTGCTCCCCATGATTCAAGAGCATAAGTTCCATCTTTAGGAATAGTTAAAGTTTCTTCGTTTCCGGAATAATCAAAAAACCATTCATAGTCGATATTAGAAATATCAACACCACAGCTTTCAAAATACTGAGATTCTTTTACATTAGAAACATATTCAAAATCAAGATTTTCATCTACTATAGACCCATTAATGTAATAATCACCATTAGTAAGCCATATTTTAGTTTTATATTCACAGTTATCAGCGGTACATATTTCTATACTACCAGAATATCTTTTAGCATTATCTTTTTGTACATATGCACCAATAAGTGATTTAACTGGATAACATCTTTTAGTAGAATTACGACTTAAAAAAACATCACTATAATAATTTTTAGATAAACGATCATCAGCATATTTATTTAAAACGCCTTCACTCATAACAAAAGCTTCATCTACTAAAGCTTGTTTTTTACTATCTTCAAATGTAGGCATTAAATTAAGTGTTGCAATCGTAACAATAACAATAAGTACTATTAAAACAGATATAAGTTCAATTAAAGTAAATCCCTTTTTATTAGTATTCATAAGTATCATTTCCTACTCTAAAATTATTTTATCATTTATTAATAAATTTAACAATAAAAAAACTTTTGGAATTATATCCAAAAGTTTTATACATTAGCTGTCCAGTGTGCATAAAGTGTTTCATTTTCATGAGATGCATAGTTTCCAACAGTTACCTGTGTACCACCTACTGGACTTGTATACCATCCATCAAATGTATATCCCGGTAGAGTTACATCAGATGGGAATTTAGATGGGATTACATAGTGAGTTATTTTTAGTGATTTAATAGTATAACCAGTAAACGTTGTTCCACCTCTATAATCTTGACTAAGTCTAAGTGATGCACTAGCAAAACCTGATGGCCTAAAAGTTCCATTTATTGATCCACTAGAACTTTCACTTGTATACTCATAAGTAAATGTCTTACCTGATGCAGTATAATTAAGTACTCCGTGTATATCTTCACCAATAGTTATAGCTTGGCTAAATGCTCTATCACCATTTTCATGAACTCTTATTTTATTATCAGCAGTGATTTCAAGATTTAAACTACCTCCCGCATTATAGTTTCCAATTAGTAAGTATCTTTTACCTGATGTTGGAAGATTATAAATCATATCAATAGTTAAATCATAATCGTAATTATTATATATTCTTGATTCCATAATAGCAGAAGCTACTGTTTCAAAAGTATATTCTGGTAAATTGTAATCAAATGTATGTTTAGTAAATTTTTCATAATTTGCTGTATAAGATTTATTACCACTACTACCTTTTGCTATTGAAACATTAGTTTGAGGTGTTGTTCCATTAGATCCTGTCCAACCTGTAAAATAATAGCCATCTTTTGTAGGGTTATTTAGTGTAAATGTATTTGTTTCAACATTATATGTTGATCTATTTTGTGATGAAAGAGTTCCACCATTTAAATCATACGTAACCGTATAATCAATAGGAATATAGTATGCTGTAAAATTCTTACTACCAGTACTTCCTTTTGGAATAACAGTTGTAAGTGTTGGTTTAATTAGCTTAAATAGTCTTCTATCATATCTTGTAGATGACTGTTTTGTTACAACAGAAAATCTTATGTATGATGCATTACTTGGAGTCTTAAATGAAACTTGAGATCTGTTGTTATAGTTATCACCAGTTAGATAATTACCTTCTGAATCAAAAACTGCAAAACCAGGAGTTTCAGATTGACCAGAATTTACAATTGTATAATTTGTGTTAGGATCAATAGAAACTTGGAAAATGGAATATTCATCATGAGAAACTTCTGTTCCATCACTTTTTATATAATAACTACTTTTAGATGGTGTTGAAAACATATTAAATAAATTGTTAGTACCATCATCCCAACCAGTAGAATCATAATTTGCTTTAGTTGGATTAATAAGTGTAATTGCATCACTTTCAGTACTATATGATGATGGATTCTGAGAATTTCCAGTCATAATACCACCATTTAAGTTATAAGCAAGTTGATAACTAGCTAAGTATGTAACCTTAGCATATCCATCACCAATTTTAGCAACCTTTGCTTTAGGTGTTACTGATATATTTGAAGTAGAAATAGTTCTAGATGAATTATTATAAGATTCATAACACTTATAACAATATGTATAACTATCTTTTACATTGTCATTAGCTGTATATGCAATACCTCCTGCACCAACCCAGCTAGTACCTATTCCTTTATATCCGCCTCCACCAGCAGAATTATCTTTAGCACTACCTAAAGAATATTGACCACAAGACCATTC
This sequence comes from Bacilli bacterium, assembly GCA_017548925.1. Taxonomy (GTDB): domain Bacteria; phylum Bacillota_I; class Bacilli_A; order RF39; family UBA660; genus RUG13160. Next base: position 829,476 of record JAFYYX010000001.1, read on the forward strand.
AGAAACGCAAATACCTAATCCATGTCTATAATCGTGACCTCCAGTTGAGCTAGCTCCTCCACCACCTGATGCAACAAGAAGTAACTTAGGTCCACCAAGTTTATCAACAGTTCCACTATTAAGTGCAAAGGATGTAGCGCCACCACCAGATGACCAAGAACTTGGAGAAGAACCTCCACCATTATAGCCGCCCTTACAGCCTCCTTTACAATCAGTAACGCCTTGACCTCCAACATTAATATAAAGTACGTCGCCTTTTTTTAGATATACTTCACCATGTGCATAAGCTCCATAGCCACCAAGATGTATAGCATAATTACCACCTTGTGCTCCCCAGCCTTCTAATCGATAATAACCATCTTTTAAAATAGTTAATCTTTGTTCATCACCAGTATATTCAAAAAGTGCAACAGTAGGAGTTCCTTTATAACTACCAATTGTATCAAAACCACAAGAATTAAAATTTTCTTCTATAGATGTAAAATCAATATCATCTTCATCTTTAATTATTGATTCACCATTTATATAAAAACCTTTTCCATTAGTAAACCATAGTCTTGTTTGATATGTACAATCATCGGCATAACATACCTCAACACTACCACTATATTTTACTTTTTTATCTTTAACTACATATTTTCCTAATATATTATCTGTAATTGAATAACAAACTTTTCCATTAACAGTTCCATTATATAAATCGTCTCTTAATGATTCATCCAACATTTTATCATTATAATATTTATTTATAGCACCTTTAGCAAAAACATTTGCTTCTTTGATAAAGGCTCTCATTCTACTTCTTTCTGTTATTTTAGTAACAAGTGTAAAAGCCATTACAGAAAAAAGAACAAGTATTAATACAACAGCTAATAGCTCAGTAAGTGTAAATCCCTTTTTACTTTTCATACAATCACCTATTATATATATAATAACATATAAATATCTTTTTAGCATAAAAAAATGTAATCAACATGATTACATTTTTTACATTGTATAATCACCTATGTATGTAATTCTTGCATAACCATTTTCAATTTTAGCATAATCAGTAATTGGTTGATCAGAATAATTAGGAACAACAGTTGTTCTATCACTACTATTACATGAATAACATGCCATACGACCATTTTTAACTAATCTATTTGTTACATATCCAGTACCGCCAAGTACATCAAGGTAATAAAAGTCGTTATGAGCAAACGTATGTGAACCATTATCAGCAGAAGAGAATCCTCCACCATTTCCATAATAATTCTCCGTAGTTTGTCTATACCCACCATGAAAACCGTAAGTACCGCAACCTCTAGCATTAGGCCAGTAAGTGTTACAATAACCACCTGCATTAACTAAATTAGCACGTTCAGCATTAGTAGCTGGGTGACCACCACCTCCGCCGCCGGATGCAATAAGGACATACTCGCCTGATACGTCAAATAATTGACCAGATTTAATCGCAATGTGAGTTGCACCACCACCAGCGGCAATATAAAGTGCTCCTTTAGCTCCACCATTATAGGTTGCTTTACAAGAAGAATCATTAACAGCACATGGTCCGGCACCTTTTCCACCCACGTTAACGTACAACATATCGCCTTTATTTAGTTCAACTTCTACATATGAATAAGAACCTTTACCACCAAGTCGAGTTAAATCGTAATCTCCACCGCCAGCGCCCCATGTCTCAAGTGCATAAACACCATTTTTATTAGCAATAAACATTTGTTCTCCACCAGTGAAATCAAAATTAGATATTAAAGTATTACCGCTAGATCCACCAATACCAGCTGTTTCATAACCGCAAGATTCAGGATACTGAGTTGAAAACGAACTAGTAACTTGCTCAGTTTTTGATGGATCAGTTAAACCATCAATATAATGTTTTCCATCTGTAATCCATATTTTAGTTGTATATGTACAATCAAGTCCATAGCAAACTTCTACACTACCTTTATAATTATTTTTAGTCTTTTCTACAAATTTAGATAAGGATTTATTTGTAATTGAATAACATACTTTTCCATAAACAGCATTATAAAAAATATCATCTGAATACTTTTCTAATTCTCTATCAAAACCTTCTTTAGTCATAGCACCCTTAGCAAAAGTATTTGCTTCTTTAATAAAAGCATTTATTTTAGTTGTTTCCATATGTTTATTAGCCATACTAATAGCCATAACCATAAGTAAAATTAAAACAACAATAACAGCAATTAGTTCAACCAAAGTAAAACCTTTTTTATTCTTATACATTAATATACACCTCTATTATTACTTATATAATAACATATATTTAATAAATTATAAAAAAAAATAGATAAGATTTGTAAAATCTTATCATATATTTTTAAAAAAATTTATCTATTCCTTTTGGTACATCATCATTAGTTATTTTAGAAACAATTTTATCAGAAGTTTCTTTTGATACTTTTTTCCCTGTAATAGTGCTAAGTGTATCAATTATTTCTCTAATTGTTGATTCATTTTTCATGTTTCCATTTTTTAGTTTCTCAGCAAGTTCATATATAGTTTTTTTATCTACATTAGTTTTCTTTTCTACTTTATCAAAAAAACTATCTTTTAAAGACATATATATCACCTAATAATATTTTATGAAAATAAAAATGATTATGATACAAATCATAATCATTTACTTATACTAATTTTAAAATATTATCAACATATGAATATATATCATTATTTGTAATACGGTATATATCATCAGAACTAATATTTTTAAATAATTCTCTATAATCATGTTCTCTAGTTATATATCTAAGAGCATATTCTTTATCAGAAATGCTATCCTTAGCAAAATCAGAAAGTCTTCTAGATATTTCATCTACATCATTATATTTAGAATAAGCAAATTTTATATATGAATCAACAGTTTCTTTTATTTTAATTAAATCATATTTTTTTGATAAATATTTAGATCTATCATTATTTTCTTTTTCAAGTCCAGAATACTCAAATAGTTTATAACATAAATCTAAACTATCATCTTCATATAAACGTGAAAACTCTTCAAAAATATATAAATAATTACTTATATATGTATTAATATCATCGTTAGATACATTATCTAGTAACTCACTATTTATAAAATCATTATAAAATTTTAATGATTCGATATTAATTAATTCATTGTATATTTTACGTACAAAATATACAAAATCATCAGCTTTAATTGAATTAATATCATATTTATTTTCAAAATATTTATAAATTAAATATGATATTACATGTGTATAATCTAAATTAAAATCAAAGCATATACCATTTTTATCATAGTGGATAAAAAATGGATGAGATAATCTTAAATTATCATAAATAGTATTATTACTATTTATAAACTCAATAACTTTTAAAAGATCATCTTTTCTTAAAAAACCTAGAATAATTTGATCGTTTCGTGAACACTTTGATATTTTTGAATAATGTTTGATTTCGTCATGTTCTGATAAATATCCAATTAATTTAGATAAAACAGTAAAATATTTATCAGGTGTAACATTTAAATTAAGTTTAATCAAATTATTATGATTATTAATATTACTTATAATAAAATAATTATCTTTATCTGTTTCTTGAGAAATATTTAAGTTTTTATTATCTTTATAAAACTCTGTAAAATAAGAAAAATAATTATCATCATAAGAAATATTAAATTCATCTAAATCAAGATCATATGAAAGTAGCATTAAATAAACATCTTTTACAGAAAATTTATTTTTATTGTATTCTTTAATTTTGTAGGCATTTTTTAAAAATAAAGTGATTTCATTTTCTCTATGATTCAATTTGTTTTCTTCCTATCATTTATTATGTTTACTTTCATATAATCACCTACTATTAAATTATATCAAATAGAAAAATATATGTAAAACTCTTCATAAAAAAAAATAAATGATTTTTATCATTTATTTTTTATTTATCTTTGTTTATTTATTAAATCAGTAACGTGTGCTTTTCTATTTAAAGTTCTACTTGCTGCAACAAACTGATAAAAAGGAGTTGATGCTTTATCACCTACAAATGTAAGAGCGTCTTGATCAGTAATATTACATACAAATTTTGTGATTTGATATAAATCATTTGTATAAATTTTATATGGTTTATTTAAATCAAAACTCTTTACATAATTTTCTGGAATAACTAAAGCATCAGGATCAAGTTCTTGTATTCCAAGTGAAGAAACAATCGCAGAATCCTTTTTAATAAACTCAACATCATCTAATCTATAACCAAATTTTAATAATTCTTGTTCATATTTATCGATATCATCAAATATTTGTTCCATAACTATTCTCCTCTGTCATTTTTATTTTTAAATTGAAGTTGTATTGGTGTACCTGTTAAATCAAAATTACTTCTAATTACATTTTCTAAATATCTTTCATAACTAAAATGGACTAATCCCTTATTATTTACATTAAAGGTAAATTTAGGAGGACATACACCAGTTTGTGATACAAAATATATTTTAAGTCTTTGATTTTTATATGATGGTGCAGGATGCATCATACATGCTTCTGTAATAACATCATTAAGTAGTGATGTTGATATTTCTTTATTATTATTTTCATATGCAGATATAACCTCAGGCATAAGTGTATGAATTCTTTTCTTTTCTTTAGCAGATAAGAAAACTAATTTAGCATATGGAATAAATTGAAATTCAACTTCAATTAAATCTTTCCATTTTTTAATTTCTTGATCAGGATTTTTAACTGTATCCCATTTATTAACTACTAAAACAATTCCTTTACCAGCTTCAACTGCATAACTAACGATATGTTTATCATGCTCTATAATGCCTTCTTTAGCATCTATTACAATAACGCACACATCAGATCTTTCAATAGCTTTTAAACTTCTAATTAAACTATATTTTTCAATATCTTCATAGATCTTACCTTTTTTTCTCATTCCAGCAGTATCTATTGCAATATATTCAGATCCATTATAATTAAATTTAGTATCTATTGCATCTCTTGTAGTTCCTGCAACATCACTAACAATTACTCTATCTTCATTAAGTAGTGCATTAATTAAACTACTCTTTCCAACATTAGGTCTACCAATAATAGCAAACTTTAAAGTTGAATCAACTATTTCTTCAGTTTCTTTCATAGATTCAGTAATAAAATCCATTAATTCTTTAAAACCTATATTATGTTCTGCACTTACACCAAAGACATGTTCAAAACCAAGTTCATAGAAACTATAAACATTATCTTTTCTTTTATCATTATCAAGTTTATTAACAACTACTACTACATCTTTATGAGATTTAATAAGCATATCTCTTATTAAATAATCGTTTGGATCTAGTTCGTTTTTACCATCAACAACAAATAGTATTAAATCAGATTCATCTATAGCTAGTTCTGCTTGAGCCTTAATATCTTCATTAAAGTCGCCATGGCCTATTTCAATACCACCTGTGTCAATTAAAAAGAAGGATTTATTATTATAAGTTACTGTATCATAAAGTCTATCTCTTGTTACACCAGGTGTATCTAAAATAATAGCTTTTTTATCTTTAACTAATCTATTAAATATAGTAGATTTTCCAACATTAGGTTTACCAATAATACATACAGTTTTTTTCATAAATATATTCCTCCTTTCAAACTACATATAGAATACCATTTTTTTACGTATTTTACAAATTAAAAACTATATCAATAAAATTGATATAGTTATAAATTAATTATAGATCATCAGGACTTACTAAAGTAATTTTAACGTGTCCGTCGCCTTTGTTTCCCTTCATAGTAGATGTCTCATCATAAATAGGTATTTGAGTACTTGCTCCTGATAGCAATAGTGGATATAAAGCTTTATGATTTACAACAGCATATTCACTTGGAACAGTATTAGTTCCATCATAGACAAATCCTGAACCACCTGATCCACCAGAATCTTGCATACAGAACATACCATGATCACCAGCAGAGCCGCCATACCAGCCACCACCGCCAGATCCATCTATTCCACCACAGTTAGCAGTATTTCTAGCATTTTCCCCATAACCAAAACCTGCATTTGCACTACCAGCTGCAGTTTGTGTACCTGTTGATGGTCCACTACCTGATAGTCCTCCACCAACACCAACAAACGTTCCATCATATCCACCGGCATCACCACCACGGCCACAAGATCCGCCACCACCGGCTACAACAATTCTATGGTATAAAGTATTACCTTCAACTCTAACGTCAGTTCCACCACCGCCGCCATTATAGTTTATTCCAGCTCCTCCACCATTAAATCCACCAGCAAGGCCGCCAGAATCACCAGATCCCCCGACATATACGTAAACTTCATCATCGGTTGTTAAGTGAACAACACCTTCGGCAAAACCACCTACACCACCATATTTATATCCATTACCACAAGATCCTCCTTGAGCACCCCATGTTTGAATTTTATAATAACCATCTCTAGAAACAGTAAATATTTGCTCACTACCAGTATAATCAAATTCAGTTATCTCTTGACTATTATTACACCAGTTAGAAGTTTGATATATAGCAACAATACCACCATTATATTTTTCAACTTCACTATATGGAGCTTTAGAATTTATATATAAAATTATATTTTTATCATCAATATTTTCACCTGTTGTTGGATCAATTATATGTGTAGAACTTGCACCAGTATTAGTAATTTCTTTTAGATAACCAGCATCTTGTAACTGTTTAACAGTAATAGAATTACATACTTTATTTATGTATTTATAATTACTATTATTTAAAAAGTTTTCATTATCTCTTGCATATTGTTTTGCTTGTCTTAAAATAACTTTTAATTTTGCTTCATAAGCAGTTTCTTTATTATTTCTAATCATTTTTAAAACAGCAGGAACAGCTATTAAAGAAATTGTAGCCAAAATAACAATAACTGCAATAATTTCTAGTAAGGTAAATCCTTTTTTATTTTTCATACTAGTCACCTATAATAATTATAACTAAGTTTTATTTATTAAACAATATAAAAACTAAATAGATTTACTATTTAGTTTATATTGATTCTTCTATTATTTTGTATACTTCATCTTTTCCTTTTTTAGTAATAGTTGAAAAAGGAATAAATGGTCTATCATCTGGAAGTTTTAATGTATCTCTTATTAATTTATCTTGTTTTACTCTTCCGTTTTTATTTACTTTATCATATTTAGTTGCGATAACTTCAACATCAATATTATAGTACTTTAAAAAATTATACATTAAAACATCATCTTCAGTTGGTTTATGACGATAATCAACTAGTAAGAATACTTTTTTCATAGATTCTCTAGTTTTTAAATACTCTTCAATCATCATACCAAACTTTTTTTGTTTATCTTTTCCGCCCATAGCAAATCCATAACCAGGAACATCAACTATATAAAATTTATTATTTACTTCATAAAAATTTAAAGTTGTTGTTTTACCAGGTTTACTTGATGTATGAGCATAATTTTTTCTTTCAATTAATGTATTTATAAAACTTGATTTACCAACATTACTTCTTCCAACAAGTAAAAACTCAGGAAGATTATCTTCCGGATACTGACTTGTTCTAACAGCAATGCTTTTAAGTTCTACTGTATTTATTTCCATAAATCTCACCTGCCAAATGATTATATCAAAAATTATTTAAAATGTAAAAATTATCTTGCTTGAGTGTTAATTTCGTATTCATTATAACCAGCTATTTTATATTCAGTATCAACTGAATATGTAACCTTTATACTACCCTCACTTAAAACCTCGGCATAATCTTTACCAAAATCTTTTTTATTAAGTATAAATTTTAAATATGTCATAAGCTTATTAAAATACTGAGGATCACCATGAGTATAAGGGTTATACTGAGCAATTAACGAACCATCTTCAGCCGTTAAAATTTGTAGTTTTGATTCATAATTTGTTTCATTTAATATTTTTACTAAAATATTATCTACAGTTCCCATTCCTTGATTATATGAAACTGCCATTCCATTAACATCACCATGATAACGATTACTATAATATTGAAGAAGTATTGCAATAAACTTAATTTGTTCATCGTGATTATTCATTAAATTGTTAGTTTTAAATTTATAATCTTCAAAAGATCCAGTCCCACAGTTAAATACTCTAAAATTTTGATTTTCAAACAATTTGCAATTAACTTGACCAAGACCTAAAGCTTTAGTATTAGTTTGCGATGCTTTATCATATTTTTCTCCACCACACTCAACCATTATAAGTGATGCAATGATTGCAGGATCTATTCCATACCTAGTTCCATACTTATCAATTTCATTATAATAGTGATCCATTACATAGTTATAAGAAGCTAAATTAGGAAATGCACTACCCTTAACATTAATTTTTCGATGATTCTCATTTTTTTCAATATCATATTCTTCATCAGATTCAATCATTTTATATGGATCTAAATCATTAGGATCAACGTACTCAAATGAAACAGTTGCACCTGGTTCTGTAAATGACTCATCATAATCATTCATTACAATTTCATTTTCATTTATTTTATTTAATGATATTTCATTATCTTTCAAACTATATTTATAGGCTCCATATATACCCATAATACTTGTTGCGCCAAGTGCAACAATAGTAGTACCTAAAAACATAGCTCCTGATTTATTAAGTTTATATGGGAAAAATCTAAAATTACAATTTTTTCCATTTTTAAATGTAACCTTTAAATAAAAATGACCATTCTTAAAAATAGGAACATATTCTTTAATATCTGAAGACTTTAAATGATTTTTAACTAAATACCTTCTAACATTTTCCTTCAAATTATTAAATGGATTCATTTTTTAACCCTCCCAACTAAGAAAAATCATGACAAAAATCATGATTTAAGGACAATTTGGTAATTTATTTTTATCAACTTTATAAGTGTAAGTTCCATCACCATTACTAGTTCTAAATAAATCAATTAAACTACATTTATTAGATCCACCAAACTCAATTGAATCTGTTACAATTGCATTTAAATTTGATGCATCACCATAGCTAAATCCAGTTAATGTTGAAGGTAATATTAATTTACCAATCTTAGATTGAGACCATCCTGTAAAATCAAATGTCTCTAGTTCAAGCCCTGATAAATCAACAACATCAGCTTTTATCTTAGAAAATGCACTATACTGAATGTTTTTTAACTTAGGATTATTATAAAGTTTTATAGTATTAAACTCATATCCTTGGAAACCAGAATTATTAATTCTTTCTAAATTAGGGTTATTATAAATAAGTAATTCATCAATATAACATCCATTTTGATCATAACAACTTAAAGCCCCATTAGTTATTTCAAGAAAACTTTGATTATTAAAAATATGAAGAGATTTAAACATTGATGAACCAAGTGCAGTAGATGTAATTCTAACTAAATTTGGATTATTAGATATTGTTACTTTTGCATCACCTTGAGTATCATAAAAAGCCATTGATGTAATCTCAGTTAATGAATCAAAATTACTAATGTTAATTTCTTTTAATTGAGAATGTTCAAAATCAGAACCTATTGATGTAACACTTGGTAAACCTTCAAGAGTTATGTATTCTAGATTATTTTTAGCATATAAAATACCACTAGGAATACTTTCTAATTTAGGACAATTAGTTAAATAAAAAACATTAGTATTAGGATTTGATACAAAACTATGAATAGTTTCTAAATTAGGTAAATTAGATAATATAGCTTTTTTAAAATCAGGGTTATCACTTAAAAAACCGGTAGGTATATCAGTTAAATTTTTAACGCCCATTACATATAAAGACGTAAAATTCTTTGGTTGATTGTCATAAAAATCATCAGTTATACCATTAACATGCTCACCATTAATCTTATTAGGTATAATCATAATAGTTCCACATGTTGATGTATCAAAATTATCAATTTTATGATCAGCATCAAGTGTATAACAACTTGATGTTAAATTATAGTTAACATCCTCACCAGTAAGTGATTTAACAGATATTTCGCTATTAGTTACATTAGGTAAAAAAGCCATACAGTCTTCTTCTGTTTCAATATTTTCATCTATTTTTGCTTCTTTATCGGTAAAAGATTTAACAGCGCACATACCCAAATTATTATTCCATATTTGAATACGAACTTTATCGTTTTCATCTTTGATCATAAAACCAGAATAATCAGTTTTAGGTAAAATTTCTATACCACTATTAGGAAAGGAGTATATAACATACTGCTCTAATTTATCTTTTACTAAAGTATCATAGTTAGTGGATTTAACAAATTGTTCAACATCAGTAATAAAAGCCTGTTTTTTTGACTTTTCAAGGTGCTTTAAAACAATATTTGTTGATATTATTGCAACAATACCTAAAACTACAACAACTGCAAGTATTTCAACCATAGTAAATCCTTTATTACTTTTCATGTCAACCAACCATCCTATTATGTCTTAATTATATCAGTAGTTACTGATATATTCAATTATATAGAATTTTTTATTTACAAAAAAAATTGTACTATAAGTACAATTTTAAAAATTAAATAATAACCATGCTGGTTTTATAATCATAAGAATTCCAATAATAAGCATTATTACTCCACCAATTAAATGAGAATATTTCATATACTTATTAGATATTCCTTTAATTTTTAGAGTTTTCATAGCTATAAAGAAAATAACTAAATCATCTATTAAGAAAAATAATATATAAATAAATAAGTAAATACCATATTCAAATGTTGAAAGATTATTTAAACCTAACATTTCAGTATACATAACAGGAAGTCCAAGTGAACAAAGAAGTTCAATTAAATTAACTGATATAGCTAAAAGCATAATACCTAAAACTGCAAATAATAATTTATTTTCAGTAAGTATATTTCTTATTTTATTCATTATCTTTCTTTTTTTACTAGCATTTGTTACATCACAGCCAACATCTTTTTCTTTTAAACTTTTTAGATATCTATAAACATTTATTAATCCAAATATAAGAGCAAATATACCAATTAAATATCTAATAAAAATAATCTTTGATGTATATTTAGCAACATTAAGCCATGATACCATAAATAGTAGATACACAATGCCACTTGTTAAAATAAATGTTAAACCTAAAAGCCACATTTTTTTTCTATCTTTAGTAGATATTAATAAACTAAGTAAAAATAGAAGTATCCACATAGCACATGGGTTAAAACCATCTACAGCACCAATTATAATTGATACAAGTAGTAGTGATACATTTTTAGCATTTACTTTACCAAGTAAAGGTACTTTATACTCATTTTTATTTTCTTTTTCATAATGTAATTTTTCATACTTAGAAGTATCTGTTTTATGTAAATAATCACCTGCTGGATCATAATACTTTTTACCATAATAAAAATCAATTAATGTTTTAAATTCTTCATTCATTGGAGTATCATATCCAATAATTGAATTAGTTCCAATTATAAAAAACGGAACTCCACTAGCAGATGTATGAAGCACTTTACCTACTTCATCCATCTTGTTAGAATTTTCTTCACTATACCATACTTCATATTTTTCTAATTTTACATCTTTATATTTCTCATCTTTTAAAAGCTGGTTTAAATATTTTATTAATCCTTCACAATGAGGACATTCTTTTCCATAAAATAAATATATGGTTTCATTAAAACTAACTTCATTAGATTTTGTATTATCCTTAGCATTTACATTTAAAGGAAATAAAAAAGAAAGTAAGATAAGTAAACATATTATGTACTTCTTCATATATATCTATCCTTCTATAAATTCAAGTATTTCTTTTTTAGAATGTTCTCCTTTTATTCTTTTAATTTCATTACCATTTTCATCTATTTTAATTAAAACAGGTAAAATAGTATCAATATTATATTTACTAATTATATCTTGATCTAGATCATAATCATATGAAATAAGTTCAAAATTAGTTTCATTAACTAAATCAGTAATTAAATCATTCACAATTAAACATGATGGACACCACATTGCTGTAATCTTAATTATTTTCATTTAAATAACCTCTTATATTATCAACTAAATAGTCTATTTCATCTTTAGTAGTTAAATAAGATAAACTTACTCTAATAGATGATTTAGCTCTATCCATATCATTATATAGTTCATAAACAGCTTTAGAATAATCCGTATTTAAACTACATGCTGTATTTAAGGATACATAAATTTCTCTATCAGATAAATAGTTTTGAATATCTTGTTTTATAACTCCAGGTATACTTATATTTAATACATTTGGAATAGATTTATTAGTTGAATTAATTAAAGCAATACCATCAAGTTTTTCTTTTAAATAATTATTAAGTTCAGTAATATACTCATAATTTTTTTCAACATTAGGCATTAATATTTCAAATGCTTTACCAAGTGATGCAATAAGTTCATTTTGTGGAGTACCACTTCTATAAACCGTTGTTGATTTTCCACCATGAATAAGCGGAGATATTTTAACTGTATTTTTCTTTATTAATGCACCTATTCCTTTTGGAGCATAAATCTTATGCCCAGAGAAAGATGCTAAATCTATATTTTCTAAATTAACAGGTATTTTACCAACACACTGAGTAATATCAACATGATATGTAATACCATCGTAGTCCTTTAGTATTTCACCAATTTCTTCAAACGGTTGTTTAATACCAAGTTCACTATCAACAGCACACATCGTAACTAAAAAAGTATCATCATTAATTAAACTTTTAAAATGTTCAATATCAACAGTTCCCTCTTTAGTCATATTAACAAAATCTATTTTATAACCTTTAGATTGTAAATAAGACAAAGTAGAAACAACAGATGAGTGCTCTATTTTAGTTGTAATAATATGTTTTTTACTAGTAAGTTCAGCAGTTCCTTTGATAGCTAAGTTATTAGCTTCACTAGCACCACTTGTATATATAATCTCATTTGGCATTATATTAAAATAGTCGGCGATTATACAGCTTGTATCATCGATCACTTTCTTGCATTTTCTTGCAAACTCATATGATGAATTTGCGTTACCAAAGTATTCTTGTGATACTTCGTTAAATCTGTCTAAAACTTTTTTATCAGTTTTAGTTGTTGCACTATAATCAAAATAATACATCATAATCACCTTCCTTATAATATTTTACCATATAATACTATTTTTTTACATAAAAAAACCTATATTAATATAGGTTTAATCTATTATTTATACCAAAGTTCATCAACATTAATATTTGCACTTTTTGGCATTGGATCTGGCATTGCAAACTTTACGAATGTTGGAAGCTGAAATGCATTACCAAATACAAAAGCATTACCAGGAGATAAAGATTTAATTCTTTCAATTGATTCTCTTGTAATATTTGTTGACATACTTTCAATAATTCTTATATCTTCTGGATGGAAGATTCTAAATACAATATAATCTGTACACTGAGAAAGTACAGTAGTTGTAAGTTCAGATGGTCTTTGAGTAATCATACCAAGGATTACTCCATATTTTCTACCTTCTTTACAAATTCTATCAAAAATATTATAACCAAGAAGTTCCAAATCCATATCTTTTTGGATATATCTATGAGCTTCTTCTAAAATAATATGTATTGGATAAGAACCCCTATCCTCTAACTTAGTTGAATATTCAAAAAACATTCTTGAATATATCTTAACAATATTTTTTGCAAATCTATCGTCAACATTATTTAGATTAATATTTACAATTTGATTATTTTCACCCTTATCAGTTGTAAATAAATTTTTAATAAAATCTTCTTTAGAAATATATTTATCAACATCAAAGTATCTTCTATATTCACTATTTATTATATTAAGCAATCTATTTTTTAGTAAGTTATTACTTTCATATGATGTTTGGCTATTTATTGATCCTTCAGAAATAAGAGCAAATTCAAGTGCATAGTAAAAATCTTCAAGTGAATAATTAAAATCAAATACTGGAGTTAATTCTTCAGAGTTAACTTTAGTATATTTTTGTAGTTCTTCAATAACAAGATTAAGTGCTCCCATTTTTCCTTGATCATCAATATTTAAACACTGTCTTAATGTTCTATTATATCCTGGTTGACTAATAATTGTATCTAAGCTTAAATCTGGTGTATTATAACTTGTAAGTACTGCAACTATTTGGTCTCTTAGCTGTGATGCTGATTTACCAGTTGATAAAATATCAAGTAAACACTTAGCAATAATCTCATTTTGATATTGAAGTAAATCACTTTTACCAGAATTAAAAATATAAACAAGTTTTAATGCTTTTTTAATAACATGCATTTGACTTATTGAATCTACATTTAGTAAAAGTGTATAATCATCTTCATCTAATAAAAATGTTGGAAGTTGCAAAACATCAACATCAGTTTCAGAAAACTCTGTTGTATATTTTTTAAAATTAAGCATATTAGATGTAGTATCTATCTTGTCAAACGCTTGATTATACTCACCATATGCATCAAATAAAACTATATGCGCATTTACGGGAACATGATTTTGACTTGTAGTAAAAATGTTTTGTAATAGTCTTGCAACACCACAAGATTTACCAAAACCAGAGTTACCTAATATAGCAAAATGGTTTGCAAAAAAAGTTTTAGTCTTAGCACGAACTTTATAATTATTATAAATACATGAATCGCCTATTAAAAATTCACCAGCTATATCATTTTGATGTCCAATTAATAGTTCAAGTTCACTTTTATATAAAAATCTAATATTTAAAGCATCATTTGGTTTTCTAGTCATACCTTGAGTAAATCTATTATTAATAATTTCACCAACAAGATTTACTACTATTTCGTCTTCAGAAATATGAAGAATTTCACCAACGACATTTCTTTCTTTTTCAGGAATGATTACATGAAAATTAAGGCATGACAAATTAACCTTATGTGTAAGGTTTTCAATAATTAGACAATTACCATCAATGCGCAAAAGTTTACCAAACATCTAATCAACCTCTATCCTAATAAAAATTATAACAAAACTTACATAAAAAAACAAACCAAAATTGGTTTGTTTTTATTAAATTATTTAGCCTCTTCTTGAGCTCTTGTTTCACGAACAACTGTGATCTTAATTGTACCAGGATATTGCATTTCTGATTCAATTTTTTCTTTCATCATTCTTGCAATCTTATGAGAAGTTAAATCATCTACTTCATCAGGTTTAACGATAACGCGAACTTCTCTACCAGCTTGCATTGCATATGTTTTTTCAACACCATCATAAGAATTACCAATTTCTTCAAGTTGTTCTAATCTCTTAATATAGTTTTCTAAACTATCATTTCTAGCTCCAGGTCTTGCAGCAGATAAAGTATCAGCAACTTGCACTAAAACTGAAATTGTATATTCTTGTTTACTATCTCCATGATGTGATGCAATAGCATTAACTACAACATCATCTTCATGATATTTTTTAGCAATATCAACACCAATATCAACATGGCTTCCTTCAACTTCTGAATCTATTGCCTTACCAATATCATGTAGTAAACCAGCACGTTTTGCTAAATTAACGTTTTCTCCAAGTTCAGCAGCCATAATACCACAAAGTTTAGCTACTTCTTTAGAGTGCTGTAAGACATTTTGTCCATAACTTGTTCTAAAGTTTAATCTACCAATTAATTTTACAAGTTCAGGATCTACTTTAGTAAGACCTAAGTCATAAATTGCACTATTACCAAGTTCTGTCACTTTAGTATCCATGTCCTTACAAACTTTATCGTATACTTCTTCAATTCTTCCTGGATGAATACGTCCATCTTTAACTAAAGTTTCGATAGTAATTTTTGCTATTTCTCTTCTATATGGATCAAATGAAGAAATAACTATTGCCTCTGGTGTATCATCAATAATTAAATCTACTCCTGTAACAGATTCAATAGTTCTAATGTTTCTTCCTTCTCTACCAATTAATCTTCCTTTCATTTCATCATTAGGAAGTGTAATAGTAGAAACTGTTTGTTCATTAACAACATCTTCTGCATATCTTTGCATAGAACCAACAATTAAATCTTTGGCTTTATCATGAGCAACAAGTTTAGCTTCAGCCTCTTGTTCTTTAATATACTCAGTCATTTCTCTTTCCATTGTTGATTCAAGTTTTTTCATTATAAGCTCTTTAGCTTTGTCTTTACTCATACCTGAAATTTTTTCAAGTTCAGTAAGTTCTTGTTTAATAAGTTCGTCCATTTTAGCTTCTTTATCTTGAACTTCTTTTTGTTTTTTCATTAAGCTATTTTCTTTTTCATCAAGCATTTGATCACGTTTTTGTAGTGTTTCTTCTCTTTTATCCAAATTATTTTCACGCGATAAAAGACGACTCTCTGCTTCTTTGCTTTCAGCCTTTTTCTCTCTGATTTCAGCATCAAGTTCTTGCTTTAGTTTATAAGATTCTTCTTTTAATTCAAGTAAAGCATCTCTACGATGTTTATCTGCTTCTTTCTTAGCATCTTCAATAATTTTATTAGCATGTCTATCGACATTTTTATTTCTTAAAAAATTAATTATTAAAATTGCAATAATTCCAACAAAAAGTCCAATACATAGAGCTAAAATGGGATTTAAATCAGCCATTTTAATCCTCCATTTTCATTTATAGGCATCCCACCTATAACTTAATTATAAAGATTTTTTAAAATAATGGCAATAAAAAAAGAAAAGTTATTTACTTTCCTCTTTTTTAAATCCAAAATGTTCTCTGATTTTATCTTCAAGTTCATTTTTCAAATCAGGATTATTTCTTAAATATAGTTTAGTATTTTCTTTTCCTTGCCCTATCTTATTACCCATATAAGAGTACCAAGCTCCACTTCGATCTAAAATACCAACTTCGGATGCAATATCTATAATTTCTCCTTCTTTTGATATTCCTTCTCCGTACATTATATCAAGAGTCGCAACCTTAAACGGTGGTGCAACTTTATTTTTTACTACTTTAATATTTACTTTGTTACCTATAATTCTATCACCATTTTTTATAGTTTCAGCCCTTCTAATATCAAGTCTAACGCTTGAATAAAATTTTAAAGCTCTTCCACCAGGAGTAACTTCTGGATTTCCAAACATTACTCCTACTTTTTCTCTTAACTGATTAATAAATATTGCAATTGTATTTGTTTTACTTAATGCTCCAGATAAACTTCTAAGCGCTTGGGACATCATTCTTGCTTGAAGACCAACATGAGAATCTCCGATATCTCCTTCAAGTTCAGCTTGTGGAACTAATGCAGCGACAGAATCAATAACAATAATATTTACAGCTTCACTTTGAACTAAAGCCTTACAAATTTCTAAAGCTTGTTCACCTGTATCAGGTTGAGATAATAATAAATCATTTATATTAACGCCTAAATTTTTTGCATATATAGGATCAAGTGCATGCTCAGCATCAATAAACGCTGCTGTTCCACCATTTTTTTGAACTTCTGCAATTGCTGAAAGGGCTAAAGTTGTCTTTCCAGAAGATTCTGGTCCAAATATTTCAATAATTCTTCCTTTAGGTAATCCCCCAACGCCAATTGCTAAATCAAGAGAAAGTGATCCACTAGGTTCAACAGCAATTTTTTGATGTTCATCTCCACCAAGTTTCATTATTGAACCTGCACCAAATTGCTTTTCTATATCTTTCATAACTTGTTCTAATAATTTGTTCTTTTCTTTTATGTCTTTCATATGTTCTCCTTAAGATTAATCCGACAGCTATATATTAATAAAATCATTAAATAAAATCAAAATACAAAAAATCATTTATTAGTATTATTATGACATAAAAAAAACCATTTTTGAATATTAAAAATGGTTTTATTTATCATTCATAAATAATTCTTTACTGTTATTAAAATACTGAATACCAGAAATAACAGAAAGTATTGTTGCAATAATTAATAACACTCTTGCAACTGGAACGCCAAGCATTTCAAATGGTAAATTATAAAACATTGTAAGTGATAAACCAACCATCATACATATTGTTTTAAGTTTACCCATAATGCTTGCAGCAACAACTTTTCCCTTATTACCACTAATCATTTTACAAGAATCAACAATAGTATCCCTTGTAATAATAACAACTGGAATAATAATTGAAATCATACCTTCATAAGCAAGAATTATTAAAACACCATTTACTAAAATCTTATCAGCAATAGCATCCATTACTTTACCAAAATCAGTAACAATCCCCCTACTTCTTGCAATATGTCCATCTAAAAAATCAGTTACAGAACCAACTACAAATAAACCTCCAGCAATAAGCATTTTTAAATTTAAAATAATATTACCATTTATAGTATATACTGGAAAATGAACGCCAAGTTGACTCCATGGCAGTAAAAGTAGTACAAGTACAGCAAAAGATATAACCATTCTTCCAACAGTAATTTTGTTTGGTAAATTCATAATTTTTACTCCTATCCAACGTAACTGATCTCACCAGTTACACGTTTATTAATTGTTATTTGTTTAATACTCCAAGCTAAAATAACAACACCAATTAAAAGCGCAATTATGTAAATTGTCATATAAAATTTCATTGAATGTTTTTTATATTCCTTAGTATATGGAGATATAACTTTTTCTTGTCCCTTTTCATCTTTTTCTTGCTCTTGAGCAGCTTTTTTTATGTCCTTAATTGGAATTTTAGATGTATAGTTAAATAAATATTCATTAAATGAATCAACTAACTTTTCTCCATCAAGTCCAAGATATTTTGCATAATCATTAATATATGTTTTAAGTTGAAAAACATCTTTAAAAGCACCAATTTTACCATCTTCAATGTTTTCTAAAACTATCTGTTTAATATTTAAATCATTACTTGCTTCCTCAAGACTAACCCCAGATGATTCTCTTGTAACACGTAGCATGTTACCCATCTCATTCAAGATTATCGACTCCTTTATAAAATAAAAAAAATAATGCTTAATAAGCCATGTTCTGTACTTTCAAATAAGAAAGTGACAAATATTTATCTACCATTATATGGTCCTTTATTTAGTTATAATTCCTAAATAAAAGTTCCCCTACCAAAATTTGGGTTTCTCGCTCGTGGGGTTTACCTCGTTCCACTCTTTTCGTTTCCAAAAAGCATCGTCTCTATGGCACTTTTATACCTACTTTAACCATTTAAGGTTATTTGGGGGCCGTTAGCTAAAAGCTACCTTAGGTTATTTTTTCCCTAAGCACGAACACTACAGCCATTACAGGACTGTGCGAGCATGGACTTTCCTCTACATAACAAAATATGCAGCATTTGTCTAAAGCATTATTTATTCATCTTTTCCAAATACTATTTTTTCAAGTTGACTAATTCTTCGAAGCATATCAACGTTACTAACATTTTTAGGATTACCTTCACCATCAGTTTCTGCAGCTTCAATAGTCATTTTTAAGCGACGAATCTCTTGTTTTAATTTAAAATTATCATCGTTTAAATCTTTGATTTCTCTTTCTTGCCTTTTAATAGTATTTATAAATTCAGAATAGTCACGAATTACCATATCTAAGAATTTATCAACCTCTTGAGGACGATATCCCCTTGCATCAATTTTAAATTCTTTATCTAGTATTTCCTTTGGTGTTAAAAAAATCTTTTCATTATACATAATTATTCACCTCTAACTATACTGACAATAAGAATTATACTTATTTTATCGAAAAATGTCAATATTTAGGAGCTTATTATTTTCGTGATATTTTCTTATTTATATTTGATTTTTCTAAGCTTATTTGCGCCAAAGTAACGTCTTTAATTAATTTATTAATAATATAATCAATTCTCATAAAAACTCTCCTTTTATTATTAGTAAAATACACCATAAAAATATAAAAATAAACCCATTCGACAAAACATATCAATATATTCTATATATATACATTGTATATTAAGTTATTCATAACTAGTATTTTAAAATTATATTTGTTATAATTGATAAAGGTGATGCTATATAAATTATCCAAACACAAACAGGATATATCATAGAAAAATTTCTCATGCAAATCGAGGAATGAGTTTGGAAGCAATTATTAATGATGCAAACAATTACTATTTAAATAATAATATTGCATGCATTTATAAAAAATACACACCAATTGGCATAGTAAACGTTAAAAATGAAAAAGGAAATAAAATAATAACCAAGGCATACTTTAAAGAAATATCTACACTTGATTATAACGGAGTGTATCAAGGTTATTATATTGAATTTGATGCAAAACAAACATTAAATAAAACTTCCTTTCCACTTTCTAACATATCAAGCCATCAAATTGATCATATAAAAAATGTTATTGATCAAAAAGGTATAATTTTTTTAATTATTGAAATAAACAAAGAATACTACCTTTTAAAAGGTATAGATTTAATCAATTTTATTAAGTTTGAAAAAAGAAAAAGTATACCATATAGTTATTTTAATAAAAATTGTATTAAAATTGAGTTTAATAATAACATATTAGACTACATTAAATCACTAAATAATCTATTAGGAGGCAATTATGAATAAATTAAAACAAATTGGTTCTAGACTTAAAAGTATTAAACTAAATAAAAAAAGTGATGCTAACAAATCAAATGAAAAAATTCAAGAAGCGAAAATAGAAGAACCAAAATCAGAAGAAATAAAAGATAAAAAAATTAAAGAGAAAAAAGAAAAAGTTAAAAAACCTAAGAAAAAATATAAAAAGACACTGATATTATCTTTTATTGCAATCATCGGTATTTTATTCTTAACAATGATTTTAGCATTTGCACTATATATCATTATTTCATCCCCTAACTTTGATAAAAACCTACTTTATAAAAAAGAAAGTACCGTTCTTTATGACAAAGATGGAAATGAATTTGCAAGAATTGGTTCAGAAAATCGTGTATTAGTAAAATATGAACAATTACCTCAAGTGTTAATTGATTCAATTATTGCAACTGAAGACTCTAGATTCTTTCAACATAATGGTTTTGATGCAGCTAGATTCTTAAAAGCATCAATGGGTCAATTAATGGGTAAAAGTGATGCCGGTGGTGCATCTACCCTAACCATGCAAGTAATAAAAAATACATATACAAACTCAACCGATCATGGTATTAAAGGTATCGTTCGTAAGTTTACTGATATTTATATGGCTGTATTTAAACTTGAAAGTTCATATACAAAAGAAGAAATAATAGAGTTTTACGTTAACTCTCAATGGCTTGGATATGATGGTGACTTAAACTATACTGGAATATTTGGTGTTGAACAAGCAAGCCAGTATTACTTTGGAAAATCAGTTACAGATATAAATTTAGTTGAAGCCGCCCTACTAGCCGGATTATTCCAAAATCCAACATACTATAATCCATATACTCAACCAGAAAGAGCTGAAAATAGAAGAAACACAGTTTTAAATTTAATGGTAAGACATGGATATATTACTAAAGAAGAAGCTGAAGAAGCTAAGGCAATTAAAGTTGAATCAATGCTTGTTAAACGAGATGCTGATAAAGTTAATGACTATCAAGCATTCATTGATTACGTTCTAAAAGATGTTGAAGATAATACAGGCATAAATCCATATGTAACACCTGTTGAAATTTATACAACCCTTGATAGATCAATTCAATCTACCCTAACAAAACTTGAAAAAGGTGAATTATATTCATTTGCCAATGACACAGTTCAATTTGGTATGGCAATCACATCTGTCAAAGATGGTTCAATCATTGCTATGTCAGGTGGTAGAAATTATAAAGCTAAAGGTTTAAATAGAGCATCTGACATTAAGCGTCAACCAGGATCTACCGCTAAAATATTATTTGATTATGGACCATACTTTGAATTTCTAAATGGTTCTACTTATTCAATGTGGCTTGATGAATCCTATACATACTCATCTGGTAAAAAAATCAATAACTTTGACCGCGGATATAAAGGTTTAATAACAACAAGAAGAGCTTTAGTTGGATCACGTAATATTCCAGCATTAAAAGCATTCCAAGCCGTTGCCAAAGATCATATTGAAGATTTACGAAACTTCGTTCATGGTCTTGGTATCGATTATGGTGCAGAAGGCCCATATGAATCAGCATCTATTGGTTCATTTGATGGTGTAAGTCCACTGCAAATGTCTGCTGCATACGCTGCATACGGACGTGGTGGATATTACATTAAACCATATTCGTATACAAAAGTTGTTGATCCAGATACAGAAAAAGTTTATGAATACAAATACACGAAAGAAAAAGTAATGAGTGATTCAACCGCTTACATGATTACAAGCATTTTAGTAACAGCTGGTAATGAAAATGTCGGTGGTAATATTAAAATTAGTGGTACTGATGTTGCTGCTAAAGGTGGTACAACAACAGTTGATGCAAATAAAAGAAAAGAAATTGGCCTACCTGATACTGTTACTCCAGACCACTGGAATATAACTTATACTCCATCATATAGTATTGCCCTATGGTATGGTTATGATAAATTAACTAAAGAAAGATACTTAACAAGTACAAATGGTGGTAAAGCAAGACGTGGTATTATGGCTGCTGTTGCTAAAAAAGTCTATGGTAAAAATGAAAAATTTAAAAAGCCATCAAGTGTTGTAAGTGCAAAAGTTGAACTTCAAACCTTCCCTGCACAATCACCAAGTGCATGTACACCTAGTGAATTAGTAGGAACAGAGTTATTTAAAAAAGGAACAGAACCTTCTGAAACATCATCAAGGTTCGCGCAACTTGATAAACCTACAAATGTTTCAGCATCTGTATCGGGTCAAACAGTTACAATTAAATGGAATGCAATTAAAACACCAGATGCTATTAATACAACATATCTACAAGACCATTTTAATAAATATTATGATAATCATGCTTCTAGTTATTATGAAAAACGTATAGCTTATAACGAAACCACATTTGGTGATTTAGGTTATGTCGTATCAATTAAAAATTCAGATGGAAGTGATACAGCTCTAGGATTTACAACATCTACATCTTATACTTACACAACAAGTGGACAACAATCAGATTATACATTTATTGTTAAGACTGCATATAATAAATTTAGATGTAACATGAGTGCTGGTGCCGAAGTAAGTGCTTCAGTAACACCACTGCAACCAGATCCTACTGAAACAACACAACCAGATCAAAATAATAATCAAAATAATACAAATTAAAAAACTTGGAAAATAAATTTCCAAGTTTTTTATTTTTCATCAAGCCAATCATAATCGAAAAGTTTAACATTCTCATTATTTTTATTTGTATAAAACTTTTCTAATTCATCAGCATTTTTAATGCCTTGTTTACTCCATTCATTTAATGTTTTGTCAATATATCTAATATTACATGTGCCATTATATTTAGCTTCATTTATCGCATTGATAATCATTGATGCTTCAAATCCATTTTGTATCCAAGCGTTTATAACCTCACTTTCAATATCAGTTACTTTATTACCTGAACACTCTTCAAAACACTTTAATATTTCATTAGAAGATAAAAATTTTTTTTCAGATTTTATTGATTGATCTAATTTATCATAAAAATCATCAAGTGATATTGATTCAAAAATAATGCCATTTTTTGTTGTTGTTTTAATTTTGACAATTTTTTTATTAATTAATCCATTATAGGCTTCTAAAACTTTTTCATCAGATAAAGATAAATGTTTAGATGCTTCATCAATTGAAAATTCGGAAACATTATAATTAATAAAGTAATTTAATAATAAAAATTCAGGTAACGATAAATCGTACTCAGAGATTTTATTAATAAATATGTTATTGTATGTAAAATTTGTACTTTTTAAAATATCACTACTCTTCATCACTACCACTCCATACGTATATATATTTTAAATACAAAACCAGTTTAAGTCAATTATAGAAAACTTAATTATTATTGATTATAGAATCAATATAAACATATCCAAATTGATGCAAAAAATCAATAGGTTTTAAATAATAATTGTTACTATTTTTTGTAAATATATAATTATAAATATTTAATTTATTTAATAAATTAACGAATTCTTCATTTTTATTTAATTTTAATATTTTGTAAATACATTTATTTAGTGCATTAACATCACAATTTTTAAATTGATCCAAAGTTATATTTATACTAATTAAATCATCATAACTCTTAATACCATACTTAAGAATAAAATAAATAGCTCTAAGAATTCTTGTTGGATCTTCAATACATTTAGCATTTGGATCAGAAATAAATTTTAGTTTAAGGCTATTTAAGTCATTAACACAGTGATCAAAATCATAAATTTTGGAATCTTGATCCATATAAATAGCATTAAACGTAAAATCTCTTCTAAGATAATCTTCTTGCAAATTATTAGTGTAATTAATAATTACTTTTCCATTTTTAAAAGTCTCAGATCTAATCTGTGCAATATCAACGTCATATTCGTTATATTTAAACTTTATAGTATTATATTTTAGTTTTACTGGATTATACTTAATAAAAATATCAAGGATTATATCGACTGGGGCATTTGTAACAATATCTAGATCATAATTATCAAACCCCAATAATAAATCACGAACATATCCGCCGACAATATATGATTTAAAACCTTTTGAACTAAGTTCAAATAATAATTCATGTACACTTTTATTCAAAATACATCACCAAAAAAAATATAACATATTTAAAAAAAAAAGGAAATTGGAAAAATTTCGGATAAATATATTAGTGAAAGGAGATAACATGAACAGTTTCGAAATATTAAAATCAAAATATCAAGAAATAAATAAAAAGGGGTTCATTAAATCAATAAACAATTATAAAAATGGTGCTGGTTTAACGATAGAACACGAACTAAAATCAACTGGAGGTGATTTTAACATTCCAGACTTTATGGACATTGAAATTAAAACTGTATATAAATATAGAGATGCAGATATAGAATTATTTAATAGTGCTCCAGATGGAAGTCACTTTCCTGCTGCATTATGGGTTTCTAATAATTATGGATATCCTGATAATAAATATAAAAATATTAAAGTTTTTAAAGGAAATATTTATGGAAATAAAAAAAATTATATAGGTAATAAATATGAATTTCAACTAAGAATCAATAGAACATCAAAAAGAATAGAACTATTTGTATACAAAAATAACATGTTAATTAATAATGATATTTATTGGGATTTTGATACTTTAAAAGAAAAACTTGAAAGAAAAGATAATAAAGTTGGAGTTTTCAAATTTATAAGAAAATGCATAAATAATGAATGGTATTATAAATATGAAAAGCTTTATTTATATAAACTTAAAAGTTTTAAAACGTTTTTAGATTTAATTGAAAAAGGCATAATATTTGTTACATTTAAAGTTGATGTTCATAAAAGTGGAAAATATATCGGAAAAATATCAGATCATGGCACATCATTTAGAATATATTTTGGAAATATGCACAAATTGTTCTATAAATATTATTAATAATTGGTTTGGGGCAAAAAAAAGAAACCAATCTGGTTTCAAATTATCAAATGGTCGAGAAGACAGGATTCGAACCTGCGACCCCTTGGTCCCAAACCAAGTGCACTACCAAGCTGTGCTACTTCTCGATTAATTATGGTGCGCCCTAAGGGAGTCGAACCCCTAACCTTTAGATCCGTAGTCTAACGCTCTATCCAATTGAGCTAAGAGCGCGAATTACGTTTTTCACGCATATTCATTATATTATAATCGATCTAAAATTGCAATATTATATTAAAAAAAAGCTTTACAGCTTTTTAAAACTTAAAATGGTGTCCCGCCCGAGATTCGAACTCGGGACCCTTTGATTAAAAGTCAAATGCTCTACCAGCTGAGCTAACGGGACATATATTGGTTGCCTCGGAAGGACTCGAACCTTCGGAATGTCAGAGTCAAAGTCTGATGCCTTACCACTTGGCTACGAGGCATTAAAAAGTGGTGGAGGGTCATGGATTTGAACCATGGAACCCGAAGGAACAGATTTACAGTCTGCCGCGTTTGACCACTTCGCTAACCCTCCAAAAGTGGTGCCGACTGAGGGAATCGAACCCCCAACCTACTGATTACAAGTCAGTTGCGCTACCAATTACGCTAAGTCGGCAAATGGTGGGCGTTATAGGACTCGAACCTATGACCCCTTGCTTGTAAGGCAAGTGCTCTAACCAACTGAGCTAAACGCCCGACTAAGCCCGGTATTCCGGACGTAATTAAATATATCATTTATAGTACAATAAGTCAATAGAAGAAATCAAAAAAAATCAAATTTTACTACCAATCGTAGTTTTTATAGGAATTTCTATAATTTTTATCTCTCCTCATGTATAAATACATACGATACAAGGAAAAGTCTTTTGAATACTTTAATGGATTAACAGACTTTTTATAAAGTTGTAAAGCCTCTTTCTTATAATCATAGTTCTTTATATATTTTTTAATAATGGATTTTTTAACAAATGTTAACATTGATTTCTTATTTAAATATTTAAAATCCATCTTTTTATTATAAACTAAATCATCAACAAGGATTTTTACTAAATTAAATCCTAGAGGGCAAATATAATAACTACATCTTCCCTGTCTTGCATTAATTTCTAATACTTTAAACTTGCCATCTCTTTCATCATATTTCAAATCAAATTCTGCAAAACCAGAATACGATATAGAATTCATAAAATTTTTTATGTCCTCAACAATACTTGTTGTATCAATTTTAAACGAATTATAACCATTAATTACGACAGCAGCATTACCTACCATACTTGGATTATGTTCCTGTAAACCAATTTGAGCAAATGACACTAACTTAACTTCACAATTTTTATTAGAATATACAACTGAGTCAAATAAGTAAGAATCATCCCCAGGAATATATTCCTGAATAATTAAGGTATCATTATATGTACTATTTTGTATGTTTTTAATTGATTCAAGTAACTCACTTTCATCATTAACTTTATAAATCTTCTTTTTACCATGAAATTCTATGTGATTAAAGGCTATCACATTAGCTGGTTTAATAATAATTGGGTAACTAAAATCAATAAGCTTTATATTAAATTCGCTAGGCTTAATATATAAAGTCTTTGGAAATGAAAGAACAGAGTTTGAATAAGTTTTATAAAATAACTCCTTGTTAATTAAAGAGTTAGTTATATCTAAATTAGGATAATTAAATAAGATATTATTATCAAACTTGTCTTTATTTTTTACTAAAAACTGAGCATATGTTTCATTAGATGAAATAACAACTATTTTTTTATCTTTATGCTCACTTGAAAAATTTCTAATTGCTTCAACAAAAGAGTTCTCATCCCATAGTTTATTATTATATATATGATTAATAATTCTAGAATGAGTTGTAAATTGCAGTTTGCTATTTATTAACATATAAGGTTTTATATTATAAGCTTCATGCGTACATCGAGCCATATAATAAGCATTAACATCACTACCTAGAATAAGTACCTCAAACTCCATAATACCTCCTAATATTTAATCTCAATTTCTTCATCATCATATGTATAAACAATGGGAACTCTAGTTGAAAATAAGTTTAAAAACTTGTAACCTGATAACTTGGCTTTTAGTCCAACATCTTTTACGCTTTGATGTTTACCAATAATCTCAACTTCATCACCTACATTTACTGAATTGTTAACTTTAACCATAATCATATCCATACATTCAGCAACAATTTCGCATGGATTATTATTTATATAAACACACTTAAAATCCTTAATAACTCCATCAGCATAACCTGCAGGAATAGTAGCAATATATGATTCATCTTTTACCTTATATAATGCACCATAACCAACAAAATCACCTGGAAGTACTCGTCTTACTTGAATAACTTTACTATACATAGAAAGAGGAAATTCAAGATCTAAATTATTGGTTAAATGAACACCTTTTATTGAATTGGTCTTCCATAAATGATTTCTTTTTAATTTAGTAATGAAATTTCCAGTATTAATTCTTGGTTTGTAACCATACATAGCAATTCCCATACGAAATCCATTAGCAAAATCAAGCTTATCATGAGTAACCAAAGTAAGTGATCTATCAACATGTATTATCGGAATAGATTTTAAATCAACATTTCTTGTAATCTTAAGAAAGTTGTTTATTTGATCTCTATAATGTAGATCATTAACGCCAGATGTTGCAAGGTGGGTATAAATACCTTCAATTAAAACTTTTTTATTGTCAGACAGTAGTTTATAAGCTTTATCAAAATCGCTTTGACTTCTAAAACCTAATCTGCTCATGCCTGAATCTATTTTTAAGTGAACCTTAACTTGATCTGTTAACTTTAAATCGCATAAATCTTCGGCTTCGGTTAATGAACCAATGGTAATAGTAATATTATTATTAATTGCATCATAAATATACTCGCTCATAATTGGCTCAAGAATCAAAACAGGAATATCTATAAAATATTTTCTCAAGGAAATAGCTTCTTCTAAAGAAGAAACTGCTAAATAATTAGCTCCACCATTAATCATATATTTTGCAGCATAAATACCATGGTGATATGCATTATTTTTTACAACCGCAAAATAATATTTGTAATCACTATAATTAGAAATAATATTTTTAATATTGTTTTCTAATTTATTACCATCAACTTTAATATATGTAGGTCTATACATTATTAAACACCTCATTATAATTATATCACGTGTACATATAATCTAGAAATAAAAATAGACAGAAAGGAAGAAAATGATAGCAGATAAAGAACAAGAAATAGCATCAAAATACATAGAAAATGACTCACTTATTATTGCGGGGGCTGGTAGTGGTAAAACTACTACTCTACTATTAAAAATAGATTATTTAATAAAACAAGGAATAAAAGAAAATGAAATATTAGTAATTTCATTTACAAATGAAACAGTTAATAATTTTATAAATAAATGCAAATATAATATTGATGTTATGACATTCCACAAATTAGCAAATAAAATTATCAAAAACGATAAAGAAATCGTTGACGATGAATTTTTAAAAGATTGTATTATAAAGTATTTTAAAAATATACCTACTAAGTTAAAGAAAAAATTATATATTTCATTTGTAGGAGTATTATATACAGATGTAAAGTATAACAAAAATATTGAAGCGGTAACATCATCATCAATAACAAGTTACTTTTATTCAACTATAAAACAATTAATAGCAAATATGATTGATATAAACAAGTGTGATATTACTAGATTTAAAAATAATGAAAAAATATTACTTTACTGTACAAAAAAAATAATAGACTACTATAACGAAGAGCTAGTTGAAAATAACTTTATTGATTTTGATAGCTTAATTATAGAGGCAACAAGAATATTAAATGATCAAAAAATACACCACAACTACAAACATATTCTTGTAGATGAGTATCAAGATATATCAATGATTAGGTTAAATTTTTTAAAATCGTTAATAAAAGTTAATAATTCAATCTTAACAGCTGTTGGAGATGATTTTCAATCAATCTACGGGTTTAGCGGTTCCAATATTAATTTGTTCTACAATTTTCAAAAACACTTTAAGAATAGTAAAATATTTTATATTCATACATCATATAGATGTCCAAGATTAATTGTTAAAAAAGCTGGGAGGTTTATTATGAAAAATCCTTGTCAAATAAAGAAAAATATCATATCAAATAGCAAAGTGCGAGGAAAAATTATAAAAATTCGTGCAAGATCATTCTATGCTGAATTAATAAAAATTATTAGAAAATATCGACACAAAAATAAAAGTATTTTAATTATTGGAAGAAACAATTTTGACATAAACTTTTATATTAACAAAAAAAATAGAGTCGAAAATAGCTATATAGTTTACAATAATAAAACTTATAAAAATATAAGATATTTAACAGTACATAAATCAAAAGGACTAGAAGCAGATATCACCATTATAATTAATCTATCTAACTCAAGGCTTGGATTTCCATGCCGTGATAACAATACTCTAATACCAAAATTAATAAAAAATGAAGAAACATATCTATATGCGGAAGAAAGAAGATTGTTTTACGTTGCTCTAACTAGATGTAAACTTAAAACATATCTAATAATTAACAGAAAAGCTCCATCAGAATTCATATCTGAAATATAAAAAAACCAAATAGATATACTATTTGGCAATTATCAATAAAATGGTGGCTCCAGCGGGAATTGAACCAGCGACACAAGGATTTTCAGTCCTCTGCTCTACCGACTGAGCTATGAAGCCAAATGGCGGTTCCGACGAGAATCGAACTCGCGATCTTCTGCGTGACAGGCAGACGTGATAACCGCTACACCACGGAACCATTGGTTGCGGGAGAAGGATTTGAACCTACGACCTTCGGGTTATGAGCCCGACGAGCTACCAGACTGCTCCATCCCGCGATAAATAAGTGGCGGAGGAAAAGGGATTCGAACCCCTGCGCCGATTACTCGACCTCCTGGTTTTCAAGACCAGTCCCTTCAACCGGACTTGGGTATTCCTCCAGACACAAAAAGATTATAACATATCTATTAAAAGCATGTCAATTACATTTTATGCATAAAATCGGTATTTTATACGATATTTTAAGCATAAAATATGAAAAAAGTATTGAAAAAAAATAAAATACATATTATACTTAAATAGTCTTATTAATTAAGACAGTGCCTGCCCAAGTGGCGGAATAGGTAGACGCACAGGACTTAAAATCCTGCGGGTGTTAAAGCTCGTGCCGGTTCAAGTCCGGCCTTGGGCACCAACTTGTAAATAAAAACTTCCTTATAGGAAGTTTTTTTATTGTTTATCTATTTCTGACTTTTTCTCTTCTATCCATTTTGGTAGTTTCTCTTGAAGTGTATCAAATCCATGATCTAAATGAGACATTTCTTCGCGAGAATAACCATCTTTAAAATTTAAATATTTAATAGTTAATTTTAATTGTTTTAAATCATCGTCAACTTCAAGAATTTGACATTTAATTTTCTCCCCTACTTTTGCATAATCAGAAACATTTCTAACAAAGTCACTAGAAATTTCAGAAATATGAATTAAACCAGTATAATTATCATCAGTACGAATAAAAATACCATAATTTTCTACACCACAAACAGTGCAATTTATAACATCTCCAACCTTATACATTATTAAAACCTTCTCCAAAAATAATATAGCATAATTAGTTTACATAAACAAGTTGTAGATATATAATACATTTAGGCGATGACAATGGAAGAAAAAATTATCGATATAATAAACAATATAAAGCCATACCTTAACATGGAAGGCGGAGACATTGATTTTATTAAATTTGAAGATGGTTACGTATATATAAAACTATCAGGAGCATGTCAAAACTGCGAATATCAAGATCTTACTTTATACGATGGAATAGAAAAAATGATTAAAGAAGAAATTCCTGAAATTAAAGGTGTAATTAACGTATCAATTTAAAAATTTATTTTATCAATAGGAATATATGATGATATCAAATCATATATTTTTTTTATAAATTTTTCATATGAAATAAAATCAACAAATTTATTTATATCTATATTTTTACTCTCATAATCATCAAAAAAACAGCTTGGATAAATAATTCTTGCGTAAAGTAAAGAAGCAAGATACATATCTAAATGATGGGTTTTTAAATAATAATCCAATTCAGTCTCATAATCATCATTTTTATAATATAAAATTTTAATATATTCACTTATATCTCTTATTTCTAAATCTATTATAAAATTTAATGGATTAAAAAAATCTAGTTTTATATTTGGTATCTTTATTCTTCGGTGTACAAATGAAGCAATATTATTAGGTTTATATTTTTTCTTAGAAAATAATAAATACTCAAGTGAAATCTCTGCGATAGAAATATAGTAATTAAATACTAATTCATAATTCTTATTTAACAATTTATTATTATTAAAGTGATTAGTTAAATAGTTAATTTTATTTTCCCATAATAAATCCCAATTATTATTATAATTAATCCTATTAAATAAAATTTTTTGAGAATCAACATAAAGCGATAACATGTCATCAAGATCTATAGTTTCTTTATAATCATTTTTAATGTCAATTATCACAAAAGTAATATCATTGTATTTTGATATAACTTCATTAAAAATATTTCTTTCAAATTTATAACAAAAGAACTTATATGAATTTACTGATTGAATTAAATTATATATATACAAGACTTTTTTAGGTTCAGTTATTTCTTGATATAAATAATTAGTGTTTCTTGTTTTTAATATTAGCTGCTTATTAAAATAAAACTCTTTATAAACATTAATATTATATAAATATGATATTATTTCTTTCATATAATCACTTATTTAATTATATAAAAAAAACTTAATCTTCATGATTAAGTTTATTATAAATACTATCAAATAATTCTTCAGCCTTAGATAAGAATTCTTTTTTAAGTTCATCATATTGATTTGTTTGTGGACCACTACTTGCATCAGTAGTTACTGCACTAATCTCCGGAGTAGACACTTGGCTAGGTTGAACAATTGCTACATCGCTTGTAAAAGGATTAAATGTATCATTTGATTCTGAAACACCAGGAACAATTTCAGCAGTTTCACTAAAAGTTGATGGTGCTACCGGTTCAATATTAGGAACTGTACCCCCAGTAATATCTTCGGGAGTTATTTGTTCAAAAATAGGAGTTTGATCAGCAGAAACTTCATTAGGAGTCTCTTCAGCAGGAACTTCATAAGAAGTTTTCAATATATCAAAAGAAGCAATTGGTAAAGTTAATTGGCGATAATAAACATCATCGGCATTAATCTCACTATTTACACGTGCAAACTCAACTTTCTCACCAGAAATAATCTTCTTTAAATTTTCTTTAGTATCTTTCCACTCTTCAGCATCTGTTATTCCAACAATTTTATTATTTGATTCTTTACTCACTAAAACAATAGGAAGACCCATTGATCCAGTACTTTCTCCATCGAAAATAACATATTTAATATTATTAAAATTAAAAGCTGTAACAACTTCTCTTTCTTGAACAGAACCTGAAGCTAAGTTTAATTTAACTCTAGTCATATAAATCCCTCTCTATTCTACATGTAATTATAACAAACGATTCTACTTATTTCAATCTTTATTAACTATTTTCTTAATACAAAACCACTTACAACCATAAGCACATGACTTATTAATATATTCATCTAAATTTTTAATATCATTAATAGGTTTAAAGTATTTATTAGTCTTATCATTAAAACCTTTTAGTCTAACTTTTCCATATGCATAATCACCAACAATATAGTCAAACCCATCATAATAGTCAGTAATTTTATCAGTAAGTAGTTCAACATCTATAGCATCTTTTTCATCTTTTATTACTTCATATTCTATATTATTTATTACTATTTTTTTCATATAATTCACCAAAATTATTATAACATATTATTTTAATTACTTACAGCACCACTTTCGACATTTAAACTGGTTCCCAAATAAGTTGATACCCTTCCATTAATTATTTTTGAAGATATTAAAAACCCATAATCATATGATGATATTCTTGATAATACAGGTTTAACCAAACTTTGATCAATATGTACTAATAAATATACATCAACAATAGCATTATTTAATCCATAATTTCTTACTTTAACATCTATTTTTACAACTGGAATACTTAATAAATCATAATATAAAATAACTTTAGGACCTAAATTATATATAAATGGATTGTTAGAAATCATGCCAAGAGGCAATAGAAAATATAAATTATTATTAGTTTTTAAAGTATTATAATAACTACTTAAATAGCTATAATTAATCTCATCAATTTTATTATTAATTTCTTTTA
The DNA here is from genome assembly GCA_017548925.1 of Bacilli bacterium. Lineage (GTDB taxonomy): Bacteria > Bacillota_I > Bacilli_A > RF39 > UBA660 > RUG13160. Next base: position 863,309 of record JAFYYX010000001.1, read on the forward strand.
AATAGCGACTTAAATACCCATTGGTTTTGTTAATATCAAGTGTAACATCGATAATTTCTTTTTGATCATTATAAACAACATTATATAAATCATTTGGTATATTAATAAAGCTATTTTTAAAAATATTATTAATTTCTTTTTTTAAGAATATAGAATTATTTTCTTTAATAAATATATTAAATTTATTTAAATATAGTTTTCCAATATAATTACGTAAAATAATATTTATTAAAAAAACTATACTAAGATTAAAAATAAGAAGTTTTTTCTTTTTCATATCAATATATATGAAAAAAAGGTTAATATTATTTATTAACCTTTAAATAAATTTAATGATAAGAAATGATCAAGTAATAGATAAATACAAAATAGTATTGCTAAAACAATAATAATAGTAACAATAGTTAAAAGAATTTTATGACTTTTAACTTCTTTCTTTAAGTCATCAAAGTCATCAAAATCACTTTGTGTAAATACAGTAGATGTTGTATAAAAAGAATTCTCTAATTCTTTTTCTTTAACTTCTTCATTTTCTATAACTTCATCACTTTCAAGAGTCTTTTCAATTTCATCTTTCATCCCATCAAGAACAACAGTATTCTCATCGCCTTTTAAATCTGGGAAAAGATCAAGCGGATCATCTTCTTTTTTCCTGTTTTCCAATTCTTTTTGAGTTATGGTATTAATTAATTTCATAAGTTCATCTTTATCTTGCTCTACTTCTTTAGTTGATATTTCATCAGGATTTAGGTTTAAGTCTTTTAATATATCATACTGTGTATCTCTTAATTTCTTAAATCTATTTTTATCATAATCATTACTCTCATTTTCTTTTGCTTTTTCGAGTATTAAATTAATGTCATATTCTTTAGTTTCAACAACTGAAGGAATTTCTTCGGTTTTGTCTTCTGGAATAACAATAGATTTTCTTTTTGGAGCATTATTATATCTAGTTTCTAAAATTCTTTTAATATGTTCAACATCAATATTTGTACCATTATCATCAAGAACTGTTGCGTTAGTTTTAACAGTATATTTATCAAGTTCTTGATCAGATATCTTTTTATACAAATCTTCGTTCTTTTTAAATCTCTGACCTACTTCTTCATGAACATCGGTATACTTTTCCATACGAGTTTGCATAAGAAACACTCCAATCCTAACAAAATGATACCATATATTTAATTATTTTTAAATAATATAATTGATTTTTAAGTTCTTTTTTTTTATAATTTAAATGGTGATTAAAAATGGTTAAATTAAATGTAGACGAAGAAAAATGTATTGGTTGTGGCGCTTGCGTTGCAATAGATCCTGAACATTTTGATTTTAATGATAATGGATTATCAAGCGTTATTAAAAATGATAATTTAGAATCAGCTAATCTTAAAAATGCTCAAGAATCATGCCCAACTGGAGCAATATCAATTGGCGATGAAATAGTTACTGATCAAAAATGTAGTTGCTGTGAAAATTGCACAAGTGATGAAAATTGCGAGTGTGGATGCGACAACTGTGAATGTGGTAAATAAAAAAATATTTCGTAAGAAATATTTTTTTTATTCACTAAACAGTTTTTTAACTTCTTTTATAGAAAGTTCTCTATACTCTCCACTTTTTAAGTCTTTAACATCTAAAAATGAATAATTAGTTCTAGTTAACTTAATTACATCATGCTTTAAAGATGAAAAAATATTTTTAATAATATGGTTACGTCCTTCAATAATAGTTATTTCAACTAGTGAATTATTCTTTTCTAAATCTTTTTTCTTTATCTTAAAATTTGATGTATCAACTTTTCTATCATCAATTACAATACCTTGTTTAAGTTTAACAATATCTTCTTTAGATAATATGCCTTCGATTTTAGCTAGATATGTTTTTTTAATATTATTTTTAGGATGCATTAAGTGATTAGCAAAATCTCCATCATTTGTTAGAAGTATTATACCTGTTGTATTATAATCAAGTCTTCCAATTGGATAGATTCTTAAATCAGTATCAATTAAATCAACAACAGTCTTTCTCCCTTTTTCATCTTTTACACTTGATATATAACCTCTAGGTTTATTAAGTAAATAATAAACCTTTTTTTCATTTTTATTTAATTCTACTCCATCAATTAAAATTACATCACTTGAATTTACTTTAACGCCTTGTTCGCAAATAATTTCCCCATTAACAGATACTCTTCCTTCACTAATAAGTTTTTCAGCATTTCTTCTCGATGTATATCCACTATTAGCAATTACTTTTTGTAAACGCTCCATATATATCACCTAGAAATGATTATATCACAAATAATACTTATAGAAAAATAACATATAAAAAATAGTAATTCAAGTTTTAAATATTTATTAAAGAACAATTACGTATATTGGAGCATTATATATTTCTCTATTTTTATTAAAAACTCTTACTCTACCAACAATATCACCGCTATTTATATTTTTATATTTGTATAATTCATAAGTTATAAATATATTTTTTAAATCTTTTTTAGTTAAAATAAGATGATAATTGTCTTTTAAATAAAATCTTACACTTTTATAATACTTGTCTTTAATGTTTAACTTATTTTTATTAAGTATTAAATAGTTACTATATTTAGAATATATACTATTATAAAAATTGATATGAAAATTAAAATCATCACTTATTCCAAGTGATACAATAACTAAATTCATATTATCTTTAGATGACGTTGTTATTAAAGTTCTTTTAGCTTTTTTAGTATATCCAGTTTTACCACCGGTTATATTTTTATCAATAAATAAGGCTTTGTTTTTATTTTGCCAAACGTGTACATTTAAATTAGTTTTCACACTATATTTTTTAGTTGAAAATATTTTTTTAAAAGTCATATTTTTCATTGCTTTAGATGTAATATATGCCATGTCATATGCACTTGATATATTTTTAGTTTCTTCATCATCTAATCCAGTAGGATTTTGAAATATTGTATCCTTTAATCCCATTTTATTTACTTCTTCATTCATTAATTTAACAAATTTATCTAGTGAACCAGCTGTATGTATAGCTAAAACAGTAGCTGCATCATTACCACTTCTAAGCATCATTCCATAAAGTAAATCAATTACTTTAATTTCCTCTCCTTTTTTTAAATAAATACTACTTCCATGAGATAAGTTAACTTCATCACCAACTACTATAGTTTCATCAAGTTTAGCATTATTTATAACTATATATGCTGTCATTACTTTAGTAATAGATGCTATTAATCTTTTTTCGTGGATATTATCACCGTATAAGATTTTATTGTTATCTTGATCCATAACTATGTAAGATGCACTTACTTTATTTATACATAAAAAAAATAAAGTAATAATGAAAATTATTTTCTTCATATCTAATCATATGAAATTATATTAAAATAATTCTAATTATTACTTTTATAAATACCATGAATTTTTTCAAGGTCACTATCAGTAGGTTGTTCTAAAACCCATTTATTTTTCTTTTTGTTTAAAAAAAATACAATATTGTAATCCACCCTATCTTTAGATTCATACATTAAATTTAGTTTATAATTAATGTATTTATCGTTGTTAAATTTATCATCATTATCATAAAATTCTTTTAGATTTGTAGATAAATAATTTGTTGCTGCTTCATCAGCTTTATTTAAATCATAAACATTTATATTAACAGTAATTAAGGCTTTATCACGATCATACTCTTCAGTTAATATGGTATATTTTAAATCTTTATATTGTCTTAATAATATCTTCTTATACATTTTTTTATTTAAATCACTAAACTCATTATTTTCACTAATAGTTTTATTTAAACTTTCTTTTACATCACTAGTTAAATTAACATAATTATTTAAGTAAGCTTTAACAACATCACTTGCAAGATCTTTTTTAATGCAACCAGATACTAAAAAAAGTGTTAGTATAATAACTATAATCTTTTTCATATTCACCATTACCTTTCAGTTATTATACTCAAATATATTATTTAATATTCTTATTATTATCTTTAAATAAATATTTATAATAAATAAAAATGTATATAAAATAAAATATAAAATAGATTAAATTTACTTTAATAGAATAATAAATTCTTAAGATTAATGATTCTTTAAATCTAAGAAAATTAAAGTTTATTGAAAAAATAAAGAAGATGAATATAGTAAAGATTATACCTACTATTTTATAAAAAAATTTAATCATAAATCCTCCTTAAATAATTATATTTAATTAGGTGATAAAATTGCTTTTTTATACGTTATATATATTTATTTTTGCATCACTTATAAAGTTACTTAATATAAATATTATCATTGAAATTATTAATATTATATTTTATTATTCTAGTAATTCTGTATATTTTATTGGAATAATACTCGGTATTATCTTAAAAATATTAAAAACGAATAAGTTGAAAAATATCAATAAATATTTATTTTTAATATTTATTGATATTACCAAAATTATTTTAATTAAATATAACTTATTATTTATTCTTATTAGTTTAATAATTACTATTTTTATTATTAGTATTAAGAATATTAATAAAGTTATTTTATATATTTTATATTTAATTTTTCCAATTAGTTCCTATATTTTTATATATAAACTTAAAAATATAAAAAATTATTATCTTATAATATTTCCATGTTTAGTTTATGTAATATTCAAGTATTATAAGATAATTATTAACTGTAGCTATAAAAATATCATAGGTTTTATAATATTATTTATGTTAAGTTATTTCCTATTTAATAATAATACTAAAAAAAGAAATATCATTATAATATTTCTTTTATTTATATATCTATTATATTTTTTTATTCTTGTGTAGTATCTTCAAGTTCTAAGATATCTTCTTCTTCAATAACATTTGATGTAATAGATGCAACATCTGCTCTATTAATATTATCAAACCTTTTAGATATTTTTTCACTCGTTGTATGAAGTTCTTTAACACTTTTAGATACGGTATCAATATTTCTTGATAGTTTATCCCATCTATCTTTATATCTAGAAAAATCAATTGATAATTTGTTAAGTTCATCATGAATAACTTTAGCATACTTATCTCTTTCCATATTTTTTAGAATCATAGATATAATAGATAAAGTACTCATAAGTGTTGTTGGAGATGTAATCCAAACCTTTTTATTATAAGCTTCTTTTAAAAGATCCTGATGATATGCATTTACTTCAGCAAATATCGCCTCAGCTGGTAAAAACATAATAGCTTCAGATGCTGTTTCACCAGGTAAAATATATTTACTAGAAATAGCTTCAATATGTTTTTTAAAATCAGATTTAAATAATTTTTCAGCAACTTTTCTTTCTTCAGAACTTAACTCTTTATTAGTCATTCTTTCATAGTTTTCTAAAGGAAATTTACTATCAATTGCAATAGTACCTAGTGGTGCTGGAGCATAAAGAATAGCATCAGCAATAAACCCATTAGATAGTTTATGCTGCATTTCATATATACCACTATTATTATCACCAAATACATTAGATAAAATATATTGTAGATTTACCTCACCAAAAGTACCACGAGTTTTTTTGTCTGTTAAGACACTTTGAAGTGAAACGATATCAGTTGAAAGTGAATCAATTTTCTTTTGTGCTTCATCAATTTTTGTAAGTCTTTCTAATACATTATTAAATGTTTTATTTGTTTTTTCAAAATTTTGATCTAATCTTTCATTAACCCTATCATTAATGCGATTAAGTTTAATTTCAATTCTTTCATTTAGTTTTTCAAAATCTTCTCTTAAATCCCTTGAAAAATCATTATTAAAATCAGCTATATCTTTAGCAATATTAGTTTCAAGCCTTCCCATTCTTTCAGTTATATCATTAGATCCATTATTTCTAAGAAGAATAATTAAAACAAGTATAATAGCTAAAATAAGTAAACCAATTATTACATAATCAATCATTATTACTCACCCCTAGTCATTTAATTTATATTTTTTATTTACTATCTTACTAATTAAATATCCACCAACAAGCATTAGACCAATTATAATTAAATATTTTGGGCTTTCAAAACATTTAATTAAACTAACGCCAATAAAGCCCCAGAATACTGTAATAAAAATCTTAGCAATTGCCTCAGCTGCCATATATTTTTTAAGTGGCATATTTGATAGTGCGGCAAATAGATTTATCATTACTCCAGGAGTAAATGGAAGAGATATTATGGTTGTAAGTGTTTCAAATTTAATATTTTTATATCTAGTCATTATAGAATTAAGTTTTTTTCTATCTTTATAAAATTTTTGGGCTTTATTTTTAAATAGTTTACTTATAACAACATAAAAAAGTAAACATCCTAAAACAGAACATATATAAGATAAAATAAATCCAATTACATAACCAAATATAAGTAAATTAATAGTAACAAAAACAAACATTGGTAAAAATGGAAGTAGTGGTTCTATTATAATAAGAGCGCAACAAACTAAACCACCCCATAGGCCAGCTGTTTGTAACCAATCATTCAAATTGTTAATTAAATTATTAAAAAATCCCATAACAATATTATAATACATTTTATTAAATAAATAATTAATAAATGGTTAATTAATGTAAATTATCTATTTATATTTGTTACATCATATCCATAAATTGATAATATATTTGTTGCTTTCTTACTTTTAACCCCATTTTGACAAATTAAATAATATTTATTATTTTTGTTTAAATATTTATTATGATTAAATATTAATTCATTATATGGAATATTTATACTTCCATTAATATGTTTTTTTAAATACTCTTCTTTACTTCTTACATCAATTAATATTCCCATAGATAAATTAAAATTATTTATATTAATATTTTTCATATAATCACCTGTTTTACACTATGAAAAATATTTATTAATAGTAATAATAAAAACACAAAAAAATATGAATTGATATCAATTCATATTTTTATTGTTCATCAAAGAAATCATCAAAGAATTCATCATCAGATATAATATTATTATCATTAACGATAATGCTATCATTATCAACATTTATCTTAGGTTTATCAACTGCCACCTCAGGTTCATCATCAAATAATAATTCATCAGGATTAAATTCTTCACGAATAGTTTCAGGTTTTACATTATTAGTTTCTGAAACTTTTTCTTTAAACATAGGTTTATCATTTTCAACCTTAGGTTTAATAGTTTCTCTTGGTTGATTATACGCACTAAGTGGTGCATCTAAAATATCATCTTCATCATCAAATAAGAAATCATCAACCTTTATATTATTGTTTGAAATACTTGGTTTTTCTTCTTTAACTTCACTAATTTCTTCTTTAATAATATCTTTAGGTGTAGATGAATGTTGTTTTTGTTTTTCTTTTTCCTTTTGTTCTTCTTCATCAAGTTCTTTTAATTTTTGATCAATATCTTTCATCATTGCATCAATATCAATTGGTTTAGATTGATTAAAAGGATTACTTGATTGAGGTCTTGGAGCAAAAGGATTAGAACCTCCAAAAGGACTTCCTCCAAATGGAGAACCACCCATAAAAGGATTTCCTCCCATAAATGGATTCATAGGAGCTCCACTGTTTCCAGCTTCTTCCATTTGTTTTTTCTTCATTTCTGTAACAAATTCTTTAACATCAAATAATTCAACATTATTTCTTCCTCTAGTTGGATATTCTGATTCAGGATAAACTTTACCCCAGTCCATTTCAAAATCCGGTACTAACTTAGATTTATAAGGATTACCTCTTTGTCTTATAAGAAGTGTTTCAAACATTTTCATTTTTTGTAAATCAGTAACTGAAATAAGTGGTCTAGTTGCACTTTTATCTTTTTCTTTAGCTTTAACTTCACCACATAGTTTACTAATTTCTTCAAGTGCAGTAATTTCAGTACTCATTAAGTATACTAAATTACCACAGTTACCTTTAATTGTATCTCCAACTTCTTTAGTATATACACTATTAAGTTGTGAGAAGTTTTGAATAATAAATGTAAATCTTATTCTTCTTGAACGAGCAGCTGATACCATTGAATCAACATCTTTAAGTGGTGGCATATTTGCAAACTCATCAAGAATAAAGTTTGTTCTATAATTAAGTTTTCCACCATTTTCTTGAGCAACATCAATTAATGTTTCATAACACTGTTTTAAGAAGATAGTAAGTAGTCCATGATATGTTTTCTTTTCATCATGAATTGTCATGAATACTGCAGTTTTTTCACGACCAATACTTTTCATGTCAAAGTCACTATGAGAAAGCATTTCTGCTAAACTATCACGTGATGAGAAAATTCTAATTTTTTGTCTAAATGTAGATAAAATAGAACCTTTAGTATCTGTTGGAGCATTGATTGTATTACTTGCTAAAATATAAGCATTAGAATCTTCACCCTTAGAAGTAAAATAGTCTTGTAAGTATGTTTTAGGTCCAAATCTTTCTTCACCAACTGCACTCATGTAGTTAACTGAAGAAATATTTACTTCTTTTGGTTTAGCATCCATAAATAAACCGAGTGTTAAACCAGAAAAATAGTCAGCTGCTGAATCTTCCCAGAATGGATCAGCTTTACTATTTGGATCTTTTAAAATATTAAGTGCAACGTCATCTAGAAGTTCTAGTGCTTTATCTTTATTACCATTATGGAAATAATTATAAGGCATTTCTAGAGGGTTCCAACAATTACCATGTTCAGGTTCACGGAAGTTAAGTAAAATAATGTTATATCCTTTTTCTTTTAACATTGAACATGTTTGTTTATATATTTCACCTTTAGGGTCAGTAATAATCATTGACTCACTATTTCTTGCAAGAAGTCTTACCATAGGTTTAACGATAGTTTCAGTTTTACCAGAACCAGTAGAACCAATAATTAAGTTATGGGTTTCACCATTATCAACGTATACTTCTTTACCATTATTAATTAAAGTAATACCAGCTGCGTTAATAGAATCAGCTTTAGGATTTACTTTTTCTACATCTTTACCGGTAATAATTTCTTTTTTATCAGCCCATTTAGCATAACCATCTGATTCTTTTTTAGCAAAATTTATTACTTTATCACCTTTTTTATCTTTACTAAAAATATATGATGATACAGATGTAAATACTAAAACTTCTCCTCCAATAAATAATATTATTGTTACAGGTAGATATGGAGGAATAAAAGCTTTAAAAGGCATTAAACCATAAAAAGATCCATTACTACCTAATGAAGCAAAATTTAAAACAGCTACACAACATAAATACAAAAGTAATATTGAGTAGATGACGAATATAATAAAATCTTTTTTCTCTACTTTAAATTTCAAGTTAAACTCCTCCATTTATATTTTTAAATATCATATAAAGATTATTTTTTAATCTTTATATTGTTTTTAAATGTCCTAAAAATAATTATACCAAATATTAAACCAAAAAACAAAGCATATAGTACATAAAGTACTACTTTAGATTGTTTCTCAGTTAAACCTTTATCACTAGTATTTTTATTCTTGTTTTTTTCACTACCATTATCTGGAACGCTCGATTTACCATTATCTGGATCTGTGTTAGAATTTGGATCATTATTATCAGGAACAATAACATCATCAGGTTGTTGAATAATATTTTCATCAGGATTAAAGTATCTTTCATCAGCAAATGAAATACTAATTTCTCGGTTCTGATTCTTTCTTGTTATAATCCATGTATAAATATTACCACTATTTGAATCCGCATTTGAATTCAATACTTTTTTTGAAACTTTAACATTGATGGTTAATTTTGTAAGCCCTGGATATTCGTTAAAAACATTAGAAAAATCGTTTGCGTAAATTTTTGAATATGCATTTTCATCTTTAGCATCGATAACAACAAATTCATTAACAGATCTATAAGCAATATTACTATCTTGATAATCTTCTCCAAATCTATATGAATAAATTAATTTATCAGTTAAAAGTGTATTATACTTTTTATAAACAATATTGTCATTTTCAATTTCAGTTCCAACATCACCTGTAATATCCTCAAAAGTGTCGTCATTATAATATGCTTTGTATGGATAACTACCCATTTGAATTTCAGAAAATTCATCACTATCAGTAGTAGTAATAACTGTACTCTCGAAAAAATCATTATCAACATCAATAGTATATGTGGCTTCACAACCAGATATAATAAAAATAGCAATTAACAAAAATAATATTCTTTTCACTTTTATTAACCCTTTCTTCCACTATTAAATGCTGAAATATACTTCTTTTTGCTGATACCTTTATGTTTATAATAATAACTCATATCAACAACATAATAGTTTTCTTTTTTAAGACTGGATAATTTAGAAAATTTTATTTGAGCATCTGCAGCACGTCCACTAAACTCAGCAACATAATATCCTTCATTTCCACCTTTTTTAGCATGTTTAAGAATTAACATAACATGTCCTGAATGCCATAAAACGTCACCTGGTTTTCCTATATGAGGATTAGATGCTTTAACAGAATACTTTTTAACATTCATATATTTAACTTGAGTTTGTGTCATGTTTACTCCACCATTTTTAAATACCCATGGTAAGAAGGTACCACAATCAAGTCCTTTATGATAATAACAACCATAACCATTTACACATTTCTTATAAGGAGTACCCCAATCTGGATGAGCCCCGTATGTATACATGCCTGTGGTCCCACCATACATATATGGAATTCTAACCCCATATGAACCGATTTTTTCAATGGTATACATAGCAGCAGTTACTACACCACACCTTGTTCCAGGGCCGGCTTTTGCAACAGCATCTCTAAGTCCATTATTAAACTCTTTAATTGAAGTTCCTTTTGAATTTAAAAGAGATTTTAATGATTTAGTAAACTCTTTTGCACTACTTGGAGTTACTTTTGGATTTATAGTACAACCACCACTATCTGGAGTTGAAGGTTCATCAGTTGCATAATTATTAGGATATAAAGAAATAATAGTATTACTACTATAAAAATATTTAAGTAATTTCTCAGCATCATATTCTTTTTCAATAGCTAAATAGTATGCACCCCACTGACTCATTCCTCTACCATGAGCAGATTGTTTTCTCCAGTGGTCAATACTATAAGCTGAATACTTTTTTAAAAAGTCGAATGAAACTTCTACACTCTTTTGACATACAACAAAAGAATCATCCGTTTCCTTTCCACCACACGAAGATTTATGGGTAATATTATCCCATTCTATCCCTGCAAATTTTGGATTCGATGTTGAACCATTAACAAGGATAATTCCTGACGTTTCATCAGCAGCTTGTTGATAAACACTATTTTTACTAACAGATGAACTAAATCCTAAATTATTATCGCTTGTATAATATCCATCTTTTTTATAATTTGATTGACTTACTGCCCAAAGAATTCTTGATCTAGAAGCAACAGCTCTTGCTTTTAGATACTCCATTGACTTAGTTAAATCTTTATCTTCGTGGTATAATACAGCAGCTGTTGCTTCATCCAAAGTCCACTCATGAATAATTCCATCTTTAGTTTTAACCTTAACATTTTCACTAAAATCCATTTTCACATATGGGAATCGATCTTGAAATCCAACATTAGATTTTGAAGAATTAATTAAAAGAACTACAAAAATAACTAGAATAATAACTAAAGTTACAATACCAACAACCATCCAAAAATATGGGTTTTTAATTAGTGTTAATAACCATGATTTAGCAGCTTTTTCAGATCCAGCCTTAACTGCTGCTGTTTCAGCAGTTTTTTTAGCGCCTTCTGATGCAGCTTTTTTTGCGCCTTCAGAAGCAATTTTTTTACCGGCAGTTTCTTCAGTTTTTTTTGCAATCTCTGTCTTAGCACTATCTTCTAAAGATTTTTCCGCATTTAACTTTTTATTTGGATTATTATATTGATTTTTTTTAAGATTATTAGGTTGAATAGATTCATTATTAAAGTTAGATTGTTCTTTTTTTAATCTATTATTAATATTATCATATTCATTAGAACCAACTGAACTCGTACTTGAATCATGTTGATCATATTGATTAATTGGTGTAATAGAGTTGTCATCTTCAGATTCATCAATTGAATCATCATTAAAATATTCAGGATTATTATCCATTTGGTTTCGAATAGATACTAATTTATCATATAAATCACTGTTACCTGATGGTGAATAAGAATAATTACTTAATCCTACTTGTGATGCAATCGAAGCTAAAACTTCATATTCCAAATCTGAATTAGGAATTTCAATTCCTAGTTCACTTGCAAGAGATATAATTTCATTAGTAAGTTTCATACCATCACCACTATTCAACATATATACATAATTATACTATATTTTATAATACAACTAAAGTTTTTTTAATATAAAAAAGGAGGATTATAATCCTCCTCCAGAACCAAATGAATCAAGTTCTTCAGCAGTAGCTACAACATTTATTCTTAAACGTTTAGAACCACATACAAATAAACCTTCACCTTGGTTATAGAACTTAATACCTTCTTTTTCGCTTTCATTTAAATCTATTAATAAAGCAAGATCATCAACAGCTTGTTTTTTAAGTCCCATAATTAAATAATATGAGGCATTATCAAATATTGCTTTACCATGCATAATCATGTTAGGTGCAGCAAAGTCTGTTGGTTGTTGTGTAATAATAATTGTACCAGTATTATATTTTCTAGATCTTCTTTGAATTTGCGCTAAGAATTCAGCACCAAGTTCATTATGACTAGAAAGTAGTACATGAGCTTCATCAACATATAGAATTGTATTAATTGATTTATCAAGTGTTAATCCCCAAGCGTACTTAAGTACGTTGAAGAATAATGCATTTTTGATATTTTCATCACTATTAATAATTTCTTTAATATTAAATACAATAAAATCTGATTGAATATTAAGTGATGTATGACCTGTAAAGTAATATCTAAGTTCTTTAACAAGTGGTCTAATTCTTAGTTCAAGTCTTTCCATAACATCTCTTTCATGAGTTTGATCAGTCATTGAAAGAAGTCTACCTTTAATAGTTGCATAAACATCATCAAATGTAGGATAATCTTCTGACTTAAATTGTGTAAAATCAGAATCAAAATCTATTTTATAACGTTTATAAGTATCTTGAACTACTTCACTAAACATTGCAAGAACATCTTCTTCAATGTTTGGTACATAGTATTTCATAAATGCTTTTAACTCTTGAAGAGTTCTAGTTAAGATTGTGTAACCTAAACCATCAGCAATATCTTCTTCATCAGCATCAACAACAACTTCAAGTGGGTTAATCATACCAAATTGTCCACCCTTACCTAAACTTACGAAGTCTCCACCAAAATTTTTGGCCATTTCTTCAAGTTCACCTTCAGGATCGATACAAACAACTTTACAACCATTTCTTAAATGAGTTCTAACTAATAATTTAGCAGAAGTTGATTTTCCTGAACCTGATGTACCAAGCATAATCATGTTAGCATTATTTCTATTATGTTCTTTTTTAATTTGATATAAAAACTGATTAAATAATATAACTCCACCTGAGAAATCAGCTCCAAATAAGCATGAATCTCCAGGATCTTTAACACTATCGAATACAAATGGATACATTGCTGCAATTGTTGGAGAAGGAATTGGAATACCAACCCTTTCCTCGATATCTTGTTTAGGGAAAATAGGAATTATTGATTTTAACACTTTTTCTTGTTCAAACATTAGAGAAACCGCTCTCATGCCCATAGCATCAAGATAGCCTCTTACTTGCATTTTTTTCATTTCCAAATCTTCTTTACTATCAGCAGTTATCATTAGATGAAGTTGAAAATCAAAGTTTCTTGATTGAGTAGATGCAAGCATTGATACAAAATCTTGTAACGATTCAATGTCTAGACGATATCTTTCACGAAGAGTATTATCCCTTTCATTTTGATATCTCAACTTTAAATCTGCAATTTCTTTATTAATCATTTTTTGCATTACGGAAAATTGAATAGGAATATGTTTAATAACGGCTTTAACGCCATTAACAGAGGTAATGTCTGATAAAAAACCTACACCAATAATATTAGGGTATGATACAACTGTCATTATTGTACAGAACTTATTTCCAATTGAAAACTCAGTTGGTCTAAAATTTAAACCTTTAGGTGCAATTTCATTTTTCAATTTCATTATGCCATCACCGTCCCAAAAGTTGTAGTTACTCCCCCATTTAGGAAGTTATCTAAAATCATTCTTAAATCATCGTTTGTTACTTGTGAGGAATTAAGAGAAGAACTTGCTAAACCGCTTATTATATTATGAAGTTTCTTTTGAAGAATCTCCATTTTCTTTTCTTTAAACAAAATAAAATACTCTGTATCAACAACATTATATTCTACACCCATAAATTGATTAGCTTTACTTATATCTTGCATAATCATTTTTCTTGTATATTGATCATGGGATTTATTATACATAATTTGTAAATTAGCTAAATAAGCGTTTATATCAACGGGTCTATCAGCAACTATAAGCCAAAATTCAAAATCAACAGAATTATAAAAATTTCTTAAGTTATAAACGATAGAATCCTGCTGACCTTTTTCCAACATAAATATATTTTTTGGGTACACTTTTACACCTGTAACAAAATAACCATCATCTGTAGTAATAATACCATTAGCAATTTGCTTAACAGGTAACCAATCATTAGTAAATTGAATATTAATTTTCTTCTTCACTAGTAGCACACCAACCTTTCCAACAATACATTCTACTTTTTGTATAATAATCATAAAAATTTGTTAATAACTGCATTACATTATGATAGTGAGGAACTGGTAATACTAGTAGGGCTGAAATAAGTCCAGGCAGTATTACCAATATTAAAAGTTTAATAGTAGATGTCTGTACTAAAAACAAAAGTATTAATGTAAATGCAACGCCCATTAAGAATACTACTAAATCAACAGCTGTAAAATATCCAAGTATTAACATTGATTTTTTAGAGTTTGCAGGTATTAAATATTGATTTTCTTCCACTTTTTATTCCTCCTTATACTACTTTTTACCATCATTTCTAGAAGCCAAATGCTTTTTAGAAGCAGCATCAAGTTTACTCATGCCATCTAAAGCTCTATTTCTAGAAGCTTGTAATTCATTTAGTTCTTTTTGATCTTTTAAAAATTTATCCATTTCTTTTTGAATATCAAATAATGTTCCTCTACAACCTACACCATTTTCGTCATCATATGGAATTTCTTTTTGTAATGATCTATTCTTTTCACCCTGTGCATTTGCTGCTTTTATTGCATCTCCTAAATCTTTAATAGCAGAAAATTTTGCACTAGAATCAATAGGAGTATACCCTGAAGTTCCATCAAATTTTTCGCCAAGTTTCTTATACTGTTCTTTTACAAGATCAAAGTTAGCTTTTGCATTTTTGAGTTCAACATCATCACCGGAATAATCAACTGTTCTACCATATTGGTCAACATTATCATAATAATAACCAGCTAATTTTTTCTGTAATTTAGTATTCTCTGTAATAATTTTCTGCATCATTTCTTCAGGAAGACCTTGTTGTAAAAGTTTATTAGTTTCAGCGTTAATTGCATCAATAGATGCAGAGTTTAATGCAGCTTTTGAAGCAGAATAAGTCCATGTTTTTAAAGCTTCATTATATTTTGCAGAAAGGACACCAGTAGTAGTTACTTTAGAATCAACTTTACCTACTTTTTCCTTACAAATATCCATTATTGTCTTTTGAGCATCAGCATAAGCTTTATCCCTTTCAATGACAGGATCATGATCATCATTAATTTGTTTTAGATAATTATCGGCTGCTTTTTTACGAGCTTGAATCTTTCTTTCAAGTGCTTCGTTCTTATAATAGAAATCAAGTTCGTTTCCTTGTTTCATTTCTTCATATAATGAAGGCGCACCCATATTGTTACGTAATCTATTAAAAGTACCCTTACTTAATTTACCAAATACAGAAGAGTTTTTATAATCACTTGTAGAATACCATTGTTGATTAGCCATTTCATAGTCAAATGCGTATCCAGAACGTTTAAAACCACCTCTAAAGCCATTTACAACACCACCAGCACTCGTCATGAAGTTTCTAAATGGACTACCATGGTCACCGCGAACTCTTTCACCAATTTTTCTCGCACGATTAGCATAATGATATCCAGCAGCAGCACCAGCGATTTTGTCAATTGGTTTAATAACAGGAGCAAGAGATTCTTTAAATTCATTAAGGCGTTTGGATAAACTAAACCCATTTTCACCAAAATCAATTCCAAATATATCAGATATTAGTTTTGGCGCTTTCTTAATAAACATACAAATACCCATAAATATAAATAATTTAGCAAAAGCTACAACAGATGTTGATGAACCTTTAAATATAACAGCAGAAGAATCATCAAAATAATGCTTTATTAATTGAATTAAGTAAACGCCAAACACAATTATGAATATTTTAATAAAGACTTCAAGAAATGTTTTTATTGTTTCTTTAAACCAAGCCTTAAAAGCTTTATCCTGTCCTGGAATCATTAAAAGAAGTGATGGTAACGGAGCAATAATTTGTAGGAAACACAACTTAATAGTTCTAAGCCCCATATCAATACAATATACTAATAAAACATAAATTATAAATAATCCAGCTATTCCAGATAAACCAAAATTATATTGTATCTTATTTCCTCCACCCTTTTCATTCTTAACATTTTCAGCTAATAACGGTTGAAACATTTTTATATCATTATAGGCATATACACCTTTTTCAGCCTCAATATAAGAATCTTGCAACTCTTTATTAGTTACAGGATCTTTAACATAAAACATAGTTTCAAAAATTGTAATGGAAAATTCTGATAAGTTAGTTTCCGAATTATTCATTGGTGCAGTACTAGTGCTGAACAAAATCTTAGGAATTACATTATTATTGACAACAGATTTTTGAACAGCAAAAGCAAAATTAAAAATTGTAGGAACAAAAACAACAGCAAGAATTGATAGAATAAAGTTTTGAATAAGTTTATATGCAGACATATTTCCTTTAGATAAGTTATCAGGATTTATTATTATTGTTATAAATGTATAAGCAGCAATGAATAGTGCGACGATACCAACAATAAGGTACATTCTTTGAACAAATTCAGCAACTTTATCTGCAGTTAAAATTCTTGCCTTAGCAATTGTTATAAAAACAGAATATAGCCATGAAATTATGCCATATATAATGGAATCTATAGCTAAACACAGCTTCATGAATGAAGATACTACATCTTCTCTAATCAAATCAAAGGCTGCATCCAAAATTTGAATATTCATAAAAACCTTCTCCTTTCTTTTTTTGCTTATTAAAGGCCAGGAATACTTGGAAATTCACATTTGCCTTGTGCTCCTAATAAAGTTAACAAATAACTTATTATTATCGGAAGCATAAATAATAGTAACGCAAATATAAGTCTAATTATAGTTTTTTTGTTAGTTTTGCTTATTAAATCTGCATCAGAAGAAGCAATAACTTTAACATAATCAATAATAGAAACGACAATTAGAATAAGTGGCGCTAAAAATTTTATAAATTTAAAAGTCTTATCCAAATAATAAGCAAAATCACCTGCTTTACTTGGATCACCAAGAATCTTTTGACATTGATTTTTTGCATTTGAAGAATCACTAGAAGTATCGGTTGAATCAATTATTTTAAGAGCTTTACTAGCTAAGCTAGTTAAATTTTTGAAAAATGTTCGCTTTTCAGTATCAGTATTTGCTTCATAGCAAGTTCCACCCTCACTATATCTATCAATAATTAATTGTGTAGGAGTCTTGTAATCAGCATTTTTAAACTTTTTAATGTAATTACTATGTTTAGAATAATTATTAACTATATTATCAAAAGTATAATAAAATTCATTAAGTATACTTTCTTCCATGCATTCAGACGAAATTAAAGATGATGCATTGTTTTTTACAGCAGAATGTTTTAAAACTCCAATAACAGCAAAGCAATCAGTACCAACGCAAGTGAAAATATTTGAAGTAATAGATTTCTCAATATCATGAGCTCTGCTAACTAAATTATTCATAGATATCTGAGTAGCATACATTTGTAATTTAAGAAGCGTTTTTTGTTTTTCTAATCCAGAAGTTAATATAGCTATTTGAGGTGGACATGTACCATAACTATCTAAATATGACAAAAGATTTTCAGTTTCAGATTGTGTAATGGTTTTAGGAGATTTCCATCCGGTTTCGGTGTAATATAAAAATCCATCTTTAATTGTACCAGATGAGCCAACAGTTACTTGCGCACCTCCTGTAAAAGTTTGTTTAAATTGTGAAATAAATTTATATCCTGTTGTAGTATTAGGTTTGATATATATAATAGCATTTTCATCAGAATTTTTAGAGTTACCAATTTGCCAAGAAATTCCTTCATAATAACACAAAGTTTTATTAATATCTAAACCACCACCACGGCCAGCATATACATTTTTTATTCCTAAAACTAAGGCACAAATTGTAATAGTAATTAAAACCTTAATTTTCATAATTACACCTCATTTCATTTATTATTTTGAATTTTTAATATAATAGTCGCAAGCATCATCACCTGCAAAGCATAATGCACATTTTTTAAAATCACCATTACTCGCAGTTCTATCTTTATCACTTTGTGCAAATGATATAATTGAATTAATAATAGTTGGAATTAAGAATATTACCAATCCGATAATAATCTTCTTAATAAATAATTGTGTTGTTTTTTCAATCGCATCTTGGTTATCAGCAAATGCTGCTTTTCCATAATCAATAGAACCATAAATTATTAAAAGTATAGGAACCAATATTTTTGCTATTGTAATAATAATATGAATTATTTTAAGTGTTTTTAAAACTGCTGAATCGTCACAAAATGTAAATGGTTTATCAGCCGCTTCATTATACTTTTGCTTACATAAAGCAGAA
Source organism: Bacilli bacterium (assembly GCA_017548925.1). Classification (GTDB taxonomy): domain Bacteria; phylum Bacillota_I; class Bacilli_A; order RF39; family UBA660; genus RUG13160. The sequence continues at coordinate 882,247 of JAFYYX010000001.1, forward strand.
TTTGGATTTAGCTTACAATATCCATATGTTCCAGGGATATTAGGGTTTCCAGAAGACCCTGAATTAGTTTCTTTATCATACAAGGAAACAGCTGAAAAATATATGTTACCATCAATATGATAAGCTCTATAAAGAGGAATTGATCTAGTTTCAAACGCTGTATGGACCTCATATGTTATAGGCATAACAGTATCTTTAACATCATTATAAGTATAATATGTCTTTGAGGTACAACAATAGCCTCCATTTTTGCATTTAAAATCTTGAATTCTTATATTACTATTAACTTGTTCTGAATTAATATATGGTACAACTTCAAACGCAGTAGCAATCATCTTATATAGTCCCATTGTTCCACTTTTAGCAATAACCTCATAATTAATCGCTAGTTTATCCCCATGATAATTATTTTCTTCATCACCATAATAACACATAAGTTTACCAGTTTTATAACAAGAATTTGCACTAACAGTATATGACTTTGAAACTAAGGAATCAATATTAGATCCAGCAGTATTTAATGTAATATTTGTGATTTTATATTTATCACTAGAAGTTTCATTATATAAAATACCTAGTTGAGGACATTCTTTTAGCTTTTCAATTGCACTTTTCTTGCTTCCATTAACAGTGTAATTATAAATATCAAAAGGACCAGTAACATTATATCCACCAGTAACTTTATCTATAGAAAATTTGCTTCCTTCAATAGAAAATGTGACATTCGTAGTAAGAGAATTTACTTCATTTACCGGATCTGTAATTGTCATAACCAAATTTTGATCTTTAGTATCAGTCAATTGAGACGAGCCGGAAGCAAAAGATGCCTTGCCATAATCATCAAAAGAAACAACATTCCTCATAACATTACTCAAAGAATACTTACATGTCTTTGTTTCAGCAAATACATTGTTTTTCATAAAAAAGAATGAAAATATCATTATTAATAAAAGGCTTTTTTTCTTCATAAAACTTACACCTACACTTATTACATAATTATACCAAAAAAAATATTGAAAATAAATAAAAAAACAACCTGTTTGGTTGTTTTTTAAATCTAATTATTTATTTGCTTCTTGAACAGCACTGCTACAACTTGATCCATTTGGAGATGTAACACATTTTTGGCAAACATTATATCGATATTTTTTTCCATTTTCAGAACTACCATCTAAGTCTTTGAAACTATCAATTAAATTGAAAATAGCTCCTACTAAGAATGGAATGAAGAAAATAACAACACCAGCAATTAATCTTTTAATTAATGTTTGAGTTGCTTTTTCAACAGCATCATCTTTTGACGCAATAACTGCCTTTCCTAAATCAATCATACCAAAAACAATTAATAAAATTGGAATAACAATTTTAAAAACCATTAAAATTCTACCAACTAATTGCCAAATTGGTGAAGATTGAACACAAAATGCTAAATCACCTAATAACATATAAAATCTCTCCTTCTTACTAGTTATATATTACATTATTTTTATAATTTCGTCAAGTTTTCTTATCATATTTGTTAAATAGATGTATATTGCTAAAAAGTGCTTTGCATATGTTGAATTAATGCATCAATTACCTTTTCATTTTTTTCATACTCAATAAGTTCAAGAGTATCAATTCCATCATCAGTATTTATTACTTTAAAAAAATATAATGTATCGTCAGTATCATCATCTGATGAAGCTGCGAAATATTTTACACCTTCATAAGTAACAGAATCAACAAGATTAAAACTTAATCCATTTTCTAAAGTTACATTTTGACCTTTTTTCATTATAAGTTTCTACCTCCATGATTCCTATTGTATTCATTAATAATATTTTTCTTTATCTCTTCTAACTTAGCTTGAGCTCTTATAAATATATTTTCATGCATAAAATGATGCTTTATTTTTTCATATTTTTTTTGATCATTTATATAAATATCTCTAAATTTTGTAAATATCTTTTCTTTAGAATCAATTAGTGCGTTTTTAATTTTAGTTTTTTGCTGTGATATTTTATCAATAGTATTATCTTTAATATCAATTACCTTAAGTTCTATTGCATCACCAGTATTATTACAAAATGCTATTAAAACGTCTCTTAGAGTATAATTTTCCAAATCGTTTTGTTGCCCCATATCTTCAAAAGTTTGTTTCTCTGAATTGGTTTCATCGCTAGGTACAAAAGGTATGCCTGGCATAGTAGGATCATTTTGAACAATATTAAATTGTTCCTTTAAAGCATCATCATTCTTAGTTTCATCAGGTCCAAAATCATCTTCCTTTGAATTAGTTTCTTTTGGAACATAATCAGGAATAGTTGACATTCCAAGAATTGTAGCATCATTTTGATTATCAGTTGAATTATTTCTAGATTGTTCAGCTTCTATCTGAGATGCAAAACTTTGTGATAGATTAATAGTTGATTGTTCTAAACTAGATTTACTATTTTCTGATTCAGGAACAGCTGGTTCTTCTACTACCTGCTCAGATTGTTCATTATTTAATTCATGCTCAGATTGATCCTTAATTGTTTCTTCATCATTTGCTTCTTCAATAGACTCAGAAGTACTATCTTTACCTAATGGTGTAACATCATTACTTATAACATTTTCGTTATTTAAAGAATCATTTGTTATTTCTTTATTATCATTATCTAAATAATTTACTTCTTCAGAACTAGATTTGCTATTTTCTTCAGAAGTATTTACACTTGAATTTTCATTAGTAAAACTAACAGTTCTATTATTTACTAAGTTAAAGAATTTTGATGTTCTTTCTCTACTATCATTTTCTAAAACTATTTCGTTTTCTTCTAAATAATTTCTAAATTCAAATTCTTTTTCAATAATCTCATAAAAGAAACTATGAAATGCTCTTGAACATTTATCAATTTCTTTTCCATTACTATCAATATCAATAAAATCAGTTTTATTTAAGATTCCATTTTCAAAAGCTTCTTTACAATTAGAAGTAATATTAAGCATTGATTTTAAAAATTCATTTCTCATATTAACAAAATTTATTTCGATATTACCTTTATTATAAACATCTAAAATATTTTGTTTTTGGATTTTAATATCTTCTTTTAATTCATGTTTCTTTTCATTTTCTTGTTTTAATAAATTAGTTAGTTCCATAACTTCATTATAATCAGAAGATCTAACTATTTTATCTTGATATTCTTTAATTTTTTTATTACATTCATTTAGTTCATCTTCGTAATCACCTAATAAAGTAGCAGGATATGATAATTCATCTATCCAACTATGAATATCTTTTAAATTATTACTTAACACTTTAAAATTATCTCTTAAATATCTATATTTATTTAAATTATCTAAATTATGTTCAGTTGTTATAGCACTTTCTAATTTAGAAATTTTGTCATTAATAAAATATTCAAAAGTATTCTTATAGTTTTTTGTGTATGCATTTGCATACTCATTAGATGTATTTCTTAAATCATTTATTTTTAAAGTGATTGCTTTTTCAACCTCATTTAATAATAAAACTTTATCAAGTTTAAGCTTAGGATCTTTTTTGATTTTATATTTACTTCCAAGTTTTCTAAGTTCATTATATGACATACCTTCCAAATTTTTTAGAAGTTCTTCAGCACTGGTTATCTCGTTTTGAATACTTAAAATATTGTTTGTAAAAGTATTAAATCTAAAATCACCATAAAAAGTGTGACTAGACTCATTAACTAAACTAGTTAAAATATCGATTAACTTATCATCGGCTTTTTGTTTAACCACTTCAACTTCTCTGTCAGTTAATAATGTATTTTCTATATTATATTCCATAAGTAATCACAATCCCTTACTATGTATTAATTATATAAATAAAAATAAATAATGTAAAGATTAAGAGTGTAAAATTTTAAATAAAAAAATGATTAAATTCTATTTAATCATTCTTTCTCTTTCATTAATAGTTTCTTTGGGTAAAGATTTAACTTGATTAACTAATTCTTCAGATAATTCTTTCATATTAGTATCATCTCTTTTAATTAATCTTTCAATAATATCCAATTCTTTTTTTAAAGCATTATATTTGTCATCTAGTGTAAATATGTATTTTCTATACGGAAAAGAAGATGGAACGCTATTTGAAGATATATTAGAAATCCTAATTAAATATGAAATAGTATTAGTTGCAAGATCTAAATTAGATTTATTTGGTAAATATAATCCATCTGCAGGATATTTAAATTTTGTCATTATAAGTAGCCTCCTGCTCTTTTTTTGCTTGTTTAAGTAAATGATTAGATATTTCAGCAGAATCATTCGTTAATTTTATTGGTATATTTCTTAGTAGATTACCAAATTTAATATATTTTTTCTTTTCAAGCGCAACATGATTAAAATAGTAATTAGCTTGGTTACCTATCCACTCTTTAGTTATATTAGGTACTTGATCTAATCTTTTAAAAAATGCATTTATTAAATCAGTATATTCATCTGCATATTTTATTAAATCTTTACTGATTTCTTCAACTCTAACAGTATCAAAATTAGATATCATAATCGTTCACCTCTGAATACACACTAAATTGATCGCCACTATTTTTAGTTACAATAGTTTTTGTGGCGTTTTTAGCTTTAGTAACAGTCTTCTTAGCTGACGCTGCAGCGGTTTCTTCAGCTGCCTTAATTTTATTAATTTGATCATTACAGTATTTAATTTCCTTATCAATGGCAGGTATAATAGTCTTAAACAAATAACTTCTAATATTATTAATATTAAGTGAAATAGTATATAAACGCTTTGATAATGCAGTTTCATCATTATTAACAAGGTAATTTGAAGAAACATTATTTTTTATTTTACCAGTATATCCTTTAAAGTCAGCCAACTTACTTACCATACTCACAATTTTACTTCTTAGAGCTTGATAATTCTTTTTCTCTTCTTGAAGATCATAAATTGTCACTATGATTCAACTCCTCTACATAATCATTTAACTTTTTAGTAATTAAATTGAAATCATCACTTTTTTGTGCAAAAACATTAGCCATAGTTGTGGCGCCTTCATGCATTTTTCGATTTAATGCAGTTAAATCGTTAGCATAACTAATAACATTATTCTTTACTGTATAAAACTTAGGCCTTAAATAAGTATTATAATAAGCATTAATCTCATCATATGGTTTACCTTGATAAACAGATTTTAACTCCGAAAATCTATCATCATATTTATTTAGAATAATATTTACCTTATCTGCCATATTAATTATTTCTACGATTAAATGGGCTAAATCTTTTTCGTTAATACCACCTACAACGTCCATATATAATCACCTCAAAACACATCTACTATAAACATATTGTACCTTATTTAAAATAATAAAAAGATGATTAAAATAATATTTGTCAAAAAATTTACAAAAAAAATACTGCAAAAAGCAGCATTTTTATTAATGTTGACCTGAATCAATAGATACAGGGCCAGAATTATCATCAATTCGAATTTGTTTAGCAGCATCTCTTAATGATTTAGCATCATCTTGAACAAGCCCTGAAATATCTGATGAAGCCGCACGATATTTTTCTTTAATAGCGGCAAGTTCTTTCTTTTCATCAATCAAAACAGAAACGTAAGCAGTCATTATATCTTTTACTGCTTTTAAGAATATTTGTGCAGCCTCAAGTGCTGGACCTTTTAATCCCTTTTCAAGAATAATATCAGCATTAAAACCATTAATAGTATCCTGAGCTTTTGTTATGTATGTATTTATACTAGAAATAAGGCTATCAACGCCTGGTTCACTTATACCAGTAAAACTTGTTTCAGGAGCTTTCGCAAACTCATCAAAATAAGACGTAGCTAAGTTTTCAAGTGTCATTTTAGCGCCACGTAAATTAGCACCAATAGTAACGCCCCACTTGTCTTCCGAATAATTTTCAAAAGAAATTCCCATTATAAATCATCTCCACTTCTATCACTAACGATTGTTGCATCAACGGTATCCATATCCTCAATAATTTGATTAACACAGTCTTTAAAAACCATAAAAGCTTGATCTAATCCATAACTAACTTTACGTCTATCGTCTTGAATATTTTTAACAAATTGATCAGCAGAAGCACCAACCCAAACATCTTTGATAGATCTTTCTATTCCATCAGCACCCTCAAGTAAAACTTGTTGTGCTGCACCTATAACTTCAGAATTAATTTGGCCTATAGCATTCTTCATACCCTCAACATCATATCCTATTGTTGAATTATCAATAGATAACATATACATCCTCCTTTTTGTGTACCAGCAAGTACGCTTTTACTTTACAATCATTGTAATTCAAATAAATCTATAAATAAACCAGAATTCCAAAAATTAACACTAATTTTACACAAAAAAGAGCCTATATTTATATATATATAAGCTCAGTTCCGTTTTTAATATCAGTATTTCTAAGAAGAGTTCTTGGATCATAAGAAACTCCGGTATCAGCGTTAAATAAAATTCCATTATTTTTAATTGGATACACTTTAGATAAATCATTTATAATTTTAGAAAGTTTATAACATATATCGCCTACATATTTATTTATAGGTAAATATATTTCATATTTTTCTTCAATTTCAGGAACAAGTAATGTTACTAATACTTTATATTCCATTACTCATCACCATCCCTTACAACTTTAATAACATTATAAACCCCATCATTAATCTCATATCCAATTCCATCAAATCTTAGTTTTTTATCCTCTTGAGACATAATATTAGTAGATAAGATGCTTTGTGAATCTAAACCATTTCCAACCCAAATACCATTAGATAAATCAATTTGATCAAACCATGTTTCAGGTTTTAGATTCTTAATATCATTATAGTCATCAGCTAATATATATATTGTTTTATGACTGTTAATAATATTATTAAACATATTATTGAATATTAATTGTCCTGCTTCAGATAAAACTTTCTTATATGAGCCAGCCCCTACAACAATGTTAACGGCCCAGTCTTGAGCTTCATTTCTTGTTAAAACATCATTTTCTAACGCAGCAACCATTACATTCAAGTTTTCATTAAACATTCTAACATCAATAATCAATTTATTAAATATTTTATTAAAATCAATAACTCTAGTTTTAACATTTGGTATATTGGAAAGAATTGATGTTAATCCATAAATGAATTCCATATTTTCTTTCAGATCATTACAAGTAATAACATGTATTTTTTGCGATAGTAAATTGTATTTAGCAACATCCTTTTTATAATAATTAAATCCAATTGGAATATCTTCAAGTCCTTGACAGTATTTTATTAAATCAGAACTTGTAATCTCTTCAGGTAATTTTACGAGTTGCTTTACTTTATATTTATAAAAATCTACACATTTATCAGCATAAGACCTTAATAAATCAAGTTCTTTATCTTGCCTATAAATAAATGCAGTTTGAAATTCACAATAAGAATCATTATCAAGCGAATTTGTCTTACAAATACCCCTACCTAATGTCTTCTTAGGAATAAGCTCTCTTCTACAATTTGTTATAGCTCTATACTGTGAATCGTCAGACATGTTAAGTAAAATAAGATGATTAAAGAATTGTAATTGTCTTTGCCTAATAGCACTTTGTGAACCAGTAATAATAAATATAATTCCATATTTTGCAGAATCTCTAAATAAATTATTCATAAGATCAGTTATTCTAGAAAAAGACTCCATAAATACATCATAATTATTAATAACAATTGAAATTAAAGGCAGTTTGGTTTCATTGACTCTATTATAATATTCATATGAACCATTAAAATCAGATAATAGATTCTTCCTATCTTCTAGCTCGTTAATAATCATTTCTAAAATACCAGTTACAGTGTCAGTATCTTCTTGAAAAGCGACTTCACCAACATGAGGAAATTTACTAAATTTTTTCATAGTTTCAGCGCCAAAGTCGATTATATAGAATGCTATTTCCCTTGGATTATGTTCAGATATTGACGAAAAAATTATAGTTGATAAAAGTTCATCTATTCCAGAATTATTTTGGCCCATTATAACTATATTACCATCTTTAAGGTTTAAATATAACGGACCTTGTTCTTGTTTTCTAGGTTCATCATATTCACCAACAATTATATTAAAATCATACGGTTTTGCCTTTTGATGGTTATACTTTTGAATAAGATCACTTAATAACATATAATCTTGAATATTTTCAAGCCATAGTGGTCTATTCTTAAGAGCCAATTGCTTTGAAGAATTAGATACATAAGAAACAACGTTAATTAATTCTTCCCCAAATTCTCCGCTTATATTTTCGACCTTTTCTTTATAAGAACCAATTACCCTACCAATATTATCAATATATTCAATTGAATCATCAATATCATGCTTAATAATATTTGAAGGATGATATTTAGCGCCAGACCATGCTGACTGCCCAAGAGTAAATAAATCATCAGTACCAACTTGAAGATAATAAGAACCTATCTGTTTTAAATATGCAGCATCTGGTTTTCGAATAACTTCATTAGAATCACTTTTTTCTTGTACTTTAAAACACACTTTAAATCTTGAATTTGACCATATTTGATCATTAACTACTCCAGATGGTTTTTGTGTTGCAAGAATTAAATGAATACCTAAACTACGTCCTATACGTGATGTAGATATTAGCTGATCCATAAACTCAGGTTGTTGAGATTTTAATTCAGCAAACTCATCGCATATAATTAATAAATGACTTAAAGGTTCATCAAGCATACCTTTTCTATAGTATTCCTGATACTTATAGATATTCATTGAACCTTCTTTTAGTTTTTCACGAGCCTCATTAAACATTTGTTGACGTCTCTTTAATTCAGACTCGATTGCAGCAATTGATCTATATATTTCTGACTTATCTAAGTTTGTTATCTTACCTGCTATATGAGGAAGTTTGACACCGAGTTCGCTGTTTTCAAAACTCATTGCAAGTCCTCCACCTTTGTAGTCAATAATTACAAATTGAACTTCTTCAGGGCTAAAGTTAACAGCTAAAGATAATATTAAAGTTACAAGCCACTCAGATTTTCCTGATCCAGTAGTACCAGCAACTAGACCATGTGGCCCATATGCTTTTTCGTGAATATTCATTTTAAAAATTTCACCATTTTGATCAATACCTACGGGTACTGCTAGGGATAAAACCGGATTATTATTTTGCCATCTTGATAAACAATTTAATTGTTCTACCCTACCAACATTATATGTTTCTAGAAAAGTTAAAGATGACGGTAAATCATACTTCGCTTTTTCCACTTGAACTGGAATATTAGAAATATTACGGCAGGATTCGTAAATATTAAAATTACTATTATCCAAATCTGCTTTAAATATTTGTTGATTATCATTAATATTACTAGTTAGTATAGCAGAATCAGTATCACCTATACTAATAAAATTAGAAGCTTCACTTGGAAGAAGAGATATACTCTCAGATGTCAAAATTATTGAGAATCCCATGTTCTTCTTATATCTTAAGATTTTATTTATTAAAGATACATTTCTAACTGATGACATATCATCAATAAATAATACATAATAAGGTTTAAAATCCTGATATCTTTTTCTATTATTTCGATCAGAACCATTATCTTCTAAAATTTCTTGTTCGTCATTAGCAACTCTAGCATCAAATATTTTTTCTAAATCTAATGAGATTGTTGATAAGTCTTCTATTGTGTTCGCGTAATATCTTATTGTTTTATGATTATCCCAGCAATGAGGAATCATCTTTAAATAACTCCATTTTTCTGGCTCTTTCGTGAAAACAACAAACTTTAGATCTGTATATGAATGAAAAGTAATCATTTGAAGGAAAACATTATCCATAAATTTTTTTACTAAATCATCACTTCCAACAATCGCACTTATATTACTATCTGTAAAGTTATAAGAAATTGGGACATTCTCTAAAACAAGAGAGGATTTAACTATTTCCTTCATCTTAGTTAAAAGACTATCTTCTTCATCAATAGAAAACTTATCTACAGGAACGTTTATTTGAAGCAAAGTTTTACGATTACCAAGACCAACTCTGATTGATAAAAAATCATCATGATCAATATTTCTTTGCCACAATTCTTTCTTTTTATTTAAAATAATATTTGAACAATCGGCAGCAGACGGATAGTTTTCGCATATAGTATCTTTTTGTCTATTTTTTAAATCATTTATTTCATTTGATTTTTTATCAAGATATGCACTATATTTTTCTACACGCTTATTTTCGCGAAGTCTTAATCTTTTTTTGTTTAATTTTCTTGTAATGGTTGGCCATAAAATAGCTCCTAATATCATCGAAACTGACATAGAAATAGATACTAATAATCTCAGAAAACTACCTTGTCCAGACATATACATAGATACATAGCTTAAGAAGGAAAGCAATGACGTAGCAACCATGGTAACTTGTGGACCAACAGTAACAATTGCAGGCAATGTATCAGAATCTTCCTCTTTTTGAGGAGGCTCATCAACAACTATAATTTCTTCTTTTAAAATAAAATTAAATCTTGGTGCTTTATAAAAATAGTCCTCTTTTTTAAACAAAGGCTCATCATCTTTGACTTTACAATCGACCATATCCATTGAAAAGTCACTTTCAAGGTGTCTTTCAACAACTTTACTTGTGTTTATACTAACAAGTGAATTAGGATTATTTACTAAAATAGCACTCCCAACAACAACAACTTTTAAACCATAGTAAAAAATGTAATCACCATTTTTTATTACAATACCGTTTCTTGCATGTCCTTTATTAAGTAAAAAATTACTTGAGTTTGTTTCGATACTCCAGTAACAAGAGTTATTTAATTTGCTTACTTTCAAATAATCTTTTCCATTAGTATTATTAGAATCAACTGAATAATATATGTCACTGTTTGTGTTATTACCCATAGTAAAACTATCACTGATATTATAAAGTCTGTAAGACTCATCATATTTAGGAATAGCTACAATGTTATAACTGCTCTCATCAAAAGCTGATTTGACTTTATAAACAGTATACAAAGAAAGTTCATTAGAGGAATTACTTATTTGATCACACACAAAATCAGGTGATAATTCTATCTCCCAATTCTTTCCATTAGATAAAATGTTTGCTACAAGTTTTTCTTCTTCACTTAAAGAATACATACCATTAACTATAGATGGTAAGTTAACTTTAGTAAAAAACTGATCATTAAATAAATATATAATCATATTTATTTCCCCTTAGTCATTCTTTATCTATTCTTTTTTACTAGTTGCATACTTCTAATCATAAGCCCCTACTATAAAAATAATTATAACATAGATATTTAAAATTATGTATAAAAAAAATATGAATTTTAGAGTTAAAAATTCATATTTATTTTCCTGATGTTATTACACTAAAATTCTTCCTAAATAATTTAATAAAACTTGTCTTTTTTATGTGATCTTTTACAATTAAATCTTCATTTATTTTAGTTCCATCATCAAGAGTTATTTCAACATATCCTACTTTACAGTTTTTCTTTATTGGTAACTTATTATTTGTGTATATTATATTATACTTAAAATCAACTTTACTACTATTAATATCATATATTTTAACTACATCATTTTTTAAATAAACATTAATTTTATCTTTATTTGATAAATTAATGTTTCTTTTATCTATTAATGTATCTTTTTTCATAATAACTTCTTTTTTAATTGTATTAAACCCGTAATTAAGAAGTTTAAGAGTATCTTCAGATCTATTTTCAATTGACTCTTCACCCATAACAACAGAAATAAATCTTAAATTATTTCTTTCAGCTGTTGCAGTTAAACAGTATCCAGCTGATGATGTATATCCGGTTTTAAGTCCATCCATTCCATTATAAAACTTAACAAGTTTATTGGTATTAATAAGCCATATACTTGATCCATCTTTTTTCTTAAAGTAATCTTCATATTTACTAGTATACTTAAGTATATCTTTATACTTAAGTAACTCCTTTGCCATTATTGACATATCTCTTGCAGATGAATAATGATTATCTTCATCAAGCCCATGTGGATTCATAAAATGAGTATTTTTTAAACCAAGTTCATTAGATTTATTATTCATAAGTTCAACAAACTTTTCTTTTGAACCAGCAACTTTTTCAGCAAGAGCAACAACTGCATCATTTGCTGATGCTATAGCAACACCTTTTAATAATTCTTCTACTTTATATACTTCTCCTTCATTAACATATACTTGAGATCCACCCATAGAAGATGACTCTTTAGATATAACAACTTCATCATTTAAAGATATTTTATTATTCTTAAGTGCATCCATAACTAAAATTAAACTCATAATTTTTGTCATAGATGCAGGATGTAGTTGTTCATCAGCATTATTTTCATAAATTACTTTACCAGTTGATTCTTCAACTAAAATAGCTGATTTAGCATGTAGTGATAAATCTTCAGCATTAGTAACTAAAATAAAGGAAAAGAAAAACAAAATAAATATTATTATTTTTTTCAAATTAATCACCTATTAAAAATTATGATAATAATTAGTAATTAATGTCGAAAATAAAAAAATGAACTTAAATAAGTTCATTTTATAATATAAAATTAGGTGTTCCCATTTTACTTGTTGGAACAAAACCAGGTTTAGAGTTAACAACATCAATAAGTCTATTAACAATATCTGCACATGTAAGTTCAACAGTTTGTGGTTTTTTAATAACCACAGATGTATCAGGTTCCCCATGAATAGTCCATTCATTTACATCTATATCATCATCAACATAAACTTTACCAATACACTCTGCTTCAAGAACAATACCCTCTTTAGTATTAGCAGTTACAATAGCACTCATTCCAAGCGCATTACCTTTTTTAATTTCCTTACCTAAAGTATCAGAATAAACATCTTCTAAAGCAAGTATTGGTACACATCTTTGTTTAATATCAGTAATACTTAAATTAAATTTATCAGCTATCCATCCAACTGTATTCCACATATATGATGGTAAAAACTCTCTTTGATTAATTAACACTTGTCTTGCATCATCTGTTATGTTATCAACAGATGCTATTTTTTCATCAAATTCTTCTGTTGAAAGACCTACACCATGAGCATCAGCTAGAGCTATACCATATTCTTCAACATTATATGATGATGAACCTTTAATCTTTTTAATCTTATGAGTAGATCCAGCAAGGGTATAAATTAGATTGCCCCAGAAAACATCTTGATAACCAGAACCTGTAATTGTTACACCATTAGCTTTAGCTAAAATATCAAGTTCTTTATATAAAGTAGGATTACTATTTTCTGCATAGAACGCTTCTTCACATGTTGTAATAATATTAATGCCTTTAGATAATACTTTTCTAGCAACATCACCAATATCATTAAGTAAACTCATAGTTTCAATAATAGCTATGTCAGCAGATTTTTCATCTATTTTATCAATATCATCAATATGATTTATAGTTACATCTGATTTAACTTCAGAATAAATTTGATCTATTCTTTTACCAATTATATCCGGATTAACATCGTATGCTCCTACTAAGGTATATCCTTTATCAAGTAGATATCTAATCGTATATCTACTCATTTTTCCACAACCAATTTGAATAACTTTTAAACTGTTATTCATCAAGTCCACCCTCTTTTTCAATTAAATCTTTAAATTCTTCTTTGAATCTTGCTATTTCTTTTTTCTTAGCATCTTCATATATATTTCTAGCATTTTCAACTGCTTTATAAAAATGTTTAATTTTTACTTCTTTTTCATCATCATAAAGTGCATATGTAAATGCATTAGCAAGAATTGTTAAACATATATCAGGGTACCTTGATGCAACTTCATATACTCTTTTATACTCATCAGTCATTTCAACGATAAAAGTAAATAATTTTTCTTTTATAAAATCAGTGTAATTAAGTTTAACTCCTATTTGTTGTTCTAGTTTAGGATATGTACCCATAAGTATTTTAACTACAGTAGGTTTATCAGCTTCTAAAACATCAATTTTTTGAAAACGTCTTAAGAAAGCTCTATCTCTTAAAATATATTGTTCATATTCTTCAGTAGTTGTTGCACCAATCATTTTTATAGATCCTCTATCAAGACCAGCTTTTAATTGGTTAGCAAAATCTATACCACCTTGTTTATTAACAAGTAAGTGAGTTTCATCAATAAAAAGAATAATATTCTTTTTATCAGCTAGCTCTTTAATAATTAAATCAAGTCTATTTTCACTTTGACCGTTAACAACGTTGCTTCCAAGTAAACTTGTAATATTAAGTTTATATATTTTCCAATTTTCTAAAGCTTGGGGAACATCACCAAACTTAATTCTATAAGCTAGTCCTTCAACAATTGCTGTTTTACCTATACCAGGTTTACCAACAAGAAGTGCTGATTTTTCAGGTGTAAGTAAAGTTAATATCATTTGTTTAATCTCATCATCTCTTGCAATCGCAGGATCAGTTATATATTCTTTATCCGTTAAACACTCACCATAAGTTTCAAGCATACTAATTTCATTATTCATATTCTTCACCTATTTTCTATTAAAAATTATATCAACAAGAACAAAAAAAAACAACGCATTGCGTTGTATTTTTTAAAATGGCGCCTGATGTAGGACTCGAACCTACGACCTAACGGTTAACAGCCGTGCGCTCTACCGACTGAGCTAATCAGGCATTGCTTATACATTATATAATGATTATCCTTTTTTTGTCAATTATTTTCTAGGAAAAATCATTATATAATGTATTTTTTATTAAACCTCTTGAACAACAGCAATTATCATTGGTTTACATTCAGTTTCTTCGTATAAATATTTACTTAACTCTTCTCTGATTTCATTTTTAATTTTATTATAGTCAACATATGTAGGAGTTATGTTTCTTTCAATTACTCCACCACATATTTCTTTCATACCTTTAATGATTTCAGCAGAGTCTTTAACATAAATAAATCCCCTGGTTGTTATCTCAGGACCAACAAGAAGTACTTTTTCTTGTTTAGATATCGTAGCACTAACAAGTACAATACCACTTTCACTTAGCATTTCTCTATCTTTAATAACTAAATCACCAATATCATCATTTGATTTACCGTCAATTAAAACGTCTTCAACTTTAATATGTTCAAAATTATCAACTAAATTACCATTTTCAATAGTAACTACATCTCCATTTTGTTTAAGTAGAATATTTTCTGCTGGCATACCTAGCTTAGTTGCTAAATTAGCATTACCAACCATATATCTATATTCACCTTCTGCAGGCATATAGAATTTTGGTTGTAAAAGTCTAATCATTACCATTAAATCTTCACTTGATGCATGGTGTAAAATACTTTTATCTTTAGGAATAGAAATTACATTACATCCAGCCATTGCTAAATCGTTTTCAAGTTTTACTAATTGTTTTTCAGTTGAATCATATCTTGGTTCAGCAAAAATAACAGAATCATTCTCTTTTAATGTAATATATTTATCATATCCATTTAATATTTTACTAATAGATGCAAATGGATTTGCTCTTTCATCACTAATAAGTAAAATAGAATTAGGATCATCAATATTTGATAAATCGCCAAGTAATCCTTCTGCAACATTTAAATATTTATTTTCAATTCCAAAATTAATTACATTTTGTAATTTTTTACCCATAATAACAATTTTTCTATGTGAATTAACTGCAGCATCAAATATTTCTTGAATTGTATATAAGTGTGTTGGAAAAACTAAAAATAATAATCTATCATCATTATGTGAAAGTACATCTTTAAAAAATGATGTTAATCTATGATTTGGAGAAGTATGACCTGGTCTTTCAGAAAAAACTGACTCACTTAGTAAACATAAAACGTTTTGTTTACCAACGTAAGCAATTTTACCTAAATCCATTCCATAAGCACCATCCATTGTTGGATCAATTATAAAATCTCCAGTATAACAAATAGCACCATCATCAGTATTTAAAACATACATTACAGCATCTGGACAACTATGAGATACAGAAATTGGAAAAACACTATTTTTGCCAAAATCTATTTTTTTATGTGGAGTAATTTCAATGATATTCTTTTCAAGAACTCCATCTTCAATTAAATTATACTTAGTAAATTTAGTTGCATATATTTTTACATCAGGAATTTCTCTAACTAAATCGGCAACACCACCAAAATTTTCATAATGACTATGTGTTAAAAAAATTCCTTTAATACGATCTTTGTTTTCTACTAAATATGTATAATCAGGAATTATATAATCTATACCAAATAAATTTCCTGATGCATATTTTAAACCACAGTCAAAAACAAAAAGATCATCATCGACATCAATAACGTATAGGTTTTTACCATTTTCATCTAATCCACCCATACTAAAAATCTTTATTTTGCTCATATATATAATCACCTTTTCTTCTTTTTTAATAAAGCTTTTTTCAATAAAAGTATTATATCAAAAAAAAGATGGTTTTGCAAATTAAGATATATTATTTTCACTTAAATGTTCATTTAATTTATATATATTTAGATTATTATATTTTATATGATTTATTAATGCATATGTATAATTCATATTTAAATTATTATCTATAAATACAATATAACCTTTTGATATTAATCCAACATTTTTCAAAAAATTCTGATTATTAATTATTAAAGTTGGTTCAACAACATGTTTTGTTGAATAAGCACAATCATCATCATTTATTTTAATGCAAAAATTAGTTTTATTTAAATAATCATAAGTTATTTTATTATCACTAAAATATGAAATATAATTACAATCATCTCTTACTAAAATAGAAATAGCATTTTTCTTTATATTACCCCTATGAATAATTTTATCTTTAAAATCTGAAATAGATATTTGAGGTTTAACTTGATCATATATTAAATATTTTTCACTAAATACATTATATGACTTCATTTTATTATAACTTTTATCAACATTTACACTTAAACCATTAATACCCGGCACTATATATTCTCCATCTATTTCAGCATTGACATACTTAATATTATTTTTTTCTTTATATGAAATAATTTCTTTTTTTAAAGGTGTATTATTTTGAACATATATAGCTACCTTTTCAGTATAGTAAAACGAAAAAATCATTAATATAATGATGCTAAAAACTTTAATATATTTATTCATATTTTCACCTAGTAAAATATATGAATATATTAAAATTAATATTAAAAAAAATTGGGATACTATCCCAATTTCTTAATTACTAATTCTGCACCTCTTTTAGGTTCAGTAAATAAAATATTATAAACAAGTTTATCTTTCTTTATTTCATTTATAAAAGCCATTTCTTCTTTTGTTATTGGAGCATATGATACTTTATCATTTGATACTATTTTGACAATGCTATCACTACCAAGTAAATAATCAGCATCTACTCCAAATATTTGTATAAATGAAATAACATTTTCTAGTGATGGTGTTCTTTTACCAGATTCATAACAACAAATAAGTGATTTACTTACACCAATCATATTAGCTAATGCTTGTTGACTTAAATCTTTTTCTTTTCTCAATGATTTTAGTCTATCACCTTTAAACATTTATACCACCACACTTTAGAAAAAGTATAATGAATATAAATGCTTTAAAGTCGAAAATTGACTTATTGTAAACAAAATAATATAATTGTTTTATGAAAAAGTTAAAAGAATTAAGGATGTCTGCTAGTCTAACAGTAAACGATATTTCTAAACTAGTAGGAATATCACCAACTTACTACTGGCAAATTGAAAATAAACAAAGAAGGCTATATTACGAACTAGCCAAAAAAATAGCAAAAGTTTTCAATAAAAAACCTGATGAGATTTTTTTTGAAGAATATAAATAAATTATTCTTCAATATTCTCATCAGTTTTTTTAGGTTTTTTAAACTTTTTAAATAAATGAAACATATTACTAGCTTGCTCTACTTTACCAAGTGGTGTATCACGAAGTTTACTTTCCATTTGCATTCTAGCTTGTCTTCTAGCTGGCATTGAAACTTCATCAGCTATATATTTAGCATCACTTGCAGCTTCATTAAATACTTTACTTGCCTTAGATTCTTCTTCTACTTCAGTTGTTTCATATTTTTTTAAAGGACATTTACTTCCAATTTTTATAAATAAATTATTATATTCTTCATTTAAAGGACTACTCATAAATTTATTTTCAAAATCCATAGCATCAGAGCATGTATTTCCAAAATCATATATTTTTTTAAACAACGTTTCTATTTCATCATTAAATTCGTTGTTTAATTCATAAGCATTTTTAAATGCATCATGTCTTGCATCTATTGCTTGTTTTACTCCACTATCCATTTTTATCACCAATAATATTATATCAAATAACGGTATTTAAAAATATAATTTTGTTATATTGCATTGTTATTGTATAATATCTATGTAAATAATTTATAAAGATGTGATAAAAATGAATCATTTAAAATGTATGGTTGGATTTTTAATAATATTATCCATTGCAATTGCATATTCATTTGTTTATTCGGCAAAATATAATGTTCAAAAACCAGATGATTTATACAAAAAAAATGAAACAATATTTATTATGGAAAATCCCCTTAAAAAAATAAAAACATTTACCATTACAGCTGTTGGTGATTGCACCATTGGTTGGGATACTAAATTCGGTACAGGTAATCGTTTTGATACAGTTTTTAAAAAAAATAATAAAGACTATGGATACTTTTTTAAATTAGTAAAAAGCATCTTTGAAGATGATGATTTAACATATGCAAATTTTGAAGGCACACTCACAAATGAAACAGTTAAAGTTGAAAAGAAATTTAATTTTAAAGCAACTCCAGATTATGTAAATGTTTTAAAAGAAGGAAATATAGAAGTCGTAGGACTTGCTAATAACCATTCGTATGACTATGGAGACAAAGCTTTAGAAGATACAAAAAATACTCTTAAAGAAAATAATATTGATTACTTTGGTGCAAGTGATTATCTAATTAAAGAAGTTAATGGACTTAAAATTGGTTTCTTCGGTTTAATAGATATACCCGGTAGAAAATATAATCAAATAGATAAAGCACTTAATTACCTAAAAGAACAAAATTGTGATCTAATAATTGCTGCAATGCACTGGGGTATTGAATCAGATTATAATCAATCAAGTGAACAAATTAAAGAAGGTCATTATTTAATTGATAATGGCGTGGATTTAGTTATTGGTACTCATCCACATGTTATTCAAGGAATAGAAAAATATAAAGATAGATATATAATTTATTCACTAGCAAACTTTTCTTTCGGTGGAAACCCAAATCCTAAAGATAAAGATACTTTTATTTATAGACAAACATTTACTTTCATTGATAATAAGCTTGTACTTGATGATAATATTGAAGTAATACCAGCATCAGTATCAAGCATAACAAAAAATAATAACTATCAACCTACTGTTGTAGTTGGAGAAAAAAGAAATAAGATTTTACAGAAAATCAATAAAAATTCTAATGTTGAGTTTAAATAAAAATATTCTAATTTAGTTTATATTCACTTGCAATAATATTCTCATTAGAACAGTACTCTATTATATATTTATTATGTTTTTTACAAATTATTATTCCTACTGTTTTATTATCTTCAATAGTTTTAATATTTTTATCCATATAATTAACATATTTTTCTATCTGACCAATATGTTCACTTTTAAGTTCTGTAACTTTAAGTTCAACTACTACATAACACCTATATTTTATATTATATAAAAGTAGATCTATGTAATTATATCTATCACCAAGCTTGATTTTGTATTCATTTTTAACATAACAAAAACCGTCACCGAGCTCAATTAAAAAATTATCAATATCTTCAATTATTAAGCGCTTCAAGATTTTTTCAGATATTTCCCTATAATTATAAACATTTTTAATAAGTATAGGGTTTTTGATAAAATCTGAAACGACGTTTTTATCTGTATTAATAAGTTTGTCTTTGGTTTTTTCATCTAACCTTTCATATTCTCTTGAATTAATCTTATTCTACAATTGTCTTTTACTTAAATTATTTATTAAACTTTGATTAGCATAATAATACATTTTATTATTGTCTTTTAATGGCATTAATACTAAAAATGTTGTCCATGATAATTTGGAAACCAGCGGTTTCCAAATCTCATCATTAAACATGATATATAATTGTCTCATACTTCTTAGTGTTCTATCATTATATTTTTTCCCAACTTCAATAATTAACTTTTTAGAGTATTCTCCTATTATATCCTTACCGTAGCATTTACCAGCTTCACTTAACAATTTACCGACTTCAAAATAAGTATTTACCCTACTTCTTTCTTTTAAATAGTCATTAACTCTTTCATATATTTCATTATCAATTAATTTATTTTTTATTTCGTTATAATAATTCATATTTCCCACCATAAATTAAAAAGCAGATTACTCTGCTTCTTCTTGTTTTTTACTTGATAGAAATGTTACTTTTTCAGCAACTACTTCAGTTAAATATTTCTTATCATTATTTTCTTCATACTGAGTAACTTGAATTCTCCCTTTAATGCCAACTATATCACCTTTATGACAATACTCAGCTGTAGATGTTGCTATCGCATCCCATAAAACGCATCTAATGAAATCAGTTTCATATTCTCCATTAGAATTTTTATAACTTCTTGGTACGGCAACATTAAATATTGATTTTTTATGTCCCCCTTCTAATTGCACTGCTTCAGGATCGGAAGTAAGTCTTCCAACTAATACTACTTGATTTAACATATTAATTCTCCTTTCAGTTTTTATAAATTATCATATAAAAAATGATAAAGCAAAAAGCAAAAAAAGGATTTTTGTTGTAAAATCTTTGCAAAACTTAATTAAGATATATCACAAATAAGAATAATCGTTAAATCTTTTAAACTTTACTAAAATAATACACATAAAATAAATAAATAATTGAATTATAATTATATATATTGTTAAAATTATTATAGTAAGGTGTTTAGTATGGATCAAATGGCATTTTATAATGATAGTTACTTTGATTTAAATTACAGTCATAAAGATGACAAATCTTTAATATGCCAAAATAATACTCTATACTATACTGGTGAGACTAAAACAATTTATGGCATGATCAAAGTTGAACAAAATGAAAGAGTTAATCTATATAACTTCAGAATGTCAAATTTAAATAATAATCAGTGGAATATGCAACCGCATCAACTATTCTTTTATATAAGAGAAAGTATAAAACTAAGTGATATTGATGTAAAAGAAAGTATTATGAATATTTACAAAGCTGCATCTAAAAGTTATCTTCTTGAAACTGATAAATTATCACTTATTTATACAGTTGACTATTTTAATGCACTAAAAACAATAGAGAATTACTTAAGTGGTGATTTATTTGATGCTTATAAATATATGAAAGATATGTTTACTACTATAAGTACAATGAATCAAAACACAATTACTCCAGGTTTTAGATTAATGTATGAAAAAATCTTTGGTGAAATCCAAGATGATTTAGCAAATGAATCAAGTAGTAATGCAAATGGCATAGCAAGAACAAGATTTACCGGGCCAAAGCCTCCTACTCCTGTTCCAATATATCAAAATACTAATACTGATAATATAGATGATAACCAAAAATTTAATAATGCTGCATTTATAAGTGTAGTTGCACTTGTTATATTAATGCTAGCAATAGTAATTGGAACAATGACTTATATATTTTCATAAAAAAAATACCACGAGAGTGGTATTTTATTTTGATTCTAAAATAAGTTTCATTGCAGTTTTTTGTTCATTATTTATAATTACATCACTAAATGCGGGAGTAACTACAATGTCTTCTCCACTTGGAGTAACAAAACCTCTTGCTATAGCTATAGCTTTTACAGCTTGATTAAGTGAACCTGCACCTATTGTTTGAATTTCAAGACACTTTTTTTCTCTAAAAATATTAGCAATAGCACCAGCTACTTTACTAGGATTAGATTTAGATGATACTTTAAGTATTTCCATAATTATTCTCCTTCCATATTTAAATATATGAAAAAAAGAAAAGAAATATTATTTCTTTTCCCATCTTGTATAACTTCCACATGGAAGAACTAAATTACTATCTTTCATTGGAATACAAAGTTCATCACTACTTATTATTCCATCTTTTTTTATTGTAAGATCTAACACAGTTTCAAGTATTGTTTTAGAAAGTCCTGTTGTATACGAATTTATAATAAATGCTAGGGGATTATCAGATAGAATTTCAGCACACATTTTAACTAAATCATATAAATCTTTTTCAATAGACCATACTTCATTTTTACTTCCTCTACCATAAGATGGTGGATCCATAATTATAATATCGTATTTATTACCACGATTAATTTCTCTTTTAACAAATTTTCTAACATCGTCAACTAAGTATCTTATAGGTTTATCAGCTATTCCTGTTGCTTCTGCATTAGTTTTAGCCCACTCTACCATTCCTCTTGATGAATCAACGTGTACTACATGCGCACCAGCTTTTAAACAAGCTATGGATGCAGCTCCTGTATATGCGAATAAATTTAAAACTTTAACTTCCTTATAACCATTTTCTTTAGCACTTTTAATAGTGTTTGCAAGTAAATCCCAGTTATAAGCTTGTTCTGGAAATAAACCTGTGTGTTTAAATCCCATTAACTTTAAGTTAAATGTTAAATCTTTATAATGAATATCCCATTTATCATTAAGTCTAGGGTTTTTAATCTCCCAGCTTCCTCCACCTGATGAACTTCTATGATATATTGCATCAATATTATCCCATAATTCTGGATGAGTTTTATTAGGCCATATAATTTGTGGATCAGGTCTTAAAAGTTTAAAACCGTTCCAGTATTCAAGTTTCATACCATCAGCCATATCAAGTAGTTGATATTCTTTAAAATCATTAATAATTTTCATTATTCTTTTTCCTTAAATACATTTACCTTATCAACAAGTGGTAATTTCTTAGCTTTTCCTGTTAAAGCATAGAATACTCCAATAACAGCGATAGCAAATAACACCATACCAACAAAATCAACAGGTATTCTAACCCACCATGGAGTTACCTTTACACAATTAGTTATTATTCCACCCATATAGTGTTCGCATGATTTAGTAAACTTAATCATATAAAGTAGTCCAGTTACAATAGAATATACTACCCATATAACAAGCATATTCATTCCTTGTACTGCATGATATTTAACATACTTAGAACCTTTATTATAAAAATATGGTACTAAAGCTAGTGGGCCAAGATAAGATAGTAAAGCTAAACCTTTATTATCTTCTACATCCTTTTTTGTATAGTCTTTTGTTGTATCTTCTGTATCAAGTACTTTTTCAAGCCCATCACCTATTTTATTAAAGATTTCATCTTGATTAATTTTAGATTCTTTTTTCTTAGATGATTTTTTCTTTTTTAAATTAGTTCCACAACTACTACAAAAAACATCAGTTGTTTTTACTTCCTTTTCACACTTAGGACATTTCATATATATCACCTCATATAAAATACATTTCTATATAAATTATATAATAAAAAAATGTCATTTTACATTAATATAATGTAAATTGACATTTATTTTATTCCTTATTTACCTCTTTTTTAGGTAATATATTCTTTACTCTTTGAATAATCTTAAATTTAGGGAACGCTTTAATAATATGTTTATATAAAAATGAATGTTCATTAATCCATTCAGTAACTTGTTTTTTAATAGCAGTTGTATTATCTTCTTTTTGCTTTTTAATTTGAATTTTAATTTTTTTCATTACTTTAAATGAAACAATATTATCAAATAAATATAAAACTACTAAAAAAATAGATAAATATAGTTTGATATTATAACTAAATAGACCTACAAAATCATGAAACATTGGTTGTAAAAAATATAAAGCTAGTGTTCCCATAATACCAAATGGAAGCATTGTTTCTAAACATATACGACCATTAATATTAAATCTTTTTGTTGAATAATCCCACCATCTAGCTTTGAATATTTTTTCCATTAAAAATGATGTTATATATTCAATTGATGCACATACTAAAATAGATTTTAAAAATATACTTAAGATATCTTTATCACCAGTACCTATAAATAAAACTAATAAAACCATACTATATCCATATATAGGACATATTGGGCCAAGTAAGAATCCACGGTTAACAAATTTCTTTTCTTCAATAAATTTGCAACTTACTTCTAAAAACCATCCCATAAATGAATATATAAAAAAATAAAATATGAAATTTAGAACTGTGTTCATATAATCACATCCATAAAAATTATATCACTATAATATAAAAATTAAAATGGTGTCCCCGAGAGGAGTCGAACCTCCGACCTACCCCTTAGGAGGGGGTCGCTCTATCCAACTGAGCTACGAGGACACATAAATATTTTATCATAAATAAATAAAGATAGAACATTTTATGTTCTATCTAGTGATTATATTAAATAAAAATATTGCATATAAAGATGTTTTTGTTGCAACATTATATCTTAAACCCTCATATGCAGAAACAATTAAATCAGATAAGCAAACAATCCAAGCCTCTTTACTTTTTGGTTTTCCTTCCTTTATTTTTACCTTTTCTGATGGATTAATAAAAGGAACTACTGATCTAAATAAAGTATGATGAAACATATGAGTTTTAATTATATCAGACTCAAAATCAGAAATATTAAATACTTCTTTAGCATTATTTGCACTAGTATAAGGATGATTTAAATAACTATTTTGAATAGATGCTTTTCTATCACCATAGAAAAAATCATGTAAGACTCCAGCCCTTGTTGTTGATTCAACATCTGATTTAGTTAATTTAGCAAGTTTATATGATAACTTAGATACTCTAATTAAATGATCATATTTATTAGTTGAGTGATGAGTGTCATTTTTAAGTTCTTTAAATCTATCGTTACTTATAATATTTGAAACAATATCATAATAATCTTTCATACACATTACCTTTCCGTGTGTAATCAACATTATACCATAATATATAAAAATATCAAATTATGGTTACAATAAAAAAACTAAACATAAATGTTTAGTTTAGAGTACATATTGGTGACCTGTATGGGATTCGAACCCATGAATGTAGCCTTGAGAGGGCTATGTGTTAAACCGTTTCACCAACAGGCCATAAAACGATATATAAATAATACCACAACATATAAAATAAGAAAAGATTAAGTTATAAACTTAATCTTTTTATTATTTACATTTAAATCCTGTTGATTCAATACCTTCAATAAAGTCATCTTTAGATGATTCTTGTAATTCTTTTTTAGTTAAACCAAATAGATTTAAAGCAACATCATTTGATAAAGTAACTTTCTTACCGTTACATTTAGCAGAAGAATAAACTTGACAGAATTGAGAAGCTGTTTCTTTTGAATCAGTTTCATAAATTACTTCAATAGAATCAATCTTTTTATTTTTAACCTTAGCAACAACTTTAGCTTCGATTTCTTTTCCACCTTGTTTAATAGTTTGTGAACAAGTTACTTTTTTACTTCCACAACCTGTAAGTAAAAATAATCCTGCAAGTCCTAATACTAAACCTTTCTTCATTATATAAACTCCTTCCATAAACACTATTATACTAATTTTAGAGCAAAATAAAAAGATTTATCTTGTAAATCTTTTTATATATATCATACAAAGCTATAAATTATATGAAATGACTATTTTTTACAATATTGTTTTTTAAATTCTTCTTTAGTCATTTTAGTACCTTTAGGTGCGTTCATAGTTAAAGATACTTTTTTACCAGAACATTTAACTTTAGTTCCTTCTCCATATAAAGATTTCATAGCTTTAGCAGCTGTACAGCTTTCTTTAGCTTCTGATTTTGTTTTATATTTTTCAGAAATAGTAATTTTAGTAATATTGTTCTTTTTGAATGTTGCTTCATAAGTAGCATCATCTGAAGTACATTTAACTTTATTACCACAACCAGTTAATAAAAATAAACCAGCTAAACCTAAAACAAGTCCTTTCTTCATAACTCTATACTCCTTCCTATATAAATTGTACCAAATTTTTATATAAATATAAAGCACTAATTATAATTTAAATATCTTGGTTTACTACCTAAGCCAGGCATAAGCATTATATTACCCATTTTAACAACAATAAAACCTGCTCCACCTTCAACATATATATCTGTAACTGTCATATTAAATCTTTCTGGTTTACCAAGTAGATTCTTATCATCAGTAATAGACATAGGTGTCTTTGCAATACATATTGGTAAGTTTTTATATTTCGATGAATCTATTTTTTTTACCTTATCTAAAATGTCATCAGCATATATAACACTTGATGCACCATATAAATTACATACTTTATTTATTTTATTCTCTACTAAATCATTTATATCATATGCTTCATAATGTTTAGTGTTAACTTTACTTAAATCTTTGATTAAATTAGCAAGATCTAAGCATCCATCTTCACCATCAATAAACATGCTTGATACAACAAATGAAACATCTTCTTTTAAAACTAATTCTTTTAAAATATCTATTTCTTCAGCTGTATCAGTATCAAATTTATTAAGTGAAACAATAACATTGTCATTATATTTTTTCATTAGATCAATGTGAAACTTAAGATTTTGAAATCCTTTAACTAAATCATCATTGCCATGATATTTAAGAGCTTTAATTGTTGTATTAACAACAATTACATCAGGATAAATATCATTTAAACGACATTTAATATCTAAAAATTTAAGCGCTCCACAGTCGCTACCAAATCCTGCTTCAGTAATTACATAATCAGAAATACTTAAAGCATATTTAGTTGCAATAATACTATTACATCCATGAGCAATATTTGCAAATGGACCACCATGAATTATTGCAGGATTATTATATAGTGTTTGAACTAAATTTGGTTTAATAGCATCTTTTAAAAGAAGCATTAAAGCACCAGTACACTCTAAATCTTTTGCTAAGATTTCTTCACCTTTAGAGTTATAACCAACAATAATATTATCTAGTTTATTTTTTAAATCTTCTTCATCTTTTGCAAGGCATAGTATTGCCATAATTTCACTTGCTGGTGTTATAACAAAAGATTCTTTTCTATTTTTAAGTTCTATATTTCTAAGTTCTCTATCATTAACATCTAAACATCTATGAAAATTTACGTTCTTAATATCTAAACAATTACCTTGATAAATGTGATTATCAATAATAGCACATAGTAAATTATTGGCAGATGTTATAGCATGAAAATCACCATTAAAATGTAAGTTAATATCATCTTCTGGAAGTACTTTAGCTTTACCTCCACCAACAGCTCCGCCTTTAGATCCAAATACAGGTCCAAGTGATGGTTCTCTTAAACAAACTAAAGAATTAAGTCCAAGTTTTCTCATGGAATCTTGTAGCCCAATACTTAATGTGGTTTTTCCTTCACCAGCTGGTGTTGGATTAATTGAAGTAACTAAGATTAATTTTCCTTGTTTGTTAGATTTAGGTTTAAAGTCTTTAATTTTAGCTTTATAGTCACCATACATTTCAATATTATTTTCAATACCTATTTTAGATGCTATATCTTTAATATTTAATAATTTATCCATTATTTTCACCCACTTATATATTATAAGAAAAATAATGTAATTAAAATTACATTATTTAATTAAATTAATACGTTTTGTAATTTCTTCTTTATCTAATAATCTTAAGATTTCATATAAATCTGGTGTCATAGATCTAGTTGTAACAGCTACTCTAATAACTGTTGATACATCTGCAACACTACCCTTATAATTATAAGGATTTTCTTTATACGCTTTCATATCTGTACAGTAACCTAACTTTTCAGATAACTCTTTTACTTTATTAAACCATGTTTCCTTATCATCATTTTTATCATAAAAATCATTAAAATATGTATTAACAATATTTTTAATTTCTTCTATATCGTTTATAGTACCCCAGTCATAAACTAGTTCATGTTTATCAAATAATTCTGGGAACATATACCATATTTGATTCTCTATATCAGAGTAATATGCATAGTCTTTTCTAGGTTTCTTTTGCTCTCTTTCAATGTTAAGTATTGATTTAGTATAATCAACATCTTTAGAAATGATGTTAGCAAATTCTTTATTATATTCTAAAGCCCAAGCATATAAATTATTATATACTTCATCTTTAGTCATTTTAGATATTACATTTCTAGATATATTATCTAGTTTATCTAAATCAAAGAAAGCGCCAGATGCTGACATTTTTTTAGGAGTATAAACAAATTCATAGAATTTCTTATCAGGATTTTGTGTATGCCACTCTTCATAATTACTATTAATTATAGTCATTAATGCTTCAATTACAGCATCAGTTGGATATCCTTTATCTTTATAATAAGACATTGATGCTTCAGGATCTTTTCTCTTAGAAATCTTTCTAATACTATTACCATCTTTTTTAACTAAAAGTGGTGTATGAACATATTTAGGAGCCTTAAAACCAAAAGCTCTAAATAACTCTAAATGTTTTGGTAAACTTGAAAGCCACTCTTCTCCTCTTACTACATGTGTTGTATGCATTAAATGATCATCAACTATATGAGCAAAATGATATGTTGGAAGTTTATCAGAAGATTTCATTATTACAAAGTCTTCATCATTTTGAGAAAGCTCTAAAGTACCTTTTACTAAGTCTTCAGTTTTAAATTGTAAATCAAAATCACCTTCTGATTTAAATCTAATAACATACTCTTCACCATTTTTGATTCTTTCAATTTGTTGTTCAATTGGAAGAAGTCTACACTTAGCATATCTACCATAATAACCAGTTCTAAATTTTCTTTCTTCTTGATGTTTTCTAAGTTCTTCTAACTCATCTTTAGAACAAAAACATGGATATGCTCTTCCTATTTCAATTAAATGTTTAATAAAAGCATGATATATCTCTTTTCTTTCACTTTGAAAGTAAGGCCCATAGTTTCCTTTAATATCACCATTATATTCTAACTCATCAGGAATAATTCCATAATGATTTAAATTTTCAAATATTAAATCTACTGCTTCTTTAACTTCTCTTTTAGTATCAGTATCTTCAATACGTAAATAAAATAAACCATCTGAGTTTTTAGCAAGAACATAATCAATTAATGATTGATAAAAACCACCTAAATGCATATAACCTGTTGGAGATGGTGCAAATCTTGTAACCTTTGCTCCTTCTTTTAAATTTCTTTCAGGATACATTTTTTCATAATCATCTATAGTTTTTGTAATATTAGGAAATATTAAATCTGCTAAATCTTTATTAGTCATAAATATCACTCATTTCAACGAAAGTATTATATCATAAAATAAATAAAAAAATCACATTTTAATGTGATTTTATAATAAATAATATTGGTTGCCCAGATAGGATTCGAACCTATGAAATGTCAGGGTCAGAGCCTGATGCCTTACCGCTTGGCTACTGGGCAATGTAACTAAAAAATATTATAGCACTAAAAAAAGTAGATAACTACTTTTTTAGTTATCTACTTTAGAATTCCTTGATCTTACCTTTTCATGTGGTTTTGTTGGTTCAAATGTTTGATAAAAGTTATTTATTTCTTCAAGATCTAAGCAGTTATCATTTACTTCTCCTTTAACAATTTCACATGTATGATAGAATTCATCTTCACCATCAATTTCTGAAATCTTATAAATATTATTTTTATATTTTACATAGTACCATGATAAAAGTGTATCGTTAGTATCAACTAGTTCTGAATAATTATTTGATCCAAAACTAATATAGCAATAATGAGATAAACCAATATATACGGCTTGCATAAAATTTTGTAATTCTTTTAAATTATAATCATATTTATTACTAATTGAATTAGAATTAATACTTAAAACATTATTAGTTATAAAATAATTTTGTAATTTTTTAAAATATAAATCATCAGATAATACAAGCTTACATCTGGTATATAAATCTGTTAATCTTTTTTTATAATCTGGTTCTTCTTTTGGTAGTATAGAAAACATAATTAAACCTCCCTACTGATTTGATATTATAGCATTTAAAAAAGTAGATATCAATTCTACTTTTTTCTTTGAATTCCATCATTATTTTTTATAAATAAGTAATATCTCATTAACTCATTAAAATCAATGTACACATTAGAATCGATATCAGATATAGTGCAGCTATGTAGTTTTCCAAAACCACTAGATGTTATTTTTAAAATCGTATCTTTATATTTTACATAATACCAAAATGAACTATCTAAATTAAATGATTTAATTTGATTTTCATTGGCATAAATTTCTATACCTTTAAAAAAGTTTCTAAGATTATCTAAATATTCTTCATCCTTTTTTGATACTTCATATATTTTATAATCAGCAGGTCTATTATCAATATAGTCATTTTTAATTGTATAATTTGTAAGCCACTCAATATAATCTGTATTAGAAAAAAGTGCGCATAAACCTTTCATAAGAACTTCTTGGTTGATAGAATCTGCATTTTCATAGTTACTCATGAACTCTTTTCTTCTTTCATCAGTAAACTCAGTATTTATTTTTTCAACAGAATCAATTAATACTTTAATAGGATCTTTTTTGAATTCATCCTGAGAAGAAAGAATTATTTCACCTAATCTATTTTTATCATTATCAGATAGTTTATCAATTGCATTAATTATTACTTCAAAATTGTTCATATAAAAAACCTCCTGAACTATAAATAAATTATAACATATAAAAAAAGTAGTTACCTACTTTTTTTAATCATTATTCTTATTTTTATCTAAAAATGATTTATATTCTCTTTTTCTTTGATACTCTACTTGTTCAGTAAGTTCCTTATTACTTTTTAGTCTTCTATAATTATCATAGTTTTGAACTGTTTTACTAAAAGAAAAATTTTCATTTTTCCATAAGCAGTTATAACCAACATTAGTTAAATATGGAGCATAAAAGTAATTAAGAGTCTTATTAACAGGAAGAAAATCATTATCTACATCCCATAAAAGTGGAGCATTAATTTCAAGTACTGTATTATTTTGATACAAAAATTTACTTTTAATAACTCTTACATTAGGTATATTTACATATAACATAGAATCATTATATTGTAAGAATTTTCTTTTAATAATATCAACAAATTTATTTTCGTAATAAATAATTTGATTCTGTTTGTTAGTTGCAATTTTTACATATTTACCATCAACTAAATAAATAGTTATCATATTATAATTATCAAAAACCTCATAATCAGTTTTAGCAATTCTACCAACATATTTTTCAAACTGACTTTTATTTTTTTCTGGCATTAAAACTGATTCAAGAAAAGGCGTATAAGAAGTTGATGATGAATATGGAGAGTAAATAAGTTTCTTTTCTTTTCTATCAAGAACATACTCATCCATAAAAATATATCTTTCTTTAGCAGCATAACTATCATCAAGGTGATTAAACCTGATAATGATATTGTTTTCACAAAAAATTAAACCATGTTTTTCATAGTACATCTTATAAAACTTGTCATTTTGATCAGGAGCATAATTCATATCATATAAAAATTTAGTTCCTGTTGATTCTCTTTCAAAAGAAAAATCATAGTATTTTTTAAAACTTTCTGTTAATCCAGGTGTAATATAATCAAGGTCATTATAACAAGTAAAATTTGGGTTAGAAACAGCCATATTATATCTACTAATAATAGTTGGCAAGTTTGGTGGTCTTCTATTAAACTGAACACATAATACAGATTTAGAATATTCATCATCCCTATCAGGATGTGGAAAGTTTCCTCTTTTTATTTGATTTACGTCTCTTCTAACAAAGAAAAATATTCTTGAAAAAGCAAGTCTTCCACCGTCTAAAGTACATATTTCTTCTCCTGGAGCATAATACTTAGCAAACTCTTGAATTTCTTTTTCAGTTTCACACTCAAACATATCATACCCAATACCATTTAGCATTAAAAATGGTGGTTTTATTTCAACTCTATTATTTTTTACAAGCCAATCTGAAAATGAATGAAGTTTATATCTACTAACATTTTCACCAGCTTTAATTCTCTCTTCTAATTTCTTTCTATATATATTAACTATGAATCCTCTAAAATCTCTTTTAAAACAATTAACTCTTATATCATGTCCTATATGGTGAGTTGGGGCAAATTTTTCCTTAAGGATTTCAAGAAGAGCTCCCTCTTCTTCAAGTACATCTGGAAGTAAATCACGACATAATTGCATCATTTCTTCCCCATAGATTTTTTTTATATCTTTTAACTCTTTATTCATAGTAAACCCCACCATATAAAAGTTAATATTTATAATACCACAAATATAAATAAAGCAAAATAAAAACTAACTATTTAATAGTTAGTTTATCTTTTTTAAACTTCTAACAGATCCTTCTTCTTTTGATGGTTTAAAACTATCTACTCCATCATAACTTTGATCTCGAAGATTATATACTGCATCAAAGTATTCTACATTTGGTGCATCATTAAATACTGGATAGAATTTTAATCCTTCATAGTATTGTCCAAAATCAGTAGAATTTTGTACTAAAAAGAAATATGAAAAAATACTATTTCTTACATTAAGCACTTCATGATAAGTAAGTTTTTCATCATAATTATAAAATTCAAGTAACTTATCTATATTAACTGCATTATCAATTACAAAAGCACCATTTTTTGAACCACGTATATTATCCTTAACAACTTTATTATCAGTAATATTTAAAATAGGATAATTACCTGATTCATAAAGTAAATCACTTGATGTTTTATCAGGATTAATAGTAAATAATATACTTCTACATATATTATAGTTTAGTGGATATATATATGAATGGTCATATGTTTCATATGCATCTTTAGTAAGTATTAATCTACCTACATATATATTTTTTCTATCAACAACATATTTTTTATTTTTCATGTTTATTCCTCCAGCGGAAACAATATTATAACGCAATTATTAAAAAAGTCAAAAAAGAATTAGACTCTATTGTCTAATTCTTTGATTAACTCTTACAAATTCTTCAATATATCCGCAATTTTGCCTGCCTTTTAATGAAACAATCATAGTTGTAATAGGTTTATAAGTTTTTTTAATTTCCAAATTATTAGCTTTTAATGTTGCACCTGTTTCAACAATATCAACAATCGCATCTGCATAACCAAGAAGTGGTGCAAGTTCAAGTGATCCATCCATTACTACATAATTAACATCGTTAAAAAATTGACTAAAATAAAACTTAATCATAACAGGATCATTATAAACTGATTGTAAATATTTATAACGTTCAGGTTCTTTTTCAGAGTAATATTGATAAGCTGCATATCTAGAACATACTGCTATTCTTTTAATATCCTCAACATTAGTATCTTTTGGTGCAGCTAGTGCAAACTTGCAATTAAACAAATCTAACTCACTTAAATAAGTAACCTTTTCTTCACATGCATTATAATATACATCACTACCTATTATACCAATATCAATTATTTCATTTTTTAAACAATTAAATATATCGTTTGGTTTTAGAAATGTAAAAATATATTCTTCTGTTTCTAAGTAAAGTTTTCTTGAATCTTCTGGTTTAAGATTAATTATATTATTTTTATATAAATAATCTATATAAGCCTTAGCAATTCTTCCTTTACTTATACCAATAATAGTTTTTTCCATAATAACCTCCATTTTTCTATTAATATTTTTTTTAATAAAAAATGCTATTTACGTACTCGTAAATAGCATAATAGATAGTTATTATTATCCTAGATACAAGCACGACAAATAGCACTTGTACCTACAACAATTTTAATGTCGTATTAACAAGTGCAGATTATTATGATGTTGACTTACTATTATAAATATTCTATTCATAATAAATCTTCCTTTCACTTGCCATACTTATATCATAATTAACTTTTTATGTCAAATTAAGGTATTCTTCTAAACACAGATTATTATCCATAATATATTTAGCTATATCTTTATCCTTTATATATCTAATATGCCAAGGTTCATAGTTATAACCAGTAATACTTTCTTTATTTTTAGGATACCTTAAAATAAAACCATAATTACTCAAATATTTATGTATTTCTAAGTAAATATTTTCATGAGCAAATAACTCATTATTTTCTAATAGTTTTACACCATTAACTACTAAAGCAAGATCAAGTGCTAATCCAGTATGATGCTCACTAGTTTTAATCGGAGCTACATATTTATTAACATAATCTTTTCCGTATTTAATAGTATAATCATCTATTATTTTTTGTTGTTCATTTATGCTCCTATAAGCAGAGTCAAGTTCAACAATTATATTTTTATTTTCTAAAAATTTTTTTAAATCAAGATAAGACTTATAAGTTTCTTCTTCTACTTTTATGTCTTCACCTAATACGTCTTTACAATTAGTAAAAGAAATATCATTATAATAATTATCATTTATAGGATTACTTTTATTAACAAGTATTAAATATTTATTATTCATTTTTCCTTTTAATACCTTCCTCAATTAATCTATTAAATAGTAAATTATCATTATCCCACTCAGGATGATATTGTACTCCAACAATGAATCTACTTTTATCTATATATTCAATACCTTCAATTACATTATCTTCAGCTACCATTACAGATTTAAATTTACTTCCTAAATTCATTACTTTATATGAATGAAGGGATACTTCATTTATAGTATCTTTCTTATAAATATCATACAAAATAGAATCTTTATCAACTATATTAATAATATGTCTTGCTTCATCTGAGTTTTCATAATTAATAAGATGTAAATGAATATTTTCATCAGGCATTTTTTCAAGTAACTTATCATTATTTTCTTCTCTTAATCTATTATATTCATTCCAAAATAAATCTAGATTTAACTCACCAATATTATCTATAATAACGCTATATATACTTAAAGCTTGCATTCCAAGACATATTCCAAGTAATGGTTTATTATTTTTTATTGCATAATCAATTACTTGAAAATGATAACTTTTAAAATTTATGCCACCTTGAATTAAAAAAGCATCACACATATCAAGTAACTCATTTGGTATTATATTATT
Source organism: Bacilli bacterium (assembly GCA_017548925.1). GTDB lineage: Bacteria > Bacillota_I > Bacilli_A > RF39 > UBA660 > RUG13160. The sequence goes on from JAFYYX010000001.1 coordinate 917,358, forward strand.
ACTAGCTATTAAACCAAAAGGAATACCTCCTGCTTCTATAATTCTTTTAGTATATAAATCAACAAATACATATTTATCATTGTATGGATTATCATCAGTTTTAAATATTGATTGTGGAAGAACTCCAACAACTATTTTATTCATGTTATACACATCCTTATATAATTATTATAACATAAAAAAATACCAACTACTTAGTAGTTGGTATGCTCTCACCTTTTGGTCTAATTAGCTTTCTTACTCTACCTTCACTTAATCTAGGCATAAAAGAATCTTTTAGACGAGTTTCAAGGCTACCATTTAACTCATTTAGTACATCAAATAATTCAAAGAAAGGATTACTTGTATTAAAAGAACCATATCCCATATCATTACCAAGTTTATGATAACCAAAATCTTCACAATGTTCATATGCAAAATCTTTAGATAATATAGTTTTTCTAATTTTTATAATATCAAACATATTAAGTTTTTCATCATAACCATAGAACTTTAATAATTTTCCTAAATTATATGCTTTTTGAATAACTATAGTTCCGTGTTTTGTATTAACCATATTAGCATTTAATACATCTTTTTCAGTAATGTTTAATACTGGATAATTCTTTGAATCATAAAGTAAGTCATCAGCAAGTTTTTCCTTTGTTAAAACAAATAACATTGTTCTAAGTTCATAGTAAGGACCTACACATAAAGTCTTACAATCACTTTCTTTAGAGATGCTTGATGTATCAATTACTTGACCTACATATATATCATCTCTATTAATAATATATCTACCATTTTTCATAAATAAAAAAACCTCCGTAGAACAATGATAACATATTATCATTATTATTGGAAAGTTTTTTTATATTAAATTAATATATTATCTAACTCTAGATAAAGATTTAGAACTTATTTCATATATTGGAACATTATTAGTATTAATTTTCATTAATAATTCCATCATTGTTGGATTATCCATACCATATTTTTGCACGCATAAATAATTTACAATTATTGCAATAACATCTTTTATGTCTTTACCATATCTATTTTTTTGTGTACGTAAAACTCCACCTACCCATCTTGATGGGTCACTATAATCATCACACACATCCCAAAACTGTTGTTTACTAGTATTTAATTCATCTACAAATTTTTGTGGTATATTACAACGATAATAATCTCTCATAGCTTCTAACCAATTTTGTAAATAACGCGTTGTGTAATTTGATAGATCATTAGTCAAAAAACTTGTTCTTTTAACTTTAGTTTTAGATAGTTTACTAGGAACAATTATCCCTTCAATTTTAGAAGGATCAATTTTACCTTTACAAAATATTTCATCATCAAAATAAGTTTCTTTTTCACCATAATTTGAAACTTCGATATCTTTATTAATCATAAACGATATTGAAGTTAAAGTATGCAGAGCAAATGATGAAAATATTTGATTAAAATTAATATCACCTTCATATTTACTTAAAGAAACATAAGTGCTACCATTTTTTGAATCAAAATAATCAGATAAATGTGTATATATTGCAACAGTTCCAACTCTTTCTATTTCTTTTTTACACATAATACCATTTTTTAATATTGAATCAATTTTTGCAGGATTAGAATCAATAATTGAATGGTAATAATGATCCATAAAAAATTCATAATTCTTAAGAACTGTCTTTGTAATACTGTTTATATCATAATTCTTTTCCATAAAAATTCCCCTTTTTTAGAGATTAGGTCATATTATAACAAAAAAATTAATTTAATTCAATTTTCAAAAAAACTAACTATGTTAATAGTTAGTTTTTTAGTTATATTTGGTGCCTGCGGTCGGACTTGAACCGACACGGTATTGCTACCATTGGATTTTGAGTCCAACGCGTCTACCATTTCACCACGCAGGCAGTTAAAAAGTATTATATATTATAATACTTTATTTTTCTACATCTTCTTTATATATAGAAGTAAATAGTTCGGTTTCTTCACCTGTTACTTCGTCATTATCATCAAGTTTAGGTAAATCATTAATTGTTGATAAACCAAAATAATCTAAAAAGTCTGAAGTAGTTGCATATAAATTAGGTCTACCAGGAAGTTCTGATTTACCAGATGCTTTAACTAAGTTTCTTGCAACTAGTCTTCTTATAATATGCTGAGAAGATACTCCTCTCATTTCATCAACTTGTGCTCTCGTAATTGGTTGATTATAAGCAATTATTGCAAGAGTTTCAAGTGATGCTTGTGATAAAGGAGTTAGTTCTCCTTGATCAACTAATTTTTCATAATATTCTTTATGTTCTTTTTTAGTAGTAAGTTTAAAAGCATCTCCTAAAAAAGAAATTCTAATTCCTCTACTATCTTTTTCATATTCACTTTGAAGTTCTTTTAATATTGCTTTTGTTTGATTTACATCAACGCCTAGTGTTTCAGATAAATCACTAAGTGTGATACCTTCATCACCAACAACAAATAAAATACCCTCAACCACACCTGTTAAATTCATTTTTATAACCTCGATTCAATCATGATTGGACTAAAATTATCTTTCTGAGTTAAAATAATTTCATTATTGTTACTCATCGATAATATAGATAAAAATGTAACAACAACATAGTCTTTTCTAAATGATTCAAATAGTTCAGTAAAAACTATTTTTTTCTTTGTTTTTAATATGTTTCTAATTGATTTAATTCTTTCTTTAACACTTAATTCTTTTCTCGTTATTTTAGTTTCAAGTGGTTTTTCTTTATCTAATCTTTTTCTGTATTCTAAAAAAGCATTAAGTAAATCTTCAATAGATAAATCACCATTATATTTAATTTCTTTCGCATACTCCATAATATTTTCTGGAGATCTAGTTAAATACTCTTTTCTATTTTCTTCAAGTTCTCTAAATGAATCAGTACTTCTTTTATATTTTTCATAATCAATTAATCTTTGTTTTAATTCTTCTTCAGAAGAAATACTATATTCATCTTCATCTTGTTCTTCTTCATCATCTATATTAATTAGCATCTTACTTTTTAAATGTATAAGTTCAGCTGCCATAACTAAATATTCACTAGCTACATCGATATTTAAATCTTGCATTTCACTGATGTATTTTAAATACTCTTCAATAATATATGACGTATTAATTTCATATATATCCATTTTAGAAGTTTTAACTAAATGTAAAAGAAGATCAAGTGGACCTTCAAAATCATTTATTGTGATATTATTCACTTTAATCTTCTCCTTTAACTTATATTACTGACTACAAGTAAGTCCTTGAGCTTCTGCCTTAAATTTAACTTCACTTGGGGTAGTTTTTGATTTATATAAATTATCATCTTTAATTTTAGAAATATCTGCAACAGATAAATCAACATTTAAATTATAATTAAAATTTGTTAATGTTGAGCTAAAGCTTACATTAACACCAGTTATTAAACCATAGTTTTGATATTTATTTTGATAATCATTATATTCTTCATAATAATTAGAAGCAGTATTTTCAAGATTATAAACAAATATAATTTTTGTTAACTGATTTTCAACAAATTGATATGTATATCTCTTATTACCATTTTTACATGTATAATTTGCAACATTATCAGTATAAACAAGTTTAACATCAGGATAATCAGCTACAGTTTTCTTATCAAACGAAAATTTAGCAGCATTTGCAAAAATAGTAAATGAATAATCTTCACTATCATTTAATCCAATAACATCATTAGAAATTTTAATTCTTCCTAAAAATGTGTTATCACTTGAATAAAATTCTAAATAATAATCAGATAAATCATAGTCACCTTGAGTTTTATTTACAAAAGTAAATGACATTATAGAGCCTTCATATTTAATATTTTTTAAATCATAATCAGTTGTTTCAACATTACTAGTTGATGATATTTCATATTTATTATCTTTTTTAGCTACATCATCATCACTATTATTGTTATTATTTTGATTATTATTTATATTAGCACTATTACCACCATTATTAGTAGTAGATTTACCTAGATATTTATTAACATAACTTTGAATATCAGGCATAAATACAGCAATTGAAATAAAGGCAGCTATTAAAAGAATAAGGGTAATTGGATTCTTAGTTTTGTTACTATAAACACCAATTGTAGTTGGAGTTAATTCTTCATCTTTAATAACAACGTTATTATATTTATTCTTATTCTTTGCCATTTTATATCCCTTCTTATCTCATAAAATATTATAGCAAAAAATAAGTTTAAAAAAAAGGACTTTTAGTCCTTTGATCTAAATAAACATACAAAAAAGAAAGAAAAAATTATCGTTGATGTTATAACTAAAGATGATTTAGTTAACATATTTGAAAAAAGCCCTATTATTCCCTTTTTTACAAAACCATCATAACCTGCATTATATAAACTATTACCAAAATTAGATATTAAAACTATTGCTCCCATATTACATTTTTTAATAAAAAAATCATATATATTAAAAAAAGCTAAGATAGAACCAAAAACAGAAAACAACGTTGTTATATGACCCGGAGTAAGTTTTGTATGATTTAATATAATCTCAGCTAATAAACAAACAGTTCCAGAGAAAATAAAAGCATATAAAACGCTCAATTTAATACCTCCAAACTAATTGCATGAGCAATTGATGGAATACTTATACCTTGATTAACTAAAGTTGATGAATGTAAGGAACCAGTTCCTACTAGTAAAACTTTTTTGTATTTCTTTTTTCTAAGTATGTTATAAAAAAAGAATACTGGTAAAGCAAATGGTCCGCTTGCTCCATCATTAATATCCAATATTTTATTATAAAGTAAACTTCCAGCATCTATAATGTTATTTGATTTAATATGAAATTCTTCATTTAAATAATCTTTTAAAATGCTTAAACCAACATTACCTAGATCACCTGTAACTATTACATCATAAAAACTAATGTCTATATTATTATTTGTTAAATGTTCAAATATAACTTCAGCTGCTGCAGGAGCCATAATAGCTCCAATCATATTTGCATCTTTAATAACATAATCTATTACTTTACCAATTGTAGCACTTTTAATTTTTACCTTACCTTTTTGGTTACTAACTAAACAAGCAATAGAACCAGTTGCTGTAAAGGTTGAGTTTTCATTTCTAATAGCTCCATATTCAACTGGGTATCTAAACTGTCTTTCTTGAGATAAATTATGACTACTTGTTGAACATATTACTTTATTAACATTATCGTCTTTTAAAAAAATAGCTGCTATAATCAAACTTTGAATAAAACTTGCACAAGCAGAATATACACCAAGTAGTGATATATTTAATTTCTTTGCTGAATAAGTTGTCCCTGTTATTTGATTAAGCAAATCTCCACCAATAAGTAAATCAATATCTTGATCTATTAAATTATTCTTTTTAAGTAAATTTTTTATTACTTCATACTGAAGTTTAATTTGTGATAGTTCAAATGATTTTTCATCATAATAATAATCATCTATACTTAAATCAAATTTTGTTATATTACCTTCACTTTCATTTTTTCCAACAATAGAGTAAAAATCATTTATATACGTACTTTCAAATTTTAAACTAACCAAAAGTTATCACCCTTAGTAAAACTAATACAAAACTTGCTATAATTGAATACAAAATAACACTTCCAGCAAGATGAAAAAAATTACTTCCTATTCCTTTTATTAATCCCTCATTTTTTGCATCAATTGCAGAACTTGTTATAGAGTGTGCAAATCCAGTTGTAGGAATAATAAGACCTGATCTCAATTTAATAATCAAAGTATCAAAAAGACCAATTGCTGTTAAAAATGATGCTATAAATATAATAAATAAAGAGATATATGATTTTGCATTAGTGCTACTTACAGAAAAAATATTTTTTAAACTTAAATATATAATTTGTGATAAAGCTCCTAACAACCCTCCACTTAAAAAAGCAGCTAGATAATTATGCAAAAAATTACTTTTTTTCGTATGTTTTTTAACTATTTTTTTATAATTATTTATATTCAAAAATAAGTACCTCCTTAAGAGGTATTATTATAAATAAATCTTATTTTATACTATATACTTGATCTAACTCTCATTTTTTCTATACTTTTTTTCTCACATCTTGATACTCCTGATTGACTCATGTTCATAATTTTTGCTATTTCACTTTGTGAATAACCACTATAATATTTATACATGATTACTTTCTTTTGTTCATCATCAAGAACATTTAGTAAATCATTAATTAAAATAGTATCTTGCATGTTATCTACACTAACAAAAGAAGAAAAATTTAAATCATTATATTCATAATCTAAACTAAGTGTTTCTTGATTCATAAGAATTACTTTATTAATAATTGACTCATCCATTTTTAAGTAATCAGCAATTTCTTTATTTGTTGGTTCTTTATAGTTAATTTGTGATAAATAATCCTTAGTTTTAATTATTAATTTATAAAGTTTAACTACATCTTTTCCTAACTTAATATTTCTATTATTATTTATAAAAGAATAAATTCTTCCATAAATGTACATATAAGCATAACTAGAAAACTTAGTATTTGATGTTTTATCGTAATTATTATATGCATCATATACACCAAGAACACCTTGATTATATAATTCATTAATTAAATCAGTATCAGTAGTAAACTCTCTTGCAATATGATAAATCATATTTTTCATATCTTCTAGTATTTTATCCATATTTAGTATTCACCTACTTTATTAAGAGCACTAATTTCATTTTTAACTTTATAGATTTTTAATTTATTAATTTTTCTTTCAATATAATCAGGAATCTCACATAGACATATCTTCCCTTTATTTGCTTTAATTGCACATTTACAATTAAGTAGTGCATCAAGTCCAAATTCATCAATATCATCTACATCATATAAATTAAAAACTAAATATTTTATTCCTTTATCAAGTATTTTTGGTACTAAAATATTATTAATTTTATATGATGTTTTATGGTTTATTAATCCTTCTAATCTTACAAATAATACTCCTTTATTATATTCTAAATTCGTATTCATCACCCGCTTAAAAAGAAGGTTATCACACATAAAAAATAAAATCTACAACTTCGACAAAACATGTCAAAAAAAGTAATACACTTTCGTGTATTACTTATTAAATTGTTCATTTATAACATCTTTTGCATGAGTAATTGTATCTTGATCAGGAACCATTACATATAATTTATTTTTTGAATAAGAATAAGTATATTCATACCCATCAGTTCCATCAAGTGTAACATTTACAATATCCCATTTAATATCTTTATCTATTTGATATTTTATAAAATCAGTAATTTCTTTATTAGATAAATTAGTAACAAAACTTTGCTTTAAAGTTTTTAAGAAACTATTATATTTAGAAATAATTGATTTAGATGATGCTTTATCAATGATTGCAGATAATACAAGAAGTTGATTCTCACCTCTTGATTTATCACCATTAGGTAAATTCTTTCTTTCTCTTACAAATGATAAGGCTTTTTTACCATCTAAAGTATTTTTACCCTTAGTATATTTATAACCATCTTGAGAAGTAAAAGCATATTTTGAATCAACTGTTATACCACCGATGGTATCAACAGTTTTAGTAAGTGATGAAAAATTAAGTTTCATATAATAATTTATATCTATATCAAGTAAATTTTCTATTGTATTAACAGATGTTTCAACTCCGTATATACCTGCATGAGTTAATTTATCATATTCATTAACATTAGAAAGTTTAACATAATAATCTCTTGGAATCCATGTAAGAATTATTTTTCCATCTGTTGGATTAATAGTCATTAGTATATTAACATCACTTCTTGATACACTATTAACAGATCCATAAGTATCAATACCAGATATATATATATTAAATGGTTCTTTAGTAATGTTAGCTTTATCTTTAATAGATTTTTGTTTAATGTCTATACTAAACTCATATAAAACTTTTATTTTTTTATTAAAATCAGTATCTTCTTCCTTTAATATTTCAATAGCTGATTCCTCAAGTAAAATAGCTTTTAAACTTTTATCAAGTAGTTTATCAACTAACTGAGTATAATTATTAGATTTATAATAAGGTGTTGTTACTTTCTTACCAAGTTTAGTTAATGTCTCTTCAGGATATGAATTTAGAATACCTAATTTTTCACCCTTAATATTTTTAATATCATTATAATCACTTGAATTTAAAACAATTACTTTGTAATTAATTGTTAAATATTCACTATTTCCTATTTTTTTAAGAAAATCAATTGTATTAAGTTCATATATAGAAGCAATAATCATTAAAACCATATATACGGCACTAAAAAACTTACCAAAACCACTTACAACGTTATTTCTACTAAAAAGTAGTGATGTAAAAATAATATTTATAGTCATAAATAAACCAAATAAAATCATAAAATAGTTCTTTGGTAATATATCAATGAAATATATCAAAAATAATACTATAAAAGATACTAGAAATATAGAAACAAATAGATATTTAGTAAGAGCTGAACGTTTTTTTCTTCTAGCCATTTATATCACATCCGTAAATAAATTATATCATATATAATAAAAAAAATAAAAAACTGATTTATTAAAAATATAAATCAGTTTTTTTATTTAAATACATATTTTATAATATATTTTTGTACTATATTTATACTATTCTATAATCTTTTTAGCATGAAGTACTACTCTTTTTTTACCATTATTAGCACACGTTGATAAAGTTATTATTTGATCATTTTCATCAAGTTCAACACCATAATCATAGTATGATCTAGATTTTAGTGTATTAAGAAACTTTAAATATTCACTATCAGAATTAAAGCTAGTTTTTAAATAATATTCTTCATTATCTATTTTATAAGTTGAAAATATTTTATATTTATTGATTTCTGATGGTGTAACAAATATAAGGACTGAGTCTTTATTATCATTAAACCAATTTTTATCTAATGTTTTATGTAATGATCCAAACATACTCTTATCAACTGTATTATGTCCATATATAATAATGTTTTTATCACTTCCATCAAGTTTATTTTTATAGTCCATAAATATCCATCCAGAATGGTTATATTTTTTCTCAAAATTATGATCTAAGTAATAATCATTATTAACTGTTCTAACTACAACATAATCTATATTAGTATTTTCAAGTTTTAAATAAGCAACAGTATCACTATTAAGTTCTTTTAATTTATCAAAATCAATATTGTATTTTTCATTACTATCTGTACTTATATATTTATGTAATGTTTCATTTATTCTACTATTATCTTTATTATTTTTTCTCCAAATGATAATTCTATATAGAGAGTAAAAAAATGAAATAGTAAATATAATAAATAACAATATAGTAATTATTTTCTTTATTTTATGTTTCATTATATCAATCCTATACATTAATAATTATATCAATTTTAAGAAAAATAAAAAGCATATTATTTAAATATGCTAAATATATTTTTACTCTTAGTTTCAGTTGTTGGTTTAAATCTAGTAAATTCCATTTCAATTAAGAAATCCTCTAAAGGTTTATGATATTCTTTTTTATCATCAAGATATGGAATATTAAAGAATATTTTACTATTACTTTCATATTCAAAATCTTGTACATCTTTATTAGTTAAAATACTTTGATTTAAAACAATTTTTTTACCCTTTAACTTGTCAAAAATAGCAGAATCTTTTCTGATAAGTTTGTTTAATTTAATTAAACCTGGTTCAATTAAATAAATAATCTCAGAACATAAATCTTCATTTTCTTCATCATTTAAATCAACTAAAATAACTTCAGCTCTTTGATTTGAATTAATAAATGATGAAAGATCTGTTGTTGTTTGAAGAGATTTATCATTTAAGTAAATAAAATCATTTTTATTTACTTCAACAGCAATAGTTCCGTATTGCTTTTCTAGTTGTTTTTTAAGCATATAAACAAGTGTTGTTGAACCAGCTCCATCAGTAACATTTTTAAATCCAATAACTCTAAGTCTAGCATCATCAAGTTGAATAGGATCCCTTTGAACTGAATTATCAGACTTAGAAGAAACATTGTTAAGTTGATGATAACTTGCAACATCTTTATATGAGTTAGGATTTTCTATTAAGAATTTTACTGCAGCTATTGTCTTAGTAAAATTATATATTCCCATTGATACAAGCTGTGATAAATATACAGGAGAGTTAACTGCATCAGAATCATCTAAAAATAGTACTACTTTAGACATATCAAGAAGTAAAGATAACTCTTGAATAACATTAATATTAGTATAATTTTTAATAGCTGTTATATCTAAAACCATTTTATTATAGTAAAAATTAGGTGGAAATTGTGCAGCTATTTCTTCTGGTGTAAATTCTCCATTTATGCTTTTTATTAAATCAATATCTAAATTAGCTAAGACATCTTGATTTTTATTACTAACTATAACATTCATATTATCACGCTCCTAATAAATATTTTTTTGATCAAATATATCATTATTAACAAATATATCATTTGTTGTACCATCGACAGTAAATGTATATATGTTACCAATTATAGGTAAATTAAATTTAAAGAATATTTTAATTTGATAAAACATTTTAGATTTTACAACTTTAGTTGTATTATTCGCATCATTTACATATTTGGTTTTACTCCACTTTTTATTTATACAATAATAATATTTTGTTCCACTTTCAACTTTTTCAATTTCCATATTATTACTATCTAAACTTTTAACACCAATCCAATTACCATTTGCAGGACACTTTCCTTTAACTCTATTACCATTTGATAGATAATTATTTATAATCTTAATTGATTTAGTATTAACTCCATCATACTTTTCAATAATATTTATCATTTCATTTTTAGTTTTATAATTTTTTGAAAAAGTTAATGATAAAATTAAAAATGCAACAAATATTAATACGAAAACAATAACTAATTGATAAATCCATGTACTTCCAATAGTTTCTCTCATTAGTTATCAGCCCCTTTTTCAATTATGTTAGTATGATATAAAAGTGTTGTATCTCCTTTAACTGTAAAACTAAAAAGTGAATTAAAAATAGGTAAATCTAATTGATAGAATACTCTAACTTGATAATAAAACATATCAGGAAGTTCACTACTAGAACTACCTATATCAACTTTTCTTATACAAAAAGTAGCTGATGCATTACTTACCTCTTTACCAGTTCTGTCATATCCAACCCAGCAGTTATTCTTATCAGCACATGATTTTTCATTAAATTTACTACATGATCCTCTTGTTCTATATGAGGCTTTACTTAATATATCGGCAATTTCCTCATTATCTACACCACCATGTCTAGATAGGGATTCAATAATTTCACTTTTAATTGAAAATGCTTTTGAGTGGTTAATTGCAAGGCACATATAACCAGCAAAAAGTAAAATAAATACTATAACTATTTGAAATAACCAAGTACCACCTATTGCTTCCTTCATATTCTAACCACCTTTATCCTTTATAAGGACACGTAATGATATGTTCTTTACCACTTTTATCCTTATAACTACATTCAACTTCTTTGCATGATACACCATTATCACATTTTTTACATACTGCATCACTACATCTTGTATTTGAATGTAAATTGTTTTTAAGAAGAGGCCAAATTACAGTAAAGAAAAAAGTCGATAGGATTCCTACCGTTATTACAACAACTAAAGTTGCATTTAGTTCACCTGTCGCCTCTTTCACTTACTATCAACCCTTTAAAAATTTATAAAATACTATTTTTAAAAATTAATCGTTATCTGCTGCACCTTTATAAGTACATGTACCAATATTATTGCCATCTCCATCTACACAATCAGTACAAGTACGATTACCATTACTTTCAGTACATTGTGCACAAATAGCATCAGAACATTTAGTATTTTTAGTAACACTACTTTTTATTCTAGGCCATATAGCAGCATAGAAAAATGCTCCTACAGCAACTATAGCAACAACAGTAATAACTGTCATGTTTAATTCTCCAGTAGCTTCTTTCATATAAAATAATTCCTCCTTATTGTCTATCTTTACTTTATATAGATATTATAACTTTTTTAAACCAAAATATCAATATAATAAAAATATAATGTAAAGAAAAAAATCTTAAGTGTAAACTTAAGATTTTAAACATTCATCATTTGAAGAACAGCAAGAACAAGTAAAACCATAACTCCAAGTCCTGTTGAAACAAGCATCTTCATTGTTTTACCTTCCATTTTTTCAAGTCTATTTTTATATTTAGTATCTCTTGCTTTTTGCTGTAAATTTGATATAGATCTAGAGAAGGCTAAAATTTGTTCTTGTTTTCTTTCTTGTCTACCTAAAGATAAACGATAAAGAAGTCTCATCATTCTCATAGAATCTCTAACAGGATAAGTTTTAGCAAATTCCATATATGGATTTATAGTATCATTACCAGCATTAATTTCATTAACTAATTGTTGAAGTCCTGATTTAAATATTTCAGGAGCATCATTCATTGATTTACCCATAGCAACAGGTACGGTATAATGCTGAATTAAAATCTCTAAACTCTTTAAATAGTGTGGAAGCATTGCATCAATTTCATTTAAGTGTTTTTTATAGTATGATTTAACACTAGAATAATCTGTTTTAAATACAACAAAACCAGCAATAATTGAAGCAATGATTTTGATATAGTTTAAATCTGTTATAAAGAAGAATAATAAGGCACCAGTTGTAATAACACCATTTCTAATTCTTTTATTAAATAAAGCATTAGTGTTAACTGAATCACCGTATTTAGCTTTACAATAAAAGTCCCAATCATCTTCTTTGATTTTATTAAAAATTACTTCATTATCAGATATAAATCTTCTAGTAGATACATATCCATTTGCAACCATAATATATATTAAAATTGCACCAATTACAAATATTTCAAAATACATAACTACTCTACCCCCACATCAGCATTATAATACCTCTCACCAGAAAGTAAGAATGCAGTATTAATAACAATAATTGCGTGTAAAATGAGTTTAACATACCAAATATCTAAAAGTGCGATATAGTTATCGGTTCCAAGTAAAAATTGCATTATCATAACAAGTAAAAATAATACTAAACCAAAAGTAATGAATCTTTTATGGAAGTTACGTCTATCCATTTGGTCTCTATATACTCCTTCAACAAGGGCATCGATATCCATTGACATGTTTTCTAAAGCTTCTCCAGAATCTCTTGCACCTTCTTTAGTTATTTGTAAAAATAATTGATGCATATTTTTAACCATATAGAATGGATATTTTTGATTAAAATAATTGATTGAATCATCTATAGCTCCGTTTTGATAACTCATCTCAATCATTCTTTTAACATCAGATAAAACTGGATCTTCTAGGATTCCAGAGTCTCTAACACCCTCTAATGCTTTAACAAATGATTGAGTTGTATTAAATTCCATAATTACGTTTGTTGTATATACCTGTATTTGTTCAAATATAAACTCACTATATATTCTTTGACATCTAAGATATGCAATATATGGAACAAAAAGCACTGCAACTGTAGCATAGAATATAGCTAAAATAATGCTATAAAAATACATATATGAAATACCACCAGCAAGACCTGCAAAGATAACAACTTGAGATGCATACTGTCTTACGGTATATTCTTGTCCAAGTTCCTTGGTTTTTTCTCTAACCATTTTAAAACTATATGGTGCATACTTATTATAAGCATCAGAAACTTGATCAGCAAAAAACTTATAGACATTTTCACCAGTATTTCTTCTATAAATAACTATAAAAAGAGCAATAAGTATTAAAACTAATAAAACCATAAGTTTTTCATATCCTTTCTATAAATTATCAACAGAATCATTAAAATTAAATTCTGAATTATTAACATTATTTTGACTAACAGGATTAGTAATATTTGGCATTACATTTTGTGATGTAATGTTTGGTTGAGAGTTAACCATTTGCACTTGTGCGGCTGTATTAGCAGCAGGTGCTACATTGTTAATAGTAGGCGCTGGATTTTTATTTATAGGATTTATATTATTTTCACTATTAAATGCATCTACAGTCTCATTAACATTATTTTCCTTAGTTGTAGCACTTTCACTTGGTGTAGATGAATCAAATGTTTCATCATTTTGGTTATGCTCAACAAATAGGTTATCCTTTATAATTATACCCTGTGCACCAAGGATTTGTCTAATATATTTAGTTGGATTATTGTAAGTCATTGTACCATCAATATTTTTTCTAAAGATAACATTTGTTTTAGCTTCATTATTATCATCAACATAAAATTCACAAACTTCAACAATTTCACGCTGAAATCTTTGAAGTTCAGCTGACATATAACCTTTAACGTGTATACCTATTTGAACATATCTGTGAATTGATTTTAAAAACTGATCAATATCTAGATTAGATTCAAGAAGTGAGTACATACGCATTGGTATATTTGCTGCTCTATCTGAGTGAATAGTTGATAAAATGCAGTGACCAGAAGAAATAGAGTTTCTTACACTCATAACAGCTTCAGCAGAACGTACCTCTGATAGTAAAATCCATCTTGGGTTTTGTCTCATACATGTAACTAAAACATCAGCATAATCAGCTATGTTATTTGTTTTCATAGCAACTATACTTCTATGAGGATATATTCTATCAAGGTGTAGTTCTAGAGTATCTTCTATTGTTATTAATTTTTCATTTTCAGCTGTATGTGATGCTAAAAACTTAACAAGTTCAGTTTTACCAGAACCAGTTTCACCACTTACAATAATATTACAGTGACCTTTAACGCATGTAATTAAGAAATCTAGTAGATTTTCTGTTACATATTTCTCATTTAATAATTTATCTTTATTAAGTCTTATTTTAGCAGGTGTTTTACGAATAGTAACTGCTATACCATTAGTTGCTATAGACTCATGTATAAAGTTAAGACGAAGTTCAGCACTTTCAGCATCAAGAAAAGGGTGAGCCATATTAAACGACTTACCCATTACATTAGAACATTGAAAAGCTAACTTCTCAATTAAAGTATTATTAATTTCAGGTCTTTCTACTCGATATACACCTTTATCAAGAGTTTTAATATAGATTTGTCCACCGTTATTATATTCAATATCGGTAACATTATCATCTTGTAAGAACTCTTTTATAGGTCCAAAATCGATTTGAGAAAATATAGCATCATTCATGCTGGTCACCTCTAATTTATTCTTTTATTCTTTATTTAATATCTATTCAGGTAGAGGGAATGTTTTTTGTAAAATAAATTGCTCTAAGTATTCATTTGCAATTTCAGTATCTCCAGGATTAGCAGTATAATTGCTATTTCTAGGAACTGGAAGAATTTCAATATCATTTCCTCTAATAAGTTCTGCTTTCTTTAAAAGCAGATACATACTATCTTCAACTGCAAATAACATATATGCAGGTGCTGATGAAGATTTACTATCTTTAAATACATGGTTACCAGATGCATCTTTAACATCAAGCACTTTTATAGATGAAATAAGTTTACTATATATAAGTTTTCCATCATTATCATTTTTTGCAGTTATATATAAATCAATGTAATTACCTGGATAAATTGTATTACCATATGTTTTTGATGTATCTACACGTAGTGAGTAAATAGTATATCCATCAGGAATATTTGAAAATGCAGCATCAGGAAGTTCATCAGCTGATACTATTTGTGAACTATAAAATAGTCCATTAGCAGGGATAGTAGTACCAGTTGTTACTCTTTTTCCAATAACTTGTGATGCATTTCTAATAATATTTGGATTTTTATTTAAATAACTACTAGATAATTTAACATATTTTATCATATCTGCAGTAATCTCTTTTGTTGCTCCAATTTCTACTTTTGCAACAGGGACAGAAATTGGTTCAATTGCTTTTTTTACACGGTAGTTATATGAAAAATATAATACCAAAACACCAGCAATAATACCTAAAAGAGTTACAGTATTTTTGTTTTTTAAAAACTTCTTTAAAGTATTACCCATTTTTATTCCTCCTTAAGTATTATTCTGTTTCTTCTTTACCAAGATCTGGATTTAGCTCTAAAATTGAATCAATTTTATTAACAACATCAAATGTTGATGCATCACCAAAAACATTAAATACTTTAGAAGATGATGATACTTTTACAGAAACCTTAGGAGGTGCCTCATATATATCATAGAATGACACCTCATAAGTTGAACTTAAATTTGCAGATTCAGCAAAACGACGTAAGAAATTTTCAACAAATTTTTCTTTAATAATTCTTACTTCACCATACTTACGGTAATAACCTAAATCAACTGCATCAATCATAGATGCTTCAGTGATTTCTTTTACCAAATAATAGTCTTGTGTATTTGATGATGTAACGTTTTGAATTATAAGCATTATTATAATAACAAATACACCAAGTAAAATTAACCAATAACCCCAGTATGATTCCTTCATTTTAGCTTATCCTTTCTATTACTTCCAAGCAGGACCAATATTTCCAACTAGTAAACAAACATTGTTATTCTTTGTACAATAATCACTTTGTAGCCATGATTGTAATTTATCTCTACCTACAAGGTTAGCTTTAACACCATTTAAATCTTTTAAGTGATCAAGAACTGAACTTGTACAAATTGTATAATCTTTTTCAGTACCTCTGATTGCATTAGCTGCATCAGTATCTTTAGTTGCAAGTATATCAGAGTATAACTTACAATTCATATCATAATCTTTATGTTCACCTAAATATCCATTTTCAGAATTTGCATTAACATCTCTTAAGTAAGAAATTGCAGCAGGAGTAAATGTAAATGAGTATTCAGGTTCATTATATATTGATTCACCTTTGTCAGTAATTGTTTGAATTAATGCTTGACCTTTTTCAGTATTAAGGTTAGCACCAAGTGTTCTTTCAGTTGGATTGAAGTTTGTTACGCTTATTTGTTGAACTGTATAAAGTTCTCCATAACCTTTATCGTAAGCACATGTACCAACACATTGTGGTTCTTCTTTAGTTTCTAGACTACAGAAGATACCTTTAGCTGGATCTTCTTTACAAGCAACCTTACATTCAGGACAGTTAACTACATATGAACATACATAAGTTCCTTCAAATTTATTGCCATCATTTGCAAGTGTAGTTGAAGACTTACTTCCAAGAAGTCTACCATATTCGTCTTTATCGAAGAATTCACCAACATTTTCAAACTTAATATTATAGTTATAAACACCTTTTCCATCTTTAAGTGATACTGGAAGACCAGCTACTTTAATTTTGTTAGAATCAGGTATTTTAGAATCAAGATATCTATCTAGTTTAGTATATTTTTTATTAGTATCAAGATTTTGACCATTTTTATTAACTTCGATTACACCAGTTGAGTATTTTGTATAGAATACTGATTCAGGTGAATAAGTTGCTTCAAATTTAGTTGTTACTTTAGCAAACTTAGATGTTGGAATTTGAATTTGAACATTCTCACAATCATAAGTAGTTGCATTCTTAGTAGTACACTTTTTAACAGTTATTGTTTTAGTTTGAACTGTATCAGTAGCTTTAGCACCTTTACCAATACAATCATTATATGTTCTATCAACATCAGCACCATCGCCATTACAGAACCACTTAGTTTGAGTTGTTTTTTGATCTCCAGCTGGAACAAAGTTTAGATTTTTTCCACCTAGAAGTTTTTCAATATATTCTTCATCATAATCAAATGAAATTTCAGGATATTTAGAAATACTATTATCCCATCCAAGTGAACAAGCTTGAATATCAGTTATAGCTTTTTTATAGTCAGCATAAGCATTAACAAATTCCTTATTAAGAACTGTAGCTTGTCCTGATTCAACATAATTCATAAGTGTGTTAGTTTTTACAGCTATATCCTTTTCAAATTGTTGATAATCAATTATATCAGTATAGCATGTCTTAGTTGCAGTAACACCCATTTGAAGTTCAAAGTATCTACCTGAAATAACATATTTACCAGTAGGAAGATTAAATGAATAATCTTCTTTACAAGATACCTTACAATAATTATTAGTTGCAAATGAATAATTATTATTTCCATCTACAGAAATGTTTTTAGTTAGTTTATATGAATTATTAGCTTCATCTGCTCCATCCATTACACAAACCTTAATATCTGTTGGACCAGATATTGTTGCAGATTGACCTTGTTCAGCATCACCTTCTGAAAATTCAGTACATATTTTAGGAACTTTTATATTTGTGTTACATAAATCACAATATTCAGCCTTAATAGTACACCATTTTTCAATTTCTGCTTTTTTACCAGCTTTAGTTGCTTCTTCACATGCTTCAATAACGCTAAATTCATCTGGGTTATTTGGACGGCAGCATGTATATACATAGTTTTTATAAGCCGTAACATCATTTTTATTAGGAAGGTTACTATCGCAACCTATAAATATATTAAATTCAAGTTTAGCAGCAATCTTCTTAGTTCTGCTAGAGTTATTATCATAAATATAATATCTTTGAGTTGCAGGATAAGGTTTAGCAGAGTTTTTAAGAAGGGCACCTGACATAGTACCTTCATCTTTATAATTTACATAAATTACAAAGTTAAGTGTTGCTTTAGTCTTATTTGCTGGAACTCTAACTCTAACACGAATATTAAGAGTTACTTTTTCAGATTTATTTACAACATTTTGAAGGTCATCATTTTTATCAAATGATACCCAAGTATCTGTACCAGCTACTTGATACTCATATTTAATGCCTTTTACTTCAGCACCGTTTTCATTTGGATTAATTACAATATTAACTGGTTCATCTTTACCATTATTGAAATCTTTAAATGTTATAGTACCTGTAATTTCTTTTTCAGCAAATCTTTCTTCACCTTCATAAACAGTTGCATAGTAATCTTTAGTTACTTTAAATGCAGTATTAGATACTGTTTTTGGTTTTTGAACTTTACCATTAGCAACATCAGCACCATATAAAATTGCATCACGAAGTAAACTTCTAGCTTTTTCAACAGTTTTTGATTTTGCTACAGATAAGCCAATTCCTTCACGACAAGCATATGTATGATATTTTCTGTTCTTTTTAATACTAGGATCATACTTATCCCATTGTTTGTATACTTGTTTATCAGTTTTAGTTTTGCTATTTACGCCATTAATTTTTCTTAAAGAAGACTTAGTTACAGATTTTGCATCCTTAAGTCCAAGTACAGCGGCAGTTGCAGTTTTAACATTATTATTACCATCAGCAAGCCAAGCGATACCACTATTTAAGTTAGCACAAGTAGCTTCATTAGTAACATCACCATAATCACTCATGAATCCTACAAAAGCACGAGCAGCAAGCACTTTAGCAAAATAACCATATTCTGAATCAGGATAACTCATGATTTTAAGTATTACAGCATCTTTTGGATCAGTTGGATCAAGTACTCTTTGAACTAACATTTGTGCATCTTTATAATTGGCGTGACGATGTTTATCGATACAGTAAATTGGAGTATCAACACCATTTTTAGTTACATAATAATAGTTTGTTGTATACCAAATATAATGAGTATGATTATCACAATATTTGCTATGACTATCATACCATCTATCTTCGCCTTCACTCCATCTAATGCGAAACTCATTATATATCATTTGTTGATTAAGTTGGTGATTCTTGTCAGATTTATAATGCCAAGTACCAACATTTTCATCAATATAATATGCAAAAACGTTACTAGTTAAAAATAAACTAGCAACAAATGCAATAATTGAGAAAATAAATAAATTAATCTTTTTCATTATATTAATCGACTCCTTCTTCGTTTAACAATTACCACAATAGTAGTTGCAACCCCTAATACGATAATAATAGAGCCACCTATTATAAATCCTTTTTTATTCTTTTTTACAATTTTTACAACTTTGTTTGTTACACTTCTTTCGGATTTCGCTGTTTTTTCAGCTTCCTTAAGATTCTCTTTATTCTCTTTTTCTACTTTTTGATTAAATTCTTCCTCTGTAATTTCTTTTGTTACATATTGCTTACATATGCTATCATCAGGGTTACGATCGCAGTAGCCTGTTTCACTATAATAGTTATACATAGGAAGCGTTACTTGTTGTACTAATACTTCTTCGTTAGAACAATTAGTTTTTGAACTTGTATATACTCTAACAGTTAAATTTGTTATGTCTCCAATATCATCCCATTTAAATGATACTATACCATTTACAGCATCACTACTTGAAAATATTTTAGTAGTATTATCAACTGAGTTATAGATCTTAACATATAAGTTATCAGTTAAATTAGAGATATTAACATTAAAATATCTTGTATATAAATCTGGTGGCGTTTTTCCTTCTTCAAAATCGCCAATACCATCTTCTCCTTTTTCTAATAGTTCTAATTTTTCTTCATATGATACTTTAACTCCAGCAGCTTCTTGATTAATTTCTACTAGTTCACTGTAATCACATTTTGATGCGGCATTTGTAATTATATTAAATGTTAGAAAGCAAATAATACTTAAAAATGCCAGTTTAAATTTTTTCATAGTATTACACCAACCTCTGCAAATATGATATCACGATTAATCCTATTATTCAAGGAAATTATAATAAAAAACATGAAACTATTTTGATAAGTTTCATGTCATTTTTAAGTATATTTATTCGTTAGGAATAACTGCACTTTTGCTTAATACGTAATTTTTTAAATATTCACTTTTTATAACTGTAGCACTTGGGTTTTCTGAGTATGAAGAATTTCTTGGAACTGGATACATTTCAATTCCACTTAATAGTTTTGCTTTATTTAGTAAAAGATGCATTTCATCAGGTACAGCAAATAAAAGTACACTTGGAGTTCCTGATGATTTACCACCATCAAAAACGTGTCTTCCAACAGAGTCTCTTACGTCTAATACTTCAATAGATTCAATGAATTTTCCATATATTAATAATCCATTATCATATGCTTTTAAGTATAAATCTATATAGTTTCCAGGATATATTGAATTACCATAAGTAGATGCAAGATCAACTTTTAATTCAAATAAAGTATATCCATCAGGAATATTTGCAATTGTTGGATCAAAATTATCATCAGAACTAACAATTTGATCAGTAAAGAAGAATCCATGTTCAGGAATACTATTTCCAGGAGCTATCTTTTTACCAATTAATTGATTACTACTTGTAATTAAATTAGGGCTTTTTGTAACAAAACTATTTGTTACTTCAACATATTCAATCATATCTGATGTAATTGCTTGGTTTGCAATTATATCTTGATTTGCAACTGGAACAGATTTTGGTTCAATTGCTTGTTTAACACGCATATTATAAGCAATATATAAAAATACTACACCTAAAACTACAGCTAAAATAGTTACTGTATTTTTGTTAGATAATAATCCTTTTAAATTAAATCCGCTTTTTCCCATTTTTATTCCTCCAAAATGTTTATAACCCCAGTACTATAAACCATTATATATCATTTTACCTTCATATTCAATAGATATAAATCTAGTTTTTATATATATACAATATTAGCAAACAAGATAATTTGTTGCAAATATTATATTTATTTTAACTTCAATCTTTGTTATATTATTTTATATAGAGAGAAATGATAAACATGAAAGAAAATAAATGGATTAAAGCTTTACTATGGTTATTACTAATTTGTTTTTACATCTTTATAAATATAATGTTTGGAAGTATTATAAAATCACTTAACATTAAAAATCATCTTTTACTTAATACTGTATATATTATTAGTGAAATTATTATTACAGGAATTTTAGTTTACTTATATAGAAATGATTTTAAAGGAAAATTTAAAGAACTTAATTCTAAAGAAGGTAATAAAAAAATTACTTCGTCTATAAAAA
The DNA here is from genome assembly GCA_017548925.1 of Bacilli bacterium. Lineage (GTDB taxonomy): Bacteria > Bacillota_I > Bacilli_A > RF39 > UBA660 > RUG13160. The sequence continues at coordinate 939,249 of JAFYYX010000001.1, forward strand.
TATGGTTATTAGGTCTACTTGGTATGGTTATCTTTAATATTTTTCTAAGTACTATTATTAAAGATATCGCTGAAAATGAATCATTAAATAGAGATACTCTCAAAGATTTATCTTTTTATGCTTATACAACAATGATTATATTAACTCCAATATGTGAAGAAATAATATTTAGATTATCTCCTTCTAAAATGTTTAATAATAAATATATCTATATAATTTTTAGTGGTTTAATGTTTGGTTTTGCACATGTCTTTTTATCATCAGGTATTCAAATGTTATATATCCTTCCGTATACATCACTAGGTATAGCATTTTCAAGTATTTATGCAAATAAGCAAAATATATTATGTTCTATTTTAATGCACTCACTTCATAATTTAATATGCATACTAATAATTGTACTTATTTAAAGGTGATTACTATGAAAAAGAAATTAATAATTATACTACTTATTATTTTGGTTTTAATTGCATTAGTACTTTTATTTAATAAATACTTTATTGCTCATAATATTAAAGTAAAAGAATATGGAATAATTGATAAAAACATTCCTGATAATTATCATGGACTAAAAATTGTTCAGTACTCTGATATTTTATATGGTAAATCAACAACACTTAAAGATTTAAATAAATTAGTTACTAAAATTAACGAACTTAAACCGGATATTGTTATATTTACTGGAGATTTATTTATAAAAGATATAAAAATAAATGAAAAAGAATTAAATAAAATAAAAGATATATTATCAAATATTAATGCTAAATATGCAATGTATGCAGTAATTGGTGATAACGACTTAAAATATAAAGATAGTTTTTACCAAGTCTTCCAAGATGATTACATCATCTTAGATAACGAAAGTTCCTTATTTTATATAAACGAAGATATTCCAATTAGAATTACTGGAATAAATAATACTTTAAAAGAAGAATTATTTTCAGAAGATGATACCATCTATGATATATTAATTACTCACAAACCTGATAATATAATAAAACTTAAAAATAAATACAACTTAGCTTTTGCAGGTCACTCTATGGGTGGCCAAATAAAACTTCCATTTTTTGGATCATTAATTAAATTAAAAGGTGCTAAAACATATATTAGTGGAGAATATAATTTAAATGATACTAAATTATATGTAAATGATGGTATCGGTTCACAAAATATTTCCATGCGAGTTAATAATTATCCAAAAATTAATTTTTATAGATTATATAATAAATAATAAAATCCCTTTCTTAAGGGATTTTTATTATACACAATCAATATAGGTATCAGATAAACATCTAATAGAACATAAACAGTTACAATCAATTGTAAAAAATGAATTTGTTGCTACATATGGATTTAAACTGGTTGTGTCAGGATTATCTTGAAGTACTCTAAATGTGCAGCAGTTTCCTTCTACTTTTTCTACTCTAAATACAGAAGAACATGTAGTACCTGTTTCAGAACATGATGCAGTTACATCTTTAGTTGTAGGCATGCTCCATGGTGTTCCGTTTCCACAGCATGTATAAAGCATTACCGGTCTAGTGTTACATATTAAACAGTTTGCTCCCCCACCAAGCATTGGTCTATCACAAGAATCTAAACAACTATCCGGACATGCATTTTCTTGTAAAACTAGTATTACTTTTAATATTTCACTAATACAATTTTTACTTTCATTTACATTATTACACATAATATATTCACCCTTTCATGTATTCTCATTAATAATCTATGCTTTAAATTTAAAATTGTACCAATAAGTAAAATGGTTTTAATTTTTTAAAGTTTATAGTATAATGATTACTAGGTGATAGAAATGCCAGTATATTTTCAATATTTAATAATTATATTTATTATTTTTATTATTTCAGGAATTGTTCTTAAATTAACTAGAAAAGATTTTTCTATTCAAGCTAATAAATTAATAACATATCTTGGAGGAAAAGATAATATAATTAATGCTGAATGTAATATGTCTAGATTTAAGGTTATTTTAAAAGATGTTTCTTTAGTTAATAAAGATGCTATTCAAAAATTAGGTGCTAAAGGAATAGTTGAAATAGATAATCAACTTAAAATTATCTTTGGTAAAGATGCACATCAATTAAAAAAATATATTGATGATATAATTTAGTTTATAAAACAATCACTTTCGTGATTGTTTTTTTATATTGTTTCAAAACTATTTATATCATGTATATTTATTTTTTCATTATCAATAGCAAGTAAATAATCACCTACTCTTTTAATTATTACTTTTACCTCACCATTTATTTTTACTTTACTTCTATAAATATGCCTATTGCTATTAAGTAAATTATCTATTTCATTAATGCTAACAGTACTACTATTTTTTCGATCAGATCTATATAGTTTTTGTTCATTAATAATATCTTTATTTATTGGATTAGCAAATACCTTTGGTAATTTATTCATAATATATCTCCTTTATTTATATTTATGATAAATAAAGCCATAATAACACTATGAGAAAATATATTAAAAAATATAAAATAGAATCAATATGTTTAATTATTATAATTATGTTTAGTTTAATAAATATTTATAAAGCACCACTACTTGATACTAAATATAAATTATATTTTTATAAACAAATTTTATGGATAATAACTGGAATTATTTTATTTATAATTACTTATAAAATTGAATTTAAACATATTTTTAAAATAAGAAATATCCTATATTTAATAAATATATTAATGCTTATGTATGTATTATTTTTTTCTAAAACTACTAATGGAATTAGAGCATGGATTACTATAGGGCCTGTATCTTTGCAACCTAGTGAATTTATTAAAATCACATTCCCACTTTGCTCATTAAAAATAATAAAAGATAAAAAATATCTTTTATCATTTTTATTATTTTTAACACCTTCGATATTAATTCTTTTAGAACCAGATACCGGAAATTTTATATTCCTTTTGCTTATATATTTCTACATGCTTATAAATAAAACAAATAAAAAAATAATGATATTTATATTATTATTTTTTATATTGTCATTATTCTTTTCAATTATCGCATTTAAATACTACCCTACTATAATGATTAAATTATTTAATGGTAAACTTTATTATCGATTTAAAAGAATACTAGAATATAAAAATAACTATCAAATAAATAACGCTTTAATTGGTATTGGTAGTAGCAAACTACTACCAATTAAATTAAATAGATTATTAATATATATTCCTGAGGGAATAACCGATTTTATATTTAGTTATAATATTTGTAATAATGGAATATTATTAACAATTATTCTTTTACTTACAATCACTATCTTTTCATATAAACTATTATCTAGATATCATAAAAAATTATTTTTTTATAAAAAGAAATTGTTAGGTTCATTCCTAACAATATTTATTATTCAAACTATATATAATATTTTTATGAATATAGGTTTAGTACCTATTATGGGTATACCACTACCCTTTATAAGTTATGGTGGATCAAATATAATTACGTACTTTATCTTATACGCCCTTGCAACTAAACCTATCTCCTATAAGGATAGTAATAACTATAAGAGTAGTTACCATAAGGTCCTTGTGGATAAGAAGTATAACCATATGGTTGTGTAACATATACTGGTCTTGGTTTAGAGTATGCTCCTATTGCACCGCCTGCTAAACCTCCAAGTAAAAAAGGAACCCAAAATACTCTATCATTTTGGTTTGTATAATTATACATAAAAAAACCTCCTACTATTATAGTAGTAGAAGGTTTTTTTTATATTAATTACTTAAGCCTATATAGTAATTCTTTTTACCTTTTTTAAGAATTAATATTTCATTATCAATTAACTTGTCAGAATCAATAAAGTCATTTTCATCTGTTACAGCTTCATTATTTATTTTAATAGCTCCAGCTGAAATAAATTCTCTTGCTTCTCTTCTTGAAGAACAAATATTATTATTAACAAGCATTTCTAATATTGATTCATTATTATTTAGTTTAAATGTAGGTACACCTTCAAGTGCTCCTAAAATATCTTCTTTAGTAAGTGAATATATTTCATTTGTAAATAATGCTTTAGATATTTTTTCTGCTTTTAAGTATTCTTCTTCACCATGAAGATCAGTAATAAATTCTTTAGCTAAGGCTCTTTGAGCAATTCTTTCTTCTGGTTTTTCATTATGTCTTTTCATAACATCTTCAATTTCTTCTTTAGTTAGAAAAGTAAATACTTTTAAATATTCTTCCACTTTAGAATCATCTGAATTAATTAAGTATTGGAATAATTTATAACTTGATGTTTTTGTTTTATCAAGCCATAAAGCATTACCTTCACTCTTACCAAATTTATTACCATTAGCATCAAGTATTAAAGGCATAGTAAAAGCATGAACTTCTTTACCTAATTTCTTTTGAATTAAATCAATACCAGTTGTAATATTACCCCATTGATCAGATCCTTCAACTTGCATTACAACATTTTTTGTTTCATATAAATGAAGAAAGTCATATCCTTGCATTAATGTGTAAGTAAATTCTGCAAATGTAATTCCTGTTTCAAGTCTTCTTCTAATTATATCTTTATCTAGCATATAGTTAACATTAATATATTTACCTGTGTCTCTTAAGAAACTAATTAAATCTATATCTTTAAACCAATCATAGTTATTAACAACTTCTGCTTTTCCATCAAAAATGTCATTAACTTGTTTTTTAATACCTTCTATATTATTTTGTACAGTTTCAATAGATATAATTTCTCTTTCTGCAGTAGGTCTTGGATCACCAATTAATCCTGTTGCACCACCAACAAGTAAAATTGGATGATGACCAGCTTTAGCTAATCTTTTAGCAGTAATTAAAGATGAATAATGTCCAATATGTAAGCTATCAGCAGTTGGGTCAGTTCCCCAGTAAAAACTAATAGGTTCTCCATCTAAAACTTTTTGTAAATCTGTAGATGCAACATCTTTAATTAAACCTCTGTACATTAAATCTTCATATAATGTCATATATAAAATTTCCTTTCTAATAAACAAAAAAATTCATAAACTAAAGGACGAAAATATTTTCCGCGGTACCACCTTAATTTATGAATTTAATCATACGCTTTAAATCTTAACGCGATTTCTTCGTTTCAACTCCTGGGTTGTAAATCCAATCACAGTTGATTAAGCATATTATATAGTTAAACTTCTTCTTTTTCAATAGATTCATTCATAGAATCTAATTTTTCAGAAATATCATCAACTATTCTTTTAATAACTGGAACTGATTTTTTCTTAACTGATTTAGTTAAATCTGAAAGACCATTTTTTATATCAGCAATCTTTTCTTTAGTAAAATCAGCAACTTGATCAGAATCTAGGTTAGCAATTTTTTCTTTTAAAACATCAAGTTTCTCAACTGCTCCAGCTTTTAAATCACTCATATCTAGTTCTCTAAATTTATCTTCAAGTTCCTTAAATTTTTTCTTAATATCTTCCCTAGTTTCTTTACCAGGTTTCGAAGCAACTAAAAGTCCAATACCAACACCAATACAAGCACCGATAATAAACTTACCTAGTCCGCTTTTACTCATCAAGATCCTCCTTAGTATCCTCTTTAGCATCCTTCTTCTTACTTGTAAAAAGTCTACCAAAAACTCCAGTAACACCATCTACAAGTTTATCAGTAAAAGTTGCTATCTTATCAGTTGTAAAATCAATTACGTTGAATACAGCATTTAATGATTCGACTTTATCATTAACATTATCAACTACTTTTTCAACCTTTTTCATGGTTCTAATTGACTTTATACCTAATACTATGCCAACAACTAAAATTATAATAATAAGAGCATAAATTATTATTGGCAAAAAGGATAGCCAAAACTCCATAATTATTCACCTTCCTCAGTATTATCATACATAGAATCAATTAAATCATACAAATCATTTTCTAAAGTATCATTTTCTAGAGATTCTTTTGAAGGCTTTTCTTCTTCAACTACTTCATCAATTTCATCGTCATCAAATGATAATTCATCATCTGTTTTAATATCATCAGCATCAATTACTGTATCAGATGCATCTTTAAGTAGCTCATCAATTGTTTTAGCTCTTTCTTCTATTAAATTATGAGAATCTTCAAAAATTGGTTCATCAGAAATAACTAAAGTATCTTCACTTACTTCTTCTTTTTTCTCAACTTTGTTAGGAGATTCCTTTTTTTCTTCTTTTACTTCTTCTTTTTTAATTTCGTAAGTTTCTTCTTTAATAACAGATTTTCTTACAGATTTTTCTAAATTATTTTCAAGCTTACCAAAAGCTTTAGCTCTAACGCTTTCAACATCTAAATCTTTAGAAGAAATAATAGTAGTATTTTTTGGAGCTACTTCTATATCTTCAGCGTTATAATCCTTATTTAAAATACCATAAACTGGTGAAATAACAGGACTTGGTTTAAATCTTTTCTTTTCTTCCTTAACTTCTTCTTTTTCTTTAGATCTATATCCTTCAATTCTAGGATAATCACTTTTTCTTTCTCTAAGTGGTTCTTCAGATTTTAGTTTAGGCATAGATGTATTAAATTCATCTTCATCAAATGCAGGAAATTTAAATGTTGATTCACTTCTAAATAAGTCTCTTTCACTAATATCATCAGGTTCTACTTTTTCAAAAGTAGGTTCTTTTACTTTAGTTTCTTCTTTCTCTTTAACTAAAGGACGATATTCTTCTTCATTATCAACACTTTTGAAAATATTTTCTTTTATAGAAGGTTGTTCATCAACTTCGGGAGTAACTTCTTCTACTTCCTCTTCCTCAAATAAAACATTCTTAATTTTATTAAATAAACCCATTGAAATCACCTTTCTAGTTTACTAAATCCATATCTGGAATTACGTCTTTATCATATGTTTTGTCTTCTTCATATTTTAAATAATTATTCTTTTTAGTTGTTGCTGTTTTAAAAATATCAACAGTTTCTTCATAACTACTTAATACATGTGTATCAAGCTTATTTTTTATAACAGTATCATTATATTTAATAGAAGTTAAAATGCTCATAGAATAAGCAACTGCTTCCTTAATATAATCTTTATCTACCATTACTTCTATTTTAGCATAATTATACATAATTTCAATTAAATATTGATTATCTTTAATCTCATTAATCTCAATATATCCAAGCTTTTTTTTGTGCATAATTCTCTTAGAATAATAAGAAATATCATTTTCTTCATAGCTAGTATTTGTCTTATTTAAATAACTAACTGTATCAACATATAAATAATATAAATAATCATTACTTCTTAGTACCTCATTGTTCTTAGTTGTACTAATTATAGTCATAAGTTGTGGTTTATAATACTTATAACCAATTCTAACAACATTAGGATGAGATGTTTTGCCATTAACAGAGTTAGAAGCAATCTTATCAATACTCATTTTATTAATATTACTGCAGCCACAAACTAAAAAAATCATAACTGCACATAAAAACAACTTTTTCATTTGTAGCCTCCTAAATAAAATTATACCAAATCATGGTTTAAAAGAAAATCAAAATTATTTTTTAACTGCTTTTAAATAATTTATTTTTATGCCTTCTTCAGAAAATTTTTTTTCATACTCAGTTTCAATATTAAACTCTTCTCTTTTATGTAAATCAAGTGATGCATCTTTAATTATGTATCCATATTCACTTAATGAGCAAATAGAATACGCATATAAATCAATATTATCGGTTTTCATAATTATTATTTTATTATGTTTAAAAATAGTTTCATATGCATCTAAAAATAGTGGACTAGTTAGTCTTCTTTTAATTTGTCTTTTCTTAGGCCATGGATCAGAAAAATTAAGATAAATTGTATCTATTTCATGGTCAAAAATATTATTTATATTTATTGCATCAGTTTTAATAATTCTTAAATTATCAGGTATATTTTGATTTATATTATTAATAGCTCTTGCAACAACACCATCAAATTTTTCTATACCTATAAAATTAATACTTGGAAATGTTAATGCCATTTCTTTAATGAATGTTCCTTTTCCCATACCTATTTCAACATGTATAGGATTATTATTTTTAAATACACTATTCCAAGAACCCTTATATTTTTCAGGGTTATTTACTAAGTACATACAATCTTTAATTAGATCATCTTTATTTTTTAAATTACGAAGTCTCAAATATAAACACCTCTTTATTTTTCTTTCATATAATAATATCGAAAGGATATTATTATGAGAAAAGAAAGAAATAATTTTTTTCAAGAATCTGGTTATAACCAAGGTTACTTTTATAACAATAATATGATTCCACAAATGCCTCAAATGGAAGCATCATCATCATTTTATATGAATCAAAATATGAACTCTGGATCAGGTATGTATACTGATTATCAAACAAGATTATCTAGATTAGAAAGACAAGTAAACAGACTTGAAACAAAAGTAAATAAACTAGAAAGTAATATAGCCATAACCAGTCAACCAGAAGAAATTGAAAATACAACTAATATGTATATGATTTAATCTTTAATACTTACTTTACCAAAGGTAAGTTTTTTTATAATTTTATTTAAATATTCTTTACCAAATACATCATTTAATAGTTTAATTTTATATGCAGTAAAGATATATATAATTCCACCTACTACGCCATAAATTATAGCTTCTACCATACATATCCATCTTCTATTAATAACTGGCATAAAATGTTTTAATACTAAAACAGATAAGATCATTAGTGATAGTGGAATTAATGTTTTTAAGTATATTTTAAATGTCTTACCATAATGAAAATTATACTTTTTCTTAAAGTATATAACAGCTATTAATATAGATAGTGAATATCCAGTAATAGTTGCACATATTGCGCCAAAGTAAGCAGGTATTCCTACTTTATGGAATAGTAACATAAATGGTACATCAAGTAGTCCATTAGTGATAAATCCTGTTAAAACGCTTATATATACCATTTTAAATTTATTAACACTTTGTAGTGTGAAATTTGTAATCATAAACATGTTTAAAACAAGTGCTACAAATACATTTAAAGTTAGAATATTAACACCTATTCTATTATATTGATAGAATACTGTCCAAACAGGTCTTGCTATTAAGCTTATACCAACAACTAGTGGTATAGATACAACAAATATAATTTGAAGTGCTTTATTAAATGTTTTATCTACTTCATCCCATTTTTTTAAAGTATAACTATTAACAATAGATGGTATTAAACTAGTTGTCATACCAGTACCTATTGCTGTAATAATAACATTGATCTTTTTACTCCATGCACTAATGGCACTTGAAATAAACTCAGTATTTTTAGCGCTATATTTTAAATAGTTCATAGTTCTAAGAATTAATACCATATCTATAAAATCATATATAGCTATAGAAATACTAATAATTATTACAGGTATAGCATATGTAATAATTTTCTTTATAATTTCTTTATTAGTAACATTATCTTTTTCTTCAAATTTTGTTGCAAGACCTAATTCCTTTTTATTTTTATTAATCTTACATTTAACATAAAAGTAAGCTATTAAACCACCAACAAACGCTCCAAACAAAGCAATACCTACAGCATTTCTAAGTGATGTATGAAATACTTTTAAAGCAAGGTAACTACCTAAGATAATAACTAAGACTCTACCTACTTGCTCTATTACTTGCGATATAGATGATACATCTATATTTCTGTGTCCTTGTAAATAACCTCTTGATACAGATAAAAAAGGTATAACTAAAATAGCAAATGATACACATCTAATAACAAATGCAACATCATTTATAGTATTACCACCAGTTAAATTATGAATAATAAATGTTGCTATTGGTTTTGCAAATATAAATAAAACTAAGAATGATACAATAGCAATAAATCTAACAAGCATCATACCAAGTTTATATGCTCTAACCTTAGCTTCTTGTTTTTCAAGTGTGTTATATTCATTAATTATTTTACTAACAGCATTAGGTAATCCTGCTGTTGATACATCTAAAAATAAAACATATATATTATATGCATAAGCATATAATGCTCCACCTTTAACACCAACAGTTGCATAAAAAGGAATAACGTATATTATTCCTAAAATCTTTGTTAATATTATTGCAAATGTTGCAATAAATGTACCCTCAATAAACGAACTTTTCTTTAATTTACTCAATCTAATCAGTCCTTAAATTTACTACTAATATTTTATCAAAAAAACCATGACATTTAAAGTCATAGTTTATATATAGATAATCATTGCCGAAAAGCAGTATATTTGATCTTCACCAGAAATAGATGTTGATACTTGATATTTTATATCAATTACATCAACATCTTTTTCATCTAAAAAATTATTTATTCTTTCTTCTAAATCTTTCTCGTGAGATTCATCAAATAATTTAACTTTCATAAAAAAATCACCATAATAGTTATACACTATTATGGTGTCGATCTATGTCGATTTATAATTTATATATTTTTTTACCTTTTACTTTAGTAAAGATTATAACACTAAGTGTTGATAAAACTAAAATAAGTGCTATTGGCATAAATGTACCAGTATCAACATTAGATTCAGTTTCACTTTTATTTGCACTTGAAGTATCTTCATCAACTATTGTTGCAGAAGTATTTTCTTCATTTTGCTGTGATTCTTCTTCACTAATAAAAGTAAATGTATAATTTGGATTTAAAATTTGATTACGAGCAAAAGAAGCATCTGAGAAATATACATTATTAAATGTAAGATTTTTTTCACCAGCTTCACTAGATGTTACATCAAATTTTAAAAGTTCAAATTTTGTAGTTTTATTAGTATCAGTATATAGAAGTAAACTTTTATTTTCATAGTCACCTTCCCATATACTAGGTACTACAGCATTTTTGATAGTGTAACCATCATATACTAGTGTAGCCTCAACAGCAGATACACCACTATCACTTTTTCCATATAAAGTACATGAAATAGTTTCTCCTACTTTTTTAGTTAAATTATCGCATTCAAGTTCAAGTGAACCAGTAAAAGCAAAAGCTTTAGAAGGAAGGATAACAAATAAACTAATTAAATAGATGTAAATTAATTTCTTCATTATTATTCACCTAACCCTTCTATTTTGCCATTAACAAATTGATATAACTTAGCAACATCATTAATATGAATGCTATCATCATTTGTTGTATCAGATGCCTTTAACTGACATGTATTAAGTGATGTTTTATTTCTTAGATAGTTAAATAATAGTGTTACATCAGCTTTTTCAGCTAAACCATTTTTAGTAATATCACCAGGTATTACTAAAGTATAGTTTTGAATAACTCCACCTAAATTAATTGATAAAGTATCACATGTTGCAACATTTTGAGCATCAGTTTTAGAATGAGTTATTACACCATTTGTATCAATTAATGCTTTAAAGTTTGTATAAGTAATTGGTGGATTAACTTTAGCTATAATATAACCATTATTTTGTACTAATTTACTATTTAAATTTAAATAACTATCAGCTTGAATTATTGAACAGTTAAATGTTTTATCAGTTGTTGTATTATCTTCCCAGTAATAATTTTCATCAAGTTTTGCAGTTACAGTATATGTTCCAACATTAGTTTGAACATTATTAGTAAATGTATAACCTGTTGCTGGATCATTAGTTAATGTAATTGCGCTTCCAGTATATTTTAGATTTGCTTTACAATGAGATTCAGCAGTTGGAATTGTAACTGGAGGAAGAAGTGGTCTATTAACAATTATATTTGCTGTAATTACTTTTTGATTATAATTACTAGATTGAGGAATAAATGTAATTGTATAACTTGCCTCTCCATCTTTAACACCAGTAATATTAAACTTAACTTGTTCATTTGCACCTACAACAGCAGGAACAGTTGGAACAATTAATTTAGATGTATCAGAAGATGTTAATGTAATAGTTCCAGCAACGTTAGATGAAATAGGTCCGGCTTCAACAGTTGCTCCCTCATCTAAATGGGGACTTAAATTAAGTGTTGATAAAACTGGATTAGCTTTATCTATAATGATATTAGTTGAATAAACACTTGAATCATTATGATTACTATCACCAATATACTTAACATATACTTGAGTAGTTCCAGCATCAGTTATGCTTGGGGCATTTTCACTCCAACTACTATTATCAAGTGAATACCTAATAGATCCACCAACTACACTACTTGCAGTAATTGTATGTGGATTACCATCATATGTTCCAGAGTAACCAGTTATAGTAGGTTCAGCTAAATCAGCTTTTTTAATAGAACATGATACTGTTTTATCAGTTGTTGTAGTATCACTCCATTTATAATCACCTTTTAATCTAATAGTTACATCATAAGAACCAGCATCAGTACCTTTATTATTAATAAATTCATATGCATCACTATCTGAAACAGTAAGTGTTTGTTCACTGCCATTATATATAGCATTTTTTAAACATACATTATCAGCCGTTGGTACAGATACAACATGTTCTTCATTTTGAACTACCGAAATGCTAAATGATCGAGTATATGAATTATAATCATTACCATTTGGAGTAAATGTAACATTTAAAGTAGTTGTACCAGGGTTAAATCCCATTGCAGAGAATGTAATTGTTTGATTAGCATTAGCTGCAATTTCTTCTTCGTAATCACGAATTATTGTATGTCCTGATGTAAATCTAAATATTCCACTTACATTAGGAGTAAATGATAATATCTCTGTATTACTATATTGTTTAATATTAGATAGATTAATTGCATCTACAATAACATTTGGATCTGCTTTAGCAATAGAACATGTAACAGTTTTATCAGTTATAGTTCCATCAGACCACATAGTTGTATCTGAATCAATTAAACTTGCAGTTACAGTATAATCACCTGCATGTCTTCCAGTATTATTTATAACACCATACTTCGTTGAATCTAAATTATATAGTGCTTGATTTTCACCATTATAAACTAAACTATTACAATTAGCATTTGTTGGAATTGCTACTTGTTCTTTATTAACTGTAATATTTTTAACAATTTCATAAGTATCAACATTAGCACCATTATCAGGAGTAAATGTTATTGTAATTGTACTATTTCCGGCTTTAGAACCAATTACTTCAATATCAGCTGGAACTGTAGGAGTAACAAATACGTTTTCATTATAATAAGAAGCATATTCGTCACCTTGAACTCTAAATACTCCAGGAACATCAGATCCTAAAGTTACAATTCTTGTATGACCAGAACCTATAGTAACTTCATTTACTTCATTAGATCTTGTGATTACTGGTGTATATTTAGCAATACTACATGTAATATATTTATCTTCTGTAGAACCATCAGACCATTCATAGCCTGAATTAAGAGTTGCAGTTACATTATAATCACCTGCATTAGTTGCAGTATTATTAGTAAATGTGTATCCAATACCATGAGTACTTGTAAGTGTTTGCTCTGTACCATTATACACTAAATCACTTATACAATAATTCTTTGCAGTTGGAATTGTAGCAACAGGTACAGTAGGTCCATACCCAACTGTAATATTCCAGTTAGTTTGATAACTATTATAGTTTGTTGTATCAGTTGGAACAAATGAGAAAGTAACAACTGATGTGCCTTCTTTAATAGCATTTATATTAAGGTCAACTACTTCATCCTTAGCGGCATCAACAATTGGATTAGTTACTTCAATATGTTCGCCATCTGCTGTAAATACATATCTACCAGCAACATTTGCAGACATTGTAATTAAACTTCCAGAATAACCTTCAGGTAATTCCCCAGTTATATTAATTGTTTCAATCTTAGGGTTTGCTTTACTTATTGAACATACAAATGTTTTATCAATAGTTGTTCCATCAGACCATTCATAACCTGAATTAAGTGATGCAGTTACATTATATTCATCTGCATTAGTTGCAGTATTATTACTAAATGTATAACCAGTACCATGTTCATTTGTAAGCGTTTGAGCCTCACCATTATATACTAAATCACTCTTACAATATTCATTTGCAGTTGGAATAGTAGCAGTTAAAGTATTATCAGTTACATTAACATTTATAGCAAAACTAGTATTAAGCCAATCATAATTTGTTGAATCAGTTGGTAGGAAATTTATTTGTACATTTGATGAACCGGCTTTAATAGCATTTATATTAATTCCTACACTTTGACCTGCAGATACATCAATAAATGAATTAGTAAGTTCTATATGCTCACCGTCAGCATTAATTAAAAATCTACCAGCTGTATCAGATGAAACAACAACAAGTGGTCCAGAATATCCAAGAGGAACCTCTGTTAATTCATTAGTTCTATAAATACTAGGTGTAGCTTTAGCTATTGAACACTTAAACGTTTTATCTGTTGTAGTTTCATCAGGCCATGAAATACCTGATTGATTAATTCTTGCAGTAACAGTATATTCATTAGCATTAGTTCCTGTATTATTTATCAAAGTTATATATGGTGAATCACTACTTGCTAAAGTTTGTGGCGAACCATTATAAACTAAATTCTTATTACATAAATTTTCTGAAGTTGGATATGGAAGTGTTTGATATCTAACATTAAAATATTGAGTATTATCAGTTGTATTTATATCAGTACCATCCGGTTCAAAATGAACATTTACATAAGAATATCCTTCTTCATTACCAGTTATAACAATATTTCTTGTTAAACCAGGTTGAACGATATCAACTGTGTTTTCTAAAGAAATATTGCTAGATGCTGTATAAGTAAATGTTCCAGCAACATCAGATGAAACAGTCATTAATGTATGAGAAACTCCTACATAAGCATCTATATCAACATTTGTAATTGTAATAACTGGAGTATAAGCATCTAATTTACATTCAAATGTTTTATCTTCAGTTGTTCCATCTTCCCATGTATAACCTTCATTAAGTACTGCAGTAATAGTATAATCAGCTGAATAAGTACCAGTATTATCAGTAAAAGTATATCCAGTTCCAGGATTATTTGTTAAAACTTGTTCTTCGCCATTATAAGCTATACCACTTTTACAATATTTAGCTGCAGTTGGGATTACTGCAATTGTACTGTTATCACCAATTACAACAGTTTCTCTTGAGGTAGTTTCTTCATAGTTATCAGTATCATTTGGAATAAATGTTATATCAACATACGAAATTCCACTTTTTACAGCTTTTATATTTAACGAAACTTCTTCATTAGCTTCAGCACTTGTTGGTAATGTTTTAATTTCAATATAATTAACATCAGAAGTAAATACATATCTACCAGGTATCTCAGAAACAAGTTTCATAAGTTGTCCAGTATATCCTACTTCAACACTTTCAAGATAATCACTTCTTGTAAATGATGATTCTGATTTACTAATTGAACACTCAAATGTTTTGTTAGTTGTTGAATTATCATTCCATTTATAACCAGGTAAAAGTGAAGCAGTTATAGTATAAGTATCAGCATTAGTTGCAGTGTTATTTGAAACTGAATAACCATCTCCATCTTCAGCTAAAGTAAATTCATCACCATTATAAATAGCATTTTGACAACTATTTGAAGTTGGAATAAATGCTACTTTTTCTTCAGTTGGAGTTAAGTGTCCATTTGAATCAGCATAATACTTAATTGGTTCATCTCCTGAATCATCGAGTACATAAGTGTTTTTAGCCATTGAATATTGATTATCTCCAGATTCACCATCATAAAAATAATAGTTATAACCATCAAGTTCTGCAAAACCAGTTATAGCACTACCAACGGGTCCTTCAAATTTATCGTTTTCTATATCTTCATCAGTTATAAAATAATATGTTTTGTTATTAATAGTTTTTAAACCTGTAACATAAGTTCCAATAGGTTTTGAATTTTCAATATCAGGTTCAGTTCTAAAATAGTATAGGTAATCTACTTCTCCATATTGAACTACATTAAGTCCAGTAAGCATTTCACCATCATGTTCATCACCTAAATCACTAAAGTAAAATATATTATCATTTATAGGATCAGAAAAACCTAAATCTAGTAGTCCAGTACTTTTTGCATGATATATTTTATCATCAACAGTAATCCAGTCATTTACTATAGGTCTACCATTTTTAATATAAACATATTGATTATCATAAGTATAATTTTCATTTATGATTTTTTTACCATCCAAATAATTATCATTTAAATCTTTATAAACAATTGTTGATACATCGGCTAATTCAGTATTACTTTGAGTACCATTTGCATCATAATTTAAGATTGAAACTTTATCAGAACCAGTTCCATTAAACTGTGCAACAACAGCACCTGTTGCTTGATTTGATAAATAAGATTTAGTGTGATACTTGTTTTTTAAATAAGTTATTGCAGCTATATTACTTTGATATAAATTTGAGTTTAAATTACCACCTGTTGTAATATAGTAATCAGGTTGATATACATCAAGAGCATGTAGTGTATTAGAATTTTCAAGTCCATGATTTGCTGCTTTTAATACATCAACAGAACGTACAACATCAGCAAGTTGATTTTCAACCCCTCTTGATATACATTCATAGCATGTTCCTGTAGGATTATGAATAATACCTGATAATGAACTTATATTATCATTAAGTTCATCAATTGGTTCAATAGAAAGGTCAGCTGTAAGTGCAGCACGTCCTTGACCAGGTTTATGATAAATTAAAGTTAGAATAGAATTTAAATCTTCTTGATGATATGAAAGATTATATAGTGAATATAGATTGATTTTAAAATCACCAAAATCAAAATACAACGTATTTCTTACATTTGTATTATAACCAATTGTTCCATCAATAAAATGAGTATTAATGAAGTCATTATTGGAATTATATCCAACTCCGGATATTACGTTATTAGAAAGTTGTGATAAATTACATTTTGAATTTGACAATTCATATGCTGTTGTTACATCACACAATTGTGAGTTCTTCTCATTAAATGTAGCAAGAGCTCTTTGTTGATATTCATGATTTTTATAAGTTCCACAATCTTTGTTTTCTTCATAATCATCACTAGTAGTTAAATCTTCTTTATAAAAAACAATAGTATCTTCATTAAACATATCTTTAAGAAGTGGAATACCACCAATGTGATCTTTATGACTATGAGTCATAATTACAAAATCAAAATGATCACAGCCAATATTCTCAGCATAAGTTTTTAAAGTACTACCATTACCAAGTGAAGAGGTACCTGTATCTTCAAGTGCACAAGTATTACTATTTGCAACAGATTTATATGATGCAGGATCAAGTGAATCAATTAAACCACAGTGACCATTACTTTCAACAATGATTCCATCTCCTTCTTCAGAAGAAACAAAGTGAATTCTATCACCACTATCAACTGCTTTACCACTTAAAATATTAAAGCAAAAATATATTGCTGCAATAATAATTAAACTAGCACATACAAATAAATATTTTTTATACTTAGAAAAAAACCTAAACATACTTTCAACACCTCATACCTCTATGGTTATATTATCTATATAAAATATAGCATACATACATTAAATTGTCGAGAA
Source organism: Bacilli bacterium (assembly GCA_017548925.1). Classification (GTDB taxonomy): domain Bacteria; phylum Bacillota_I; class Bacilli_A; order RF39; family UBA660; genus RUG13160. The sequence goes on from JAFYYX010000001.1 coordinate 956,767, forward strand.
ATAGCATAAAAAAATAGAAGATTTCTTCTTCTATTATTAATTTTGATTATATTGTCTATTTTTAACTATCTTTGAAACAATCTCTTCGTCTCTCTTTGGATTTTGAAAAAGTTCATAAGGTTCTAATTTTAAATTCCTAGCAATTACCTCTATTTTATCAATTGTTGGGCAATGTTTACCTCTTTCTATATCGGTCATATATCTTGAGGAAAATGAACAAAGTTCTGCTAATTTTTCTTGAGACAAATTATTTTTATATCTATAGTATTTAATATTAAAAATAAGTAAGTCTTTTAATGAATAAAACTGCATTTTCATTAATACCACCTATTACAAGTATGATACTAATTACCGCAAAAAATTCACACGAACTATTTACTGCAAGATATTTTTATGCTATCTTTAAAGTAGAAAGGAGTATACTTGAAAAATGGCAAAATTTTGTGAAAATTGTGGGACCGAGTTAAATGAACATGCCGATGTGTGTCTTGGTTGTGGAAAAGCAGTCAACAAAAGAGAAGGTGTTTCAAATCCAATATCAGGAGGATATAAAGGAAACAAAACAGCATATTGTTTACTAGCTTTTTTTCTAGGAGGAATTGGAGTTCATAAATTTTACATAGGAAAAGTTGGAACTGGGCTATTATATTTGTTTTTCTGTTGGACATTTATACCTGGAATATTAGCATTTATAGATTTCATCATTGGATTATGTAAAAATTCAGATGAATATGGAAATATTTGGTTTAACTAAGAAGGAGTAAATATGGCGTTAATAAAATGTAGCGAATGTGGATCTGATATTAGTGATAAAGCTAATAACTGTCCAAAATGTGGATTACCAATTTCATCTAATAAAAACATTCGAAAATGTTCAAAATGTGGAGATATTATATCTGCCAAAGATAAAAAATGTCCACACTGCTTTTCAGTTGAAGGTGAAGGCAGAAAGAAACCTAACAAGAAAAAATTATTGGTTATTCTTTTAATAATCGTTGGAATATTAGTGACTGCCTCAATAGCTGTTATCATATTATTTGTTATTAATAGTAATTCAGAAGATGATAAAAATAAATTAACCTCTTATGAATCATTATTTATTGATCAAACAATAAATGTAATGAAAGCTGCAGAAACTGCATATGTAAGTGATTCTTTAAATGGTACTCAAAAAAACATGTACACTATTTCTGAACTAACAGGAGATTATTTAAACGAAAGATCTTATGATTTTGATGGTTGCATAATTATTGAAATGGACGACAAAGATAACATTAATAAAAGAATTTACATTACAGATAGAACGTATATGATAATTAATGCAATAGATGACGATATATTTGATAAAAGTGACAAAATACTCAAAACATACACTATATCTGGCGATGACGGATGGAAATCAAATTATGGATATTGCAATTTTGGAAATAATGTAAATGTTGAAGAAAAAAAGGAAGAAACAAAAAATGAATCTAAAACAGAAAAGAGCACAAAATCTTCAGCACAAAACAAAACATCTTCCAATACCTCTAGCAAATCAAATAGTTCTGCTAATACTGAAATCAACAAAGAAAACACAACAAACAATTCATCAACAAATAACAGTTCGATAAGTGTAAGTAAACAAAATGCTTTAAAATCTGCTAAATCATATCTTAGTATTTCTTCATTTTCAAGAAAAGGATTAATTAAACAACTTGAATATGAAAAATTTCCTACTGAAGATGCCGAATATGCAGCAGATAATTGTGGTGCTGATTGGAAGGCACAAGCATTAAAATCTGCTAAATCATACTTAAGTGTATCTTCATTCTCATATAAAGGTCTTAAAAAACAACTTGAATATGAAGGATTCACATCATCTGAAGCAACTTATGGAGTGGATAATTGTGGAGCAAATTGGAATGAACAAGCAGCAAAATCTGGTAAATCATATCTAAGTATATCTTCATTCTCAAGAGAAAGTTTAATTAGTCAACTTGAATATGAAGGATTCACACATGAACAAGCAGTTTATGGAGTAGAACAAAACGGATTATAATATAAGGAGATTTTAATATGGCATTAATAAAATGTAATGAGTGTGGAAAAGATGTAAGTGAAAACGCTGCATCATGTCCAAATTGTGGTAATCCTATCAAAGTACAAACTAAAGGTTATGATAGAATTTGTGAGCATTGTGGTGGACTACTTAATAATAATGAAACAGTGTGTATTCACTGTGAAAAAAAATTAGATCCCAAAAAAGCTAAATATGTTGCAAAAAAGAAAACAAATATTTTATCAGTAATTGGTTTCATGTTTGGTGGTATTTCATTTTTTATAGACTATTTTGGACTATTAGGAATTACTGCTGTAATATTATGTAGCGTTGGTTCTGTTCAAATAAAAAATAACAATGAAAGCGGTATGTTCTATGCAGTATTTGGTTTCTTACTAGGACTAGGGAGCATTGGATATACAATATACAGAATTATCGAATATCAACAAACTATACAAATGATATTTAGTATATAAAAAAGAAGGTTTAAACCTTCTTTTTTTATTTAACTACTATATTAACAATTTTATTAGGAACAACTATTACTTTAACAATGTCTAAACCATCAGTAAATTTCTTAACGTTTTCGTTAGATTTAGCTAACTCTTCTACTTCTTCTTTAGGAGCATCTTTTTTAATATCAATAGTTCCTCTTAATTTACCATTAACTTGAACACCTATTGTAATATTATCTTCAATAGTTTTTTCTTCATCATAAGTAGGCCAATTTTCATATGCTATTGTATTATTATGACCTAATCTTTCCCAAATTTCTTCAGTAATATGTGGACAAAGTGGATTTAATAATTTAACAAATCCTTCTGCATATTCTCTTGGGAATATATTTTCTTTTTGTACTTGATTAATAAATATCATCATTTGTGATATTGCTGTATTTATATTAAGTGATTCATAATCATTTGTAACTTTTTTAACTGTTTGATGATATATTTTCTCTAAGTTTTTATTTTCTTCATCTGCTATTTTGTTTTCTTCTGTATAAAGTCTAAACACTCTATCAATAAACTTCTTAGCACCAACTACTGCATCATCATTCCATGGTTTATCAGCATCAAGTGGTCCCATAAACATTTCATAAAGTCTTAAAGTATCAGCTCCAAAATCTCTTATTACATCAGTTGGATTAACACAATACTCTGGGAATCTTTTACCCATTTTAAGGCCATTAGATCCTAAAATCATACCTTGATGAACTAATTTTTTAAATGGTTCTTGAGTAGGAACTAAACCCTTATCATATAAGTATTCATTCCACATTCTTGAGTACAAAAGATGTCCAACAGCATGTTCTGGTCCACCTACATATAAATCAACAGGCATCCAATGTTTTAAAAGTTCTTGATCTGCAAATTCTTTATCATTATGTGGATCAATAAATCTTAAGAAATACCAACTTGATCCAGCAGAACCAGGCATTGTTGATGTTTCTCTTTTACCTTTAACACCATTTACTTCGACATTTACCCATGATGGATCATTTTCAAGAGGAGCCATTCCACCATGACCTTTGTAATCTTCTAGTGTAGGAAGTACAAGTGGTAATTCATCATCGCTTAATAATACTGTATTACCATCTTCTAAATGAATAACAGGAACTGGTTCTCCCCAATATCTTTGACGAGCAAAAATCCACTCTCTTAATCTATAGTTAGTCTTTTCTTCACCAACACCCATATCCACTAATTTTTTAGTAATAGCTTTTTTAGCTTCTTCTACAGTTAAACCAGTAAATTCTTCACTATTAATTAACTTACATCCTTTTCCTAAGTAATCTTGTTTTTCAAAGGCACATTCAGTTGTATCTCTTCCTTCAATTACTTGAATCATAGGAATGTTATATTTTATAGCATATTCAAAATCTCTTTGGTCATGTGATGGAACTGCCATAACAGCACCTGTTCCATAACTTGCTAGTACAAAGTCTCCTAAATATATTTCTACTTCTTTACCGTTAACTGGGTTAATAGCATAAATACCTTTTAAACAAACTCCATTTTTATCTTTGTTTAATTCAGTTCTATCTATATCACTCTTTTTAGCAGTTTCTTCTCTATATTTAACTACTTCATCCCAGTTTTCTATTCTGTTCTTTAGTTCGTCTACAAGTGGATTTTCAGGAGCAAGTACCATAAATGTAATACCATATATTGTTTCAATACATGTAGTATAAATTTTAAATGATCCGCCACCCTTTATATCAAACTTAACTTCAACACCAGTTGATTTACCTATCCAGTTTCTTTGAATTTCTTTTGTTGATTCAGGCCAGTCTATTTCATCAAGTCCTGATAACAATTTTTCAGCATATTTAGGAATATCAATAACCCATTGTTTCATATTTTTTCTAATAACAGGGTATCCACCACGTTCAGATTTACCATCAATAACTTCATCATTTGATAAAACTGTTCCTAATTCTTCACACCAGTTAACAGGCATATCTATATATTTTGCATATCCATCTTCAAATAATCTTTTAAATATCCATTGTGTCCATTTATAGTATTCTGGATCAGATGTTGATATTTCTCTATCCCAGTCAAAACTAAAACCTAAAGATTTTAATTGACCTCTAAATGTTTTAATATTTTCATTTGTAAATATTGCAGGGTGATTTCCTGTAGAAATCGCATATTGTTCTGCAGGAAGTCCAAATGAATCATATCCCATTGGATGAAGCACATTAAATCCTTGCATTCTTTTCATACGGCATACAACATCAGTAGCAGTATAACCTTCTGGGTGTCCTGCATGAAGTCCTACTCCAGATGGATAAGGAAACATATCAAGAGCATAGAATTTTGGTTTAGAAAAATCCCATGCATCAGTTTTAAATGTTTTATTATCTTCCCAATATTTCTGCCATTTTTTCTCTATTTCACTATAATTATTCATCTTTTAATTTCCAACCTTTCTTAACTAAAATTCTTCCATATATTTCATATACAGAGTAAATAAATCCAAATAAGAGGACAAATCCTATTAAGAGTTGCCAAATCATTTTTAGTTTAATGTTAGAAATGATTGTAACAACGCCTGAGATTATAAATCCATTAATTAAAGCACAGTATAAACCCATCGGTTTATATAACACTTTATTCTTATCAAGTTTAAATTTATATATGAGGTAACCAAATTCCATTATTTGATCATTTTTAATTTTTTTATTTTTGATTTTTCTTTTAAATACAAAAAGATAATCAATTAAAAATATAACAAGTGCTAATACAAAAAAGAATATTAAATTAGCTAGTATTTTTTCCATATATTTTTATCTTCCTTTCAAATAAAAAAAGATGTTACCAAAGGACGTTAATAATATATAACGTGGTACCACCTTATTTGCTTCTTAAAGTATTCTATAAAGGAAATAACCCTATCACATCCAAAAGCAAGTTCATAAGCATTCTTTATTAGTTTTCACCGACCACTAATTCTCTCTTTAAAGAATAATTCTTATTACTACTCTTTTTTCAACTGCTTAAAGGTATTATATAAAAAAAAATTACATTTTTCAATGTAATTTCTTTTATTTATTATAATTGTGAAATATATTCAAGAAGATTTAAGAACATCTTTATAAATCTAGGAGTAAGTCCTTCTTTTTTAAGTTGTCTTATCTTAATACGTTTCTTTCTAATAGATAAATCTTTACTAAAGATAATTGCAGCAATTCTTTCTTTTAATCTTGTTTCAATCATTAAATCATTAATGATGGAATTAATATCTTCATTAATAATACGAACTGCATTTATTTCAATATCTTGTCCCTTACAATTAATAGTTAATTGTTTAGTTGTTGGAACTTCTTTAATATCAACAATAAAATCATTATCTTCTTGATATGTAGAATATTCTAAATTAGCTTTATCTTGATCTAGGTATAACTCTACACTATCAGCTTCTCTAGTATTTCTAAATCTAATTTTGTAATCTCTTGTTGCAGGTAAAATACCATTTTTACCATCTTTAGGTCTTATAATTAAAGTATAGTTATTTTGCATGTAATTATAATCAAAAGATGTAATAGTATAGTATCCTTTTTGATAAAGTTTAGTAACTCCATCATCTTCATATAAATCATATGTATTACTTTCGCCAGGGAAAATATGAATTTCCATTTTAGATGGAATACCTGATACATTTATATTTTCATCAAATATAGATAAAGGTATTATAGATCCAGCTTTAGCAAATACTGGATAATCTTCATCTTTAAAAAATGCAATGTATCTTTTATTACCTGGGAATTTCTTACCAGTCTTAAAGTCATACCACATACCTTTAGGTATATAAATTCTTTGAATAACTCGGTTCATGACTTCATCATGTTTTTTAGTTATAGGAGCAACAAGTAATTCACCACCAAAGAAATATTCATTTTTATAAAATGGTTCATCATATATTTCAGGATATAAATAGTATAGTGGTTGAACTAAAGGTAGTCCTGTTTCACTATATTTATAACCTTCATTATAAATATATGGAATTAATCTTTGTCTTAAAGAACAGTAATCTTTAACAATATTAAATGTTTTAACATCCCAAAGCCATGGTTCTCTTTTATAATATGGGCCACGTCTTGCAGCAAATCTAAATATAGGAGAATAACAACTAAATTGTACATATCTCATATATAGTTCACTATCTTCAATACCTTCTTTATATCCTCCAACATCATGACTCCACCAAGAAAGTCCAATATTAGATGCTGTTGAATTAAATGAAGGTAAATAATCAAGAGTATCCCAAGATACTATAGTTTCTCCTGAATAATGAATTGGATACCTATGAGCAGCAGTCATAGTATTTCTAGACATAGTAAGTGGTCTATTAGTTGATTCAATAAATAAATCACTATTATGATAATAATCAAGTGCTTTTAAAGTAGATAAATCTTGCTTATAATCAATCCAGAAAAAATCTATTCCATCATGAACAAGTGGATTAATTAATTTTTCAAAGTATATTTTAATTAAGTTTTTATCAAATACATTAAATGGTATTACAGTATCTTTTTCTGATTCTATATTAAGTTCCTTTTTAATTTCTTTATACATAAGTTCATGAGGATATATTCCTTCATATGGATCAAGCTGTAAACCTATTCTAACTCCTCTTTCATGAAGATAATTAACAAATTCAAAAGGATCTGGAAATAAACTTGGATTAAATGTATAACCTGATTTAAACTTTTCAAGAGTACTCATATTTGTTAAATCTTTAATATGCCAGAAATCAGTTAAAAGTACAACAGATAGAGGTATTTTATATCTATTAAATGTATGAATTATTTTTTTAACATCATTATCTGAGTAAATCTTTTCTCTATTCCACCAAATACCAAGTGCATATCTTGGTATCATTGCCGGTTTACCAGTTAAAGTAAAATAATCTTTTAAACATAGTCCAAAATCTCTTCGATACATAAATAGATATATATCAATTCTTTTTTTATCAGTCTTAACTAAGTATCCATTGTCATCAAATATTAAAGAATTAGAGTCATCAATTGTTGCAAAACCATCAGTAGAATACAATCCTTTTTCTAACTTAGTTTTAGTACCATTTGCATCAAGAGATATTGCAGAGCCACCAAAATTTCTAGCTTCTGGTTGTCCATAATACCAATATTTATCAGTATTAACAAGTGATACTCTTAGATTTTTATCAGGTGCATATGTCGCCCCTTTAAATGGTGCTTCCTTTTTATAAACTAATTGAAAATAATTAGTAGTTATTTGTAAAAATTGACTATCTTGTTGAATATTAAATTCAACAGCAGGAAATTCTCTATTTATAGCAAGTTCGGTTTTTTCATCAATAAATTTACCATCTTCACTATATTCAAGACGGACAAGTCTTTCAGTTAAAACAGTAATACGATAATTCTTGCCAATAAAAACAGAGTTTTTATTACTTACAGAAATATTACTCATATCACACTTGCCACCTTTCCTATCATAAAATATTTTAACATAATAAAAGACTTAAAACAATTACTTATTATTTAAGTCTTTATTAAAAAATTCATAACTAAATCAATTAATATTTCTTTTTCCTTAGGATTAGACTGAGCTATTAAAAGAGTAAGTGCAACAAGTGTATTATTATCTATAATTTTCTCATTCTTTTTAAAAAGAATATTATAAAAATTTAAAAAATATATAAAAAGTGTTGCTGCAATTCTTTTATTACCATCTATAAACACATGATTTTTAGTAATTAAATATAAAAAATTTGCAGCTTTTTCTTCTACTGTTGGATATAAATCTTTACCATCAAAGGATTGATAAATATTATTAATAATTGACTTAAGACCATTATCTCTTTCAAAAGCAAATATATCACTATCATTATTAAATTTTAATTTATGAATTATTTCTAAACATTCCTCATATGTAATAAAATTATCACTAATATTTCCTTTAGGCTTACTAATAACTTTATGATCATAATCATCTAGTAGTAATAAAGCTTGAGAATAATTATCTATAACTTTTATAATATCTTGACCTTCATTATTCTCTAATCTATAATCTATTCTTCCGGCAATATTAATTAGTTTTACAGTTTTTTCGAGATATTCCATTCTTTTTTGATTAATGACATAGCCTTGAATTAAATAATCCTTCAATACCTTATTAGCCCATTTTCTGAAAATTATACCATTAGGACTTTTTACACGGTAACCAACACTGATTATGACATCAAGATTATAGAATTCTACTGGTTTATCAGAAGTAGCAAGTCGCATTTTTTGCGAATTACTATTTTTATCTAACTCCTCATTAAAAATATTATTAATGTGTTTGCGAATTGTTTTATAATCCCTTTCAAATAACATGGCTATTTGATCTGCATTCAACCATACTGTTTCATCCTTAACATTTACATCTAAATGTACTTCATTATTATCAAAGACTATTACTTTACTATTCATATAATTACACCTCCTTTCAATAATATACTTTTCCGAAAAATTCCAAATTTCCTTCTTTTTTTGAAAAGTTTTTCAATTTTTTTAAAAATTGATATAATACAAAGGAGGTTTTAGTTATGTTTAAATATACTTTAGATAACAAAAGATATCATACATTCAACTTCTTTCTTAAAACAAAATTTAATAAGAAAGTTTTTAAAGTTGCTTTAGATGCAGGTTTTACTTGTCCTAATAAAAAAACTGGTGGATGTATTTTTTGTAGTGAAGGAAGTAAATCAAACATAACTGATAATAATAAAAGTGTTTTAGAACAATTTGAAGAAGTAAAAAATATCATGCTAAAAAAATGGCCTGATAGTTACTACATTCCATACCTTCAAGCTAATACAAATACATATGAATCAGTTGATAAATTAAAAGAAATATATGAACCACTACTTAAACTAGATAACGTTGTAGGTCTTGCTATTGCAACAAGACCAGATTGTATATCAGATGAAGTACTTGAATATTTAAAAGATATAAACAAAAGAACTTTCTTAATGGTTGAGCTAGGTCTTCAATCATCAAATGATAATACACTTAGATTTATAAATAGAGGTCATAATGTTAAAGCATTTGATGACATGGTTAAAAAGTTAAAAGATAATAACATCTTTGTTGTTGCACATATAATAAATGGTCTTCCATATGAAACTAAAGAAGATATGATTAACACAGTTAAACATGTTAATAGTTTAAATATTGATGCAATAAAAATCCATATGCTTCACGTTGTTAAAAATACAGCATTAGAAAAAATATATGAAAAGGAATCTTTTCATATATTAACAAAAGAAGAATATATTGATATTGTATGTGATGAGTTAGAGTATCTTAAACCAGAAATAGTTATTGAAAGAATTACTGGTGATCCAATAATAGAAAACTTAATAACACCTACATGGCTTACTAAAAAATTTGTACTCTTAAATGACATTGATAAAGAAATGAAGAGAAGAAATATCTATCAAGGAGATAAAACTAAATAAAAAAACATAAACCTGAAAAGTTTATGTTTTCTTTTTTAATTTATTTTTGTAATTATCGCGTATCCATTTCCGGTTTTAGCTTTTTGTGGCGTAGGATCTGAAACAGCTTGATTAATCTTATATGTGTATGTACTTGGATTTGTATTTTCTGTACAGTTATAACAATACATTGCGGCATTTGTTAAATTAGCTATATAGCCTGATCCACCAGCACCTGATGCATCAACGCCTGCACCACCGCCGTAGAAGCCTCCGCCTCCAGCGCCACCGTTGACACAAGTTTCCCATTCAGGTGAGTTACCAGCATATCCAAATCCACCATTCAAAATAGGCAAAAGTACTTCTTGAGCATAATTAGTTCCACCAGTTCCGCCGGCTGTTTGTGATCCACCTGTTGGATAAACCATAAATCCTGTATCAGTTCTATAACTATATCCTGATACACCATTGATTCCGCCTCCGGAGCCGCCATCTCCAAAATACCAATTAACACTGTTAAAAGCTCCACCACCGCCTCCGGCCACGATTAAGATATCATTCTTATTTTTAGTTTCATCTAAATCTTTAAGTTGGCCAGAAACTTTAGCGATAGATGTTGCACCACCTCCAGATGTACCCCATCTATTTGAATCATTATTACAAGCAGTGCTTCGTCCGCTTCCACCACCATTATATCCACCAGCAATATTTCCAGTAGCTTTAACTCCAGTTCCTTGTCCACCAACATTAATATATAGCTTAGTACCTTTTGTTAAATTAATTTCTCCAACAGAGTATGCTCCATACCCACCAGTATATCCATTAGCAGATCCACCTTGTGCACCCCATACTTCAAGTTTGTATGTGCCTGTTTTTGATACAGTAAATTTTTGTTCACCATTAGTAAAAGAAAATTCAGTAACGTTACTATCAGGTTCGATATCTGGAGAATATGTTATTTTAACATATCCATTACCTTTTTTAGCACATTTAGATTGCGGATCATCTTCAGAACATGTCACTGATAGAGTTTTTATATTAGCCACATTAGATGTAGAACAGTTATAACAGTACATAGCAGCATTATAAAGTTTACTATTACCTATATAGCCTGATCCGCCACCAGTACCTCTATGATGTGCAGAACCTCCACCATAATATCCTGATCCGCCACCAGATGAATAAGTAGTTGATGTGCCTCCAATACCAAAAGCTCCTGAGACACCACTTGACCCTGCACTTCCACCAGTCGATTGATTTCCGGAACCTGCGCAAGTATAAGAAGTATTACTATTACATTGTGAAGTTCCTATATATCCTCCACCATTTCCACCGTTAGCACTATATGATGTTCCATTAGTGTGATAATAAGCTCCTCCACCACCTCCGGCTACAATTAGGATTTTGTTTACGTTACTAGAAAGTGAAGATAACAAACCAGAAACTAATGCTACATGTGTAGCTCCTCCACCGCCTGAAGTAATATTATTTTGGTCTCCTGTATATACTATAGAACCTCCACCACCATTATAGCCTCCGTTACAATTAGAAGTTATACATTCTGACTCACCTTGACCACCAACATTGATATATAATCTATCACCTTTTTTTAAATCAACATAGCCAACAGAATATGCACCATATCCGCCAATATATGAATCATTTGCATTTCCACCTTGTGCTCCCCATGCTTCAATCTTATAAGTACCGGAAATATTCACAGTAAATACTTCTTCAGATCCCTTATAATCAAATTCTTTATTAACAAAAAAATCATTACAATTCATTTTTTCAACAGAAGCTGTTTTACCATCTATTATTATCGCAGAATATTCATCATACATTAAACAGCCATAAGAAACTTCATAATCGCTAAGTGTTAATGAACCTTTTCTTGGTTTTTCCCCAGATATCTTAATTTCTGTTTTATTTAAGTCTCTAACTTGGTAAGTACCTTTTTCCATATCTTCACCAATATTTTGAGATAGAGCTGCAACACCATTAACTGCTTTAATATAATTATTAGCATTAACTTCAACAGAATTCTTTTTAGCTTGTTTTACTCTTGAGTTAACAACATTTATTGCTATTAAAACAATAACAAGTAAAACAACTAATACAGCAAGTATTTCTACTAAAGTAAATCCTTTTTTATTCTTCATAGATATCATATCCTACTCTACTATTAAATATATCATTTATTAGGTTATTTAACAATAAAAAAACTTAAACAAAAATTTATTGTTTAAGTTATATTTTATACATTAACAAGAGATATCTTTACGTATCCATTACCTTTTTTAGCACAGCTTGAATTTGCTGTTTCCTCTGCACAATCTACAGAAGATGTTTTAGTATCAGGACTATTAGATTCAGTGCAACCATAGCATTTCATTTCTTTACTAGAAAGTAAACTATTACCTATATAGCCTGAGCCTCCTCCACCTGGTGCATGCCATGCAGAACCGCCACCATAGTAGCCTCCGCCGCCACCGGCGTAGCAGTTACTAGTTTGGTTAGATGTAAAATTTGATCCCTTGCCAAAACTACCATCACTTGGTGGGTTATCACTTCTAGAACTTGTACCATCACTGGAACATGCGGTAAATGAACCCGCAGCTGTTTGAGATCCACCATTACCATAGTTATAACATGTACTATTTGCAGAAACTCCATTGCCAGCTATATATCCACCGCCAGATCCACCACGACCACTATATGATGGATAAGAAGAGTGTGTTGAAGAACCTCCGCCGCCACCAGCAACAATTAAAATATCACTTAAATTACTAGATAGTGTGCTTAAAAGACCTGAAGTAGTAGCAATTGATGTTGCTCCTCCACCTCCGCCATGAGAACTATTATTATCCCATTTAGTTGCAAAACCACCACCATTATATCCAGTATCACTTGAATATGTTACAGTACCAGAAGACTGAGCATAATTTACAGATGTACCTTGGCCACCAACATTTATATAAAGTTTGTCTCCCTTATTTAAGTGTATTTTACCAACTGAATATCCACCATATCCACCCATATTATAATATGAATTATAGTAGCTATCTCCACCTTGTGCTCCCCATGCCTCAAGTTTATAAGTTCCAGTTTTTTGAGCAGTAAATATTTGCTCACTACCTGTATAATCAAAATTATATGCAACTTCTGCTTCAAAAGAATTACAATTTCCTTTTTCTACATTAGTTATATTACCATCACTATAGGATACATAAAACTTACTATATACTAAACATGCCGCTTTAATTTTTCCATTTTCAATTTGAACAGCACCACTATTTGGATATGTACCTGATAATTTAATTCCAAGTTCATTAAGTTCAGATGTTGAATATAATCCATCTGTTAAAGTACCAGTTACCCTTGATAAACCTGCATTTTCTTCAACAGCTTTAAAAAAAGTAAGTGCATTTGCTTTTACTGAATTTTCATTATTTTTTTTCATAACACTACTTATTTTATTAATTGCTAAAACAGTAATAATTACTAAAACTACTATAACAGCTAAAAGTTCTATTAAAGTAAAACCTTTTTTATTCTTCATAAGTATCATTTCCTACTCTAAAATAATATTATCATTTATTAATAATTTTAACAATAAAAAAACTTAAACAACTAATTGTTATTTAAGTTATTTTTTATTAATTTACAAAAGTAATTTTAGCGTATCCGTTGCCTTTTTTAGCACAGTTTGAATTTGCTATATCATCGGTGCAATCAACAGAAGTTGTTTTTGTATCTTCATCAGTTGATTCAGTACAGTTATAGCATTTCATTTCTTTATTAGAAAGTAAACTGTTAGCAATATATCCAGAACCGCCTCCAGCACCTCCCCAAACGCCTGCAGAACCGCCACCATAAAAGCCGCCGCCGCCTCCAGCACCGCCGCCACCATCAGAAGCATTAGAAAGTGTTGAGTTAGCTCCTTGTCCAAATGTTCCAGAACTTGGTGTTGCACGATTAAATCTTTCATAGGAACCTCCAGAACTTTGAGTTCCACCTAGACCTTTTGAACCATCACCATTTGGTGGATTTTGACCATTTACACCGACATATCCACCACCTGATCCACCTTTAGCATGAGATGAACCATCACTTGCTCCACCACCACCGCCGCCAGCTACTATAATAATTTTATTAATAGAAGATTCAAGAGTAAATAAAGTCCCTGACATTGTTGCAACTGAAGTAGCTCCTCCACCTGCACCATTATATGTTGAGCCGTCAACCCAATGATAAGAGTTTCCACCACCATTATAGCCACCTGTTGCATCTTGAGTTTTAGATGTAGTTGAACCTCCAGCTCCTCCAACATTGATATAAAGTTTATCACCAACATTTAGACTAATTGTTCCAGTTGAATAGCCACCATATCCACCAGTTCCAGTATCATTATTATATCCAGATCCACCTTGTGCTCCCCATACTTCTAGTTTATAAGTACCATTTTTAGGAGCAATAAATTTTTGTTCAGTTCCGGTATAAGTATATTCTTCATTTAAAGATGAATAAACAGGTTTTTCATCTAAATAATATGCATCATATATAGCAGCATATCCATTTCCTTCATTACCAGTCATAGTAGATAAATTATCATGAGTTGGCATTTCTTCTTTACCAGATTTCATAGTAATTTTTCTGAATTTTTTTCCACTATAATGATATGAACATTCTACGTTTGTAGTACCATTACTACAACCTGATTTCGGACTATTTGATTCACTAGATGCTACTGCAACACATCCTTTATACCCAGATATATAACTCGAACCACCAGCGCCAGGTTTCCAGTTACCTGAAGCACCTCCCCAGTAGCCGCCACCAGCGCCACCATACGAATTAGCTCCAGTTGCTCCATATCCAAAGCCGCCAATGTATGTATTTTCATACCACGTTCTATTCCATTCATTAACAGATTGCCCACCAGTTGTTTGCGTTCCTCCTGATGGAGTAAGTGAAGAATAACCATCAAGTGATCCATAATAATAACTAGATCCACCAGTTAAAGCACCACCATATCCACCACCAGCAGGAGCTTGTACTCCAGATGAACCAGTAGCTGAATATATACCAGCACCACCGGCAGCAACCATTATTCTTGATCTTAAAGAGGTAGCATTATTCCAAGCACCGCTAACAAGTCTAACATCAGTTGCTCCTCCACCTGATCCATTTTTTTGATTATAATTTGTTCTTGATACATTTCCAGCACCACCGCCATTATAACCACCAGCTATAGATCCAGTACCATCATTATATGTTCTTGAAGAACCAGCTCCACCTACATAAATATAAAGTTCATCACCTTTATCAAGATGAATTATACCTGATGTGTAAGCGCCTTTTCCACCTGCAGCATCATCAGAAGATCCACCTTGAGCACCCCATAAATCGATTTTATAATCTCCATCATGAGGGGCAACAAACTCTTGATAATCTCCAGTATATTCATATGTTTTTAACGGTGAAACATCACAGCTAAAACTCTCACTTTTACACTTACCCTTAGAAATACGCTTTACACCATTATTCTCATATTCAACTTTATATTTTCCGTAATCTAAACAAGCATTAACAACTTTATAATCATTTAAACAAACCATTGCATCATCAGGTTTAGTTCCAGATACTTTAATATCATTATTATCAAGGGCATATATATTAAATAAACCTGCTTTAAATATTTTACTATCTAAAACATTAAGACCAGCTTTATCATTAATAGCTTTAATATAACTTAGTGCACTAGCTTCCATTGCTTTTTCTTTAGATCTTTTAGTGTATGTTCTAATTATATTTATAGCAATTAACATAATAATTATTAATACAACTACTACAGCTAAAAGTTCTACTAAAGTAAATCCTTTTTTATTCTTTTTGTTCATAATAGGTAACCTACCTTTACTATATATAAATAATATCATTTATTAATAAATTTAACAATTAAAAAACTTAAGTAAATTATATTACTTAAGTTTTTAAATATTATTAAACGCCAAGTGAAAATAACATTGTTATTCTAACATAACCATTACCTTCGTTACCAGTCATAGCTTCATTAGTATATGATGGCATTGATTCATTACCAGCTTTCATTTCAGGATTTAAAAATACTATTCCTGATGAGTGAGATGCACAACCACTATATCCAGATATATAACTAGATCCTCCACCAGCAGCATCAATATGTTCAGAACCAGCTCCACCATAGTAGCCACCGCCACCACCAGTAGATAATCCTGAGTTACCACCAGATCCACCTTTACCAAATGAACCATTTGCAATACTATTTCTTGTATTTACCCCACCAGCAGTTTGAGTAGCTCCACCACCTGGACCATAACCATTATTTGATTGAGCATTTTGTCCTTTTAATCCTCCGGCATATCCTCCGCCTGATCCATTAAAGCCACCACCACCTCCGGCAGCAACCATAACTCTTGAATTTAGACCATTTTCAGAGTCAACAACTAAATCTTCTTCAGATGGTTGGGATGAGAAAATTCTAATATCGGTTGCTCCTCCACCAGAACCGTAAGTTCTACCACAGCAGCTTTGTCCATTAGTATATCCACCACCATTATAACCGCCTGCTATATATTCAGAAACACTTTCTCTAGTTGCTCCACCTTTGCTTCCAATATAAAGATATACTTTTTGATTTTTTTGTAAAACAATTTCACCAGAAGTATATGCTCCATTACCTACACCAATAGGATTATTACCACCTTTTGCACCCCATAGTTCTATTTTGTATTTACCCTTTACAGGCGCAGTAAATAATTGATAATTATTTGATAAATATGAATATTCATATTTATTAAGATCTAAATTAGGATATATGTTTTCATTATAATATGCGTTCATTTCCGCTAAATCACTAAAACAATTTCCTTCAACTACAGTATCAGTATCTTCAACATTAGTTACTTTATATTCATCATAAACTAAACAATAACTTATAATGTCAAAATCATTAATAAGAACATATCCAGAGTCAGGAGTTCTACCTGAAAGTTTTATTCCCATGTCTTTAAGATCATCAACAGAATACACACCACTATCAAGTAACTCATTATCTGCAACATCTTCTCCAGCTTTATCTTTAACAAGTTTCATATAGCTAATTGCATTAGCACTAATAGCTTTCTTTTTTGCTGTTAAAGATGAATTTCTGATTTTACTCATTGCAATTAAAAAGACTATTATTAAAACTACAACAACTGCTATAAGTTCTACTAAAGTAAAACCTTTTTTATTTATTCTTTTCATATGTAGATACCTACCTTTATTATTACATAATAAATATAACATTTATTTAAATATTTAACAATTAAAAAAATAGACAAATAAATTTGTCTATTTATTAAATACCAGTATAGGTAATTCTTGCGTATCCATTACCAAGATTACCACGTTCTTGTTCTCCAGTATCATAGTTAGAAAATAATTCAGAACCAGATTTTAATTTAGCATTTCTAAATTGTTTACCACTATAATGAATTGAGCAATCTATACTTGAACCAGTTTCACATTTAGGAGTAGTATCTGTTTCTGAAGTAATAGCGATACATCCTTTAAGGCCAGATATATAACCAGATCCTCCGCCTGCTCCACCATTACCATGGTTAGTAACTAAACCACCCCAGTAGCCGCCTCCAGCACCACCTGTATCGGTTCCAGTTGTACTATTTGCTCCTATACCAAATGCATTACCTGTTGTTTGTGTTGCAGCATACTGAGAATTATATCCACCAGATATCCATGCGCCTATTCCAGAAATACCTCCTCCGGCACCTCCTCGGCCATCATTACCTGATGAACAACCATCATCAGATCCGCCGCCACCTCCAGCAACCATAATACGACTTGCTAAAGATGCACTATCATTCCAAGTACTAGCTATTAATCTAACATCAGTTGCTCCGCCTCCAGATGTGGATGCAGAGTTTCCTCCATATCCTCCACCATTGTAGCCACCAACTGGTCCACCATATGGATTACTTCCTCCACCGCTTTTTCCTTGTTCACCTATATAAATATATATACTTTCACCTTTTGTTAAAAGTAATTCTCCAGATGCATATCCTCCACCATCACTGTCAGTATTATTTCTCCATTTGCATCCACTAGATGCACCCCATAATTCTATTTTATAGTATCCAGGATGTGTAGCAGTAAAAGTATGATAACTTCCGTTATAGGCATATGTTGTTACTTCATCAGAATTAACTGAATAATGTTTACAAGATTTTTTTCTAGGTTCAGATAACTTTCCATCATGATAAGTAAAATAATTTTGTCCATATCTTAAACAAGCATAATAAAGATCATAGTCATAAGTAATAACTAATGCTTCATCAGGTTTAGTACCTGATAATTTAACCCCATACTCATCTAACGTATTTAAATCATAAATTCCGTTTTTTAATCTTGTTGAAACTAAGCTATCTTCATCAAGTAGATTATTAACACCTTTAATATAAGCTATAGCATTTGCTTTAACAGTATTTTCTTTAGTCTTTTTAGTTGATTCATTTATTTTATTTATTGCAATAAATACAATAATAATTAAAACAACAATAACAGCAAGTAACTCTACTAAAGTAAAACCTTTTTTATTCATAGATATCATATCCTACTCTAAATTAATATTATCATTTATTACTTATTTTAACAATAAAAAAACTTAAATAATTAATTATTATTTAAGTTTTAATTATTAAAAATTAATTAGTAGAAACAAGAAAAATTTTAGCATAACCATTACCAAGTTTTGCACAGTTTTCAGTTGGTGTTTCTTCAATGCAATCAGTAGAGGTTGTTTTAGTAGCAGTTTCGTTAGATTCAGAGCATTTATAACAGTACATTTCCGCATCTTCTAGTAATGTTGTATTTATATAACCAGAACCTCCAGTTCCACCACCACTATTATTTGCAGTTGTATAACCACCATAGAAGCCTCCGCCTCCGCCTCCAGTATCATGATTTGTAGTTACATTTTGGCCTTTTCCAAATTGAAATCCTCCAGTTTGCGAACCAGGTAAAACAGATGTATATTTACTACCATTTATATATGCATAATTACCAATATATCCGCCACCATCTCCACCTGATCCATCATCAGACCCATTATAATAACCATTACCAATATCATCAGTACCACCACCGCCGCCAGCAACAATTAGTACTTGTTCTTGATGATCTGATAATGATGATAATAATCCACTAGCTAAAGCAATATGTGTTGCTCCTCCACCTGATCCAGAACCATTAGATCCAGGATTACCAGATGCTCCACCACCATTATACCCACCAGCTACATGATCACCTGCAGAACCAGCGCCACCAACATTAATATAAAGTGTATCATGAGCTTGAAGAGTAATATAACCAGTAGAATATCCTCCTGAACCAGCTCTATTAGCACTTGTACTTCCAGGAGTATTTCCGCCACCTTGTGCTCCCCATACTTCAAGTTTATATATACCAGAAACTGGTGCTTTAAAAGTTTTTTCACGTCCTGTATAACTTATATTCATTTTAGGATTGATACATTCCCCTTCAACAACATCCAAATAATTACCATCCCTATATTCAACTTTATATTCTTCATATGTTAAACAAGAATAAACTACCGTACTATTTGCAACAACAACACTACCTGTTTCTGGTTTTGTTCCATTAATAGGAATACCTAAATTATTAAGTTCATCAACGGTTAAAGTTCCCTCTATTATAGAATTATCAGTTGTTTTAAGTTCAACAATTAATGTATTTGCAGCTTTAACATATGCTATAGAGTTAGCTAAAATAGATTTTTTCTTAGCTTCTAAAGTATGATTTTTAACAATTGTAACAGCAATAATAATTATAATAACTAAAATAACTATAACAGCAAGAAGTTCAACTAAAGTAAAACCTTTTTTATTCTTCATAGATATCATATCCTACTCTAAAATAATATTATCATTTATTGATTATTTTAACAATAATAAAAAACTTAAACAATTAATGTTTAAGTTTTATATTTTTATTCAATATCATTTCCTTTAGTAAAAGTTCCAGTTCCTGAATTAGCATAAAACTTTTTAGATATTGTATCACATAAACCTATAGTTCCTTCAGTTTTGTGATAGCAAGGGACAAGATCATTAACAAGACTAGTTCCATTTGTAATTTTTACATTATAAAGTTTTAATGAAGAAAACGAGTCATAATTTCCTTTGTTATTATTTGCAAAAATAGCGTATCCAGGATTACTATCTATATTTAATGTGCCTAGATTTGATGATATTTCCGAACTACCAAAAATATATTTGTTGTTACCATTATAGTTAAGTTTAATATCACATATACCAGGACAACTTGCAGAAACTGAAGTTGATGTTTCAGCCCAATTATTCCAACCATAATTAACTTGATTATTTTCAAATGATGAATACATTCTTGAATTACCATTACCCATTGAACCAAATATGCAACCCGATGTTGAAGAAGAAGTAAACAACACTTTAGCTAAAACTCCATATTGATTTGTTGGCACAATGTCAGTTGCAATATACTGAGTTCCAGATGATTCAATATACTCTACAAATTGATAATCTTCTAAAGGATCTTCAGGATAAAAAATATTTGCATTATATGTGATTCTAGCAAAACCATGATCTTTTTTTGCACATTCAGGTGTTGGATCAGACTCAGCACAATTAACTGATATAGTATTTGTAGATTCTATATTAGATGTAGTGCAATTATAACAGTACATAGACTTTTCAGATAATTTTGAGTTACCTATATAACTAGAACCTCCAGCACCTGAACCAACAATTGCGTCATTATATGATCCGCCACCACCACCATAGTAGCCGCCGCCACCGCCGCCACCGTGATTATTATATTGACTTCCACCTAAACCAAACGTACCATCGGTTCCACTACCAGCGCCAGATGCACCATGTCCACCTTCAGTTTGTGTTCCACCAGTTGCAACAGTAAAAGAAGCTGATCCATTATAGCGATAGTAACCTCCAGGCATTCCAGATATTCCTCCAGCTGCTCCACCATTAGAACCACCATTGTATTTATCAGAACCACCGCCGCCTCCGGCAACAATTAATACTTTATCAACATTACCAGATAGTGTAGATAGTAAGCCAGATTTAGTAGCTATTGAAGTAGCTCCTCCGCCACCTCGAGCATTATAATTAGATCCTGCTACTCCACCACCGTTATATCCTCCAGAAGTACTAGTTGAAGTGCCACCTACATTAATGTATAATTTATCTCCACTTTTTAAATAAATCATTCCAGTAGAATACGCCCCATAACCACCAATTGTAGAATATGATCCACCTTGAGCACCCCATACTTCTAAAATGTACTCACCACTAAATGGAACAGTAAATACTTCTTCTTTATTTTTATAAGTAAAATTATAACTTATAGGTAAGTCTTCACATTCATCCCTAGTAATATCTGAAAAATTTCCATCATCGTAAGTTATATTGTATCCACTATAAACAAAGCAAGCAAATTTTACTTCTGAATTTGAAAACACTACATAACCACTATCAGGTTTGGTACCAGAAATCTTAACTCCTTCTGAATCAAGTTCAAAAATAGAAAGTTTTCCACTTTCATAGTTATCATCATTAATAGTTTTTTCTGATATAAAACCATTAACAGCTTTAACATATAAACCTGCATTAGCTACAATAGTTTTATCTCTTGCATCTTTAGTAGATTTATTAACTTTATTAATAGCAATAAAAACAATAATAATTAATATAATTACTACTGCCATAAGTTCAACTAAAGTAAAACCTTTTTTATTCTTCATAAGTATCATATCCTACTCTAAAATAAATATATCATTTATTTTGCAATTTAACAATTAAAAAACTAAAACAAAAAATAATTGTTTTAGTTTAGAACTTATTAATTAAATCTAATAGTTTTTTTATGAACCAATATATGTTATTTTAGCGTAGCCATCGCCTTCATTACCAGTCATAGAACCATTTCCATCATGTGTAGGCATTTCTTGAGCGCCTGATTTCATAACTCCATTAGTAAATTTTTTACCAGAGTAATGAATTGAACATGTATTATCTAGAGTATCTTCAACACATGTTTGTCCATTTGAGTCAAGTCTTGGACTATTAGATGCATCACTTATAACTGCAACACATCCTGTGTAACCAGAAATAAATGAAGATCCTCCTCCACCAGTTCTACCATAACCGTTAGATCCGCCCCAATAGCCTCCGCCGCCTCCACCGCCGAAGCCATCTGTGTTAACTTTAGGTCCAGAGCCAAATAATCCACGATAAGTTTCGCTTAGTGAAGAACTATATGATGTTTGTTTACCACCACCACCATTATATGAATCACTACCATAGCTTCCACTACCAGTTCCACCTTTTAAATTACCACCAACACCTGGTGATTTAGTGTAAGAAGTAGTTGAAAATGATCCTCCGCCACCTCCGGCAACCATAATTCTTGATCTTAATGATTCAGGATCACTCCATTCACCATTAACGGTTCTAACATCAGTAGCACCGCCACCACCATATGAATAAGATGAACTATTATTTCCAGAATAGCCACCGCCATTCCAGCCTCCTACATTTGTTAAAGATTGTATTGTTGGCCCTGCTTCACCTACATATACGTATAAAATAGTATTTTTAGCTAATTCTATCTCACCATAAGTGTAGCCACCTTTGCCGCCTTCACCACCTTGAGCACCCCATAATTCAAATGTATACTTACCATTAAATGGTGCTTTAAAAGTTTGAACAGTTTTTGTAAATTCAAAAGGATATTCCATTTTGAAATTACTACATTGGCCTTTACGAGGATCAGTTAAATTTCCATTTGAATACTGAATATAATAATCTTCATATACTAAACATGAATTAGTTACTTCAGCATTAGTAAAAAATACATAACCAGAATCAGGTTTAGTGCCTGATATTTTTAATCCTTCAGAATCAAGTTGAGAAACACTTAAAAGTCCAGAATCATAATTAGCATCTGTAATACTTTTTTCTGATATTAAAGCATTAGCTGCTTTAATATATAAACCTGCATTTGCTTTAATGGTATTATCTAGAGTTTCATCAACATTTCTTTTAATAATATTATAGGCAATTAAAATGATAATAATTAAAACTACCATAACAGCAAGAAGTTCAACTAAAGTAAAACCTTTTTTAATATTTTTCTTCATAGATATCATATCCTACTCTAAAATAATATTATCATTTATTAAAAATTTTAACAATAAGAAAACTCAAACAACTTTTAGTTGTTTGAGTTGGATTCTTCTATTAGTGTAATTCTAACGTAACCATTACCTTTTTTAGCAGTATTATTAATAGGTTTTTCAGAAACTCTGTCAGTTGAAATAGTATATACATTCTTAACATCAGTTTCTCTACATTCATAGCAGTACATTCTAGCTTCAGTTAAATTTTCATTTCCGATATAACCAGATCCACCTGATGCACCAACAAACATACCATTTCCACCACCATAAAGGCCACCGCCTCCACCAGCAGAGTTTGTATAACCACCAGTTCTAGTAGTTTGTCCACCTTGACCATATGAACCATTAATCATACCAGATTCAGTACCTGTTCTTCCAGCATAACCACCTAAAGTTTGTGTACCTCCTAAAGCTACATCTCCTTTATATAATCCATACTGCACAGTTTTAGATCCACCAATATATCCACCGCCAGATCCACCATTTTCATAATTATAATCACTATCACTGCAGTGTCTTCTAATAGAGCCACCGCCTCCACCAGCAATTATTAATATATCATCTATCTCTAAATTTTTAATTAATCCAGATGAATACGCTATTGATGTAGCTCCACCGCCAGAGCCACCATAGTTACCGCAGTTACCAGTCATAGTGTAGGAATCTCCCCCACCATTATAACCACCTTTATTGGTTCCATTAACAACTTTGTTATAGTCTACTCCTTTACCACCAACGTTAATATATAAAACATCATCTTTATTTAAATTAACAATTGCTTTAGAGTATCCTCCATATCCACCAAAATAAGTTTCGTTATAAGATCCACCTTGAGCTCCCCAAACTTCAAGTTTATACTTTCCAGTTTTTTGAACAGTGAATGTTTTTTCTCTTCCAGAATATTCATCTAGAAAAACGCCTACATCACTATTATAACCTTTTTTAATTTTACAATTTTTAGTATCCATAGAATCAACATCACCATTTTTAATAATGACACGTCTATCTTTAAATTTTAAACATCCATTAGTTACTCTATTATCTAAAATAACTAAATAACCAGTAAGAGGTTTAGTTCCAGATATTCTAACACCTAATTCATCTAGCTCTTCATATGTATAATAACCTTCATATAAAGGTTCTAATAAATCAGCATTTTTTAAAAGAATAACATCATTTACAGCTTTAATATAACTAAGTGAACTTGCTTTAATAGATTTTTGTTCTGCATTATCCATTGCATCATTAACTTTTGTAACAGCAAGCAAAAAGATTAATATTAAAACTATTAATACAGTTAAAAGTTCAACTAGTGTAATACCTTTGTTATTAATTTTCATAGATTCATCTACTCTCTACTATTAAAATAATATCATTTAATAAAAATAATCACAATAAAAAAACTTATCTATATGATAAGTTTTATTATTAATTAAATCTATCTTTATTATACATTTGCCATATAAAGCATTTATTATTAACAACATTACCACCTACAGCAAAATGTTTAAAATTAGATTTTTCAAGGATATCTTCTTTTTTATATAAACCAACTAGAATGCTTTGTATTAAATCAATCCATACTTCATCAGATATATTTTGATATGTTGATGGAATATAGTTTATAAAATCTTCTTTTTTTTCACCAAGTGATAGTAAATAATCTATTCTGTTTTTTCTCGCATCATAATACTTTTTTTGATCTATTTCATAAATTTTATATTTATGAAAATTTTCAATATTTAAAAATTTTAGTTCAAACCATGGTATTAAATATCTTTCATGAACACATATTCCTTTTGATATTTCTCTTCCATCAAAACCTTTACCAACAGCTTCTATGCACACATCTTCATATAAATTAACATTTACTGATATACCAGCATCACATTTATATCTTTTAGTTTGTTTACCTTCTAAATCAAAAAATAATACTACACCATGTTTATTTTTTAATTTAACCTTTTTAAATAAATCTTCTATATTAGGTACCATACCATTACCTTCAATACCTTCTATAATAGAGTATTCTTTAGGTGAATCTATTCTATAACTATCAAAAGAATCTAAATATTTTTTATTTTCTAAATAATCATTATAATCAAGTGCTATAGCTAGTCTTTCTATATAAGATGCTTCAGGAAAGAAAAACAAAAAATCTATCATATCTGATGCGCGATGATAGTTTTTCATAAGTTCAATATCTTGTTTTCTATCTAGTGATAACACTTAATATCAACCCTTTATCTATATAATTTTTCCCTTATTTTCTAGATCTATTTCTAATTCTTTTTTTAAATTGTTAATAAAATCTAAAAACTCTTGATGGTTTTTATCTAAAAAATTTCTTAAGTTGCGACTAACAATTTTAGATAATTTATACTCACCATCAGTAATTAAACCTTCAGTTAAAGCCTTCATAAGTTCAACATCATCCATTTGATATATATGTCCTTTATATGGAATTACAATATCTAAAAATAAATCTTCATATTCTGGATTAGATAGATCATCAAAGTAATTATTTCTAGTTACATCTATATATGTTTCAACCATTTTATTATTTTGATCAAACATTGATTTAATCCAAAAATTTGTGTTTTTAATAGCAATTTGTATCCACGTATAGTTATTATCAATAATAGTTGCATCTTTATAATTATAATGAACTTCAACAGGTTCATTAATGTTATTAAATTTTATAATACTTACTATAGCTTCTTTAGACCCTATTATCATTTCTTTAGAATAATAATTTTTACATCCATCTTTAGTTCCAGTTAACTTCATGTCTCGTCTTTTAATATGCATAATATATCACTCTACCATATTAATTATAAATTAATAAATATAAAAAAGGTACACTATAATTTGTTTAGTTTACAAATTATATGTGTACCTTTTAATTTATTCTTTTATTAGCAAAAGTAGTAATATTTTTAATTGAAGTTCCAACGACTGGGAATATTACTTTAAATAATTCGAATATAAATAATACAATTAATTTATATTGATATGCATATATACATATTAGTAAATCAATTAATATATCTGTGTATTTATTATCTTTTTTATACTTTCTGAGTATTGGTTTTATAACCATATTAATAAATAGTGCTATAAAAGGAAGCAAGAATATAATTCCATGTTTTCCACTTAAATATATAAATGAAGCTGGAATAATAAATACTAATATATCAATTAATATATTTTTATTCATTAAAGTAAATTTCATTACTTCATAAACTATTAAAAACATATAACATAAAGTAGCGCTATATCCACCAACAAGTGAAAACGCATAAGCAAGTATTTCCCACTTTAATATATCTATTAATAAATAAGCATATTTATGTTTTATAAATAAACTTTTAAAAAATACTAAATATCTATTTAAATAAACAATAACATTAGCTAGTAAAATATTCATTTGTATCACACTTTCTTTTTATTATCTTGTAAGTTCATTTTCCTCAAGTATTGTGCGTATTATATCAAGCACTCTTCTTTGATCAACAACAACATTTTTACGTTCTTCAAAAGTAATAGATTGTTTATAATATAGTTCAAGTGCATACATAATAGCATCATCAATATCAGAAAAATAATTCTCTTTTGTTTTGCTACTTTCAATTATAACACACTTTGTAAGAGTTAATAAAAAACCAGAATCCATATCTGTATCATATGAATTATAATTATCTTCTATTATTTTTTTATATTTTTCATCATTTTTCTTACTTAATTCATTATACTCACTAGAAATAATATTGCTTAAAGCTTTTAAATATTCTCTTTTATATTCATTTATATCTGATTTAATATTTGAATCAGTTTTAGTTGATAAAAGACATACTGATATAAACTCTTCAATTAAAGGATATAAACGTAGTTTTGGTTCAGAGGAATTAAGCATTCTTAAAAATATGTGTTGTGTTATATCATCATCAATTAATAGATATTGGTAACATACGTATCCAATAAATACTGTCTTTATTTCATCTAAAGAAGCATTTTTAAATATTGGATAGTCATAAAAAACAGGCGCATAAAAATTTATTGCAAAATGAATTTTTTCAGATAATTCACCAAAAAGGATATCATCTTTTAAAAAATCTGGAACCTCTAAACTCATAATCATGCACCTTTCTTTAATTTTTAATATATTATAAAGATATTAAAAATAAAGTCAAATAAAAAAACCTATATAAATATAGGTTTACTTTCTTGTCCTTGAAGTTCCATTATCTTGAGTTCTATCTGGGAAAATTTTGTTATAAAATTCAAAATTAGCTGCTAAAACTCTGATAGCATTTTCTTTTTGTTTATCATAAGGTTTTGGTCTTATAAGAGATTTTTCAATATTATCGCAATATACTTTAACAATATCTTGAATTAATCCAAGCAAACCATCCTTTTTAAATTTTTGTATTCCATTGGAAAGCATCTTCTTATCTTCTTTAGTAGCATGAACATATTTAGAAATAATTGCACATGAAACATAAACATATGGATCACCATATGGATAATCTGCAGGAATATTTAATCCATCCTTGATAATATATGATGGAATCTCTTCAGTAGCTTTACCAATTATATTCCACATTATCTCAATTCCAGGAGTACCATTAATACTTGTTTTATATCTGCTTACATCTTCTAAAGCTTCATTAGTATCAGCTATAACCCTATCAATATTCTCTTTAATAATTTCGATGGCCTTGTTATCATCTATAGGTCCAAAAATCCCCATATCTTCACTGTAATTATAAAATTACGTCCTTTCTTGTATAAATCATTATAACACATAAAAAAAGAAATTGAAGAATTAATCTTCAATTTCTACATATTTTTTCTCAGGAAGTTTCTTTGCTTCTTCTTTTTTAGGAATATCAAGTGTTAAAATACCATTTTTAAATGATGCTTTAACATCTTCAGCTTCAATATCTTCTCCAACATAGAAGCTTCTTGAACATTCTCCAGAGAATCTTTCTCGTCTAATAAAGTTTCCTTTATCATCTTTTTCTTCGTCATTTGATTCCTTCTTAGCAGATACAGTTAAATATCCATCTTCAACAGAAATCTTTATATCTTGTTTTTCATATCCAGGTAAATCAATATCAACTAGATATGCATTATCCTTCTCTCTAATATCAGTTTTCATTAGTTTAACTTCTGGTTTTCTTGTAAAGAATGGATCGTTAAACATCTCGTCGAATAAATCAAAATCGTTTCTTCTTGGCATTAACATCATAAATACCATCACCTTTCATTTTATATACAATGTTTATACCGTAAGACTCTTCTTTTTGATCTTACGAATACATCATATCACTAAAAATTAGCACTGTCAATAGTCGAGTGCTAATTTTTAATTGTTTTACTAAAATTTACTACTTACTTTTTTAAAAGTATCACATATTTTAGAACAATCTACATTACATATTTCATACCATGAGTTATTTACCATTTCATTATATGTTCTTTCTTGTGAAAGAAGTGTTTGATCAAGACCATATTTTAGATTATCTTTATTATCTTTATTAGATGCTTCTATCGTTCCATGAACATATACTTCAACATTACTTTTAAGTAAACTTAAATAATTTGTTAATATTTCTTCACTATTCATTACAGTTATCCTCCAGTATACCTAATAATTTACTTTCTATAAGATCATGATTTTTTAATTCTTTTTTCATAAACTCAATTAATTTATTATCTTCTAAAGAAGAAATTGCATACTCAATATATGCACATATATTTTGTTCATGGTTAATTGCATCTTCAAAATATAAAAGTTCTTTTTCTGTCATAAAAAAATCCTCCTCACATATATTATGAGGAGAATTCAATTAAATATTCTTATTCTTTTCTCTTTTTCTTGCCATGTCACTTTTTTTATCAACTTCAACAAGATTTTGAACCTTACGAATTAGATTATTAAACTCAATTACTTCTTCAGGAGTTTTTTTAGCATCATACTTAGAAACTAAGAAACCAATTTCATCAGTATTTAATCTATATAATGCACGGTGTAGTTCAGATATACTTACGCCAATATATTTTGATACACCAATTAATCTTGTTTTAAAATCATTTTTATTAGTTTCTTTTTCCTCTTCTGCAGGATTTTCTTTTCTCTTTTTAAGTTTTTCATAATCACACTTAATGCAAGTTGAGGTTGGACCTAGTTGTTTAATTGGAACTGACCATTTTCTGCCGCAATTCATACACTCTAAATAATACTTACCAGATGGACGATGAAATTCTACTACTCTTATATGAAGATTATTATATTTAACAAAAATTTCAAAATCTTTTTGTTTTTTATTAATAACATCTTGATCATAAATAGGAATTAATTTTGTTTCATCTTCTTCTTTTCTATGTGTAACACCTATTCTTCTAACTTCCTTAGCTTCAATTTGTCTAATTCTTTCTCGAGAAATACCAAAATATTTACCTGTTTCTTCAAGAGTAAGAGGATCAGATCCTAAATGTCTTAACTCCATAACTTTAATAGTTCTTGCTCTTTTTTCTGGTGTTTGCTTTGACGATTTATCTCTTTTATCTTCTTCATAAATCATGTCAACTATTCTTTTGCCTTCATCTTTTCTAATGACATAATCTTCAACAGATTCATAACCAGGTTCAACTAAAAAGTCACCTAGTGTTGCATCAGGATCATCACTATCAACAGGTTTATCAAGTGATACTAAATCCTGACTTATTTTTAAGTATTCTTTAATTTTACTTGCATCAACACCTAGTTCTTGAGCAAGTTCATCATATGTTGCTTCA
The DNA here is from genome assembly GCA_017548925.1 of Bacilli bacterium. Classification (GTDB taxonomy): domain Bacteria; phylum Bacillota_I; class Bacilli_A; order RF39; family UBA660; genus RUG13160. The sequence continues at coordinate 986,883 of JAFYYX010000001.1, forward strand.
CGAGATAGTTTATTTGCAAGTTTATACTGTGCTTTTTTAATTTCATTTATTGCATCAACTACATAATCAGGCAGTGATATAGTTCTACTTTGTTCTTTAATTGCTCTTGTTATTGCTTGTCTTATCCACCATGTAATATATGTAGAAAACTTAAACCCTTTTTCTACTTTAAACCTATCAACATTTTTTGTTAATCCAAGATTACCTTCTTGTATTAACTCAATTAATGGAAGACCTCTATTTTGATATTTTTTAGCAATAGATACAACTAATCTTAAATTGTGCTCAATAATATAATTATATTTATCAGAATTATCTTCTTCTAATTTTTTTATACTTTCATCTATTTTAGATATTTCCTCTTCTTCACTACCATGATTTAAAACTAATTGTTGTTTTTGTTTTTCTAAATTAGAAATAATTTCTTTGTTTTGATTAATTTTAATAAAATATTCTCTTATTTCTGGTTCATCTAAAATAGGAATTTTTCCAATTAATTTTAAATAATCTTTAACAATATCAGATGAACTAGAAGAACTATAATCTTCATCATTAACTTCTTCCATTGATGATGAAGATGTATATGTCTCCATAACTTTATTTATAAGTTCATTATCAAGATCAATAGATTCACATTCATCAAAATATTTTGAAGTAGTTTTAGATAATGTTTTAATACATGAATTATCTAATTCAATATTATGTTTATTAATTAATTTATTAAAATAATCAAAAGCCTTTTCAGGGCCTTTATTATGTGAATATTGTTTAAATAATTTAATAAAATTACCTTCATTTATTTCTTCACAAACAAGTCTTTCAACATCATCTATACTGCATGTATTAGCATCACCAAAAGCAATTAAAAGTCTATTTTGGAAGGTAGTTGTCCCGCCGAAAATAAAACCAATTTCAGAATATAAATCCTTAAGTTGTTTACTATATTCAGAAGACATATTATCACTTCCTAATTTGCTTGTTATTATAACATAATATATGTTTTTATCAAGAAAAAACAGAAGACTAAATTTCTTCTGTATCTCCTACTAATCTCTTAATTCCTCTTTTTCTACTAAAGCCATAATCTTTATGGTTAGGACACTTTTGTTCTGGGCAAAAATATAAATAAGGTATAGAGCTTGTTAAATAGTTTCTTTTTTTATTACATGCTAAGCATGTTACTGTTACCATATGACTATTAAAAGCTTTAGCTCTAAGTGATGTATTATTAAAAGTATTTCTTTGATTAAAAGCCTCAATAATTTCATCAGAAGTTCTGGTTTCTCCAGACATTATTCTATTTCTTTCATCTTCAACAGCGGAATACTTAGCATGTATTTTTCTGATAGCTTTAGCTTCTATTTGTCTAATTCTTTCACGTGTTAAGCCATAAATTTTACCAACAGCTTCTAAAGTATATGGATTTCCATCAGTAAGTCCTGCTCTTAGCATCAATACCTTTTTTTCTCTATCAGTAAGAATTCCTAAATATTTTTTTATTGCTCTTACTAGTTCTTTATGTTCAGCCAGATTTTCAACAGGTTCAGCATCTTCATCAGTTAAAAAATTTAATAATGGGTCACAGTCATTATCACTTTTATATTCACTACCATTATCAACATCCTTATCAATAGACATTGTATCAGGTAAACCATCCATGTATCTTATATAATCAACAGTAAAGCCAGTAATTTGTGATATATCTTCATAAGATGCATCTTTATTATATTTACCCATATATTTAATTCTAGCTTGTCTAATTTTTTCTACATCCTCAACAGTATGAACAGGAATACGAATAGTTTTACCTTCATCAGCAAGTCCTCTTGTAACAGCTTGTTTAATCCACCATGTTGCATAAGTTGATAATTTATATCCTAATTCATAATCAAATTTATCAACTGCTGTTATTAAACCTTGATTACCAAATTGAATTAAATCAAGTAATGGTAAACCTCTATTCATATATTTTTTTGCAACTGATACAGGTAATCTTAAATTATGTTCAATAATCTCATTTTTAATAGCGTTTCGTTCTTCCTCAGTTGTTGCTTTACTTAATCTTTTAAATGCTTCTTTTTCTTCATCAATAATTATGGTATTACCTTCCTTATCAATTTTTTTAATCACTTTATATAAAGGTATTTTACCTATTTCTTTTAAATACATTTTAACTGCATCATCAACATAAACATCAGTATCGCTAATATTATATATATTTTCAAAAATAAGATTAAAGAAATCATTATCAAGTAATTTATCAGTATATTTAACACTATCATTTACAGTTTGATTAATACGTTCTTTTATTTTTATACATAAATTTTTAACTCTTTCATCTCTAGATATTAATTCAATATCATTATATAAAAGAGTAAGATCTGCTTTATCAATAATTTTTTTAAAATATATAAATGAATCTCTTACTGAATATTTACTGGAAAATCTATCAAAAATTCCATAAAAAGAACCATTTTTAATATTACTTATTATAATGTCAATAAAGAAATTATCATCAAGTTTTGTAACATCTTCAACATTATTTATAGCACTATAAAAATCTGCTTCATTCAAAAAGATAAAGTCATATTTATAATCAAATTTATTGATAATTTTGTTTCTCTTGTCGTTACTCATATTAATGCCTCGATTCGAATATAGAAGGTATTATATCATTTAATCAAAAAAAATTAAATAAAAATAAAAATAATTATTTACATATTTAAAAATATATGATAAATTGTAGGTAATCATATAATACAGTGTATATACTTTTTATGTATACACCACTATTATATGGTTACCGTAATTATATAATCTAATAAATTATATAGTTACATTTTAAAACCATGTGGTACACAACTAATATTTAATAATTAAGTTAACAATTATTAAATATGGAACTGGTACACTTATAGTTATGATTAATTTGCCAAAACAGATTACTTATAATTATGATCAAAACCTAGGTCAGTTTTATATTTAATAGTCTAATTATTTGTATTAGTCTCACTATAGCCACATACAAAACCGTGAATAGCAAATTGTGAGTAATGGTATGTCAAAACCTATTTAGTGTAATCATTTATTTTTAAAGGTCGCTCCTTTATTTATAAGTGTATATTCACAAAAAAAATCAACCTGACCGGTTGATTTTTTTTGTTATTATTCACTATATTTACTAGTAATACCTAAATATGATTCTAGAGTAATCCAGTTACCGTTATTATATAGTTTAGATGCTATATCTTTTCCAACATATCTATAATGCCATGATTCAAATTTATAACCTGTTTCATTTGTTTTACCACTAGGATACCTAAGAATAAATCCATATTTATAAGCATTATCACTAAGCCACTTAGCAGTATCAGTATTATTAAAACCACTATTAATGCATGGTATCTTTTTATCTTTATTACATATATCTATTGCAAGACCAGTTTGATGTTCAGAGTGTCCAGGTCTAGCTGAATACGTATCAGCTTTAGTTTTTCCATCTCTTTTAACATAATTATTATATATAGTATTTTGAGTTTTATAAGATCTATAGCCTGATCCTATTCTAAGTGGGTAACCTGCTTCAGTTGCTGCTTTATTCATTTCTTTAAAAGCACTATTTGTAGCACTTGTTAAACCACTACCATAAGTAGAAGATAGATTATAAGTTTTATTAGCAATTAGTATTCCACCAATATATGTTGCTCCACCTTTATTTACTATCTTATAACCTTTTGATGTTACTCCTTGAGTTCCATTTTCAACTGGTGGAGCAACATATACTTCTTTTTTCTTAACAGTAAATGTTATTATATGTGATAAGCTATTACCACTTTTATCTGTTGCAGTATAAGTAACTTTATATGTGCCTTCTTTCGATGTATCAACATTTCCATCAATTTTTATATCTACATCTTTATCATAATTATCAGTAACTTTAATATAAGAATTTAAATCTATTTTTGATCCAGTATATATTGTTATTTTATCTTTAGCAGTAATTACAGGTGCTTCATCATCTATTACATTTACTTTAATATAGTAGTAGTGTCCTATTTTAAATCTATCTATAACATAATAAGTTAATTCTTTTTCACCTATAGTACTTGTAACAATATTAATATATTTAATCTTAACGTTTTTATATTCTTTAATATAATCTTCAGGATTAACGTTTTCATTTACTTTAACAGTTATTTCTTTAGTAGTAAGTTTAAAAGTATATTTATAATAATTTTTATATTCTTTATAAACAAAAAAAGAACTTATACCAATAAGTATTAATAAAGTAAATAAAACAATAACTAATGTTATTATTGTTTTTTTATTAGATTCCTTTTTAGTTCTTTTTTTCATACTACTTCACTTCGTTTATTAGTATACTACAAAATAAAAAAGTTTTGACATGTTTTGTCGAAAGCATTGAAAAATAAATGTATATAAATATAATAACTAATCGTTACTTAAGAGGGTTGTGCCTAATTCATTTTTATTTTCTAAGTGCTTCGTAGTACTGGTATATCAGGGGGTATATTTTTAGAAGGAAGTGGAGATTATGAGAAGGGACCTTATGTTTTGGATCATTGAAATTCTGTTAATTTTAATAATACTAAAGTTAATATAAAAAGTATCTCACCTAAACCGGTGAGATACTGAAAAACCCGTAGGCACCACCCACACTGGGTAACGCTTACATTTTTATTATAACATCAAATATCAAAAAAAGAAGATTAAACTAATCTTCTTTTTTCTTTTTATCATAACTTTTAAATGGATGACATATTTTCCATTTAATTCTTCTTTTAAATATATCCATAAATGTGTTATAAATTTCATCTGCTCTTTCCTCTGAAACATTTAACTTTTCCATAAAACCATTAATCATTTTAGCTTTATTTTTTCTACCAAAAAGTGATGTTTCTTCAACAATATTATTTATAATAACACAGTCATTTTCTGAACAATTTAGTCTTTCTTTAAGTTCTACTAAAAGTGCAGTTTTATTATTTTTCACTATACATTACTCCTTTAGAATCAAGTTGTATTTCATAACCATATTTAAAGATGTAAGCAAGTACTAATAATATTAAACTAAATAAATATGAGAATAAACTTACTTCAATACTTAAATTCATACTAAATATTAACTCTGCTATAGCCCCTGTTACATCAGGCACTAATACAAATAAGAATGAATATAAAGCAAGTTTTTTAATGTAGTTAACATTATCCATATTAAATGGTGTATTACTATCATGAATATTTTTAAATAATTTAGATAAATAACTAAATAATTTAAATGAAATAAAACATACAGCTGTAATAGTTAAGAATGCAAATTCAACTAAAGCAAGTCTTTTCTTATTAGTCATATGAATAAATTTTTTCATTTCTTTTGCTTCATCTTTATCATGACGAGTTACAACATCACCATCAATAACTAGTTTTTCATCTGTTAATTCATAGCTTATTTTCTTATCAAATACTTTTATAGTATTATTCATTTTATCAATAGTAGTATTTGGAATAACTATAGCTCCTCCTATTACTAATAATAAAGAAAATACTATAGCAATAATACTAAATACTTTAGCAATATTACTTACTATATAAAGTACCTTAGTAAAACCTTTCATTTTCTTTTGTTCATTTTCTTTAAACTTAACAACACTCATCTTAATTTCTTCATCTAATGAATTAAATTCTGGCATTGATTCATGAACTAAATTATTAATCTTACATTTAAATATGTCACATAAGCACATTATATTAAACATAGATGGATAATTTTCTCCAGTTTCCCATTTAGATACACTTTGTCTTGATACCCCTAGTCTTTCTGCAAGTTCCTCCTGTGAAATATTTTTAGATTTTCTAATTTGTTTTAAATTTTCTCCAAACTTCATTAGATTTTCTCTCCTTTCATGCCTTAAGTATATTAAAATAAACAAAAGGTAAACACCAACTTTTAAGTGCTTATGAATATGCACTTAATTATTTACATTATATAACGATTGTGCTATTCTATAAAGCAATAATTTTTGGGGGTTATATTTATGAAAATGATGTATGATAAACAAGTATTCATAAATGAAATGTGCAAATTTATTGATAATTATATAAATGCATGCAATGAAAACTATGTTGAGCAAAAAGTTGAACATGGATTAATTGAAAGATGCATATTAGATAATCATGATGATAACGATATAAGAGAGTTCTTAAAAAAAACTATATATAATGGATTAGATTTAATAGATAAAATGGTAGCAAAGTCAAAGGAATCAGAAGAATATAAGAACTATCAAATTTTAAATTTTATATATTCTTATAATCACTATTTTAAACCTTACGTAATCAAATTAAGAAAGATTCAAGATATTACCGGATATCATGGGGATTTTAAAGACATAAAAATCATGATAGATTTAATAAATAAATTGAATTATTTATATAACGAAAATATATTTTATGATGCCGTATTAATAAGAGAACTAATTGATTATTTAAGATATTTAGATGCAAGCAGAGGATGCATGTCTGCAGCGCCTCAAGAAAAACCACTTCTAAATGATGAAATAATAAATTATCTTAAAACTAATTCCGAAGAATATAGAAAAGATCATAGATTTGAACTAATATATAATCAAGCATACTATCGTCAAGAACCTGACCTAGATTATGAAACAAAAAAAAGTTACAAAAAAATGTTAGTTGGTAATATAGGTGAACAACTAATGCTTTGTGAATTACAAAAAATATATAATGTATATTACTGTGCTAAAGATATCGGTGACTATGTTGGATATGATTTATATTATTACGATACTAACGAAAAGAAAGAGAAACTAATAGAAGTAAAAGCAACTTCTACTATCTCATATAATGATGAAATAGATGACTTTAATATTGGAATAACAGAACTTCCAAAATTAAGATCTTGTATTAATGATCCAAAAGCAGATTATATAATAAAACGTGTATTTATTACATTTGACTCTAACGGTATAAAAGAATATAAAACTGTTGAAATAATAGCAAAGGATGAAAATACTTTGATAGATGAAAATGGTAATATATATACACTATACACAGATAAAAAAGGTAAATCACATTTTAAATGTGAAAACATAACAAGAAAAAACAAATTAGTGAGAAACTAATTTGTTTTTATTTTTTTATAAATAATTCCAAGTCCTAAAAGACTCATTAATGATACTTCAAAATAAATTAAAATATTATCAAGTGTTTCTGGATTATTTATTTTATTTGTTATTGGTTCACTTGTTGACTCGGTAGCCCCTTCAGTTGAACTTGTTTGAGTATTTTTAGATTCAGCTACGGTATATATACTAAAATGATCTGTTTCGAATTCAATATAATCAGTTCCTATAGTAGGAGTATGTTCTTCTATGCTATTATCCGATTTAACAAAATATACAGTTAAATTTTCTTTACCTTTTAAAGTATCAGGTAAAGGAATTCTAACTAAGAACTTACCATTTTCTAGTTTAGTTATATTTCTTTCAAGTGTTTTAGAATAAAGTTCCAAATCATATGTAACATTATCAGTTACATCAAGTACTTGAATAATTTTATTATATTTATCACCAGATGAAAGTTTATTAGCGCTTACTTGAGTATCAAGTGGGACATTATGATTTTCAGATGAAATTAAAATATTAGAATCTAAATCTTTAGATAAATAACTTGGATTAGTCATCTTAGATGAATCAGCAATAATTAATACAGGAATTGTTTCTGTACCATTAGATAAATTATAATAATTTTCAACACTAGTAGCATCAATACCTAATTCGCTAAAATCATTATCCTTATCTGCTGGATCAGTATATAAACTGTCTACTGTACCACCATCAGTTACAGTAAATTTCCCAGATCCAATATAGTTATCAATTCTTTCTTGAGCTGCAGTTTTTAAATTAGTAGTTCCATCAGCAACATAAATAATATGTTCAACTCTAACACCAAGAGCCATAGTAGTTGCATAAGCAATTCCTTTATAACTTATAACTGAGTCTCCTAAGTGAGCTTCAAATAATGTACCAGCATCGCCCATACCAGTTGGAGTGTTTAAACTAAGTTTAACATTTGTATTACCCATTAATTCTCTAAATTCACTTGAGTAATTAAGCATTACATTTCTTACTTCTTCAAATGAATTAGAGTTATCGATATTAGCTAGGTAATTAATAATTTCTAAGTCTTTTACTAAGAATGTTTGACCCATAACAAATTTACTAGCAAACTGTTCTAGTTTAGTTTTAATAGTAGAATCTCCACCTGTATAAACTATTTGAACAGCACTTCTGCTCTCACTAGTTCCGTTTTTATAATCAATATCGATATCAGCAACCGTATAATCAGCATTTGCATTTGATGGATAAGCGGTTTCAACACCATCAAGTTCCATTAAATAATTACCAATAAAATCGTAATACTCACCAAAATTAGTAGGCGCTACAGAAGGAACTTCTAATTTTCCATCCTTAATAACATCATCTAAACTAGTTATTGCATAAACTGACTTAGGTAAAATAATAATTGCAAGTATAAAAGTCAAGGTAGTAATAAATTTTTTCATAATTATATCTCCTATCTTTATTAATTAAATTATATTATATACATAATCTTTAAGCAATAAAAAAAGAAGGTTATTCCTTCTTTTTATTTACACATTAATCTTGTTCAGGATTAGCTGTAGGTCCATCATATTCCCATACAGCATATAAATTAAGATCACCATCACAGATAATAGAAGCACCATCTAAAATAGATTTGCCATGTTTATCTTCCCATGAAAGGAATTGATAGAAATCTCTAGTTGGTCTTGGTAAGTTTTCTAATGTAGCAGCTCCATTAACACAATTATAAGTTTTTGATGTAGTAGTTTTATCTTCATCTTTATAATCAAAGGTAACTTTTAATGTGCTTTGTTCCTTCTTTTGCCATTTTGCAGCAAGTCTCATGGAAGGATCTTTGCCTTCACATTTGATTAATGCGCCATTAAGAATAGCTTTACCATATTTATCAATCCAAGACAGAAAATCATAAGAATCTTTTTTAGGAATTGGTAAATTATTTAAAGTAGCAGCCCCATCAATACATTTAAATTTCATGTCCTTTATGCTAGTACCACCATTGCTATTAAAAGTAATATTTAAATAAATATCTTCATCTTTCTTTTCTTCCCATTTAGCAGTTAGAACAATATTCTTTTTAATTGTAGCAGTATCATCATCAGTATATAAAGTTGATCCATTATACCAACCAACAAAAGTATATCCTTCTTTGGTAGTTTCAGGAAGTTGGAAACTTGATCCTTTCTTAACTTTCATATCTTCTACTTTTGTTCCTCCATCAGAATCAAAAGTAATAGTTATTTTTTCATCTTTATTATTTGATGTAGGTTTATTATCTTTATCATCTTTAAAGAAAATAAAATATGAACCAACACTCAATCCAATAACAAGAAAAACAATAACTCCAATAATAATTTTCTTTTTCATACTCCTTTAAAGTTCCTTTCTATAATATATATTATAAACCTTATAAATTTTATATCAATAAAAAAAGGGCTGCATCTAATAAAACAATGCATAACCCTTAATTAATTTATAGCACAATAAATATTTAATATCAATTATTATTTTAAATAATAATGTTTAATAGGTTTTAATTCATCATCAAGTTCATAACAAATAGGATTTCCCGTTTCAATTTCTAAAGATACAATATCTTCATCAGATATATTATCAAGATATTTTATTAATGCCCTTAAACTATTACCATGAGCAACAATTATGACTTTTTTATTATTTTTTAAATCATTAATAATATCACTATTCCAATATACTAAAACTCTTTTAATAGTATCATTTAAGTTTTCAGTTGTAGGAAGTTCTTCTTTATCTAAATCTTTATATAAAGAATCATTACCTGGATATCTTGGATCATCCAAAGAAAGTTCTGGAGGTCTAACATCAGAACTTCTCCTCCATAATTTAACTTGTTCCTCACCATATTTTTCTTTAGTTTCATCCTTATTTAAACCTTGAAGTGCCCCATAATGTCTTTCATTAAGTCTCCAAGATTTTTTAATTTCTATATTTTCTTCATCTAATTCTTTTAATATATATGAAAGTGTATCTTCTGCTCTTTTAAGATAAGATGTATAAGCTATATCAAAAGTATATCCTTTTTCTTTTAATACTTTACCAGCTTCAATAGCTTCGTTTATACCATTATCAGATAAACCTACATCAGTCCATCCAGTAAATTTGTTTTCTAAATTCCATATACTTTGACCATGTCTTACTAAAACCAGTTTAATCATACACATCACCTAATACAAGTATAACAAAAAATAGGACTTATTAGTCCTATTTAGTCATAAACTTTTCAATAAGTTTACTCATATTTAAATTTATTCTTGAGTTCTTTTTCTTGAAAAACCTTTTAATTGATTTAATTGATTTTGCTTATCTTTTAATGTGATTTCAAGATAATTTCTGAAATCAAATAAATGTCGATTAGGGTTTTGATCAATTCTAAAATTTAAATCATCAATTATTTTATTTATAAGATTAATTTCAACTGTTAAGTCATTTGCTTTTTTAACACTGGAACTAAATTCTGGTATAACAACCATTTTATTACCACTTTGAAATTTAAAGTTATTTCCTTTTTTACTTTTATTATTATGACTATATTGATAAACATCAACATAATAGTTAGCTAAATCTCTTCTATCATAGTAGCAAAGGCCTAGAACATATTCCATTGTAACAACATTACTTTGAAAGTTTTCTAAACAATTTTTTAAATGTTCGGGAACATATCTATAATCCTTAACAATACCTAATGTTTTAATATCTCTGGATAGTTCTACCATGTCATTATTTAAATCGTAAATCTTATTAAAGATATATTCATAAGCAAAAGGTTCACCTAGATATTCGTGCTTAAATATTGCAGCTATAGCCGTAAATTGATCTCTAGATTTTTCTGTAAAAACTTCAGAATTAGCATTTATTAAATCGCCAACTGTGAAAATTCCTACTCTATTTAAACTTTGAATAATTTTACCTCTCGAATGAGTATTTGTATATTTAGTAAATAGTACTTCATCATTTTCTAATTTTGTATTAATTTCCATGTTTTTATTTCCTCCAAGTAAAAAAAAGTATATCACAAAATAAAAAATGATTTCAATCTAAAATTGAATCATTTTATCATATTGTTTATATAAATATTGAACCCCATTTTCTAATCTGAAATAATGAACTATATAAAATAATAAGAATACTAAAAGAATAGCTGCTATTATAAAGAATAAATAAGAAAGAAAACCAAGAGTCATAAATATAATAAATAATAAACCATAAAATATTGTAACTAATAAATGAATTAATCTTTCATTTTGAAAGAAACCAATTTTAATTAAATGATTGTTAATTATATCATCATTAATTTTTTTATTAGAACCTAATAATTGATCTATTTCTTTAATATAGTTGTATAAATATTCTTTCATATTTATTATTTATCCCCTTTTAATATTTCTGCTTCTTGTTTTCTGATTCTTGCTTTTTCTTCACTTGAAAAACGAGTAGGAATTAAATATAACTTTTCATACTTTGATTTTTTTATTGTATTAATAATATTCATTTGCTCTGGTAAATCAAGTTTCATAAATTCATCATAAGTCATAGGTAAAAAAGCACGATATCTATCAATAAACTTTTCTTCGTATTCAGCAGAGTTAGCATAAATTTCTTTTAATCTTTTTTTATTTTCTTCTCTAAAGCAACAATTGGCAATAAAACCATCTTCAGGAAATTTTTTTGATAATAAGAATAGTGATTCATCAGAATAATCCATTTCTGGCATAAGTGAGCTACCCATATCGTCTCCTCTTTCTTCTCCAGGAATAGTCTTTAACTGTCTTAATTCTCCATTTTCAGATGGAACAATTAAATCACTAAATTTTTCAGTAAAATCGTAAATCATAATTACCTCCTAAACATATAAATATTATATCATAAAAAAACAACCTATTTAAGGTCGTTTCTTTCTATTTCTTGAAATTCCTTTGTTTTCAGAAGCTTCTTTTTTTTCGTAACCTTGTAATTGTTCTTTTAACTCTTCATAACCTTTTTTAAGTTCTTCTTGCGAAGCAATTATTTGAGAGGTTAAGAAAAGCATATAAGTTTTATAAAACTGCTGAAATCTTTGATCTTGTACTGAAGATTCATAATTTTCTACAAGATTAAATCTAACTACTTCTGGATCAGTTTGTAAACTAATATCAAGATCAAAGAAAATATCTGAATTAGTCGCAAGTGCAACTAATGCTACTTTTCTATCTTTTTTAAATCTTTTATTAACTATTTTTATAGCACGGCCATTTTGTCTTACAGCAACTAAAACAACTTCTTCATCATTTTTAATTTCATCTGAAAAACTTTCAATAGACATGCCATCAACAGATACAGCGGCAAGCGCAACATCACGATCAGTAACTAAATCTGGTCCCAAATACTTACATAAAACTTTAACTGGTTCCTTTTGTAAATAATCATTAATAAGATGTAGAATATATTGCTTATCATTTAATAAATCTGAACCAATATTTGGTACATACTGTAGTGAAGACTTCTTAACAACGTAATCAATAACTTCTTTATTATTCTGTACATCATTTCCAGCATATGCAATGTTATAAACGCGATCTTTAATTGCAGGAAAAGCAAGTTCTAAATCATTTCTTAAAGGTTCAGGAACATTACAAAATTCCCACGAATTAACTTCAAGTGCAACAGCAGCAACACTTTTAATACTTTTAGCTTTTTCAGAAAGTTTAGAATATTTAACACCACTTTTAATTGCTATTATTGCTAATTCCGGATCATCTTGTAGTTGTATTGGCATTATTTCATAATTATTATAAGAGCCTTTAATAGCGGCAATTGCTATCTCTTTATTTGATTTGTTGTTATCACTCAAATTGATATAAAGTGAAGGTCTTTTTTTAATAAGAGCAAGAGAAACATCTTTGTTGTTTAAAACACGCCTACCATAATGATTAACTATTTCATCAATATTAACCCAGTACCAATTCTTATTTATGTAATTAATTGCTCTTTTTACTTTTACTCTAAAATCAACTTCTTTGTTATTGTTCATAAGTTTTCTCCTTTTTAAAAGTTAAAATATATTATAATTTAACAATACATAATATGCAAGTAAATATATAAAAGCCAATTAACTTTAAAATAATAGTTATTACTTTTATAATGTTTAACAAAATTAAAAACTACCATAAGGTAGTTTTATTTATTAAAATCTTCTTCATGTTCTTTAAAGAAATCATGATAAACTTGAACATTTTTTAGTTCATTCCATTTTTTAGTTATAACGGGATTTTCATCCAAATCATATATTAATGCATCTTGCAGTGATAATATAAATGGTGAATGTGAAGATATAATAAATTGACAATCATAAAATCTAGCAGATTCTTCAATAAACTTTACTAACTTAAGTTGGTTTTCTGCAGATAAACTATTTTCTGGTTCATCTAGTATATACACTGAATGATCTTTAATCTCATTTTGCCAAAACATAAGTGCAGTTTCACCATTAGAGTGTTCAGTTATATTATTGTTTATAAGTTTAGATCTAATAAAAGCTGATTTAGTTTGCCTTCTAGCACTTACTCTTTCTTTTAAGTCTTGATAATCATCAAAAGCACCTTTTTGACCATATCTTGTAGTAATATAACCAAGTGCTAAATCTTCTTTTTGTCTATTTACTCCAGAATTAATAGCTCTAACATCAAGTAAATAATCAAATACATCATCACTAGTTATAAACTTAAATTCTTTACAATCATATCTATGAAATATTTCACATTCACATGCATCAGCATATTTTCTAAAAAGCATTCCTTTATCTACTCTACCAGATCTTGATGCCATAACTTTTTCTGTAATAATATTAAGTAGTGTAGTTTTACCAGAACCATTACCTCCATAAAATATTGTAATAGGTTCAAATCTAATATTTTTAAAATCTTTATAAGAAAATAAACCAAAAGGATAATAATTACCTTCATATATTCTAAGTTCATTTAAAAGCATAAAATGTTCTTGTACATCATCAAGTAATTTAAATTCTTTTAAATATACCATATGTAATTACCTCCTTTATTAATTTTATATTCTAATTCTTCCATTTCCTAATTCATAAGCACATTTATTAACTAAAGCAATAGCCATATTTTCAGCTTTAATACTTGTCTTAAATAATTCTAATTTTTCTTCATTAGTAATAATTTTTTCGGAAAATAAATAGTTAATTAATACCCTATCATCTTCATATAAGTATCTAGTATATTCTAGTACATCATTATATGTACATCCATGGTTAAGACTATATTTAATAGTAGTTTCATCTTGATGTTGACATCCAAAATGTGATTTAAAAGCATCAAGTGCTTTACCTTCTTCCCATGATAAAATAATTCTATCATAATCACCACATTCTTCACATGTTTCAGTTATTTCTTCAGGATCGCGGTTATCAACCCACATTCCACCATTGTGACCATCTACTAAATATTCCATAATAAACCCTCCTGTGTGAAATATTATACCAAAAAACTACCTCCATGAGGTAGTTTTTTATTAATTTAATATAGATAACATTGATAAAACAAATGGTATTGCATCAAATAGTAAATGTTGCATATAAGATGTAAGAATATTCTTAGTTTTTAAATAGTTATACATACAGCATAGTGATGCAGCACCTTGAAGTAGTAATATCTGAGCAATATTGTTATATGTTGTTGCATGTAAGAAAGCAAAACATGTAAGTGAAAAAGTAAGAGCTATACCAATTGATAATATTCTTTTCTTAGTTAATTTATAAGATACGATTAATGCAGCTAAGAATAAAAGTATTTTATATAGTTCTTCACCAAATAATTGAACTATAATAACAATCCAAAATCTAACGTTCATTTCAAGTTCAAATACACCATTTTCATTTGTTGCTATATGAAATAAATACTTAAGTATTAATGCTAAACTAATAGCTATTACAAATTGAAGTATTAATGTAACAAATACTCTTAATATATCCCTTTTATTAGGTTTTTTAATTAAAAGTGATATCTTACCCTTTGCAACTATTAAAAATGCTCCTAGTTGTAAAAATGTAAATAAATAAGGACTTAAACCAAATGGTATTTCAAATGGAAAGAATGTATAAATAGTAAATAGTATAGGAACTATAGCAAGTATTAATACATCTAGTATATTTATTTTAACGTCTTTATAAAATGGATAATCTAATTCTATATTATTATCTTTTTTCATAAGTTAACTCCTTTCGTACTAATTAATTTTAACATATTGTTATATAAAACAAAAGACCGCCAAAAGGCGGTCATTCAGGGGGTTTTGGTTTGACCTAACTACAAAAATCGTAGATAGATCTAGCATGATAGTATCATGCTATATTAAGTTTATAATTTTTTACCCTCTTTGTCAATTTAATTAAACATATATTTCTAATAAATTATGTCGAAAAAAATATTTTAAAAAAAATGTAAAAAATTGTTGACAAATACATACTTTTCGATTAGGATAAGTATCACCAATTCACTTAAAGGCGAATTGGTACTAGTATCACACTAGTCAACCCCTTTTTATTCTTTGGAACTGTCTCAGGGGGCAGTTCCTTTTTTGTGTAATAAAAAACTTCTCATATTGAGAAGTTTTTTAATTATAAGTTATCATCTTATCTCTAAAGTTTTGAATTAATTGATCTTCTAGCTCAAGTTGTGTTTCAATTGCTTCAATTAATTCAGCTTCTGTATTATTACTATCATAACCAGTAAGTCCAAGACCATCTATAAAGTCTAATAATTGTTGTTTAGTTAATGTATTTAAGTCTGATGCAGTTGGATTTTTAATTCCACTTAATCCATACATATATACATTATAAATATCTTCATTAGTCTTATATGTATTATACATAGTATAGAATCTTGGATTATAACTAGAATTTTGTAAATTATCATGGAATCTAGTTCTATTTAAAAGTCCAAAATAATATGTTAATTCATAATCTTCTAATCTATCTTCTTCACTTACACCAAGTAAACCTTCTAAGAAGTAAGCAAGAGTACCAGTTCTATCTGTACCAATAGTGCAGTGGAAGAAAATATTTTCAGAATTATCATTAACTATATCTTTCATAACTGTTTTAATAGTATCTCTTAACTCTTTATAGTAAGTCATATTAGTATCAGGATAGATTACATAATTATGCATTACTATATCAGTTGAAGATGTAACAGTATTTGAATTAGACTTATCATATTTTGATAATCTTGGTGCACCGTTTTGTTCACTATCAGGTCTTAAATCTATTTCTCTAGTAATTCCTAAATTAGTTAAACTTGTAACATCAGCTGCTGTATTAAGTTTTGCACCACGGTATAATCTACCATAATTGATAGTACCAGTCTTAGTAGTATTATTTCTCTCAAAACTTGTTGCTAAGCCGCCAAGATCACGAACATTTCTAACAGAAGTATAAATAGTTCTTCTTTCACCTGTTGCTTTAACATAACCATAAATATTACTATCATTATTAGATTCCCAGTAATATGTTACTCCAGGAATCATATTATAGATTTTTTCATCAGTAACAGTTAAGTAATCAGCAACTGCACCATTTTTAACTTTAGTAGATTCATTAGAAATTCTAACAGTAATACCAGTAGTTATACCTGTATCATAACCAATAGATTGATCACACTTATTACCAGAAGTAGGGTTATCACAATTATTAATATTGTCACAATTACTTCCAGTACAACAAGCTGAACATGAATTAGCAGTGAAATTATCAGACATACTAGATTTAAATGCAGTATAGTTAGTATTTGTTGCACCACTAACCCATGTATCAACATTACTAAAGTATGATTTTAAAGCTTCATTATTAATATTGAATGAAACTATTTCATCAGATGATTGACTAGTCCATTTAGCATAGTAAACAGTATCACTAACAGGTGTAACTGGGAAGTTAACACAAGTTTTTGAAGTAGTATCTGAATACCAACAATCAAATACGTGACCTGCTTTTACAGGATTAAGACTATCTACATATTGAGCGGTAATAGAATCACCTGGTGTTACATTTGTTGTAGCTATAGGTGTTTCATCACCTTCTTCATTTTTAAATTGAATTATATAATCGTCGTTTAAAGGTATTAAATATAATACTTTATAACCAAGATCATCTTCTTCATTAAATAACTGAGTATTATCTTCAATATGAGTATCATCAGGTATTACATCTGATTGATTTTGAATAGCATCAGTTATACCTTTAATGATACCATCATAGAAGTTAATAGTTACATTAGAAGAAGTTCCTATACCATATTCTGTTTCACCTATAATAATAGGTGTAGATGTAATAGCTGATCCATCTTTTGTACCAATAGTAACATTTGCATTATTATCAGCATATATAGCGTACTTATTAGGATTTTTAGCAACAATAGTACCACTCTTAATATTTAAAGTACCACTTAAAATTGTTATAGTTGCCCTTTTATAAGTATCGCTCCATTCGGCATTAGATTCTAAATATGAAGTACCGCGTATTTCAACTACTGGAGCTCCTAATGAAGAAGTTGTAGAACCACCTTCTGATGGTTTGTTTTCGATAAATAAAGCTTGTCTTTTACCTGTTGCTTCGATTCTAACATTATCAAGAACTAAAGAACCTGTATTTAGTTCTACTGCACCTTTAGTTGTTGTACATTGAATAGTTCCATTCTTTATAACTAAATTGGCTCTTGCTCTAACAACATAATTTTTTGTATTTTTAATAGTATGTCCATTTAAATCAAGGATTATATTTTTATCAACTTGATTTGTATATAAATTAATAGACATAGTACTATCATTAACAGTATTATCTTTAAGAATCTTTATAGTTGATTGCGTAGATGGAGCAGCATTAACAGCATTTTGAATTACTGTATAAAACTTATTATTATTAAGTTCAGCAACAGCTGTAGTAGGTACCCACTTAGCATATAAAGTCATATTGTTTGTAATAATATCGCCATCTTTAACTTCTGTTACAAAATCAGTATCTGTATACCATCCATCAAATGTATATCCTGGATTAAAGCTTGAACCAGGTTGTGGAAGTCCACCAACTGCTGTATTCATTGTTACATACATTTCATCAATAGATGCTGGAGTAACAGTAGTTACATTAGAATCAAGTTCAACATCACCAGATGTTACAAATGTTAAAGTGAAATCAGATACATCATCTACAACAGAAACATTAATAGTTTTAACAGCAGATGAATTAGTACCTGTCATCGATATTGTTGTAGTACCAACACCAACTGCAGTAATTTCACCATTGTTATTAACAGTTACTACATTTTCATCATTAGATACAAATGTATAAGGTTCAAGTAGTGATGCATTTGAAACAGTTATCTGATCAGAACCACCAGAAACTAATACAAAACTTTCTTGATTTAAAATTGCATTAGATACATCAAGTACCCATTTAGCATGGTAAGTATTGTATCCATCTGGAATTGTATTTTCATCAATTAATGTTTCATATTGATCAGTAGTATACCAACCACCAAATGTAGAATCAGTTTTTGTTACATTAGGTAGTGTACCAATACTAGTACCCTTAACTACACTTTGATATTCATTATCAACAGTTCCACCATGAGGATCAAATTTAACAATATAATTATCATGCTCTAATTGTTCTAAAGGAAGTTCAATAACAGGTCTAACATTGTTCTCACTTGAATTTAACTTACTAGAATCAATTACAGCATAGTTTCTGGCATCTTTATGGTATCTTGATTTAAGTTCACCATTTTCATCAGTAGCCCAAACAGTAGATCTACCACCATTTCCAGCATAACTAGTATTTTCAAATAAGAAATTAATATGATCAAGTGCTCCACCTGATGTAATATTTTGAGTACCAGCAGCAGCGATTAAATCAGCTTTGCTTATAAATCTAGCAACTCGATTGTCTTCATATGAAGCAGTTAAATTTGTCCATGTTGATGTAGTTGGTAAATATGAATAAGGTTCATTTGGAATAGTTATTCCTACACCAGTATTATCACTATAAATAAGTACTGCTTTATCATCTATGGTTCTTAAATAATAGAATCGTTTATTAAATCCAGTACCATCAACGTCACATAGGTAAGCATCACCAACTTGAATAGTATCAGAAGATGCAATATTACCGTATGTAATTGTATCTCCTTGTTGATATCCAGATGCAACGCAACCTTTTGATCCACCATTAGATAATGAACATGTCTCAGTATCAAGTGTAAGAGCTTTCTTACATATAATTGGAAGTGGTCCATCAACTCTATAATGAGCTGTATAAGTTCTATTACCATGGCTACCAGTTGGAATAGTTACTTCCATTACTTTTACAGAACTACTACCAAAAGTCCATCCTGTAAATATATATCCATCTTTAGTAGGATTATTTAAAGTAATATTATTACTTTCAACATTATAAGTATTAGGGTTAGTAACACCTGTTTCTAACTCTCCATCATCTAAAACATAAGTAATAGTATATTCTGTTGGTGTAAATATAGCATTAAGTTCTATATCAGAAGTTACAGGTGTACTAAAGTTATATTCACTATTACCTATATACCAATTATCAAAATCATAATAATCCTTACTTGGATCACTAGGTTTTGTAGCAGTTTCTCCATGATTAATAGTTTGTTCTGGAATAGTATCACCATTATTAGTTACAAATGATACTGTATAAGTCTTAGTTACATAAACAGGACTTATAGTTAAAGCTCCAGTTAAAGTAAATGTATATGGATTAGTAGTTACATTATTACTCCAGTTAGTAAATGAATAAGCATCTTCTAAACCAGCAGTAAGAGTAATTTCTGTACCATACTTATAAGTTCCAGTAGCTAATGAACTTGTTGCATTATATCCATTATCATTAAATGTATATAAATAAGTTTGTCTTTCATATTCATAAACTTTAGTAGCACTACCATCAGGTAAAATAGTTAATGACTTACTTGTAGTTGGATCTTTAAATCCTGTAGGTGTATTATATTCAATTTCTATAATATCATCAGTAGTTCCATAATATATTTCTGGAGCCTCTTCAGTATATTCATCATTATTTAAATTTTGATATTTTCTAATTACTTTATATTGTGTATTAGTTTTTGGTGTATAGTGAGCAGTAAATGATTTATTACCAGTTGAATGAATTGGTATTTCAGGTGAAATTATTACACTTGTACCTGTTACCATCCATCCATCAAAATCATATCCTTGTTTATTTGGTGTTGGTAAATTAACTGAATGTTCATAATCATAAGTTTCTGGATATTCACCTGTTAAAGTACCACCATCAGTAATATAAGTAATTGTATATGTATCAAGTGAATAATTTGCAGTAAGTGTTATAGGGCCAGTAACTGCTGAAGTAAAGTCATATTCAGAGTTATCTAAAGTCCAATAATTAAATGTATAACCAGTTTTTTCTGGATCAGTACTAGGTTCACTAACAGCATCACCATATACAACTTCTTCATAAGTAACACCTTCAGTATTATTTGGATCAAATGTAACAGTACATGTATAAACAGGACTAATAGTTACATCAGAAGTTAGGTTAAATGTATATGTACTAGTTGTTTCATCATTACTCCACTTAACAAATGTGCATCCTTGTTTAGAACCCGCTGTTAAAGTAATCTCTTTACCATAACGGTATGTATTATTAGAAACACTACTTGTTACTAAATTAGTTATATCATTTAAAGTAAATGAATGAGTTTCTCTTTCATACTCATATATTTTAGTAGCTTCTCCATCACCGGTAATTGTTAAAGATTGTGATGTAGTTGGTTCAACAAAACCTTCAAGTGTTTGATAAGGAACAGTAATAGTATCACCTGTTGTACCAGTTGTATTTGGTTCAATTACTTCATCGTATCCATCATCATCAATATGTTGATATCTGTGTTTAACAGTATAAGGTGTATCTCCATTTGCTGTATATTCAGCAACTAGTGTAATAGGTCCAGTAACTGTTGTATTAGCAAAATCATATTGAGAATCATTTAATTTCCAGTAGCTAAATGTATAACCATCTTTTGAAGGATTAGCTGGTGCATCAACTTTTTCACCATACTCTACTTCAGTAGATGTAGTAGATCCTCCATTATTTGGATTGAATGTAACAGTACATGTATAAATAGGACTAATAGTTACATCACTAGTTAAGTTAAATGTATATGTACTAGTTGTTACATTATTACTCCATTTAACAAATGTACAACCTGTCTTTTCACCAGCAGTTAAAGTAATTTCTTTACCATAACGATATGTATTATTAGAAACACTACTTGTTACTAAATTAGTTATATCATTTAAAGTAAATGAATGAGTTTCTCTTACATATTCATATACTTTTTCAGCACTACCATCACCAAGTATTTTTAGTGATTGTGATGTAGTAGGTTCTATAAATCCATCAAGTGTTTGATATGGAACATTAATTATAGTATCAGTAGTTCCTACGGTATTACTTTCAACTACTTCATCAAAACCATCATCATCAATATGTTGATATTTATGTTTAACAGTATATGGTGTATTAGTATTAGCTGTATAAACAGGACTAATAGTAACATCACCAGTTAAAGTAATTTGATATGGATTAGTAGTTACATCATTACTCCATTTAGTAAATGTATAACCATCTATATCATTTGCAGTTAAATTAATAACTGTTCCATAAGGATAATTTCCATTAACTGTATCACTAGTTACATTAGTAGTATCAGTTAAAACAAAATCATAAGTTTCTCTTTCATATTCATAAACTTTTTCAGCAGAGCCATCAGCTAAAATAGTTAAATGTTTATCTGTAGTAGGAGTTTTAAATCCAGTAATAACTCTATAATCTACTTCAATAACTGCTCCTGTTGTACCAACAGTATTTTCTTCAGTTACTACATCAAAACCATCATCATTTAAATGTCTATATTTATGAGTAACAGTATAAGGAGTATCAGTTTTTGGAGTATATATAGCCTTATAAGACTTATTACCTACTTCATCTTTAATATTAACATTAAGTACAGTTTCAGTAGAATTATTTAATCTCCATCCAACAAAGTCATAACCTTGTTTAGAAGGATTAAATAAAGTTATATCACTATCAACATCATATTCAGTTGGATTAGTATTAGATCCAAGTGAACCACCATCTAAATCATATGATATTTCATAAGTTTCTTTAGTATATCTAGCTTCTAAACTAATAGGAGATGTAATAACTGTATCAAAATCATAAACTTCATTATTTAAATACCAATTATCAAATTTATATCCTCTTTTTGTAGGATCTTCAGGTTTAGTAAGCTTAGCACCTTTAGCTAAAGATTTATAAATAATACTAGATCCATTACCTAAATCAATTTCAATATCATAAGCAACAGTTTTAATATTATTACTAAATTTAATAGAAAGTCTTAATGTGTTAGCATAAACACATAAAGGTATCAACATAAATCCAAGAATAACAATTATTTTATTTTTCTTTTTATTTTTGGATAATACTACTAATCCAATAATTGATATACCACCAAGAATGAAGTAAATAATTACACTATCACCTGTTTTAGGACTTCCACCTTTATCTTCTTCATCAGGATTAACACTTGGTGTTATTTCTTCTTGTTCTTCTCCTCCACCAACTTTTTCATATGTAATTATTAAATTAGTTTCAGTATTAGACAAATCAGGATCAGTTGCTTGTTTAATATAAGTAATTGTTAAACTAAGGTCTTTTTCTGTTCCTGCGTTTACTACAACATTAGATAAATTATCATAAGTATATTTCAAATACTCAGAAGTATTATTATCAGTAATTGATTTAATAGTGTAATCTTCACTACTAGTATTTTTAATTTTTAAATCATATATTATATAATCATTAACATCAGAAAATAAAACATCATTAATTATTTCATCATTATTTAAATCAACATCATTAACAGTAACTCCTGTAGATTTTTCTTTAACTGTAATACCAAAAATTTTAAAGATTGGTTCTGCAGCATATGAAGAGATAATGTTAAACACACAAAAAGAAAGTACTATAAAAAGTAGTGATTTTAATGTAACTCTGTATACCTTCTTCATATCATACACCACGCTATTTTAATTATACCATATTTATTATTCTTTTTTAACCATTAAAATATACATTTTTACAAGAAAAAATAAAACTTCTAAGCCTCTTGCTTAGAAGTTAAATCTTTATAGTATTCATATCTGTTTTTTAGTTCTTCTTTTTGATTTGAAAGAAGTTCCTCAGCTAGCTTTTCATCCTTAATTTTAAGGGCTTTAAATCTAGTTTCATTATCCCATAATTCCTCAAGTTTTTCATATTTAGGTTCTTTAGAGTCTAAATACAATTTATTTTCTTCAGGATTATATCTCATCAAAAGTGTATAACCAGATTCAACAACCAATTTTTGTTCCATATTTGAACATCCAGATTTTATACCATGTTCAATGCAAGGAGCATAAGCTATTATTATTGATGGTCCATCATGATTTTCAGCCTCTTTAAATGCTTTAATTGCTTGAATTGGATTAGCACCTAAACTAATAGATGCAACATAGCAATTTGGATAACTCATAGCTATTCTAAATAAATCTTTTTTATAGTTCTTTTTACCAAAATTAGCAAACTCTGCTACTTGACCTATCTGACTAGATTTACTCATTTGTCCTCCAGTATTTGAATATACCTCAGTATCTAAAACAAGCATTCTAGCTTTGGTATTTGATGAAAGAACATGATCTATTCCACCAAATCCAATATCATATGCCCATCCATCTCCACCAATTGTCCATACACTTCTCGATGGTATATAATCAATGAGTTTTTTAATTTCTTCAGGTAAATCTTCAATTAAAGATAACTCATCTTTAATTTTAATTGTCTCATCAAAATTATCAAAGTTTTCTTTTAATCTATCAAACACTGATTTTAAACCAATAGTAACACTATCATAATATTTATCTATAGCTTCTTTTAGATGTTCTCTTTTTTGATTATATGAAAGAAGCATACCAAAACCAAATTCTGCATTATCTTCAAATAAACTTGAAGCCCACGGAATAGAATATGGAGTTCTTGGAGCACTACCACCATAAATACTAGAACATCCAGTGGCATTAGCAATAACTAGTTTTTTATCAAATAATTGCGTTAAAAGCTTAATATATGGAGTTTCACCACAACCAGCACAAGCTCCAGGATTTATAAAACATGATTTTTTAAGTTGTGAACCAACAATATCATCAGTTTTTGCTTCTGGATTAATGTGATTAAAGAATTCATCTGTTACTTCTGGTGCTTCAGTATATTTAACAAATTTAAGTGGTTTAGTTTCATCTTTGACAGGACAAGTTTTAAGACATTCACCACAGCCTGTACAAATATCTTTATTAATTAATATCTTAAATTTATAATCTTTATCTTTTTTATACTCTATACCTTCAGTTTTATTTAAAATTACCCTAATAGCGCCGTGAGGACATACCAAACTACAGTTAGCACATCCAATGCAAGAATCTTTATTCCACATTGGAACTAATTCTGTAGATATTTTCTTATCCTTTGTAGCTAAATCATTTGGCATAACACCATTAGCAAATTCTAAACATTCACTTACTTTTAAATAGTTTCCAAGTCTTTTATTAATTCTTTCATAGATATTTAAATCTTCATTTGGAAGTTCATCACCAATTTCAAATGCAGAATACACATTTATGTTATATAAAGCTTGTTCTAGAGCTTTAATGTTATTATTTATTACATCTTCACCTTTAGTTTTAAATGCTTCTCTAACCTTTTCACTAACAACTTTAGTAGCATCATTAACACCAAGAACTCTTAAAATAATAACTTCCATAATCTTACTGATTTTACCTTTTAAGTTATTTTCGTTAGCTAGTTTATCGGCATCTACTAAATAAACCATAATATTTTTAGTAAATATATCAGTTTTAACTTCACCTTTAACATAAGAATTAAATTCTTCTTCTTTCAAGGATGTATTAACAAGTAGAACTCCTCTATCAGATATACCTTCTAAACAATTATATTTATTTAAATATTCAAGTTTGGTTACTACAACAAAATTAGGATTTTTAACATAATAAGGTGCTCTTATTTCACTTCTACCAACTCTTAAATGTGATACAGTTACTCCACCAGATTTTCTTGAATCATATTCAAAATAACCTTGAGCTATTCTACCTTGTTTATTAACTAAAATATCGAGCATTTCCTTAGATGCAGATACCATACCATCTGATCCATAACCAAAGATTTTAACTTCATCTAATTTTAAATCCAAATTAAATGTTTCTCTTGGTAAAGATAAATTAGTTACATCATCAACTATACCTATAGTAAAGTTATTTTTCTTATGTCCCATAAGCATAGTAAATACAGATTTTATATCAGCTGGTGTTACATCTTTACTAGATAGTCCATATCTTCCACCAACTATATCAATATTTTTATCAGCAAGTGCTGCAACAACATCTAAATATAATGGTTCTCCAATAGAACCTGCTTCTTTAGTTCTATCTAAAACTGCTATTCTTTTAACAGTTTCTGGAAGTGCTTTAAGTAAAAATTCTTTACTAAATGGTCTATATAAATGAACAGAAATCATACCTACGTCATAACCATTTCTATTTAAATTATCAACAACTAATTTAGTAGTATCAGATGCACTGCCCATAACAATAATAATATCACTAGCTTTATAACTACCATAATACTCAAATGGTGCATAATTAGTACCTAAAATACTATTAACTCTATCCATATACTTAGCAACAATTTCAGGCATGTTATTATAGGCTTTATTTCTTGCTTCTGTAGTTTGAAAATATATATCCTCGTTTTGTGCAAGACCACTTTGAATATCATTACCTACGTTAATAAATCTATCTTTATATTTATCAATTTGATTAATATCAAATAAAGTTTTTATATCATCAGTTGAAAGTATATTTACTGTATTCATTTCATGGCTTGTTCTAAATCCATCAAAGAAATGCAAGAATGGTAAACTTCCCTCAATTGCAGATAAATGCGCAACAGCAGCTAAATTACCTGCTTCTTCAACATTACTAGATGCTAGCATACAAAATCCTGTTGCTCTAGTTGCATATACATCCTGATGATCTCCAAAAATAGATAAAGCATGAGTAGATAAACTTCTTGCAGCAACATGTATAACACCTGGAAGCATTTCTCCAGCTATTTTATACATATTAGGTATCATAAGAAGTAAACCCTGAGATGAAGTAAATGTAGATGCAAAAGAACCACTAATGAGTGCTCCATGTAGTGCACCAGCAGCACCTGCTTCAGACTGCATTTCAATTACTTTGGTTTTACCACCAAATAAATTTTCTTCTCCTTTATCAGACAACTTACCAACTTCAGCAGCCATAGGGCTAGAAGGAGTTATAGGATAAATAGCGCAAACTTCACTAAAAAGTTTAGCAACATCAGCACAGGCTTTATTTCCATCTATAAGCTTTATCATTAGTATCACCCTATTATTAATTATAACAAAAAACATCTATAAATTATAGATGTTTTTATTAATAAGTATATCCACAATGGTTAATTCCAAGAACATGTTTTGCTAAATCTTTTTTAGAAACATTTCCTTCAGCTCCAGATAAAAAATATTTATCATTACTAAGCCATATTTTTGTTTTCTCTTTACAATCAGATAAAGTACATATTTCAATACTTCCTTGATATGAACTATCTAATTTTTCAAGATATTTTCCTTTAAGTGATTTGATATTATAACAAACTCTTCCAACAAATTTATCAGAAATATTTAATTCATTATATACATCATCAGGGTATATTTCATCTGATTCATTGCTATCAGATGTATATTTATTAATTGCAGCTTTAATAATATTATTAGCTTGACCAATAAATGTTGATTCTTTTGCATATATAAATTTTGGATGAAGTAAATGAATTATTACAGCTACAATAATTGATATAACAAGAATAGAACATACCATTTCGATACGATTAAATCCTTTATTATTCATTTTTCTTCCTCTTTTTATGTTCAAACAAAATATCTGTTTTTAAAACAATAAATAGCAAAAGAATCATAAGAAGAACATATAAAATAATTGCAAGCATGTTATCTCCTAGTACATAGAATACTGATACTGCCGCAAATAAAATATTAATTAAATATATTATTATTACAGATGTTCTTGGTGAAAATTTCATCTTTAATAATTGGTGATGAAAATGTTCTCTATCAGGCTCTGTAATGCCTTGACCTTTAAGTAGTCTTCTAAGTATTGATACAGCAGTATCAAATATTGGAAGAGCTAAAATAACAATAGGAATTATAACAGAAATAAATGTTGTTGTTTTAAATCCAATTAAAGATGTAACAGCAACCATAAAACCTAAGAAATTACTTCCACATTGCCCCATAAATGTTGAAGCTGGTGGAAAATTATAAACTAAGAATCCAAGTAAAGATCCTATCATAATAAGTGCAAGTATAACCTCAAGTCCAGTAAATCTTCCAAGAAGGTAAGCAACAACAGAAATAGTAATAAAATATATAATGCCTATTCCTGATGACATTCCATCAAGACCATCTACTAAATTAATAGCACTTATTAAAGATACTATAAATATAATTGATAGCGTGTAAGCAACAGGTGTTGAAAATAAAATATTAATTCCAAAGAAAGACACTTCCGTTAAATATATTTTTCCATAAAATACAACTATTGCAGATACTATTAAATGAAATAAAAATTGAACTCTTGATGATAAAGGATTTATATCATCAACCATTCCCATAAGAATTAATATAAAACTACCAATTAATACTGATAACATCTGAGGTGAATTATTGCCATATAGCATATATCCAATTAAAAATGATGCAAATATTGCAAGTCCACCAAGTCTTGGTGTTACTCTTTTATGTATTTTTCTTTCATTAGGATAATCAAGTGCACCAATATGTTTTGCTACCTTTTTAGAAATAGGAACAAGAATAACAGATGATAAAAATGTAACTAAAATAATCTGAAATATATTAAATCCATTAACTTCTGGCATATTATCCATCTCCTGCTAATAAACATTATACCTTATTGAAAGTAAAAAGTCGAAACATAATTGAATAAAAAAAGAAATCATTTTTTTGATTTCTTTTTCTTAGTTTCTACTTCTTTAATCTCTTCTTCATGTTTTTCAGGAATTTTCTTATCAATAGATTCTTCTTTAGATTCCTTAATAGCTTGAGTTTTTACTTTTTCTACTTTTTCAGATTTTAATTTATTTATTAATTTTCTTCTTTTTCCTTTAGATGCAAGCAAAGCAATAAACTCAATAAATATTACGCCAAGTAAAGCTCCAAGTACAATTAAAACCTTTTTATTATTTGTTTCAATTGCACTAACTAGTTCTTCATTAAATAATTGTGCTGTACCATTTTTTAAATCAATTTGATATAAATTCTTTTCATGAGTTACAGTATCCATAGCATATACTAAACCAAAATTTGATTTTTTAGCTTTTTTATAAACTATAATTTCATCATCATTAAAGCTTTCAGTATATTTGCTATAACCTTTTGGAAGTAAATCTTTTTTCATAGAAAGCAAATTTAAAGTAAATTCCTTAAATGTAAATTCATAATATCTAGTATATTTTTCATCATTATATTCAAATAAATATGCTTTACCATCACTATTTTTTAAATAAACTAATGTTTTATCTAAATCTTCATTATATAAAGCTTCTATTTGATTATCATCAATTGTTAATGCTTTATCTAAATAACCTTGTGGTTTTACTAGTTCACCTATTTTTCTAACTAAGTTATATTCTTCATCATTTACTTTAACTATAACAGGTGCAAATTCTTTGACTGTAACAGTAAGAGTATATGTTTTAACAGCACCTGTTTCACTTGTTACAACAATATCAAATTTATTTTCTCCTTCAACAACATCTTTTTCACCATCACCAGTTAAAGATGCATAACCATCAGCTTTTGCAGCTTCAATTTTTATCTTTTCTGTACCAGGTTCTGCTGTTGCAGTATATTCTAAAGTGTCTTTATTAAATTCAGGAGATATAGTTAAACCTTCAATGGATAAAGATTTTAAGTTATTATTGGTAGATTTTTGTCTAGCAGCAACAACATTAATTGTTGTAGAACCGCTAACATCTTTAGTAGAACCATTTGCGTCTGTTATATCACCAGAATAAGAAATTTTAATAATTCCAGTTGAATTAGCAGTACATGAAACAGAAATATATTGTTTTACATTATTTCCATTTTTTGATACGTCAGATTCTTTTGCACTACAACCATTTGTATTACCAGTTCCATTTATTTTAATATTCCATGCTGCAGCATTTACTGTAACAGTTGCTTTAACACTGTGCCCAACTTCAACTTGCTTAGGAGCTGAAATTGATGCAGTTGCAGCAATAGCATTAATTATTCCAAACGAAAAAACGCCAACTAAAGTTAATAAATATTTTGTTTTTTTCACATTTATTCCCCTTTTCTATTATTATTCTATAGGATTAGTTCCAAGCAAATGTTGTCTTACTCTAAGTAAATCTCCTGAGTTAACTTTTCCATCTCCATTAACATCAGCAGCAGTTAAATTATTACCTTCTAAGATTTTTGTACCAAGTAAATGTTGTCTTATTACAAGTAAATCCCCAGAATTTATTTTTCCATCATCATTAGGATCACCTTTTTTAATAGTTACAACAACAGGTGTAACAGTTGGTACCACAGTTGTTTGATTACCTTGATCATCAGTTGAAACTGGAACAGGCGTATTATTAATAAATTCTATTCCTGCAGAACCCCATACTAAACCAGCAAGTACTGGACTAGATGCAGATGCATAAGCACCTATATTATAAAAGTTATATAATCCAGAATATGTTTTACCTTCATAAGTAAACTCTGCACCAGATGTTGCTCTACCACCATTAGTTCCTACCTCTTGTTTAGATAAAGAAGCAAGATAAACTGGGTTAACATTTGCTGTTCTACCAGCTTCAACAAATATAGATGCATATGATTGATTATCTAAATTAGAAGTACCACTCATAAACGTATTATTTAAAACAGCTTGAACAGTTTCTTCAGTATATATATCGTTATAATATAGTTTTTCAAATTGTAAGATTCTTTCATGGTTAAATAAGAAATTTCTTGGATCTAAATAATAAGCTGTAGTAGCTCTATTTGGAGTATGCCATCCTTTTTCAGTTGAATAATCTGTTTCATTTAAATATATTGAATTAGTTGAATCAATAACACATAAGTCGTATTCATTTTCAATAACATCAGAAAAATTTAGATTAGTTTTAATACCTTCAAACTTCCAATTAGGATATAAAAAATGTATATATCTTAATCTTCTTTTATAACTTTCTGGAAATTGTTGTTCATCTAATTTTGCTTCAAATTCTTGATCTTGTACTTCATCAATTCCAGTCATATCAGCATCTGTTCCTGGAAGAGCATATGTTTCATTCATATTTTCATATATAGGAATTGCAAATATTAATGTATTATTAATAATTCCAGCTTTATTATAAGCGTTATAACTTGTTTTAGCTTCACTATAAGGAGCTCTAACATTACCCATATATTGATGAGCATATAAATTACTATTAGCAACATTAAATTTCTTTAAATAAGATGTATATTGACCAGCATTAATATATGATGCACCTATGAATTTAGCTCCACCAACAATTGCTTTTTTAGGTGTAATCCATGGTCTTAAATAAGCATCATTACCATCAATATATAAATAACTAGAACAAACATATCCAGTCTTATCTGCATATGAAATATTTATCCATCCATAACTACATCCAGATCCTTTAACTGGATTAACATCTAAAACTTCTACTTGAGTTCCTTTAGGAATTTCCATATAAACCTTTTTAGAAGTAGATGCACCAGCTCTAAAGTTAACATTACCAGTTGTATAACCAACATAAGATGCAAAAACATCATCATTAAGTAGTAGAAAAGAAAGCATTATAAAAAATGTAAAAACTATATATTTTACGAACTTTTTCATAAGAAATCCTCCTTCCCTATTTGACATAATTATAACCTATATTCAAGGATATTACATTACTTGATTTACAAGGGTGTATAAAGCAAATGTAAAGCATAATATCTATTTGTATTATTTCAAAATATAAGTTATAATTTATAAAGTATGAAAGGGTTGCTAATATGAAAATATTACTTAAAAAATTAAAACGTGCAAACAAAGTTGAATTAGCAATGTATGGAATATCACTTCTATATTATTTAGTGTTATATGTTGTTTTTACTATTAGCGTCCTAAACTTAAAAAGAATTGAAACTTTTATCCGTATTACAGTATTAATATTCTTTGGATTTTGGTTTGTTTATTATTTTATAGGTTGCCTTATGAATATTATCTTAAAAAAACATCATAAGTTTGCAATCCTTACAACATTTACTATAATCTTTTCACTTATTTTTACATTTAGTTCATACTATATAAATATTCTTTATAAATCACTTGATTTATTTAAGGAAAGAAAAGAAATAATTTATACAACTAAATTAGTTACATTAAAGGATACTAAATTTGATGATAAATCAAAAATAGGTATGATTCAAAGAAAAGATGATATCGAAGGATATATTCTTCCAAATAAATTAATTAAAAATAAAGATTTAAAAAATGATATAGTTACTTATAACGATTATTATCAAATGCTTGATGCCCTTTATGATAATGCAATTGATGCTATCTTCTTACAAGGTAACTACTTAACTATTTATCAAAATGAAGAAGATTATACAACTTTAGATGAAGATACCAAAGTTGTATATAAGTTAAGTAAGAAAATGAAAAATCAAGACCTTGAAATTAAAAGTGACAAAAATTTAACCGAACCATTTACTCTTCTGATCATGGGAGTTGATTCAGAAAAAGATGGTCTAAATGCTAATGCTGCATTTAATGGTGATACATTAATGATTATTACATTTAATCCTAAAACATTAAATGCAACAATGTTTAGTATTCCAAGAGATACATATGTTCCAATAGCATGTCGTAAAAATGCTGAATATAAAATAAATTCATCTGCTGCATATGGAACTAAGTGTGTTATTGATACAATAGAACAGTTAACAGAAATAAAAATAGATTACTACGTTAAAATTAACTTTAAAGGTGTTGTTAATTTAGTTGATGAACTTGGTGGTATTGATGTAAACGTTCCTAAAAAGTTCTGCGAACAAGATAGTAATAGACGTTTTGGAAAATACGAAATTTGTCTTGATAAAGGGGAACAACACTTAAACGGTGAGCAAGCCTTAGCTCTTGCAAGACACCGTCACACTCTTCAAAGAGGAGATATTGATAGAACTAAAAACCAACAACTAGTTGTTGAAGCAATCGCAAGAAAACTTGTTAAAAACATTTCATTTAGTGATTTTAAAGGTGTACTTGAATCAATAAGTAATAATATTGCATCTAATATAGATAGAGATCAAATATTATCACTATATGATACTATTAAACAAATGCTACTTAATTCACTTAATGGTGAAGATATGTTCACAATTCAAAGAACATATATGGAATATTATGACTTACCTATTTATACAGCAAGTGGATATAGATCATGTATCGGATATTATTCAGCATCACTTGAAGCAATTAAAGATGCTATGAAAATAAATTTAGGATCTAAAAATGCTACATTAAATAAATCATTTAGTTATGATATTAATGTTGAGTATGAAGAAAAAGTAATTGGTCAAGGATTAAGAAGTGGAAACACAATAGATCTTCTTCCTGATTTTACAAGTAAATCTGTAAGTGATGTTGTTAATTACTGTAATGAAAAAGGCATAGAACTTGAAATAGAATATGTAGATTCTTCAAGTAACAAGTATAATAAAAAGGTTGATACTGGATATGTTTCAAATCAAAGTATAAGTAAAAACACAAGAGTATCAAATGTTAAAAAATTAAAAGTTTATGTTAATAAATAAAAACAAGTAAGAATTATTTCTTACTTGTTTTCTTTTTATTACTTGTAGTTTTCTTCTTAGTAGTAGGTTTCTTACTACTATTTGAAGTTTTCTTTTTAGTATTATTAGATTTCTTTTTAGAAGCAGTTGCAGTTTTCTTTGTATTAGAA
Organism: Bacilli bacterium; assembly: GCA_017548925.1. Taxonomy (GTDB): domain Bacteria; phylum Bacillota_I; class Bacilli_A; order RF39; family UBA660; genus RUG13160. Next base: position 1,020,357 of record JAFYYX010000001.1, read on the forward strand.
TTATTAGTCTTGTTTGCAACCTTTTTCTTGTTTGTAGTTTTTTTAGTAGTTGTTTTTTTAGTAGAAGGCTTCTTAGTTGAAGATTTCTTACTAGTAGATTTTGCATTTTTATCCTTATCTTTTTCTTCAATAAATTCTTTAGCAATATCTTTTTTTAAACTTTTAATTCTTTTTTCAAAGAACTCTTTAATAGTAACTTTATTCTTATTAGATAATTTCTTTGCCTTTTTAGGTTTTTTTATTTTTACTTCAGTATGATCTATTACTTCACCATTATTTGTTATTGTAATAGCATTTCTATCAAGTAAATATCTAAATAAACCTCTAATTCCACGATGTTTCCATATTAATAATATTAATATAATGGTGAAAACTAACAGATAAAAAGAAATTAATGATATAAATACTATATCAATTTTATCAAATTTATCCATATTTTCTCACCTCGAATACTATTATATACAAACTTAGTTAAAAATCAATCTATAATTGGTGAATGTTTAATAACATAGAGTTTATTGTTATCTTTAGCAATTCTTACTTCAGATTTTTTATCAAAACCTAAATCTTTATCATATTCCCATGAAAGAACAATAATATAACCATCATAACTTTTACCACTTACATCAACTTTTGATTCATCAGATGATATTACTTCAATTGATTTAACTGATGGTAACTCTTGTTTTCTATTACCATCAGAATTATCAACTAACTGACTATAAAATTGTGTTTTAATCATTTTTTTAAACTTATCTTGTTCTGATTTATAAATATATTCTAAACAAGGAACATCATATTTATTTACTTTATTATTAATGTCATATAAATCAATTATATACATTTGAGCAAGTAACTTTGCATATTCATCATAATTAACTTGATCAGCTTTTAAAACTTTTTTTAAATCTTTAAATTTTTCTCTCATTAATTTTGAGTCTCTCTCATCAAGTGTATAGTCATATTTTGATATTTTATCTACAACTTTAGAAAAACCTGTACTTTTTTTAAATTTAAACACAAAATGAGAAAGAACATATGTAGATAATATAGCAAGTGTTAAAACTAATATAATAACTAAGCCAGTTCTATATCCTTTACCCATAATTAATTCCCACTTTCTATTCTATTTAAAACATTAGATCCATCTTTTTTAATTAAATTATGAACAATGATGCCATTACTTACATCAAGAATTCTTTCAGCTTCATCAGTTCTTTCCTTGATGTAATTTTCATCGAGAACAATACCTGGTTTTAAGGCCTTATATTTACCTTTTACATTATTATAATAAACCTTATTAGTAACAAAATTACCATTAGGGAAAACAACAGTATTATTATTCTTAATGCTAAATATATCATGACCCATTGCAAATGGATTACTAAAACCAAACATATTACCAATAGTAGGCATTACATCATACATGCCCATTGTATACGATACTTTTTTATTAATACTTTCTCTGATATTTTTATTTTTTGACCAAATAATAAGCGGTGTTTTCTTACTTAGTTCATGATCAAAATTATCATAAGCTTTATATCTTTGATCATTTTTGTCATATAAATTACCTGTTTCTGGATTATAGTTTATTAAATAATTCATTTCACTTTTTGATAATCTAGATTCATGATCACCATAAAATACAAAAATAGTATCATTAAATAAATCAGATTCATTAATATAATCAATAAATTCACCAAGTGCAACATCAGCACTATGAGCTGAAGTAATATAGTTTCCTGCAGCAGTACCACTTAAATAATTAGTTGTTACTTTATTTCCTTTACTATTTGTATAAGTATATGATAAATCATATGGTAAATACTTATCTGTATAAGTAAATGGAGAGTGATTAGATAAAGTAATTATAGTTCCCATATAAGGAGAATTTTCATTTTCTATATTTTCTAGTATAGGCATTGCTTGTTCAAAGAAAAGTGAATCGTTAATACCTAAGTTAATAACATCATCATCAGTATATTTAAATGATTCTTCAAAATACATTTTTTGATATCCAAGTTTAGGATGAACTTTAGATCTATTCCACATAGATGCATGGTTTCCATGCATACTAAATGTAGTATATCCAAGATCTTTTAAATACTTAGGAATAGTATTATAAGTACGATTATAATAACTTACAAATACTGTACCTGATGCAGCAGGCATTAAACTTGTAAGTAAAGTAAATTCTGTATCAGAAGATGTACCTGTTGATATTTGTGGATAGAAGTTTTCAAAGAACATACCTTCACTAGCAAGTTTATTAACAGTTGGTAGAACTTCTTCTCCATTAAATTTATAATCCATTAAGAAAGTTTGTATACTTTCCATATGTACAAAAATTACATTTTTTCCTTTAAATATATTAGTATATTCATTTTTTGTATTGTATTTGGTTTCTCTTTCATTAATGAAATAATTTTCAAAAGCTCTAGCAGCATCTTCGTAACCAAATAAACTACTAAATTTAGGTGTTAGAGTTTGAACTAAATCATTAAACTGATATAAAATAAATCCAAATCTATCAGCTATATAAACTCTATTCCACTGCTTCGCAATGCGGCTATAATCTGTTCTAGTAGCTGTTCCAAAACTATATGCTAAACATATAAAAGCAGCTATTAATACACCAAGAACACATTTTTTAGTGTTATTAATCTTTTCTATAAAAGTATAATAGTTTGTTTTTGATATTCTTAAATGAGTTAAGTAAAAAATTACCGGAGATAAAACATATACAAAATTAATAATATGAAGTTTTTCAAAAATTGATCCAGCAACAGTTTCAGTTTGACCTAAAGTTGCTATTTCACTAAATGATGCAAAACTTGTAAAGAATTTATAATATATAACGTTTATAGTTTCAATTAAAGTAAAAATAATAAGCCATGTTAAATAATATCTAAATCTATTTTTAGGTTTAAATAAATAACCAAACAAACCTATAAGTAGAATCATTGCTAAATCAGTAACTTGAGCTTTTAAAAAAATAGTATGACCAAACGAAAAAAATCTTGCAATAATAGTTCCTATAAAAGCAAGAACAACATATGAAACAAATAGTTTATTTGTCATAAAGTAATTAACCATAGATTTTTTTACTTTTTTAAAAAAACTTTTCATCATATTACCTCATTTAATGCATTATAATTATAACATGATATATTGATAAAATAAACTTGCAAATAACTATTTATTTTGATAATATATTTATGCGCAGCTGTAGTACAATGGTTAGTATACAACCTTGCCAAGGTCGAGATGGGAGTTCGATTCTCCTCAGCTGCTCCATAAAAAAATAAACGTCGATTAAATCGACGTTTTTCTTATGAATTTAAACCAAAATTATAATAATTATCTCTATTTATAAAAATATTGATTATTAAAGCAACAAAAATAGATATTGATGGTGTTACAAGTACGTGTCCTGAGAAAAGTGAAAGAAGTAAAATTAACACAATACTTAATTTAAATTCAATATTAAGTAATGATTTATCTTGTTTAGTTTTAAAGAATGTTACTATAAAAGGAATAAATACTAGATAAAATATTATGCATCCAATTAAACCGTGACGATAAAAGACTTCAAAATAATCCATCTCAATAGTTTTATCTGACATTTTATCAGTAGAATAATTTTCAATATATCCCATTCCTAAAGCTTTTTCAGTAATTGATACATCTTTAAAATTATTGTTAGAATTTTTTAAGAAGGTTAATCTCTGACTAAATATAAAGTGATCAACTAATTTATAATCAGTAAATACTTCATAATAATGATTAACACCCAAGAACTTACGATGAATCTCTAAGTTCTTATAAAATGAAGTTTTAGGAACCACTATTATACTTAATATAACTCCTACAATAAAAGTAATTAAAGAAACATATAAGAGTTTATATTTTTTACTTTTAATAGAGTTAATTATATAGTAAATAAAGTGAACTAATAAACAAAGTAGAAATCCAATTACTGGTACTTTAGTACCTATACTAACAAAAACATACAATGATGAAACAATAACTAAACCTTTTAAGAAAATATTAATTTTACTTTTTATTAAATAATAAAAAATAAATGGCATAATTATTGAAATAAAATTACCTAAAGAATTAGCACTATAAAACCATCCTGTAGAACCTACTTTAGATTGCCAGTAACTATCAAATCCTGTATGAGTTAAATTTGGAATAAGAATAAATATTAAATATATTATATACAAAATAAATATATGATTTAATTTAATATTAACAGCTTTATTTTTAAAAATTAAATATAAAGCAATTAATATAACTGGTAAGAAATATGTATATAAACAATTTCTCATTTCATAAGAAATTATATTAAATCCTTTAAAATACAAAATTGTGCCCATGAATAAAAATATATAAACTAATATGGATATAACAACATATTTATATTTCTTTTCTTTACTTATAAATAGTACATAATATATGCATAAAAGCATAAATATAAAACGTACTATAGATCCCATAGATAAACCAATATGAAGAACATTTATTTCTAGTGATGATAATAAATCAAGTATTGGTTGAATAAATATAAATCCCACAATTATTTTTGATAAATATTTATTTATAAAATTATTCATTCTTTTTAATAGTAATTTCTTATCACATAACATAAATTCTTTAATAGGAATAACATATAAAAGTGTTAATATATAAACGATAATTCCATAAACAAAAACAATTAATGGAGTTTTTAAATGGTATAAATTAATTAATTTTAACTTATATAAAAGTGCAATTGTAAAACCATGGAATAAATAAATATAAAAATTATACTTTGATAAAACTTCAATAATATTCTTAAATTTAGATTTATCAAATATATGTTTAAAGTTATATATAATTAAATAAGCAAATATTGAAATGCCCATAATGTTGTATGATAAATAATCTATATAATTTAATGTTGGTAAATTATTTTCTATAGATAAAGAAACTGTCATAACATAACTATAATAATAACTGAATATAAATATTGGGATTCCAAAATATAATAATTTTTTACTAAAATATTTTTCTAAGTAATAACCTAAATAAAAATAAATAATAAATCCTTCTACGCTTATAAATGTTGTAAATATACCATTAGATATAAATATTGGTAATACTTTAAAAATAAGCACTAACAATAAAAGTATTAAATGATCAATATACTTATACTTAATTTTAAATAAAAGTTTAAATATTGGTATTGACAGATACATTCCTATAACTACTTTTAAATACCATAAATGATATATTGTTTTAAATAATAATGAATCTTTTAATATTATTAAAAATGTTTTAAAAGTAAAAGTTGAATCTGCTAAAAACATAATATCGGCTGTTTTGTATAGTATCGAGAATAAAACTAAAACTAAATACATTTTTAAAGTATATTTAGTTAATATCTTTTTTAAATTATCATCTCTATTTAAAAAGATATTACCACTACACATTACAAATAAAGGAACACAAACATGAAAAATAATATCAATAAAAGTTAATAGTTTAAAATTAAAAGATAATGGATTACAAACATTCCATGCTTTAGATAAGACATGAATATTTATAACAAAGAGTATTGAAAATATTTTAATAAAGTTAATATATTGCTTTTTCATGTTACTCACCATAAAGCGATTATATCAAAAATAAGAAATATTAACAAACAATTATTATTGTATTTTAATCGCATCTAAAAGCATCAACTATATTTTTATTGGACGCTGTAATTGATGGCTTTAAACCAGATAAAAGATTAACTAATATACTTAATATAATTAGTGAAAAGATATTATTTATTGAAAGTATAGATATATTTTTAATATCTATTATATTTCTAACTATTAAATTAATAAATACACTTAAAAATTTAGTAATTATAATACCTATTACACCTGCTAAAAAACCTTCAATAATAGTTTCAGCATTAAATATTTTTTTAATATCTTTTTTACTAGCGCCTATTGCCCTTAATACACCTATTTCTTTAGTTCTTTCCAAAACACTAATATAAGTAATTATAGAAATCATAATACTAGATACTACTAAACTTATACTTGCAAAACCAATTAAAACATAAGAAATAACATTTAATATATTTAAAAGAGTATCAACAAGCAATTTCATCATATCATTATATTTAATTTTATCTTTATCAGTCTGTTTTTCATTATATTCATTAATTAAACTAATTATCTTTTCTTTAGATTTATAATCTTTTGCATAAATACTAATTTTCGAAGGATTATTAATTTCATAAACACCTAGAAACTTTTCTAAAGACTCATAAGTGTTATCAAAATCATCAAAATTAGTATTGTTAGTAACATTTGTTTTCTTAGAATTTATCTGATCTCTATAAATTTCCGTCTTACTAATATTATCAATTAAATATTTATTCAATTTTTCAGTATAACCTATGCAAGAATTCATAGATTCTTCACTATTTAATATTCCAACTATCTTTAAATCTACTCCGCTATTCACAATATTCTTAATAAATTCTAAATTATTAGAATAATCTACATAGTGATTCTCTTCTTTTTTATAATAATCAGTATTTAAAATTAATTTAAATGAATTATTTATTATTTCATTATAAGTAAAATGTGTTTTATTTATATCTAAATTCAAATATGACAAAAAATCTTTAGATAAATAGTTATTTTTATCTAAAACTATAACAATTTCATTATATTCTTTTGGCTTTCTTCCATAAACTATGCTATAGTCACTAAAATTTAGTTCTTTAAATAAATCTTTATCAATTTTTTTATAATCTTTATTATATACATTTAGATCAATATCATATGAGCTTACAATGTTAGTTGCATATTTTTTAAATTTATCATTAATATCAATATAGTTTTTAAAATCTTTTATATTATTCTTAATTATTAATCCATTTTTTTCATCATTTATGCATACTTTATTGTTTTCGCATTTTTTCCTTGGAAGAGAAACTGTTTCAAAAACATCATAAGTATTTCTTTCAATAATAATTGGATAATCATTTATTGAATTAACTTCAACATCCTTAATATATTTATTAACACCATTAGTTATAGATAAAACTAAAGCAATCCCTATAATACCAATAGAGCAAGCAAAAGATGTTAAAATAGCCCTTTTCCTTTTTGTTAGTAGATTTTTGAATGATAATTCTAAAGATGTAATAAATTTTAATGATTTATTACTACTTATTTCATTTTTATCTTTATTTATCACCTTATAAGGATTTGAATCATTTATAATTTTTCCATCTTCTATACTAACAATTCTCGATGAATACTCTTTTGCAAGTTCTTGATTATGCGTAACCATAATTACAAGTCTATTTTTAGAAATATCTTTTAATATTTTCATTATTTCAGCACTTGTTTTAGAATCAAGTGCTCCAGTTGGCTCATCAGCAACTATAATATCTGGATTTTTAACTATTGCTCTTGCAATTGCAACTCGTTGCATTTGTCCACCAGAAAGTTGATTAGGTTTTTTATTAATATGTTCAATTAAACCAACACTTTTTAATGCATCTACTGATTTATTATATACTTCATTTTTACTTAATCCCGATAATGTAAGTGCTAACCTTACATTATCAAAAATAGATAAATGATCTATTAAATTATAATTTTGAAATACAAAACCAATTTTTTTATTTCGATAATTATCCCAATTAGAATTAGTATATTTAGTTGTAGAAATATTATCTATAATTAAATCACCTGAGTCATAATTATCAATTCCACCTATTATATTAAGAAGAGTTGTTTTACCTGAACCACTGGGTCCCAAAATTGAAACAAATTCATTTTTTCTAAATGAAATATTAATATCTTTTAATACTTCTTGTCTATTATCACTTAATTGATAACTCTTATAAATATTTTTTAATTCTAACATAAAAAAATCCCCCAATAAGGAAATTATAAGCAAGGTAATAAATATTGAAATTAAAAAAAATATCATATGTTGTTACATATGATATTTTATTGTCTATTTATTATCTTTAACTAATGCTCTTGAAGTAATGTAGGATGTTATAGGTATAACTAATATTGATCCTATAATACATATAAGTAATTTAAATATTTCTTGAACAAAGGATTTATAGTTAAGTATATAACCAAAAGAAGCATTATAGTGCCACATAAAGAAACCTATAAAACCACTACTAACTGCAAAGTATAATGTATTTACTGTAGTAGCAAGTATGTCTTTTCCTATATTCATACCTGATTCATATAGTTCATGCTTATCTAAATGTTTATTATTTTCATATACTTCATTTAATGCTGATGATATAGATATAGATGTATCTATTACAGTACCTATAATACATACTAAATACATACCTATAAATACATCTCTCATACTATAATTTAAATCAAATGAATATCCACCAATATTTTCAAGTGATTCAGCACTAAACCCCTGAATATTAGCATTCATACCTATAAAGAATGTAAGTAAAAATATAAATAATAATACAACCATAACCGCTTTAAATGCTGATTTAGTTTTAACATTTACTCCATTAAGTCCAAATAGTGTTACAAGTGTAACAAGTACACATATTATTACTGCATGGATAATAGCATTAAAACCAAGAGACATCATAAATATATAAACAATAATTAAAAATATACTTAAATAAAATAAACCAAAAGTTTTAACTCCCCTTGTTTTACCAGTTAAAACTAAAAGTAAAAATAATATAGAAGATAATATAAGTACCATTACTTATTACCTCCTTTACTATTTTGAGGTTTTAAAATAAATGTTGATATAAATAGTGAAATTGGTATAGCAAGCACTATAGCAATACAACTAGTTAAAACAACAATTAATTCTATTTTTCCATATCTAGATATAGCTTCACCTAAAATAATATTATTTTTTATAAGTAATAAAGCTAAAGGTATTATAGAAGTATAACAAGTAAATAACATAACATTTGTCATTGTACCTACAATATCTTTAGATATTTCCCTACCAGATTTAACTAAATTTTTTAATTTAATCTTTGGATCTTTAACAATAAGTTCATTTAAAGATGAACTTATTGTTATTGATATATCCATTATTGCACCAAGTCCACTAAGAAGTATTGTTACGTAGAAGAAATTTTCATATTGATGAACTGCTTCAATGTATTCAAGTGTCCAGTATGGTAAAGGTTTACCATATATTTTAATTACAAAAAATGCAAGTCCAAAAGATATAAACATTGATGCAATTGCTGATGAAACAGCAGCCAGTGTTTTTTTACCTTTTCCATTAGTTATAAATAATGAAGTAATAATAAACATTATTGATATACCAAAATATAAAATTAACATATTAAGTGTTTTATAATGTTCTTGGAAAGTAAATATTGCAACCATTGATATTATAATATTTATAGCTAAACTAATTAACGTTTTAACTCCTTTTTTACCAGCAACAAGAAGTATTAAATCTAGAAAAATAACTAATAATATAACCAAGTATTTATCCCTTTTTATCTGAGAAAAACTAACTACTTCCTTACCATTATTTGTTAGTTCCACAAATAATTCGCTTTTTTTATGAAAACGTTCATCATAAACACCAGATTTAGTTGCATGATTTATTAGTTGAACTTTATTTCCTTTATACTTACCATTTTTAATGGTGCCATATATAGTTTGAGTATAATATTTTTCATTAGTCATTTCGGAAGTTTCAACTTCTTCTTTAATGGAAGAAATTTTTAGTATAGGTCTTTTATATAAAAAGTAATCATTATATACAAAAACAATACTAATAATAGAAATAACAAAAAGAATTATTAATAATACAATAAGATTTTTGTTTTTCATTTATATCTTCCTTCCTATTTAACTTTATATTTTAAAAGTAATTCTTTATCTAAAATTGATACCCTAAAACTATCTCTACATTTACTAATCATTTTATTAATAGTAAATTTATTTAGGTTATGTCTTTCTAAATACTTAATAGTTTTATTTCTTTGTTTAATCATTAGTTCACATAAAAGCCATGCTACAGCCATATTAACATAATATTTTTCTTCATTCTTAAGCGAATCTACAATATTAAATATTTGATCTATATAGTTATCAAGTCTAGTATAAGAAAATAAAATTCTTATACCTGTTCTTCTTGCATAAGTTTCATTAGATTTAATTAATTCTTTAGCATATTCTAAATATTCATCTTCATGATTCTTAATACTAAATTTAAGTGTATCAGTTACTGACCAACTATCTATAAATTTAATTAACTTATTAATATATTTAATTTGAACTTTATAATCTTTAATTAAAGATATTAAAAAAGCATCTGTAATTAAAGATTCAAAATGTTTATGAGGCATTAAATCTAAATAAGAAATATAATCACCTTTGTATATTTCTTTAGCCATTTTCTTTAAATCAGGCAAAACTATTGCTAGTGTATCCATCTTTGTACAAACAATATTTTTCGTCCAATTTATCTTTTCTTCTCTTCTTAAACTATAAAGATACTTATCAAATTCTATAACATCTTCTTTAGTCCATTTATTTTTTATTAAATTCATAATTATCACTAACTAAATTATAACATAGATTAAATAATTCCATATATTATAAGTGGAGGCAAATAAAATGTTATCTCATAACTATATTTTACTTACTTTATATGCAACATTATTTACCTGGTTATTAACAACTCTTGGATCAAGTATGGTATTCTTCTTTAAAAAAATAAATAAAACTTATATGGATATATCACTTAGCACTGCTGCAGGAATAATGCTATCAGCATCATTTTTTTCCCTTCTAAATCCAGCTATAGAAAATGCTATTACTTTAAAACAAACTCCATTTTTAATAGTAAGTGTTGGCTTCTTACTAGGAAGTTTGTTTATTTTATTAACAGATAAAATTAATTATAGCAATTCATCACTTTTAATGATATCTATTACGATGCACAATATTCCTGAAGGTTTAGCAATAGGAATTGCTTTTGGTTCAATTAAATATGGTATTAATGGTGCAACACTTACTAATGCGTTAATACTAACATTAGCAATTGGACTACAAAACTTTCCTGAAGGTTCTGCAGTAAGTCTTCCACTTAGAAGAGAAAAGTATTCAAGATTTAAATCTTTTTTGTATGGTTCACTAAGTGCAGTAGTAGAGCCTATATTTGGAGTAATTGGAGCTTTATTAACAATAAAAATATCAAGCTTGATGCCTTTATTTTTATCATTTGCTGCGGGAGCTATGATTTATGTAATCATTAAAGAACTAATCCCAGAAAGTCAAAAAAATAATCATAAATCACTCATGACTTTATCGGCAATTATTGGATTTATAATAATGATGATATTAGATACTCTTATGTAAAGTTTTTTAATAAATTAAATCTTATTTAATATAATATGATAATATATTTATAAGAAGGTGACTTGAAATGATAGAATTTGAAACAGATTCAAGAAAAGTAAAACCAGGTCAAACCTTTGTTGCAATCAAAGGTTTAACCGTAGATGGACATAACTATATTCAAAGTGCTATAGATAATGGCGCAAAAAAGATCGTAGTTGAAGAAGATGTTAACTATGATATTGAAACTTTAAAAGTTGATAGTACTAAAGATTATATTCAAAAAGAAATTGTTAGTAAATATGCTGATAGTATTAATGAACTTAAAATAATTGGTGTAACTGGTACTAATGGTAAAACTACTACTTGTTATTTAACATATCAAATGTTAAATAAACTTGGTATTAAAGCTGCTTATATAGGTACAATCGGATTTTACTATGAAGGATTCCAAAAAGAACTTCCTAATACAACACCAGAAATTACTGCTATATATAGTATGCTTGATCAAGCAAAAGAAAATGGTTGTACACATGTTGTTATGGAAGTAAGTTCACAATCTCTTGAAGAAAAAAGAGTTGAAGGCCTTAAATTTACCACTTGTGCTTTTACAAACCTTACTCAAGATCATTTAGATTTTCATAAATCTATGGAAAACTATCTTAATGCTAAATTAAAAATATTTAATTACTTAATTCCAAATGGAACTATGATTGTTAATAATGATGATCCATATGCTGATAAATTTATTAAAAATGGATTTAATAATATAACACTTGGTTATAAAGAAGGATCAAGTATATTAATAAAAGAAGCACACTTTACTCCAATAAATACAACAATTAATTTTGTTGATAACGGAAAAGATGAAATTATTGTTACTAATCTAACATCCAAATTTAATGTATATAACTATCTAACTTGTTATGCAATATTAAAATCTTTAGGAATTGAAACAAGTAAAATTAAAGAAGTAACTAAACTTGTATATCCACCAAAAGGTAGATGCCAAATAATTGAAGCAAATCAAGGATTTGCAGTTGTAGATTATGCTCATACTCCAGATGCAGTTGAAAAGGTCATTAATTCATTCTTAGAACTTAAGAAAAATAGATTATTTACTATTGTAGGTTGCGGTGGAGATAGGGACCCAATAAAAAGACCTATTATGGGTGATATTGCGTGTCGCTTAAGTGATCATGTAATATTTACTAATGATAATCCAAGAACAGAAGATCCAAAGAATATCATGAATGATATTACTAAAGATTTAAAATATAATAATTTTGAAATTATATTTGATAGAAAAGAAGCTATTTATAAAGGAATTGAATCAATGCAAAAAGATGATATTCTATTAATACTTGGTAAAGGTCATGAAGATTATCAAATATTGGGTCATGAAAAAGTACATTTTGATGACTGCGAAGTAGTAAATAAATGGAAAGAAGAAAACGAATAGTTTTCTTCTTTTAATTTTATTAACTATAATATAAATAATGTTTGATTTTTTCAGATTTTATGCTATACTATTTAAGTATTCAAATGAATGCGGGTGTAGTTTAATGGTAGAGCTTCAGCCTTCCAAGCTGATAACGTGGGTTCGATTCCCATCACCCGCTCCATAAAAAAATAAACGTCGATATTATCGACGTTTTTTTATTTTCTTCCAGTACCATAATAAGTGTTTAAATCATGAATATCTTTTTCAAAAGCTTCTCCATCAAGAACTCCCTCTCTTGTATTTGCTTCAAGTAATGATTCTATTTCTTTTCTATATCTTTCATTTTCTTCTTCTGGAGTCATTCTTACAGCTTGAAGATACCCTTTATCGGTTGCATAGTACTTATAAGGATCTCCTATCTCTCTTTTAATCTTTAACGATAGTTGTCTTTTAATATTAGACTTCATAACTCTTTCATTATGTTCTTCTTTAAATTTAGGGTTATATTCGATAGCAGATTTTAATAATTGTTTTGTATTTTTTAATTCATTACGAACTTTTAAATATGCATTATTATCAAATTTTTGTCCTTGTTCTGGATGCATTATAATATACTCTTGCTTTTCTAATTGTTTAATTCTATTATTTATCTTCTTTTCAAATTCGTCATAAGATAGTTCACGTTTTTCTAATAATTTTGAAATATTTGAAACTGTCAAATTAAATTTATCAATATTGTTATTTGCATAATAATTAGAAGCTTCATAACACAAGTACTGAAATTGTAAATCATTATCAGTTTCACATATTCCTTTTAATAAATTTTGTACTTTTTCATCAACATTAATTTCAGGATTACTTTTAGATTCTAATTGAAATCTAGAAATTAAGTCACTTTCTATTTGTGGTAATGTTTTTTTAGTTCCATCTAAATTGTATATGTTTTTTAATACTGGATAATAATCCAAAAGTTTAGGATCTTTTTTTATTGCTTCACATGATAATGTATCAAGTAGATCAATTGCATATACTTCACTAGAATTTTCATTAATTTTGTGTTGTATATCAAGATTATATGCATCTTCTTCAATGCCAGTTATAATTCTACCCTTACCTTCTAACATTTTATTTGCTCTAAAATATGAATAATATCTTGCATCACGTTCATGAAAAATATTACTATAATTAATTTTATAATATGCTTCTCCAATAACATTTATTCTAAGAATATTCTCTTTAGCCCATATTAAAGCTTGCGGATTATCAAGTTTTTCGCTATCCATCATTTCTGTTTGTCTTGCATGTTCAAGTTCATGAAAACTTGTTATTAAGAGTTCTATTATATTTTCCTTATTTTGGAGACAAGAATCTATACATTCTGGATTAAAATAAACAGCAGGAAAATAGCCTATCCCTGTTTTCTCTTCACGGTAAAACGCTCTCACATTTGGTTCTTTAGTAAACCTTTCGTGACCTACTTTTAAAGATGGTTTCATATCATTTTCTTTAGACATTTGTGTCATTTGAAAATACCACAAAAATATTATACTTCCTTTAGTATTTTTATTTAAATTAATTAAAAAATAATCTGATGCTTTTTGATATATTTTTTTTAGTTTTTCATCATACCTAGGATATGGATACAAACTTCCACCTATCCTCGGATATATTTTCTCCATAAAAACATCAAGATAAACCTGTTCATCTTGTGATATAGATGCATTATTAAGTACTTTGTTAAAAATATCAGCGAAATACGATTCAGCTTCAGCAAAATTTATTTCATGATCTCTATGAGTTCCTGCAATTTGGGAAATTTCTTGAATTGACTTATGCACCATAATCACACTCCTATAATAATTATAACAAAGTAAAAACATGTAATATTACAGATAACATAATAGCTATACATAGAATATGTAAAGAAATTAAAAACAATATACAAAAATATGTATATTGTTATTCAATTGTTGATATATGACTTTTTGCATTAAGAGAAAAATCAGCAATATTTTGTTTGTTAATAAATAGTGGATAAGCTGCTGCTCCAATCATTGCTGCATTGTCTGTACAATAAAGCATTTTTGGAACAGTAAATTTAACATTATATTTATTAGTTATTTTTTTAACTTCATCTCTTAAGTAATTATTAGCAGATACTCCACCAGCAAGAACTAACATTTTGTATTCTTTTTGTTCAAGTGCTATTTCAATTTTTCTTGTTATTTCATCAATAGCAACATACTGAAAACTAGCTGCTAAATCATTTATATTAATATCTTCTCCACGTTGTTTGTAATTATGAACTAAATTAATAACATTACTTTTAAGACCACTATAACTAAAGTTTAAAGTATTATCATTTACTGGTTTTGCAAGGTCGTAACATACGTTACCATCTTTAGCTAATCTCTCAACATTAGGTCCACCAGGATATGGTACACCAATTATTTTAGCAACTTTATCGTATGCTTCACCTAAAGCATCATCTAAAGTTGCACCTAGAAGATTAAATTCATAATCACCAGTCATTTCAACAAGTTCTGTATGTCCACCAGAAACAACCATTGCAAGAAGCGGAAACTCTAAATTATTTTCTATATTATTTGCATATATATGACCAACCATATGATTTACTTTTATAAGTGGTTTATTATAAACATAAGCAATAGTTTTTGCAAATTCTATGCCAACTAATAAACTTCCAAGAAGTCCAGGTGCATATGTAACAGCAACAGCATCAATTTTGTTTAAATCAAAGCCTGTTTTTTTAAGAAGCGAATCTAAAACTAAAGTAATAGCTTCAGTATGCATTCTTGAAGCAATTTCAGGTACTACCCCGCCATACATGGCATGCGTATCCATTTGTGTATAAACTTCAAGACCTACTACATCTTTACCATTTTTTATAATAGCAATAGATGTTTCATCGCATGATGTTTCAACAGCTAGTATATATACATCCTTCATTACTTATCACTTCTTTTCCATAATTATGGCATCAATTCCGTTATAATATCCTTTTCTTCTATTAATTTCAATAAAATTATACTTTTTATATAAATTAATTGCATTTACATTTTGATCACTTACTTCTAATATAATTTTTCTATTATTAGCATAGTTAATAACATATTCAATTAGTTTAGAAGCATAACCTTTTCTTCTATTTTCCTCACTAACAACAATATTAATAATATCTATTTCATCTATTAAGTCTTGAATATGAACAAAACCTATTAATTTTTCATTTTCAACACATAAAAAAGTCTTATTAACACCATTATTAAGAGATTCTTCATCATATAATCTAGAATAGTCTCTATTTAGTAGTGACCCTAATTTATATATATCAAAAAGGTATTTTTTATCAAACTCTATAATCATTTTTCTACCTCTATTTGTTTAACATATATAGGATTTACTAAATGTGGATTAACTTCTTCTAATTTAGAAGCATATTTATATATTTCTTCTAAATTTAATTCTATATTTGAATAGATTTCTTCATTTTTATAATTGTTTTCAAATTCTTCGATAGAATAATACTTTATATCTGTATTTGAGTATACTTTTCCATCATAATTTGCTACAAAATAGCCATTTTTCTCATCAACCCTATAAAAGCCATTTTTAAGCCCATTAGAGAAGTATTCTAAATCAATGGATGAAATACTTCTAATAGGTTTTTTAAGCAAATATGCTAGTGTTTTGGCTATTGTAACGCCTATTCTAACTCCAGTAAAACTTCCAGGACCAATTACAGTAAAAATCTCATTAATATCATTAATTTTAAGATTATTTCTTTCAATTAAGTCAATTAAAGATGGCATAGCTATTTCACTATGCCTCATATTACTTTCTTTGTTAATTTTATCAAGTACTTTTCCATCTTTATATAAAACGAAAAGTACATTTTTATCATGTGTATCAATTAAAACTGAATACATATGATCAACTTCTTTCTATAATACTGATGAAACTAATTCTTCGTATTTTTCGCCATGAGGAACTAAAGTTAGAACCCTAGTATTTTCACCAGCTATTTGAAAATTAATATCCAGCCTTTCTTTAGGCAAAATATCACTAATCATATCAGCCCACTCTATAATAGTTACGCCCTTTTTCTTAAAATAATCTTCTATACCAATAGATTCATAGTTATCTTCTACTCTATATACATCCATATGATATAGTTCAGCTTCACCATCTAGATATTCTTTAATAATATTAAATGTTGGAGATGTTATTTCATCTTCTATTCCTAAAGCTTTAGCAAAACCTTTAACAAATAGAGTCTTTCCACTACCAAGTTCTCCATTTAAGCATATAACCATGCCTTCAAATTTTTCGCTTTCTAAGTTTTCAGCAAGTTCTCTTGTGTCATCTTCTGATCTTGATGTAAATTTGTAATCCATTTTAATATCACCTAAATAAATTATAACAAACGTGTATATCTATATAAAGGAAATACTTTTAAATATTGTCAAGATTTGATACATCTTTGAAAATATTTAAAAATATTTCCTATTTTATTGCAAAAAAAAATATTGGCAACTACCTATTTTCGCATTCACTATCGTCGGCGTATAAGTGCTTAACTTCTCTGTTCGGGATGGGAAGAGGTGTATCCACTTAGCTATCGTCACCAATAAAGGATTTTGTCCTTTAAAAACAAGATAATGCTCTCATCATAAATAATCAATAAATAAATTAAAGTTAAATCCTCGATCTATTAGTACTAGTCAGCTCAACGTATCACTACGCTTACACCCCTAGCCTATCAACCTAGTAGTCTTCTAGGAATCTTACTTCACGAAGAATGGGAAAATTCATCTTGGAGGAGGCTTCCCGCTTAGATGCTTTCAGCGGTTATCCCGTCCATACATAGCTACTCTGCACTGCAACTGGCGTTACAACAGATACACCAGAGGTATGTCCATTCCGGTCCTCTCGTACTAGGAACAGCTCTCCTCAATTTTCCTACGCCCACGACGGATAGGGACCGAAC